>NZ_WQDM01000003.1:0-455000 GCF_013033125.1 Ruegeria sp. HKCCA4008
CGTGGTCCTCCGTTTCCTAAACATAACGGTGGACCAGTTCAGTGGGGGAGGCTCACAGGCTTTGTTTCAGCTGCTTATCTCAATACCGCCAGAAAACAGGAATTCATTGATCGCACGCCCCCATTCATGAGGGTCAAGGTTACAGAAAGAGACTCTCGTATCTCCCTCACGGTCACGTAAGCCATCAACTTTACTGGCTATCACGTTCCGCTGTGCTGCAAGCGCTTCGTCCAGCACAAGCCCATACGCCTCCCACCGCGACGGGATCGCGACGATATCGACTGCTTGATAGGCCTCTGCTGGGTCATCCACGTAGCCCCGAAATTCAATGCGCGGATCACCCTCTGCCAGCTCTTCAAGGTATGATCGCTGACTGCCTTCACCAAAGATCAACAAACGCGCCTCTGGCGAGCAGGTTGATCGGAAACCCTGAATCAGGATGTCAAAGCCTTTCTGCCGCTCCAGACGCCCGATGGCACCGATTTTGGTCGTGGATCTGGGGGGCGTCGTATTGCGAGCCAACTGCTCAAGATCAACGGTAGGAGGAACAACGGCCAGCTTTTCCGGCTCTGTCAGACGACGTTCCTTGATCCATTCCGACTGCGTATGGCTGACCGCGACAACCTTATCAAATAAGGAATAGATCACGCGAAGCATCGCAAAAAACCGACGTTTATGCGGGACGTTTAGGGTGGTGAACGCCCGGGTATAGCTGTGCTCGACATGGACCAGTTCTGTGTCGACATGCAAGGCACGAAGGGCTGAGAACGCTGGCAGGCTTCTCCAGCTTGGCACGACATGGGATACAATGACATCCGCCTTCAGTTTGCCCCAAGAAAACGCGGTACGTTTGACCTTCAAAACTTTTTGCTCAACCGCCTCGGACAGATCGGGTTGCGTCATAAGATGGTCGAGCATCCGCATAACTCCGCCCGCCGTCGTGTCGTCAACCAGATGGAGAATCTTTTTCTTTTTCATGATGATGCCCTTCTTAGATCGACAGAAGCTTGGATTTCATTTGCCCAACTCGATTGATCGGGCCGGGTCCAAACGTTTTCAAAACAATGGCTGCGGCGAAAGTACTGAACGACTTCAAAGGTTCTTCCAGCACGGGGCGGAGGCTTTCGTTGAAGCTGCGCTCAGACAACTCCCAAGCTATGTCGCGGTCGAGGTTGGTGATGGCCCGCCGTGCCAGATAGCGCAGCTGATAAGCACGGGCCGAGTGTTCGTGCCGGGCGAAGAATTCAGGGTCAAGCGGACGTAGTTTCGCGACCATCCTCTCCCACGCCTCCAGTTGACGATCCAAAGCCGCCGACAGCCCGCCCGCGCTGATCCGGTAGTGGGTCATAAGCCCCGGAACGCCTTCGATCTGCCAGTCGGTCGTCAACATCAGCCGCATCCAGCATTCGATGTCTTCGGACTGCCTGAAGGTCTCATCGAAGACCCAATCCCGCTCGGTCTCAAAAGTCGGGCGATAGGCCAGAGCCTCAAGCACAGTCTTACGAATAACGGCCGCCGATCCATTGCCAATCGGGTTACGGTTCAGAACATGGGCTGCGGTCACATTCTTCAGGCGGGGTGTTTGTTTGATCCCTATCATACACCCCGCCTCGTCGATCAAGGCACTGCCGGAGTAACTTATCCCCACGTCCGGCTCTTTCTTGAGATGGTGAATATGAGCCGCAAGCTTCTCGGGCATCCACAGATCGTCGGCATCGCAAAAGCCGATGAACGTTCCGCACGCGGCAGCGATGCCGGTGTTTCTGGCGCCCGCCAGCCCTCGATTGGCCTGCTGAACAAGTCGTACGCGCGGGTCGCTTTGATGCGCGCGAGCAATCGTCGGGGTTGTATCCTGGGATCCGTCGTCGACGATGATAATTTCAAAATCGTCATGGGTCTGCGCCTGCAGCGAGGCGAGTGTTTCGGCCAAAGTAGTTTCGGCATTGTAGGCAGGTACGACGATAGATGCGGTGGGCATGGTGATCTCCTTCAGAATTCTCATGAAAACAACGTGCGTTTGATCACTTGCGGCAGGATCGGGGCCAGTGTTGCCCCTGCCGCGGTGGGCAGACCCCGGCGCAGAGGCAGCAGGAAACTACGCGCATGCAAACCCAGGCCGTTGCGTGTATAGGACAGAGCCTGGCTCTGATGCCCCAATCGCAATGCCCGGCGCGCGAGATATCGCAAATAGACGGCTTCGGACGACCGCGACGGGAAAACGCCATATGACGCAGCCGTTTTTACCGCGTAGGCCCGCCCAGCGCGCATTGCATTAAGGTTCGAGGACAATCCACCGGCATTGGTGCGATACCAGACCTGAAACCGGTCGACGCCTTTGATGGTAAAGCCCTCACCTGCGAGGCGGATCAACAGCTCCAAGTCTTCGTTATGCACCGTTCTTGCGTCCAAGCCGCCGATCGCGTTGAAGACTTCGCGGCGGATCGAAAGATTGGACATGGTGCAGACCGGGTTCTCGGCCAACAGGTCCTGAATGGTCAGTGGTGCGTCAGGAACGGTCGAGCACGTCTGAGAATCTCCGGGCTGATCGGCGAAGAACCGGATCTGCCCAAAGACTGCATCCGTAGAGGCGGGTTGGAAGGCCTCGTTTAGCTGCGCCAGCTTGTACTTGTGCCACAGATCGTCTGCATCACAGAACGCCAGTATGTCACCTTTGGCCAACTCGGCCCCATAGTTGCGGGCCGCACTTGGGCCATCAAGCGGGCTGCCAGCGACCCGGATGCGTGGGTCTTGCGCGATGTGATCCAACACCACAGACAAACATGCCTTCGAGGGGCGGTCGCCGACGCAGATCGCCTCCCAATTCGGAAAGCTTTGCGTGCGAATGCTGGTCAGCGTGTCGGCGATTGTGTCCGCATCGCTGTGAAACGGAATGATGATGGTAAAGCGGGTCATTGGAAGCCGAACCTTTCTGTTGTTTTGTGATCCCGAGGCAGCAGCACCCAAGAAGCCGTCAGCATCAGGACAGTACTGGTCAGCAGGTATCCGATCGCCACCGGCATCAGCCCGAAAGGAGCCATGACCGCGGTGTTGAGGATCAGTGCAAAAGCAAGTGCAGCGCTTACCCGCAGCTCTGTGATCGCGCGGTTCTCGGACCGCAGCCAACCCGCTACAGCGGACCAGATGACACTGGGCAAAGCCGCAAGGCAAAGAACAGTGACCACCGGTGAAATCTGCTGCCACTCTGCGCCCAGCAGCAGTGGCACATAGACCGGCGCAAGAGCAGCTTGCAGCAGAACAAGCGGGCTCAGCACCAGGAGGGACGTGCCGAGCCCGTGACGCAGCGCCTTGGTCTTGTCCTCAGCCGCGCAAAGGTGTGGGAACAGAACAACCGAGAAAGCCTGCGTGAAAGAAGTCGCCAAACCGAGCCCGGCGTTGAAGGCCATGAAGTAGATGCCAAGGCTTTCAGCCCCAAGCATCGCACCGACGACAAGTTTGTCGGCCTGTAGACGCAGAACTTTGACAATCTCGACCCCCAGAACGGCCCAGCCGAAACCAACAAAGGGACGCAGGGCGGCAAACCCGTGTTTCGCGTCCGACGCCCAGGGGCGCAGGCGGCGCATCAAGACCAGCCAGATCGGGGCGGCCAGCAACCGGGGCAGCACCAAGGCCAGCGGCGAGGCCCAGAGCAGCGCCAGAAGAGCCGCCATGACATTCGCACCAACCACTTGACCTCCGGCAATGGCGGCAGTCTGTTGCAGCTTGCCTTCGCGCATCGCAAGCGCAGCCTGCACCAAACCTGCAGGCATAAACAGATATTCTCCGGCCAGAATGGCGAGAAGCAGCGCCAAAGTCTGATGCCCCATCGCGTAGAGGACCGCAGCGATAGTCACCTGCAGCAGAAATAGTCCTCCACACCAGCCCCAGAAAATACGATTTGCGGAGTTGCAACGCTGTTCCAGCTCGACCCGCGGGGCTTGGATGATCCTTTGACCCACACCGTTCTCGGTGAGCGCCTTGAGGATATCCCCCGCCGCAAGGGCAGCAGCAGCCAGACCGATCGCCTCGGGGCTGAGATTGCGGGCCACTACGACGACCACAACAAGACGCGAGGCTTTTGCCGCAACTTCAGACGCCGCGTAAGCCAGCAGGTGCTGCAAGAAACCGGAATGTGCCAATCGCTGAGTCATCTCACCAGATGTCCAAAAACAGTGTTGAGCTCAGTTTTAATTGGCGGCGAAGTCTCTGTCCCAGACGCGGGTGGACAGCCGAACGAACCATCCGGTGAGCGACCTATCCGAATGGGATAGGCGGCAATCCCGATGCCGGTCTGACACATAGGAAAGCACTGCTGTAGCTGTGGATGCAGTTCAGGAGAGTTGAAAATGATACGACATTTCAAAGTTTTGGTTTTAGGAACCGTCAGCGCAATTGCTCTGTCGGGCTGTAGTAGCATGAAGACCCCGCGCAACATCGAATCCGTCGCGAAGGGCGAAAGCTATCAAGCCCAGTACCGGTCCCCATCGCGGCGCCTTGCAAACGCGCCTTTGCTGCAATCGGAGCATATGAACGGGCGCGCATGTCGGTCTCAGGCCGGGGATCAAGGCGCAAGCGCCTTTGCCAAATGGTCACAGCCTGCTCTTAGTCCGCTGTTGGGCGAAAAGCTTTCGCGCAATGACATGGTGCAGATCACAATCGACGGTGACGAACTTCTCAGCGACACCTACGTTGTGTCTCGCGATGGCGACCTGAAGCTGCCCTACCTGCCACCGGTGCGCGCGCAGGGTCGAACAACCGAACAGGTGGAGCGGGATGTGGCCCGTGTTCTGGTGGAGGCGCAGTTCTATGACAGCACGCCGCGCGTAACGGCGCGCATTAGCGACTTCGCCTCGGTTACTGTCGGCGTGCAAGGTGCAGTGTTTGAACCCCACTCGGTTGAGATCGGAGGCATCCCCGGCGACGCGCTGGATCGAGGACGTCAGGGTGTGTTGGGAGCCTCGACCGAGGCGCGCAACCTGTCGGTTGCCATTCGTTCCGCTGGAGGCGTACGCCCGGATGCTGATCTGTCAGCGGTCGAGCTGCACCGTCACGGCACGATCTATCGTATGGATCTGCGCGGTGTGTTCGAAGGCACCGACCCGACCGACATTATGCTGCTGACCGGGGACAAGATCGTGGTCAACAGCCGAGGATGTTTCCAGGATGACTTGATGCGTCCCAGTCCGATCAGCCCGCCCGGTGTAACGCTGTACATGTCAAACCTCACTCAACCAGCCACCGGAAACGCTGAATCGGCCATCGGACGCGACGTGCGCGAAGTTCCCTATGGCACGCGCTATCTTCAGGCGGTTGTCGACACCAACTGTGTCGGCGGAGCCAAGACCACCAATGCCAATCGCAGCGCGGTCCTGTTCACCCGCAACCCGATGACAGGCAACTCGATCGTCATTGAACGCAATATCGAAAAACTGCTGCGGCGCGGGGATCGGGATGACTATGACCCCTATGTTCTGCCGGGTGATGCCATTGCTTGCTACGACAGCAAGGTGACCGGCCTGACCGAGGTTGCCCGTGCGGTTGGTATCGTCGGTGCTGCGGCGCTGCTGGCCCCGTAAATCAATCCCGAGCGGGCGATGATTTCGCCCGCTCCCAAGCGGTGGAGACTGCAGCGAGCTTGTCAGTGATGTCTTTGTGTTCTTTTGCTGCAATCTCTACCGCAACTAACGCCTCTCGAAACTCTTCTGCCCCGAAGGTCGCCGCACTACCGGCCAGTTTGTGGCAGGCCCGTGCGAGCTCATTCGAATCTGACCGATCAAATGCTCGGGTTTCGAGCCATCCAATGAACTCATCCCCTTCGGCAATAAACTTGGCATGAAGGCGGGCAAAGACCTCAGGCCCGACGCTGTCTTTCAACTCTGCCAATGGATCAGGCTGCACACTCTGCGAAACCTGCATCTCGGGTTGCGTGACCATCGAAAGCGCCCTGCGCAGGGCGTCTATCGAAATTGGCTTGCCGATGAAAGCCGTCATTCCAGCGGCGCGAAAGGCCTCAACTGCGTCTGGAAGAACGTTGGCCGACACCGCAATAATCGGCACATCTGCCGATTGCCCCTGACCGTTACGAATATGATGCGCAGCGGTTGGCCCATCCATCACTGGCATACTGATATCCATCAGGATCGCGTCAAAGCGCTGTCCCTTGGCCTTATCGACGCCGACCTGCCCGTTTTTTGCTGTCGTCACACGGTGACCGTCCAGCGCCAGCATGTTGCAGATAACCTCGAGGTTGATCTCGTTGTCTTCGACAACCAACAGGTTCAGGGGGCGAACGGTCTTGGTACTGATTTGAGCAGCGTCAAGCAACTGGTCGGGCGCCGACGACTGCAATGGCAACCGCAACCAGAAAACGCTGCCGGCGCCCAATGTGCTTTCTGCCCCAAGCTCGCCACCCATCGCCTGCGCGAACCGACGGGCGATCCCCAGGCCAAGCCCGGTCCCTCCGGCCGTGCGACCGATTGAGGGGTCGCTGGTGTAGAAGTCATCAAAAATGGTGTCGATTTCATCCTCAGCGATGCCAACCCCGGTATCGATCACACGCACTTCGTAGATATGTGCATTTCCCTGATCCGCAGCTTCACATCTTTCAACCTCAATCGATATTCGGCCGTTTTCGGTGAACTTGATCGCATTGCCTACTAAGTTCAGCAAAATTTGCCGTAGCCTCTGTGCGTCAGTTGCGACATTCGGAAACGCTCCGCCCACCCATTGCCACGAAATCGAGTTGCCGCGCGAGGCCGCATTGCCGCTTTGGCCATCCACCAAGTCCTGCAGCATCGCATTCAGGTCAGTCGGTTCACGCGCAATAGACAGCTTACCGGCCTCAAACCGAGCGATATCCAGCACCGCATCCACATGATTTTGCAGAATCTGTCCCGAGATCTCCATGTTGCGGACAAACTGGGATTGCTGCCTGGTCGTGCGTGTGTTTTTGAGCAGGGTCAGATTGCCCAGCAACCCGTTCAACGGTGTCCTGATCTCATGGCTCATGACGGTCAGGAAATCCGACTTGGCCTTTTCCCCGGCAAGGGCGCGGTCGCGGGCCGAGACAAGCTCTTTCTGATCCGCCACGCTTTGCGAGATATCGCGGACAAAGCCGATAACAATTTCTTCGTCGCCAGCCTGGGCGGATTGCAGGGCGAGTTCGACAGGAAAGACATCACCATTTTTGCGCATCGCCTCAAGCTGAACACGGCCCTTGCCAACGACGTGGCGATCACCTCCGCGCTGCATACGTTCCATTCCGGCGGTATGAGCGTCGCGAAGATGCGCAGGCACGATCAGATCACCGATCAAATGCCCTTTGGCCTCATCCTCGGAATGTCCAAAAATCGCTTGTGCAGCAGCGTTGAACTCCAGCACTTTACCGGCGGCATCCACCACGATGACTGCATCCAATGAGGTCGAGAGGATCGTATTCATACGTTGGTTGGCCTGCCGGATCGCCCGCCCGCGCCTTTCGGCCTTGCGGTTGACCGCCAAAAGATAGGCGCTGACTGCAGCGAGAGTCAGGAACAACCCACCGGACAAAATGGCCAGTTGAAACAGGCTTAGCGCGGTTTCCTCACGGCGCTGATCTGACTGGCTTGCAAAGTAAGAGATCGCAGAGACCGAAAGCTCACGCACCTGCGGAGATATTTCTCGGGCGCCTTGATAGAGATCAGGCAACCCGGTTTTCAGTTTCGCATCTGCCGCATCGATTGTGGGAACCGATGCTTCAAGATAATCAGAAACCTGCGCCAGAGGCTCGGCGAATTTCGGATCAGCACGCAGCGTTTCAAACAGACGCGAAGTGCTCAGAATATCGATGCGGCTGTAAAAAAGGTCGAAACGGCGGCGGACAATGTCCAGGGTTTCTTGCTTTGACTCCGCATCCGATACACCTGCCTCAAGCGCGTTGAGATAGGACAGGAACTCAACCTCAACCTGCGTCAGCGTCCATTGGACGTTGTCGGTTCGGGCAGACTGCCGGTCGCGCAGGTCGGACATCACCTTGACCGACAGCAAGACGACCAAAACAAGGGCGCATAAAACGGCGATACCGATGAGCCAGAAGGCCCACCGGCGTCGCGAGTGGTTTTGGAATTCTCTTGTCAATGTTTCGCCTGCAACAACCACTTCATACTTTATTGTAACCCCACGCTATTTAACGATCTCCAACCTGTCGAGTTGCCAAATACTGCGAGAGTAGATCACCTCGGTCTGGTACTTGGTGTCACTGTCATACGGATAAACAATCCAAAGCGGCCCCTTCTGCCGTCGGGACATCGCCGCGCCGTCCATCTCATAGGCTACTATCGGATCCTGCGCCGAGATTGAGTCCGCAGGGATCTCAACCGCATAATCGTTGATCGCCGTTGCCCGGATCGCAGAGCCCTCTGCCCCGACCCGTTTCATCAAGACCGACAGAGGGACGCCGACAAAACTGGCCTTGCCTTCGGTCCAGATCGTCGAGGTTTCAAAGCTGCGCTGCGGCAGTGCTTGCAACATTTCCATATCAAACTGCGCAGTTCCATCGGGTCCGGCTTGCCCGATGTTGCCGGAAATGGTCAAGACGACCTCCCCTGTCGGGGTCACCAGTTCCTTGGCCTGAGCAGACGTAAGGCAAAAGGTGAAAGCCGCTGCAATGATCGCAAAAAACAGACGCATCTTAATCTCCATCTCTTTGACCCCAAGAAACCAGAAAGAGGTCGGCGGCGACAGATGGGCATGGGGATAAGCACCTATCCGAACGGATAGGTGCCTGGATTTCATGCGGCGACAGGAAGGAGGTTCATGCGCTGACGCAACATGGACTGGAAACCGTCTCGCAGTTCGGCACGCTCCAACGCAAAGACAGTGGTTGCTTCAAGGTATCCAGCGACCGAACCACAATCGAAGCGCTCTCCGTGAAAGGCAAAGCCATTGCATCCCACCCCCCCGATATCCGCAGCTATCGCATCCGTTAGTTGGATTTCGTTGCCCGCGCCGGGTGCCAGGCCATCCAGACGATCAAAGATCGTAGGTTGCAGCAGATACCGCCCGACAATACCAAACTCTGACGGAGCCTGATCGGCGGAAGGCTTTTCAACCAAACCCCGCAAGTGCTGTACCTGCCCTGATTTCTGCGCGATATCGACTACGCCATAGGCACTGATCCGATCGGATGAAACGGCTTGGGTCGCAATCATGTGGCTGCCTTCAAAGTTCTTTACCATTTGCGCCAGGACCGAGCGCTGCGCGTGGATCACATCATCCGGCAGGATCACCGCAAAGGGCTCATTACCGACGACGTCGCGCGCCAGAGATACAGCATGACCCAATCCGCGGGGGCTGTCTTGTTGGATAAAGCTGTATGTCTCATCCTCAAGGTTCGTGCTGCGCAGACGGTTCAGCAGGGTGGTTTTGCCGCCATCCTTCAGTTTGCGCTCAAGCCCCGAGTTCCGCCCGAAATACGTCTCCAGCGCGGATTGGCCGGTTGAGGTGATGAAGATGAATTCATCAATCCCGGCGGCACGGGCCTCGTCCACTGCATATTGGATCAAAGGGCGGTCGATCAGCGGCAACATCTCCTTGGTCACCGATTTGGTGGCGGGCAGAAACCTTGTGCCCAGACCTGCGACCGGGAAAACAGCTTTGCGAATACGTGTCATATTAATGCTCCTAGGGTTGATTAGTAAGCGCCGCGCCCCGACACGACGGCCCGTGCGGTCAATGCGATGAGGAAGAGGTTCAGAAGGGGCGAGCGGGAGCGAACATAGGCTGTATCCAGTGCGATCATGCGGTCGAAGCCGATGCCCGCGCGGCCCGAAACCTGCCACAGGCCAGTGATACCGGGACGAACCTGCAGGCGCTCCAGCGCTTGGTCAGGATATGCGGCAACCTCTTCGGGCAAAGCCGGGCGCGGTCCGACCAGCGACATATCCCCTTTCAGCACGTTGAAGATTTGCGGCAGTTCATCCAGAGAGAACCGACGCAGAACCTTCCCAACGCGAGTGATGCGTGGATCATTTTTGACTTTGAAGCACACGCCCTCACGATCCGAATGGTTGAGCAGATCCGCACGCCGCGCTTCTGCGTCTTGCGTCATCGAGCGGAACTTGTACATCACGAAGGGCACCCCGTTTCGGCCGATACGTGTCTGCCGAAAAAAGGCGGGGCCGCGACTGTCCAATCGCACCAATGCGGCGATTGCGGCCATGGGCAGGGCCAGAAGAGACAGCGCGACCACCGCCAAAGTGAGGTCCAGCAGGCGACATGCTGAGACCTTAGGGACAGAATTCTGCGCGGCACGCCCGAGGAATTCGAAATTGCCCATTAGATATCTGCGGGCCATGCGGCGGGGCTCCATCGCCAACCGCCATGCCCACTCCATTCGGGCGTGCCGAACGATGCGCGGTGCCCGACGTACATTGCCGGCCAGGAAGTCGAACAAAGCCCCCACGCCCAGCACGATGCGAGGGTCAAGCCGGTGGCGGTTCCGCGTTATCCACAGCTCCTGCAGTGGGACGCCCATTGCGACCATCAGAATGTCTGCGCCAGATTGGTTGATATCGTCGATCGCCTCATCAACCCGCGCGGCCTCTTCAAATCCATCGCGCGTGCCAGCCACGGCCAAATCGGGGATCATGTGCTGCAACCGCGCCGCCGCTGCCTGAGCTGTTCCGGGACGTCCCCCCAACAGGTAGACCGACTGCCCAAGACGCGCGGCCCGTTTCAGCAGCTTGGGCACAAAATCAGTGCCGTTCAGATTCTCAGCCAGCTGGACACCTTGCAACTTTGCCGCGACCTCCACCCCAATTCCGTCAGGTAGGACCATATCTGCCCGGGCCAAAGCTGTTCGATATGTATGGTTGCGGGCCCTTATATTTGCGCAATGTGCATTCAGGAAAAACACAGTCCGGCGGGTCCCATCCAGCAGTTTTGAGATCACCTGTCCGGATCGGGCGTTCACAACTGGCAGACCCAAAATCTCAGGCTTTTCCAAAGTTGGTATGGGTGTTGGCTGCGCGCCTTTATGCATATCTTGGACTGACAGGAACTGCATGGAACTCTCCGATCAACGATGACAATCTGTGGCTTCAGACTGCCAATGAGACCCTGCAACCGATAGGCGAGCATCCGGAGAGGGATCGGAGAATAGGTCTATTCAAACGACCCCGCAGCACATAGCGTGGTGAAAACGGCCCACTGACCTATCCGATTGGATATTCACCTGTCCGTCAGGAAGGCTTCATGCCATGGGTTCAATGTTTTACTAACGCATTTGGGTGTGTTTGGGGGCAGACGGAGATTTGAGATGAAAGTTCTTATTGCTGACGACCACGACCTTATTTTGGATACGCTCGTTGCCTTCATAGATGCAGCAGGCGGGATCGAGGTGGAGACCGCGCCGGATTTCCCAGCCGCGAAAACTTTGATTGAGAACGACGGAGCCTTTGATCTGGTTCTTCTGGACCTGAACATGCCCGGCATGAACGGGTTGGCCGGACTTGAAACCTGCATCGCTTTGGACGGTGCCCAGCATGTGGCCCTGTTTACCGGCGATACTTCGCGCGATCTAGCGCAACGCGCGCTGGAACTTGGGGCTGCTGGTTTCGTCCCAAAAACTCTGCCGGCAAAATCCCTGGTGAATGCGATCCGCTTTATGGCAATGGGGGAACAGTACCTTCCTGCGGGGTTCATGAACGCAGAGCAGCCGGAAGACTCACATCCCATGGCCCAAAAGCTGACCGAGCGCGAACGGCAGGTTCTGAAAGGGCTGACTGAGGGCAAATCCAACAAGGAAATCGCCCGTGATCTGGACCTGTCCGAGCCGACGATCAAACTGCATATGAAAACGCTCTATCGTAAAGTCGGTGTCAGCAACCGAACACAGGCCGCCCTGGCGGCGCGCGAAGCTGGATTGTTCTAAACCTCGTTATCCGAAGGGATAGGGTGCGCTCCCAATCCCCTCACCCCCTAGCCCGCTGGGCAACTGAACAGCGATGGGATGCGGTGTATCACCCTTTCAAGAAAGGGTTTTTCTATGCCGCAACAGATTTCGAACACCTCTGAATCCACGCACGACACGCAATTTCTGAATTGGGCACGCATATCCCGATCCAACTTCAGATCGCCCGGGTGGCGTCGCATCGTAAAAGGCGGTCGTCTCAGCGATGCGGGCCGCCTCCCGCGCTATGTGGCGCTGTTCCTTTTGGGGGCAAGTTGCATCTGGGCCCCGATCAGCGGATATCTGGCAACCGCGCCTGTCAAATACACCTCCCACGCCTCACTTATCCTGCCCGGATCCGGCGCATCGGCATCGGTCAATCTGGCCAATATCGGTCAGGCGTCCTCTTACGCGAATTCAGCCTTTGCCAATGGGTCGATCAGCCCAACCGAGACGTACAAACGTCTGTTGTCGGCAGATCGCATCCTCGATGCGGCTGCAAAGGCTGTGGATGCTGATCGGGATGCGTTCGGCAAGCCGCGGGTACAACTGGTTGATCAGACCAGCCTGATTCATATCGAGCTTCAAGCGGCCTCTCCTGCTGATGCACAGCAATATGGTGACGCCTTGGTGGCCGCCTTTTTCGCTGAGATTGACGCCCTGCGCGCCGACGAAATAGCCACGCGCGAGGCCAGCAATACGGGCGCGATTGAGGACTACACCCGTGCAATTCAGACGACGCGACGCGAGATCAAGCAACTGCAGTCGCAAAGCGGTCTGATATCGGTCGCGCAATACCAAGAGCAAGTCGCGGCAAATGACCGTGCAAAGCAGCAATTGCGTGCGCAGGAGAGCGAACTCGCACGTCAATCTGAACGTGTCGCCGCGCTTCAGGTCGCGTTGGATCTGCCGTCTGATGCAGCGGCGGCAACGCTTAAGCTCTATGCCGATGCTCAGTACCTATCCTTGCTTGAGGACGTGTCGGTGGGGGCTGCAAAGCTGGCACAAGCCGATGCGACCTACGGAGCACGCCACCCGATCTATGTGAATGCTCAGAACGACTATGAAGGCGCGCGATCAGTAGCTTTGCAACGAGCGTCGCAAGTGACTGGTCTGGCGGTCGAGCAACTCGGCGGGTTGGATCGTGCGCCGGAAGGGCAAAGAGCCCAATTGCTAAGTGAATTGGTGCGCGAAGACGCCTTGCGTGCCGGGTTGGAGAAGCATGTTGCGACGCTGCGCGAACAAGCCCGTCTGGAAACTCTGCGCTTGTCAGACCTCGCACCCATCGCCGCCGAATTGGAAGACCGGCAAAGAGATTTCGCGGTGGCGGAAGCCGTGTTCGCCTCTGCCATAGCCCGATCCGAGTCGAAAAAGACCGATGTCTATGCCTCCTACCCCTTGATCCAAGTGCTCGAGAATCCTTCGCTGCCGACACACCCATCTTCACCGAACAAGAAAATATCGATTGCCGCCGGAATCGCTGCGAGCCTTATGCTGCTGATGGGTTTGACGCTGGCCTGGATCCGAAACCCATTGATCTCAAAGCTGCTGAAGGACCAGAAAGAGGCCGCTGCGTAATGCAGGTGTCCCCTCAAACCCCAGCCGAAAAAATCGTCTGGTATACACTGATCTGGACATGGCCACTCTACGGGCTTGGCGCGCTTTATGTCGTCGGCCCGGTTCTGGGCTGGACACTGGCTGCGATGGCCGGGTTGTCGCTCTATCTCGGTCCGGTGATCCGCTCGGATATGCAAGCAACGGGCCCTGTGCCTGCCGTGGTGTGGGTCTGGAGCGCAGGCATGTTGGTGATGCTGGTCTCACTTTGGGCAGGCCATGCGGATTGGAACCTAGGCACAACCAAAACGATCAAATCGAGCATCGGATGGGCCAAAGGCTGGGCGTTGATACCGTTGTTCATCCTTGCCGGAGCAGTGTTGCCAATCCGACGCGAGCTTCTGGTCAGAGGGCAATGCGTTCTGGGCCTTTGGACCTTGTGCCTTTTGCCGTTGCTCGCTGTCGCCCCCTATGTGGGCCTACCGCACCTTTTGTTTACGTCCCCGCTGAAAGCCGTAGGCGGTCCGGGGCCCGAATATTTCTCGGTCTACCTTTATACAATTGACCCAGCCAGCGGCACGCCGCGTTGGCAGTTCTTTGCGCCCTGGTCTCCTTTCGCCGCCCTGCTGGGTGTCTGCTTGGTCTTGTTTGCGTTGGAGGAAAAACACCCCAGGTGGAAGATCATCGGATTGGCTGCGGGTGTTCTGATGATCCTGATGTCCAAGTCCCGCATGGGTTTAGTCGGATTGGTGTTCTGCTCAATGTCACCCCGCCTCTTGCCCCTTGTCGCCCGCAGCTTGGGGTGGGTCTTATTGTCTTCAGTCACAACAGCCGTTGCCGTTTGGGGTGTCGCCTTTGTCGAGTTCGGGAACAGAGCCCTCTACAGCTTCAAATCCGCGCGCGCCGACAGTACCCGCGTGCGCGAAACTCTGCAGCGCATTGCCTATGAACGGTGGCAATCGGATGCAATGGTTTTCGGGCATGGCACAGTCAGACCCGGAGCGCATCTTGTTGAATACATGCCGATCGGCAGTCACCACACTTGGTACGGGCTTTTATTCGTCAAAGGGCTGACAGGATTTACAGCTTTCCTTGTGCCTTTGTCAGTCCATTTCTGGGTCGTCACGCTGGACGCAATAAAGTGTGAACGTGGCAAGCTTCCGCTGGGACTACTGCTTACCATTGTCCTCCTAACTTTTGGAGAAAACGTTGAGATTCAGACCTATTTGCTCTGGCCAAGCCTCCTAATGCTCGGATGCCATCTAAGAGAGGTTAAATCGGTAAATCGGGGAAACTGACATGTAGGCTGGTTTGTTGAAACGCAAGCGCGGTGTTTGCCGTTGCTTTTCAAGGGCGGATCCTTCGCCGCTTTTTTCGGGATATTTTGCCTCTGAAAGGTGCGCGCTTCTGAACCCTGGAACCAGTGACCTGACCGTGCAACGCCCTTCACTCCGGCCTTGAGCGGCGCTAGTCTATGCCCTGAACAACGCTGAAAGGAGCCACCCGATGTCCCTCTTCTCAAAACTCTTCGGCGGCGTTGAGAAGTCCAAGCCGGATCCGGTTTCTTACAAAGGGTTCGAGATCTTCCCCGACCTGATGGCCGAGGGCAGCAAATTTCGCCTGATGGCCCGTATCGAAAAGACCATCGACGGAGATCGAAAGACACATACGGTGATCAGGGCGGATGTCTTCGACAGTCGGGAACAGGCCGAAAGCTTTAGTATAGCAAAGGCGAAACAGGTCATTGATGAGCAAGGCGACAGCATTTTCAGCTAGGGAAGTCGTAGCTTGAAGCCTGATCTACGAGCGGAACCGATGAGCATGCTTATGCGTACAATTCTGAACGCACTCCAAAGGTTATCATTGGTCAAACTTCGTTCGGCGAAAAAGTCTTCGTGCAGCAGTTTATCTGCCCTGTTGTTGTGTTAGCTGCCATCGCAAAGCGCATAAAGCAGGCAATCGCGTAAAACACTGGAACGCAGGTTTTTCCCCAGAGCGGGTGATCGGTCATATTTGTCGGGCTTTAGCTTCGAACCCATAGCCGATGCGTTGGGTGTCACTTTCCAGGAAAAATCGCTTTACCGGAAATCCGCGCGGCACTTACTCGGGCAAGCCGGCCAGACGCAGAGACGCGCAGTCTTTCTCCAATCGTTCTGCATCAGAGAAAAGCTGAGTTTTTGCCCAGTCCGATATGGAAAACTGAGGACGGTATTTCATCACATTCCGCGCCTCATCGCGAGCGGCCTCAACGTTATCCGTTTCCATATGTACGATAACGAGGTCGAGATGCCCAAAGCCTTCAACTCTTTGACCATATTCGGTGAATGCCTTCTTGGCTTCCTCGTATTGACCGTCGAGCCGAAGTGCCAAACCCAGAACGCCAGCATACCAGCCCGGATAGTGAGGGTTGAGAGTAATGGCTTGCCGCGCCACGCGGATCGCTTCTTTTGCCTGCCCTTTGAATGCCAATGTAATCGACAGCCTTGCAGCCACATCAGCGTGGTTTGGATTTAGCTGCAGTGCCTTGTTGAACTTCCCGATAGCAGATTCCAGTTTACCATCGATTGCATCCGCGAAACCCGCAATTGCGTGAGCCTCTGGGTTGTAGCTGTCTATCTCCAGAGCACGTCGAGCGCAGTCGCGTGCCTCTGCCAGCGCCGCATTTCGGTCTGCTACAAAACCGTGCCTTGCTTCGACAGTACAAATGAACCCCAAAGTGCAATATGGCGCGGAGTAGCCAGGATCCAGGGAAATTGCCTGTCGAGCAAACCGACGAGCGTCAGCCTGTGCTTCCTTAGTTATTCTGCGCGAGGCTTCCACAGCTTGCAACTGAGCAGTCCAGGCATCCAGATGTTTAGTACCCGAACCTCTGAAACGGGCCATCTCGCCCGCCAGTAATTCGACTTGAAGTTCAGTCGCAATTCTCAGGGCAATTTCATCCTGAACCTCGAATACGTCTTCTATCAGGCGATCAAAACGGTCTGCCCAAATGTGCATTCCGGACTTCGCATCGATGAGCTGCGCGGTAATTCGCACACGGCTACCGCTTTGGCGGACACTTCCCTCGAGAACAAGATCGACGCCCTGTTCCAGTCCAACTTGTTTTACGTCTACCGAGCGCCCCTTATAGACGAACGTAGAGTTGCGCGCGACGACCAGTAAGTTCGGGAGTTTTGACAGAGTGGTAATTATCTCTTCGGTAATGCCATCTGCAAAGAATTCCTGATCGGGGTCAGAAGAAAGATTGTCAAAGGGTAGAACGCCGATCAGCAATGACTTCGAGTGACTGGCTGGAGTCACTCGCGGTGGTGCGGAACCGGGTGGCGACCATTGGAATACTTCGACAGGTGACAGGGCATTCTTGAACTGCCGTTCGCCAGCGCGGTGAAATTGCTCGGCGAGCCTCTCATCAAGGCTGCGATGGACGACATCGGAAATCAACACAGCCTCTTCGTCGGAAGCCTCTTGTAGCCGCGCGGCTATGTTGATCCCATCGCCGAAGATGTCATCTTCGTCAAATACGACATCTCCCAGATGAACGCCCACGCGCAGTTTAAGCGAGGACTGGGCTGACACTTGGCTTTGAAGATCGAGGGCGCACCGCACTGCGTCCGAGACCGCGCTGAACTCGACCAGCCATCCATCGCCCATTCTCTTTACGATATTGCCGCGATGATCACTTACCAATGGATCGAACAACTCTCGACGCAGGACACGGAGTTCGCTGAGAGTCCTGTTCTCATCCGCCTTTATCTGACCCGAGTAGTTTACTACATCGGCCGAGAGTACTGCGGAAAGTCTGCGGTTCCCGTTCATGTCTATTCGTAACGCACAACGCGTTGCTTGGAAAAGACATCTTATTTCTTAGAGACGCTGCACAAACGCCGACCGGCCACTTTTTGGGCAAACCTGTTCCAATCAAAAGTTTTCTAAAAGACCGTGGTTTGCAAGAGTCTGTCGTAGTTGACTGAGCCTACCCAACTGATCTGGTCCATGGGAGTATTGAGGAATCTGGGGCATGGCATGTCCCGTCTTGATGCAATCAGGCAGATTGTCGGCGCTTAACAGCCCCACCAACGCTGAATTAACAAGAACAGTGGAATGGGTGTTGATCAATAGAAAGAACCGGAGCCGCTTAAGAATGAAAGCGAACGGCTGAAACGCGCAGTTTCAAATCAGACCTTGGACAAACTGATCCTGACGGTGACGGCCATCCGTTGCTCGACGACCGAAGAGAGTGGCTCCTGCAAAAACAATGGGAAGGTTTGCATCGACAAGATCGGGCGCGCCTTGCCAGGGGAACGAGGAAAAGAGTTGTCAAAGCCAACCTGCATCGATGGGTTCATCCGCGCCTGCAATCGAGAACGTCGCGAACTCAACACATTTGGCAAGCCGGTCGGGAAGGAGTTTGAATTCGCAGCAGCAGAAGCCACCAAGGTGTTCAAGCGGCGTAGTGGAGGACTCATCAATCATTTTTTAGGTGTTTGAAGGACATTCAAATCTGGAGTTAAACGGATTTTCGTTTCTCTGGCTCGAAGAACCGCAAACAGTTTGAAACCGCAGCAAAAGCCTGCCTCTAATTCCTGCTCCTTGGATCCGGATCGTACAGAAAATACCTTTGTCACGCTCCACGCGTTGTGCCTGCTACAAAGGCCTGTCTTTCGGGAAGTTTTCGTTTTGGCTTATTTTTCATTGCGTTAAACTTGCCAAACAAACGAATTATACCTGCAAGTACATTTCTCGACCAACCAGATTCGTCTCTTTTTTGGTTTTCGTGCTAGAGTAATTTTCTGAACAAGTTCTACTCAACACTAACCTCCTCAGGTGGCCGCATGTCTGCGCATTGTCAAAGTATTCGGGATGAAATTGAGACGCTTGAGCAAAGTATTGAACTTCTCGATATTCAGATTCAAAACACTGTTGACCCAATACAAAAGTCTGCGCTTTTTCGATTTAGAAAGCAGTCGCTGTCACTGCTTCAGCGAAAAAGGGGGGCTCTTAAGGCGTGTGAGGAGAGCGGGCCCCCATTGCCGCAAGTTCCGGCGGATATGTCAGATTTCGGTTCTGAGGTGACTCAAGGTATCCCCGGTTACGAGCTTGTCGCGGGTAAAGATACTCTTGCAAGAATATTTGTTGGTCGCCGCCCACCCGTAGTTGTTATGGCATCAGAACTTTTGGATGACGCGGATTCTGACTATTCGTCTAAAGCCCTCGGATTTGATCTGAATTCCCTTCCAATCCATTCGTTGCCCTTCAATCCAGCCCGGATTGATTATGCCGAACTTGAGATTTCCGGCCCATCTGGGACAACAGTTATTCCAGGTGATATTGGTGATGGCGTATTCTCAAATGATACCAAGAGTTTCTCCGAAGACGACAATATCAACTTCTATATCCGCGGTCGGGAAATCTCAAAGCCAGGACGGTATCGTTTTACTGCACGGCTTTATCGCAACGGTACTCTTGTCGGCGAAAAGTCTCTTGGGCAACCACAGTTTCATCCGACGAAGGATCTGCGAATTCTTGTTGTCGTTGAGATCTTTCCCTTTCCAGCAGAGAAATGGGAAATTCTTTTTCAGGCTCTGGAGGACTTGTCTCGAATTTTTCCTATTCGATCAGGTTTGGCGCCTCTGGATGGGGATCAGGAAGCCGGGCTGCGCTACCGAATTGAGCCGATACCAATTGATTTCGCGTGGCCTGATCGGACTCCCGTTGCGCAGCGCCTAGCTGCATTTAACCAGGAGCAGGCTGCTGCTGGCAGGCCGGATCGGGCCGAGCATGTCCTGACAATACGCACTCAACAACCCGGAGAAATGCCGCTTGGCGGAAGTGCCCAATCTGGACCAAACGGGAGCATTGCGGGTGTTACTCTGAACGTGGACCCTCCAATGGACAATTCGTTCGGCACCTTAGTTTCCCACGAAATTGCGCACAACTTCTTGACTGTGCCTCACGTTGGTGACGAGGGCGTAGCGCTCAATGAACCAGCTGCATTCGATTTAGTCGCTCGCAAATCAGTAGGGAATCCCAGGGCGTTAATGTACCGGATTTACAATTTAACTCCCAACGGAACTGCGTTTCTTGTTCCAGACTCTTGGCGCACCATCCGAGAACGCCTGCTTACTAGGTCCAGCACAGGCAATGACGAGTGATTTGACTTCGGGTATTTGGCGACCGTGAGTTTGATGTGATTTCCTTGTGTGCTGGTGGTTTGCCAAAGGATGAACTGCGTAATTCTGCTGTTCAAAACTGGGGTCTTTCGCTTTGAACCGAAAACCGGCCAAGAGATTTGGAGACTGCTTAACCGAAATCGAGAAAATCTGGGTCACGCCGGAGGTATACCAGACCCAGAGAGTTTGGGCGATAGAGACCTTGGTGATTAATGGGGAGGGCCTAAGCGACAGGCTGGCTGTCTAAACAATTCTATACTTCAAGTTCACATCACGCCTGAAATAGACCCGCGCTGCAAGCAAGCTAGAGGGGACAAGAGCAACGCGGGCCCCCCGAAGGGTTGTAGTAAAATGGATGTAGCGTTGTGGCCTGAACCGGCCCCGTGTCGTAGCGCCGCAGGCAAGAAAAAACCCGCGCTGCTGAGGGATAGGAGCAAGCGCGGGGCAAGTGTTCGGGGTGACAGGTTTACGCCGCTGCTGGCTGATCGGATCAATCTTGCAAACACTTTGCGCGGCACGACAGACCGGATCATCGGCATAGTACTTCCGTTTGCAAAGAACTGGAGCAACTTAGATGCAGGATTTGCTTGATGTTTTTTGGGTGGCCGCGTTTTTTTGTCTGCTCGCATTCGCCTTCATCGCGGCTTTTAGTTCAGCTGTCCCTGAAACGCACAGGTTGCGAGCAATTGGTTGTGTTGGGTGTTGTTGGCTATGCTGCTGCACCGGTTCTTTCGAAAAGACTAACGGAGCGGAACGGCTTGAGATTTATGGTTGAAACAGGTCGCAGTTGTTAACGTTGTTTGGATTCACGGTAACGTTGATAGCGGCAGGTAGAGCTGCTTATTCGCTGTACATGCAGCGACCGAAGACAACGCAGATAGATTAGTGTCGAACGATAAGGCGGACTGGAAAACACTAGGAAGGCGCAAAACGATGTCTAGGAGTATGCAACAGCGATGGATGGATTGCCTTGGTCGCAGTCAGCACCTTTCTTCAAGCTATCCCTACAGCGTTAGCGCTGCTTTAATAAGTTCATAATAAGGAGCAAAACATGATCGAGTTTAGCATTATTGCGTTGTCGGGACTTTGCCTTCTTTGTGCGGCTCGTCAACTTGGTCTCGCAGAAGGCAAATGTGAAGCCGCACGCCGCCTTCGCTATACTTTAGTTGTCTTGATACTCTGGCCACCCGCGGCCACCCTGGCCCAATCACAGGAAGAAATCAGCGTAGCGAAAGCGACACTGTCTAGCCTACAGGGTATTTCTTTCAACAATAACACAGAGTATTGCGGCTACCTTGCATATGACCCAGCCGGGAAACTTGTTGCTACTCCTGCTCAACGTGGCGACAACAAAAGCTGCGTTTGGGATCAAGCAGAAAATGGTTTGGTGCTTGTTTTATCTTACCACACGCACGGGAGGTTCGACCCGGAATATAGTTCGGAAGTTCCAAGCGTTGCAGACATTGAGGCCGATGAAGACGAGGGCATCGACGGCTTTGTGTCAACTCCGGGTGGACGTTTGTGGTACGTCGATACGGAGCGAATGGAAGTGAGACAAATCTGCGATATCGGGTGTTTGCCAAAAGACCCTGGTTTCGTTCCGGGTTTGGAAGGGGAAATCTCATCGGTTTACTCTTATGAAGATCTTCTCGAATACGAGAGTGACTAGTTGGGGCAAAGAGCCCACGAAACCGTTACCTTGCTATGTTACTGAAGACTACAAGTAAGAGGATCCGAGGAAGAGAGCGGTTGACACTCGCGTGAACGGTTCTTTTCCCCTCGGATTTTCCTGTGCTGATAACACTCAGTCTTCTTGCTCTTGCGAAGACTGAAGGCCAATCACCATCGTTGTGGAAACAGAAACTATGTTGGCGTCCCACCCATCCGAAGTGCTGTGTGCAAGGCGGGATGAGCCACTAGCTGCCTTTGCGACATTTTCTTCGATCCTCGCGCAGCAAGTCGCAGACGGCACAGTTCGGACGTTCAGTTCCGCTGGGTGAAAAGGGAAAGCGCCGACAAAGTGAAATTTCGCAGCGGCTGGGTCAATCTCAGCAATGGTAATCTTCACAAAGTCTTGCCGCACGGATAATGGGCCGACAAAACTTGTGCTCATTCATAGATCGCCGCGAGTTATCCTTGGCTCTGTCCGGGCTCTTTCTTCTATCCGTTCTTCACCAGTTGTGGACGTTCATCAGTTGTCATTGCCCAATAGATTGCCAGATCGAAAGATCATATCTGGTCGAGGAGCACGTCCGTGGATCTGTACAACGCTTTTTCTATGCCGTCCGAGGCCTCTAAAGCTTGGAGGTGTACGTCTTGCAGCTTGCAGTTGTCGAGGAAAATCGCGTTGTCCAGCGCTACCGCCAAACCAGCAGCTTGATAATCCACACCGAGCACTACGCTACTGGATTCCTTAAGTGATCCATTTTGAATCATTTTTCCTTCCAATTGGTTTTGAAAACCCAAGTGGTGGTAATGATGGCAGGGCAACCTAAAGACAGAACATGAATTGCTTCTGAAATCAGATGTTGGACTTGAGAGATTTGGTAGCGGAGGAGGGACTTGAACCCCCGACACGCGGATTATGATTCCGCTGCTCTAACCAACTGAGCTACTCCGCCTTGAGTGAGAGGCGATTTAAGCGAGGGGCCCGGGAGGGTCAAGAGGGAAATCAACCAACCTCAAGATTTCTTTCACGCCTGCTCTGATGGCTTGTCCTGCAAGGATGTCTGGGGGGATGTGGTCGCTTCGGTCATCCTGCGGATGAAGGCGGCACAGATTTCGGGCTCTGTGATCGGAATCATGTGGCCGAACCCGTCCAGCTCTTCGTAACTCAACCCGAATTCGGTCATTGTCGGCCCGTGCAGCGGCGGCGACAGTATCGCGTCTTGGCGGCCATACAAGATGCCCCCTGGGACGGTCAGATTCGGATAGCGCGCGACCTGCGCGTTGATACTGGCATCGACGCCGGCAACGTCCTGAGAGGCCGTGACAAAGGCGGAAGGCCGCAGGCCAAGCGCGCCACCTGCCCGGTCCAGAAAGTCATCAGGCGGGGTTTCCGGGTCAAACGCGGCACTTAACGTGTGCGGCGCGGTTTTGGACGCAAGGGGAACGGCAAGCGTGTTGCCGATCAGGCTGCGCATCCATTCGGAGCGGATCTCAAGCGGTTTGAAGATCGCCGGGGTTTCGGGCAGTTTATGCGTCAGCGGCGCCAGCAGCGCCATACCGGCGACCCGAGCCGGATGATTCAGTGCCATCGCCAGTGAAACCGCGCCCCCCAGTGAATGGCCGACCAGAACGGCGCGGTCCACGCCTTTTTTGTCCAGAAACTCGGCAATCATGCCAGCCTGGTGGGGCAATTGCGCCAGCTCGGCCGTATCGCGCGTTGAATACCCGCATCCCGGCCGGTCCAGCGCGATAACGTGGTAATCGTCGGCCAGAAGATCCACCAGCGCATAGGTAAAGTGCTGTAACTGCCCGGCCAAGCCGTGGATCATAACGATGGTCTGCGCCTCGGGGTTTCCCTTTTCCACATAGTGGATGCTGCCGCCGCGAACGGGTGTGATCTTACCTAGCTGCGGCACGGTTTCAAGACCGCGGCGGGTAATCTTCCGTGTCCACAGGTTCATGACAAACAGGAAGGCAACAAAAACGGCGATTACGATCAGAACGGTTGTCATTCAGTTTTCTCCATTGCCAAGGGCGGCGGGTCTGTATTGCTCCAACCCTGATTGTGCCATGCGTTTCTGAAACTCGGCAACGGTGCCTGGCCACAGGGTCGTGTTTCGGCCTCCCGCATCCATGTACCAGGATGTACAACCCCCGGCCTGCCAGACGCCGTCCGCGTGGCGGCTGTGCATTTCCCGCGTGAACGCCGCCTGTTTTGCGGCGTCAGGAGTGATTGCGGACAACCCTTCGCGCTGCATCTCGCTCAGGACCCGGCCGATGTGGCCAACCTGGGCCTCGATCATCAGCACGACCGAGTTGTGCCCCAGCCCGGTATGCGGCCCCAGAAGCAGGAAGAAATTGGGAAAACCCGAAACTGCGGTACCCAGATGCGCGCACATGCCATCCGACCAGGCAGAGCGCAGCGTCAGCCCGTCCGTACCGGTAATGTCCAGACGCTCGACCACGTCGGTTACGTGAAACCCGGTGCCCCAGATCAAAACATCCGCCTTGGTCCGGGTGCCATCCGCCGCGATGACCGTGTCACCTTCGATTCGAGCGACGCCCTTCGGAACAACGCTGACTTTGTCGCGGGCCAGGGTCGGGTACCAATCGTTCGAACTCAGGATACGTTTGCAGCCGATCCGGTAGTCGGGGGTCAGAATCCGCCGTTCGGCCGGATCGGTGATGGCGCGCTCCAATGCCTTTCTCCACATTTTCAAGGCAAAATTCACCGCGCGTTCCTCACCACGAAATACGCGGTGGCGAAATTCGAAGATCATGAATATCAGCTTGCGCCGAATGCGGGGTAAAATGGGAAACCGGGCGTAAAGGCTGCGCACCCAGGGCGCAATCGGACCGTCCGGGCGCGGCATCACGTAAGGCGCACTGCGCTGAAAGATCGTGACATGGCCTGCAATCTTGGCGATCTCGGGTACAAACTGAACGGCGGATGCGCCGGTTCCAACGACCGCCACGCGCTTGCCGGTCAGATCGACATCGTGGTTCCATTCGGCCGAGTGGAAACTGGGCCCCGAAAAACTGTCGGCACCGGGGATATCCGGAATGCTGGGATAATGAAGTGCGCCAATGGCCGAGACCAGAAACCGCGCCGACCAGTGCTGGCCATCCATCGTTTTCACTTGCCAGCGCGTTCCATCCCACCTGGCCGATTTCAGCTCCTGCCGGAAATGGCACAGGTCATACAACCCTTCCTGACGCGCGACATTTTGCAGATAAGCTTGGATTTCCGCGCCACCGGCATAGGCGCGGCTCCAATGCGGGTTGAGATGGGTCGCCATGGAATACAGATGCGACGGCACATCACAGGCGACACCGGGATAGGTATTTTCGCGCCATGTCCCCCCGATATCATCGGCCTTTTCCAGAATCGCGATATCCTTGATACCGCGCTTGCGTGCCTCAAGCGCCATCGTCAGCCCGGCAAACCCGGCCCCGACGATCAGCATCTCTGTTTTGTGGTGCATGAGTGAGTGCCTTCTGAAACAACCCTGCGTTTATCTGTTGCAGATGTATGCACTTGCCTGGCTGTGAAGTAGGTCACACAGATAACAATGACCCGGCGTCTTTTCGTTACGCAGGGACAAAATTATTTGGAATGACCCGTGTCGCTTATTGCAAGCACATATCGCAATCAGAGAGGTGGTTGCGCCGCGAATCCGCCAGTTTGTTTCAAAATTGGAGGATTGCCCCTTGACCACTCGCACTGCCACGCGTTCCGGCGGACGTTCTGCCCGCCGCGCCAAACGCACCGCTCCGAATTTTGACATGCTGCCGGGCCTGACCCGAGGCATCCCGTTGTGCGAGGTCATGGACGAAACCCAGGTTGAGCGCATCGACAATGCGGCGATGGACATTCTGGAAAATGTCGGCGTTCAGTTCCGTGACCCCATCGCGCTGGAAGACTGGAAAAAAGCCGGTGCCAAGGTTGACGGCGAACTAGTCTATCTGGACCGCAATATGGTGCGCGAGCTGATCTCGACCATTCCGGCGCAGTTCACCTATCACGCGCGCGATCCGAAAAAGAACCTGGCGCTGGGGGGCAAGCACGCGATCTTCGTGCCGATGACCGGCGCGCCGTTCTTGCGCGATCTGGACGATGTACGCCGCAACCCGACGCTGGATGATCTGGCGATGTTCCACAAGCTGTCGCACATGATGCCGGCGCTGCACAGCTCGGCCCATCACATTGTCGAGCCCTACGACCACCCGATCAGCCAGCGGCACCTGCGCATCACCTATTCGTCGATGAAATACTCGGACAAGACCTTCATGGGCATGACCACCTCGCCCAGGAATGCCGAGGATGTGATGGATATGTGCGATATCCTGTTCGGCGAAGGGTTCATTGACGATCATCCGGTCACCACCGGCAACTGCAACGGCAACAGCCCTCTGGTGTGGGACGAAACCATGCTGGGTGCGATGCGGGCCTTCTGCCGCCGCAATCAGCCGGTTCTGTGCTCGCCCTTCGTTCTGGGCGGTGCAAACACCCCGGCATCGGTGCCCGCGACCGTGGCGCAACTGACCGCCGAGGCGCTCTCGGCGCTGGCCTACACGCAGGTGATCCGCAAGGGCTGTCCTGCGATCTGGGGGCATTACCTGTCGACCGTTTCGATGAAATCCGGAGCACCCATGGCCGGCACGCCCGAGATCAGCCTGATGAACTTCATGATCGGCCAGATGGCGCGCTTTTACGATGTTCCGTGGCGCACCTCGAACACGCTGGGCGGGGCCAAGACCTTTGATGCACAGGCCGGGTACGAATCCGCAACGACACTCAGCGCGGTCATTCACGCCGGGGCCAATTATATCTGGCATTCGGCAGGATGGAACGAGGCGGGCATGCATTGTTCGGTCGCCAAGTTCATCGTCGACGCCGAACAATGCGCGATGGCTTACCGGATGACGGAAGGCCCAAAGTGGCACGATTTCGATCAGGCCCTGGCAGCGGTTCCCGATGTGGGGCCCGGCGGGCATTATCTGGGTCATCCGCACACGCAGGACAACTTTCAGACCGCGTTCTTCATGCCGGAGCTGTTCGACAACAACTCGATCGAACAATGGGTCGCCGAAGGCGAAGTTGAGATCACCGAACGCGCCCTGAAACATGCGCGGAAACTATTGGCCGAATATGAAGAACCAAAGCTGGACGAGGCCAAGAACGAGGCCCTTCTGGACTATATCGCGCGTCGCGAAAGGGAAATCCCGGCGGCGGACGAGTTGAACCAAACATACTGATCCACACTCCCCGTACTTGCCCACCCGTCATCCGGGTGGGCCCTTTTTTTCCGGTCAGGACACGTAAACCAAGATGAAGATCGCCGAACTGCATATCTACAGCCACGACCTGCCGGTCAAAAACGGGCCCTATACCATGGCCAACGCTCGGGTCTGGGCGCTGGACACCACGCTGGTCAAAATCGTGTCGGACAACGGTCTGATCGGCTGGGGCGAGACCTGCCCGGTTGGCCCGACCTATGCCGAGGCGCACGCCGCCGGGGCGCGCGCCGCTCTGGTCGAAATGGCCCCGGGCCTGATCGGAACAGAGGTCCTGCCTCTGGCCTTGCATCGCCGGATGGATGGGCTGTTGAACGGTCATGGTTATGCCAAGGCCGCCATCGACATTGCGGTGCACGACCTGCTTGGCAAACATTTGGGCGTTCCGGTTTCCGATTTACTGGGCGGAGCGGTTTCGGACAAGGTGCCGTCCTATTTTGCCACGGGCGTCGGTGCACCCGACGACATCGCGAAACTGGCTGCCGAGAAAATGGCCGAAGGCTACCCGCGTCTGCAAATCAAGGTCGGAGGCCGCCCGGTCGAGATCGACATCGAAACCATTCGAAAGGTTTGGGACGTGGTCAAAGGATCGGGTATGCGTCTGGCCGTTGACGGCAACCGGGGCTGGACCACACGAGACGCCCTGCGGGTCAGCCGCGAGTGCCCCGAAATCCCCTTCATCATGGAACAGCCCTGCAACACAATCGAAGATCTCAGGAAGATCCGGCCTCAGGTCACGCATGGCATCTATATGGATGAAAACAGCACCAGCCTGAACACCGTGATCTCGGCTGCGGGCACCGGTCTGGTCGACGGGTTCGGCATGAAGGTCACCCGCATCGGCGGCCTGCATCCGATGCGCGCCTTCCGCGACATCTGCGAGGCGCGCAACCTGCCCCATACCTGCGATGACAGCTGGGGCGGGGATATCATCGCCGCTGCATGCACCCATATCGGTGCAACCGTTCGGCCCGACCTGCTGGAAGGCGTCTGGCTGGCTGCGCCATATATCGAAGGCAACTACGATCCCGAAAACGGCATCCGGATCGAGGCCGGGCACATCGCGCTGCCAACCGGGCCGGGGCTGGGCGTGGTTCCTGATGAAAGCCTGCTCGGCACACCTGTCGCATCATTCTAAGAAATGGATGACGTTATGAATCTGAAAGGAAAATCGGCCCTGGTCACTGGCGCGGCTGGCGGCATCGGGGCGTCAATCGTTCAACGCCTGCGGAACGCCGGGGCGCGGGTCGCCGTCGCCGACCGGGCTGTCGATGCCATCGAGGCCGAGGCATATCTGCCCGGTGATCTGCTTGTTCCCGAATATGCAGACCAGCTGCCCGGCGCAGCCGCGTCCGCATTGGGCGGGCTTGACATCGTGATCAACAATGCGGGCGTCATCACGCGCGGGTCGGTCACGGATTCGACTGATGCGGATTGGTCTCTGTCATTGGGTGTCAATGTCGAAGCCCCGTTCCGCATTTGCCGTGCGGCAATTCCGATCATGGCGGACGCTGGCGGCGGTGCCATCGTCAACACCGCGTCCTGCTGGGGGCTGCGCCCCGGCCCCAATCATGCGGTCTATTGCATGACCAAGGCGGCCATCGCGTCCCTGACCCAGTGCATGGGCATGGATCACGCCCATCAGGGTATCCGCATCAACGCCGTTTGCCCGAACGAGGTGAATACCCCGATGCTGCGATCAGGCTTTGAAAAGCGCGGCTTTGACCCCGATACGGCCGTGGCCGAACTGGGCCAGACCGTGCCGCTGGGCCGGATCGCCGAGCCCGAGGATATCGCCGACGTCATCATGTTCCTTGTCTCGGACGCGTCGCGCTATGTTTGCGGCACGCTGGTTGAGGTGAACGGAGGAAAACCGGTATCATGAAGCGGCTCGATGGAAAGGTGGCACTGGTCACCGGCGGGCGCAGCGGCATCGGCAAGGCCATTGCCCGGCGTTTGCACGACGAAGGCGCACGGGTCTTTACCGCCCAACGTGGTGAGGACACCGAATTTCACGGCATCGCTGCGGATTTCACCCGTCCCGACAGCCCCGCGCAGGTGGTCGGCGAAGTGATCGCGAAAACCGGGCGTCTGGACGTGCTGGTCAACAACGCGGGCATGATGCAGGAAGCCTCGGTCGAGGGAATGAGCATTGAGGGCTGGCATCTCAACCTGACGGTGAACCTGACCGCCCCGTTCCTGATGATCAAAGCCGCGCTGCCGCATCTGCGTCAGACCAAGGGAAGCATCGTCAACACCGGATCCATCGAAGGCCTGGGCAGCAATCCGGGTCACGCCGCCTATTGCGCATCAAAGGCAGGGTTGCACGGCCTGACCCGCGCCGTTGCCGTGGATCACGGGGGCGAAGGTATCCGCTGCAACGCCGTCGCGCCCGGTTGGATCGATACGGAATTGAACGAAGATTTCATCGAATCGATGCCAGACCCGTCCGCATTCCGTCGCGACATTGCCAAGATCCACCCGGTGGCCCGAACGGGGCGGCCTGAAGAAGTTGCCGCGCTCGTCGCGTTTCTGGCGTCCGGGGATGCGGGTTTCATCACCGGGCAGGTCTATACGGTGGACGGTGGGCGCATGGCCAAGTTGAGCTTGCCCTGATGCCCACGCGTCATTCCTTGCCGGACCGCCATTCTTTCCAGATCAGATAGCTGTTCGCCCCAAGCGAGGCGAAAGGCTCGGGCGGCAATCGCGGAAGGTCCGGCTGCGCCAGAAAGTGATCCGCGATCTCTGATCCGCCTTGCAGCGCCAGCTCTGCGATGCCCATGCCTTGCAGTGTGCCACGGGCGATGCCCAGGCCATTCTGACAGCAGGCCGAGAACACGCCATCCTCCAATTCGCCGAACGCTGCGGATCCGTTGCGGCTGAGGCACAGCATCCCGGCCCAGCGATGCTCCATCCGGACATCCGACAGATGCGGAAAGCGTTCCCGGAACTTCCGGTCATGCACCCAGCCGGCATTGCGCAACCGCATCCGGCTGGTTTCGATCGTCGGGTGAAAACTGGATCCGGTGCGGATCAGAATGCGATCCCCGTAGCTGCCCGAAATACGCCGGACCGAGGTGCCCATCGGATCCGCCGGGGTGACCGACCAGCGCGGTTGCCCGCCCAGTGTCTTGATCTGTGCCTCGGTCAGCGAGGTCGTGATCGAGGCGTAGAGGCAGATATGCATCAATTGCCGTTGGTAAAATCCGAAGCTTTCCAGATGGCCATTGTTGGCCAGAACGATCCGCCCGGTGCTGACTTTGGCCTTGGCGGTGTTGACCACCCAGCCCGCGCCCTGCTTTTCAAAGCTGACGACTGGCGCGTTCTCGAATACGTTAACTTGGCCAGCCAGTTGACCCGACAACGCCCGTACATAGGCTGCGGGCTGGATCATCACCGTCCCCGGCGCAAACAGCCCCGAAACATAATGCGGGCTGCCCGTGATCTCTTGCATCTGCTTTTGGTCATACAGCGTGTACGGCTCACCCAGTTTGGTCAGATGCTCAGCGAAGGCGCGGTTATGGGCGTCTCCTGCCCGTGTGGCGGCAGCATTGTATTTTCCGCAAGGGTCGAACATTTCCTGCGGCAGGTCGCAATCGGCGGCGACCTCGGTCGCGAAAGCGATGGCCTTGCGGTTCAGGGCAATGGCGGCGCGATCCGCTTCCAGCCCATCGCCTGCGTAATTGTCCGAGGCCAGATCATGCGGCAGGTCGATCATGAACCCCGAATTCCGCCCCGCCGAACCATCGGCAAATCGGCCCGCTTCCAACAGGGCGATCTTCAGCGAAGGGTCCAGTTGGTGCAACCGCCGCGCCGCCGTCAGCCCGGCAAACCCTCCGCCGACGATGGTGATGTCGGCGGTCAGATCCTGTTCGAGCACCGGCAGAGGGTCCTGGGGCGGCAGGATGGCATTCCACCCTGCCGGACCGGTCTGCCGCGGTAGTCTTTTGGCCTCGTATCGTGTCAATCCACGGCCTCGTCGGCATCGTCTGCAAGATCGATCCAGATAGTTTTCAGCTGGGTGTACTGATCATGCGCATGGATCGAGTTGTCGCGCCCGCCAAAGCCCGATTGCTTGAACCCGCCAAACGGCGTGGTGATGTCGCCTTCGCCAAAGCTGTTTACGGTCACGGTGCCCGCCCGGATGGCCCGCGCGCCGCGAATGGCCCGTTTGGCGTTGGCGGTGAAGATCGAGGCACACAAGCCATAGTCGGTGTCATTGGCGATCTTGATGGCCTCGTCAAAGCCCGACACTTCGATCACCGACAGGACCGGGCCGAAGATCTCCTCACGCGCCAAAGTCGAGTCGTTGCCGGGCACTTCGACGACGGTGGCCTCGACAAAGCCTTTATCGGCCTTGCCGCCGATCACCACGTTCTCGGCCTGATCGAGATATCCGCAGACCTTGTCGTAATGCCCTTCGCTGACCAGCGCGCCCATGCGGGTTTCAGGATCCAGCGGGTCGCCGATGTTCCACTGTTTGGCGTGATGCGCGATACGGTCCAGCAGTTCGGCTTTCACGTCTTTGTGCACGATCAGGCGCGACGAGGCCGAGCAGTTCTCGCCCATGTTCCAGAACGCACCGTTCACCACATGCGCCGCCACCCGGTCGAGGTTTTCGGCGTCGTCCATGACGATGGCAGGGTTCTTGCCGCCCATCTCAAGCACCACGTCCTTGGCGTTGCTTTCCGCCGAATAGGTCAGGAACCGCTTGCCCGTCACCGTCGAGCCGGTGAAGGACACCATGTCGATATCCATGTGCCGCCCGATGGGTTCGCCCACGTCGGCACCGCCACCCGGTACGATGTTCAGCACGCCGCGGGGAAGGCCAGCCTCCATCGCCAGTTCGGCCATACGCAGCGCGGTCAGTGTGGTTTCAGCCGCGGGTTTCACAACCACTGAACATCCCGCCGCCAAGGCAGGCCCGATCTTCCACGCCAGCATCAGCAGGGGAAAGTTCCACGGCAGCACCAGCCCCACGACGCCGATCGGTTCACGCAGGACCATGGCGATATGGTCGTCGCTGGCAGGCGAGACCTGATCGTAGATCTTGTCGATCGCCTCGGCATGCCATTTCAGGCAGTGGATGGTTTCCGGCACGTCCACGGTTTCGCAGTCATAGATGGTCTTGCCACTGTCGAGGCTTTCCATCACAGCCAGTTCGCGGGCATTGCGGGTAATCAGCTTGGCCAGCCGAATCAGCACGTCCTTGCGCTCGGACGGGTGCAGTTTCGACCAGCGGCCATCGTCGAAGGCCTCACGCGCCTTTTCGACCGCAAAATCCACATCCGCTGCGCCGCAGGATGCGATATCGGCAAGCTTGTCGCCGGTGGCCGGATTCACGCTTGCAAACGTCTCACCTAAGATCGCCGGGCGGAATGCTCCGTCGATGAACGCCCCGGTCGGCAGGGTGAGGCCTGCGGCGATGGATGTGTATTCGTCCTGTGTCAGCAGATCCATGTCTCTTACCCTTCAGCCACGATGTCGGCGATTGTCTTTTTCAGCACGCGCGTGACCTGTTCCAGCGCGCGTTTGTCGTCCTTGTTCAGGCCCTTCAACGGAGGCCGCATGGCGCCGGCATCAATCCCGTTCATGGTGACGCCGTGCTTGATGGTCTGGATGAATTTGCCCCCCTGTTCCAGCACCCGCATCAGCGGCATCATCGCGGACATGATCCGGCGGCCTTTGGTGAAATTCCCTTCGACCACGCAGGCCTGATACAGAGCCACGTGTTCGGCAGGCAGGAAGTTGGACCCGCCGCACACCCAGAACGGCGCACCCCAGGCAAAGAATTCGAGCGCCTGATCGTCCATTCCGCAACCAAGCTGGATATGCGGATAGTCGCGGGCCAGCAAGTGCACCCGGTTGATATCGCCCGAGCTTTCCTTGATGCCGCAGAAGTTGCGGCTGCGGCCCACACGGTCAAGGAACTCTTCGCCCATCATCGTACCGGTGCGGTGCGGGTAGTTGTACAGCATAACAGGCAGATCAGCGGCCTTGTCGATGGCCAGCGCATTCAGCGCGTTTTCCCGATCAGTCGGCACCGAATACGGCGGGCTGGCCAGCAGGATCGCATCGGCGCCGATTTCGCGCGCGCCGGCGGCAAGGGCAATCGAAACCGGCGTCAGCATCGCGCCTGTGCCAACCACCAATGGCAACCGGCCCTTCAACTGCTCATGCGTGAACCGGGCCAGTTCGACACGTTCGTGGACGGTCTGGGCATAGTTCTCGCCGGTCGAACCACCCGAGATCAGGCCATGCACGCCATTCTCGATCAGGTATTCGATCACGTCGGACAAGGCGTCCCAATTCACGCTGCCATCGTCGTGATAAGGCGTGACCACAGGGGTATAGATCCCCTCAAACTTGAAAATCGGGTTCATTCCGTCCTCATGCAGGTTTCGAAAGGGGCGGGATTCCCATTGGGACATCCAGCGCGTCAGGCATCACGAACATCTCGATCTGATCGCGTGACAGGTTCCAGTGATCTTCCGCCAGCCTGGCCGCCGTCGCCTCATCGCGCGCCTCGATGGCTGCGATGATCGCATCATGCTGTTGGCTGGCCAGCGACAGGTTTTCCGACATTTCACCGGTCTGTGGCCGATAGAACGTCATGCCGATCCGAGCGTGATCGATCAGCAACCGGTTGAACGACGGCAGCAGGTAGACATTGCCGGACATTTCGCCGGTCACGTCATGAAAGCGGTTGTTGGCCAAGGCTCGGTCCTCGCCGGACCCGGACCGAAGGGCCGCCTTGAACGCCTGCTGGGCCTCTTTCAAATCATTGATCTGGGCGTTCGACGCATTCAAAGCCGCCAAACGCAGGATCGCTCCGTATACCATCGGCGCGGCAAGGAAGAAGTCGCGCAGGGTGGTATAGGACATCTCGGAAACCCGGGCGCTGCGGTTTGTCCGCAGATCCAGATAGCCTTCGCCAGCCAACTGTCGAAACACCTCGCGCAGCGGCGTGCGCGACAAGCCGAATTCCTCTGACAAATGCGCCTCGTCCAGATCCGCGCCCGGGCGCAGGCGCAGCGTTAGGATGGACACTCTCAGGTGCTCTCTCAGCGCGCTTTTACGAGACTTGGCTTCGTCTTTCATGCTTTGGCCTCATCCTTCTGTTCGGCGAACGCGGTCGAATCGCGTGCGGTCACGGTTTTGTATTCCATAAAAATACAACTTGTATACAATAAAAATTCGTGCAGCATAGGTGCCTGCGAAATCGACTCATGTTCCGGACTTTGTCCCAGCTTGCAAACGGTACTGCTCATGCCTCAGACGCGGCACATCACTTTCATCCTTGTCGAGGAGTTCTCGCACCTTGCGTTTTCATGCGCGGTCGAACCCTTGCGGATCGCCAATCTTGTGAGCGGCGAAGAACTGTACCGCTGGTCCTTTGTGTCCGAACATGGCGAGCAGGCCGTGTGCTCGAACGGATCCATCACGCTGGTGCATTCCGGCCTTCAGGGTCTGGCAAAATGTGATCAGCTGTTTGTTCTGTCGGGCATTCACATGCGTGACCACGTCACCCGCCCCCTACTTGCAACCCTACGCCGCGAACGCGCGCGCGGCACAAAAATCGGCGCCCTGTGCTCGGGGGCATGGGTGCTGGCCGAGGCTGGCTTTCTCGACGGAATGCAGGCAGCGATCCACTGGGAATATCACGACGCGTTCATGGAAGCCTTTCCCGAGGTCAACCTGGTACGCAGCGTGTTCGTGGCCGATGAAAAGCACATTACCGCATCCGGCGGGACCGCAACAGCGGATCTGATGCTGCATCTGATCGAACGCGATCACGGTGAAGAACTCGCCATCGATGTGGCGGATCAGATGGTCTACAACGCGGTACGCAATGCCACGGCCAAACAACGGGTTTCCCTGCAATCGCGCAACGGAATGCGCAATGCGCACCTCGCCAAGGCGATCACCATCATGCAGGACAGTATCGAAACCCCGGTTTCCCCCTCGTTCATTGCAGAAGAGCTTGGCATTTCAACTCGACAGCTTGAGCGGCTGTTTGGAAAATACCTCAACACGTCGCCCAAGAAATACTTCATGGAAATGCGGCTGGAGCGCGCCCAGAAACTGTTGCTTCAGACCGAAGCATCCGTCACCGAGGTTGCCGTGGCCTGCGGCTTTGAAAACCCGGGCCATTTTTCGCGCGTCTACCGGTCAAGCTTTGGCGTAACCCCGCACGCGCAACGCAATAAGATCGACTGACAGTATCGGGTAGTGGACTTGCCGAAATCGATACGGCAGGGGATGCCGCGCTTTGTCGGCCCATGAAGGGCCTGAACGGGCATCCCCCTAACCCTGCCGAGATACCCCCTCATTAAAACCGGACTAGTCAACAGATCGGCAGGATGATGTACCAATAGATTTGGATATTGGCATAAGTTTTGCGAGAACTTGTCATACATGCGATTCTTGTGCCCTTATTCGTTAATCTTTGCCTCAATTGGAGACTTTTGATTCAGCGAAGTCCGGCAACCTGAAAGGCCATATCCACTTGTGAAAAAATAATTTTTGGGTTTCGCTCATTGCTGCATTCAAGGACCGCATTGAGGAGCAGTTTTTCCGCCTTGAATCCAGCGTGTTCGTTTTCTGCGCAGCCCCAGGCATGGGCAAGGCAATCTTGGCTCAACTGCTTCGGTTGCGCGCTTCAAAACGCCAAACGGGCGTACAAGCACCATCTCTAGCGGAATTGCGTCAAATCGAGACTGGGCGCGGCGCGCGTGATTTCATGGGCGCTGGTCGCCGCGCCTAATCCGACGCGAACGTTCAGCTTCTCTGTCCCGCTGAACCGCTGGAAATACGCAAATTCCATCGTGGTTAGCGCATCCATATCCTGACATTGAACAACGTAGTCAGCCTGGAATTCCGAATGTTCGCCCGTTGCGAATGACGTGCCCCCATCGCCCGCGTTATCCTGCTGCCCCGAAATATCATGCGTCAGGATCACGTTTGCAGATGCGGTAAAGCACACGGCGTCGGGCGGGACGACAAACAGATCCAGTGGTTTGGACAGTTCGGAAATCGCGATGGCGACACGCGTACGCTCGTCATCACTTGCCACCGGGGTCTCGAACCCAATGATGTCAATGCTTGGAACCCTGAGCGACAGCGTAAATTCCGTGCCCGTAAACACGATTTCCAATTGACCGGACCCATGTTGATGGGTGGGCGTGATCTGCGTCGCCTGAGCGGCAAGAGCTGCCGGAAAAAGAGACAACGCCAGAACAGAGCACTTCATTAACCAAAAACCGCCTTTAACAGAATCACAAGAGTGATTTTACCGCGAATCACCTGCTACGCAACGTTAACCCTCGGATCGGAGCTCGCCAGATTTGGGGAGGAGCGTGGGATTCAACCATCATTGTCTATATCCGACAATAAAACTCAGGTTGACATTGCCGACTAAATCACTCAGTTATTTCTTCGCGAAACCCGCGGTACATCCCCGCGCGATCCGACAGTTCTGACAGGAAAGCACCGAACTCCTATGACCAAGTTATTCACCACTGCCAGCGCCCTGACATTTTGCATGGCGACCGCCGCAATCTCGGGTGATGCCCCCACCAAGGCAGATGTACTGAACACCTATGCCGATATTGCGGAAGCCAAATTTGAGGACAGCCTGATTTCAGCCAGGAAATTGCAGGATGCGGTCAACGCATTGATCGCCGATCCCTCGGACGCAACGTTGAACGCGGCGCGCGCGGCCTGGGTTGCTGCGCGTGTCCCCTATCAGCAGACGGAAGTCTATCGCTTCGGCAATGCCATCGTTGATGACTGGGAAGGCAAGGTGAACGCCTGGCCCTTGGACGAAGGTCTGATCGACTATGTCGACGCGGCCTATGGCGGTGCGACGGACGAAAACGAATTTGCCGTGCTGAACGTCATCGCCAACCCCAGCTTCCAACTGTCGGGCGAGACCATTGATGCCAGCGAAATCACCCCCGAACTGCTGAGCGACACCTTGCACGAAGCCGACGGTATCGAGGCGAATGTGGCAACCGGCTATCACGCCATCGAGTTCCTTCTGTGGGGTCAGGACATGAACGGCCATGGCGCCGGTGCCGGCAACCGCCCAGCGACCGATTATGCGCAGGGCGAGGACTGTACCGGCGGCCATTGCGACCGTCGCGCGCAATACCTGAGCGCTGCGACCGAACTGCTGGTCAGCGATCTGGCCTGGATGGCGGATCAGTGGAAAGACGGCGGAGCGGCGCGCGCAGCCCTGATGGAAAACGAAGCAGCAGGCATCAGCACGATCCTGACCGGCATGGGCTCTCTCTCGTATGGCGAGCAAGCCGGAGAACGGATGCGCCTTGGCCTGATGCTGAACGATCCCGAAGAAGAACATGACTGCTTTTCTGACAACACCCACAACAGCCATTACTATGACGGGTTGGGCATCCAGAACGTCTATCTGGGCAGCTATACCCGCATAGATGGCACCCCGGTTTCGGGCGCATCTCTGGCCGATCTGGTCATCGCCACGGATCCAGCACTGGATACCGAGATGAAAGCGAAACTGGCCGCCACCATGCAGGCCCTGGGCAAGATCAAGACAACGGCCGAGGCGGGATTTGCCTATGACCAGATGCTTGAGCGCGGCAACGAAGGCGGTGAGGCCCTGATCATGGGCGGCGTCAACGGCCTGATCGATCAGACCAAAACGATCGAGCGCATCGTAACCGCACTGGAGCTGGACGGGGTTGCGTTTGAAGGGTCAGACAGCCTGGATAACCCGGACGCCGTCTTCCACTAATCTTCAAGCGGGCCGGAGAGGGTTTCTTTCCGGCCCCTGCAAACCTTACTGATCGTCTGTAAAGGCGGCGAAACGAGCCAAGACCAATGATTGTCTGCCACTGCACCAACATATCCGATCACGACATCCGTGCCGCCATCGACTGGATGCGCACGGCGGATCCGCGGACCATCATCACCCCCGGCAAAATCTACCATGCCCTTGGCAAGTCGGCGGATTGTGGCGGGTGCATGCCACTGTTCCTAGACACAATGCGGGCCAGCGGTAATCTGGAAGTCCCCATGCAACTCCGCACTTTGCGTGCCGGAGCAACACAGGAGAAGGCTGATGAAGGGCGATCCGAAGGTCATCGAATATCTGAACAAGTCTCTGCGGCATGAGCTGACGGCCGTCAGTCAATACTGGCTGCATTACCGCCTGCAAGAAGACTGGGGTCTTGGCCATATGGCCAAGAAAAGCCGCGAGGAAAGCATCGAAGAGATGGGCCACGCGGACAAGCTGATCGAACGGATCATCTTTTTGGAAGGTCACCCCAACCTTCAGAAACTGGACCCGTTGCGGATCGGTCAGACGCCGAAGGAAACGCTGGAATGCGACCTGGCGGCCGAGATCGACGCCAGGGCACTTTACAAGGAAGCGCGCGAATATTGTCGGGAGGCCGGCGACTTTGTCTCCATGTCGCTGTTCGAAGAGTTGATGTCCGATGAAGAGAGTCACATCGACTTCCTCGAAACGCAGCTCGACCTGTATGAAAGGATCGGCGAAGCCAATTATGCGCAACTCAACGCATCGAAAATGGACGAAGGCGAATAGCCTTCTTGCCTTGTCGGTGGTCGCCCTGGCGGCCACCCCCTCCCTGTCAGCCGAGCTGCGGGACCTGCATCTGAAATTCACCCCCCGCACCGACGAGGAACGCGCCCGTATTGCGGCCGTGACCGCGCCCCCGCAGGATTTCGGCGTGTCGCAGCCGTTCGAAGAACTCTCTGCCGGAGCGGCGACTGTCCGGGTCCGCAACGACGCGGATGCGTTTTCGCAACCCTCGGGCAATCTGAGCTTCGAGCAGGAGCTGGATTTCAAGGTCGGCAACGGGTTGTTCAAGAAAATCTGGGTATCGTCACCATCATCCACATTGGCCTCTGACGGGTTGGGGCCGCTGTACAACGCGCGATCCTGCCAGCGTTGCCATATCAAGGATGGGCGGGGGCACACACCCAACGGCCCTGATGACAACGCGATCTCGATGTTCCTTCGGGTCTCGATCCCCGGTGCGCCGGAAGACGGGTCTGCCGGAATCGAAGACTACATCGCCACCCGGCCCGAACCCAACTATGGCGGGCAGATGCAGGATTTCGCGCTTGCGGGACATCCGGCGGAATATCGGCTAGATATCTCTTACGAAGAAGTCCCCGTTGAACTTTCTGACGGCGAGGCCGCGTCGCTGCGCCGCCCGGCTTACAGGGCCGTTGACCTGGGCTATGGCCCGCTGCACCCGGATGCAATGCTGAGCCCGCGGGTCGCACCGCAGATGATCGGGCTTGGCCTGCTGGAGGCGATCCCGGTCGAAGACCTGCTGGCCCGGGCTGATCCCGACGACGTGGATGGGGATGGCATCTCGGGCCGTCCGAACATCGTCTGGTCTGTTGAATACGGCGCCCCGATGATGGGCCGGTTCGGGCACAAGGCAGGCATGCCAACGGTCATGGAGCAATCCGCCGCGGCCTTTGCCGGGGATATCGGTATTTCAAGCCCGCTTTACCCGGCACCTCAGGGGGACTGCACGGATTTGCAGGTGAACTGCGTCGAGGCCCCGCATGGCGACACCGATACCCGCGCGTTCGAGATCGATCAGCAGGGCATGGACCTGGTGGATTTCTACAGCCGCAATCTGGGCGTGCCCGGCCGCCGTGATGTCGACGACCCCGAGGTGTTGCGCGGCAAAGAGGTGTTTCACACGATCGGCTGCGCATCCTGTCATACTCCGGCCCATGTCACCCACCGGCTGGAAGATCGGCCCGAGCACAGCTTTCAGCTGATCTGGCCCTATACCGACCTGCTGCTGCATGACATGGGCGAAGGTCTGGCGGATCACCGCCCCGAGGCCCGCGCGACGGGGCGCGAATGGCGGACGCCACCTTTGTGGGGCATAGGTCTGACCGAACGCGTCTCGGGCCACACGCAGTTTCTGCATGACGGGCGGGCGCGCAATCTGCTCGAGGCGATCCTGTGGCACGGCGGCGAAGCCCAGACCGCGCGCGATGCGGTTGTGTCGATGCCGAAAACTGACCGCCACGCCCTGATCCGTTTTCTGGAGAGCCTCTGACCTATGCGTATTCTTACCTTTGTTGCCGCGTTGATGATGCCGCTTGCCGCACAGGCGCAGGACCGCGCACCCATCCTGATGGACGTTGCCGAGACACATATCTTGCCCAGGTTCGACAAGCTGCCGGAAACGACCGGGGCTCTGGTCAGTGCTTCGCGGGTGGATTGCGATCCGACCTCACCTGCGTTGCGCGCGGCTTATGATGCGGCCTTCGACAGCTGGATTTCCGCCAGTCACCTGCGGTTCGGTCCGACCGAGGTTGATGATCGCGCGTTTGCCATGGCGTTCTGGCCCGACACGAAAGGGTTCACCACCAAAGCCCTGTCCCAGCATATCGCAACCGAGGATGACGCCGTGCAAGACCCGGAAGCCTATGCCGAGACATCCATAGCCGGGCGCGGGTTCTTTGCGCTCGAACGGATGTTGTTCGATCCCGCCTTTGCAGAGCAGGGCAATGCAGATTACCGCTGCGCGCTGATTCAGGCGATCGCGGCGGATATTGATGCCAACGCGCGGGCGATGGCCGATGACTGGCAAAGCTATGCCCCCGGCCTGACCCGGCCCGGTGAAAACGGCCGCTACCGAACGCAGGACGAAGCGATGCAGGAACTGTTCAAGGCTTTGTCCACGGGTCTTGAATTCACGGCCGACACTCGGCTTGGTCGCCCGTTGGGCACGTTCGACCGCCCGCGCCCGAACCGCGCCGAAGCGTGGCGGTCGAAGCGATCCTTGCGCCATGTCGAACTTTCACTGGTGGCCCTTCGTGATCTTGCATCGCGGTTGGCCTTTGATCATCCCGATATCGCCGCGGATCTAGATGCTGCCTTTGCGCGCGCCATCGAGAATGCCCAGGCCATTGACGACCCGGCGCTGGCGGGCGTTTCGGATCCGCAGGCCCGGTTCCGTATCGAGGCCCTGCAACAGTCCATCCACGATATTCGCGCCATTGCGTCGACTGAACTTGGCCCGACCCTGGGCATCAGCGCAGGCTTCAATTCTCTGGACGGGGACTGACCCATGACATCGCGCCGCCGTTTTCTTGCAGGGCTGGCTGCAACCTCACTGCCTCCGATCCATGGATGGGCCTCGGTGGGCAGGCCGGAGTTTCTGGCCGCAGCGCTGTTTCCGGATGGTTCGTATCGACTGGCCGGGCTGGATGCACAGGGAACGCTGCTGTTTTCCGTGCCCCTGCCCGCGCGCGGTCATGCGGCGGCGGCACATCCGGTCAAACCACAGGCCGTGGCCTTTGCGCGCCGTCCGGGCACCTTTGCCGTGGTGATTGATTGCGTGACGGGATCACCGATCGCGCGGCTGACGGCGCCGGAAGGCCGGCATTTTTATGGTCACGGTACTTTTTCAGCCGATGGCGCGATTTTCTTTGCCACCGAAAACGATTTCGAAGCCGGAGAAGGTATCATAGGCGTCTGGGACGCCGAAACCTTTGCGCGCTTGGGTGAATTCCCGTCCGGCGGCGTCGGGCCGCATGACATGCGGTTGATGCCGGGTGGGAAAACGCTTGTGATTGCCAATGGCGGGATCGAAACCCATCCCGAAACCGGGCGCACGAAGCTGAACCTGCCGACGATGAAGCCCAACCTGACCTACCTTTCCCTGTCGGGCCTGGTTCAGGAGCAGGTGTCGCTGACGCCCGCGCTTCACAAGAACTCGATCCGCCATCTGGCGGTCCGTCGCGACGGGCTGGTGGGCTTTGCGATGCAGTGGCAGGGCAGCAAGGCCGAACATCCGCCCTTGCTGGGCCTGCACCGTCAGGGGGAAACCCCGCACCTTCTGTCAGCGCCTGAGCAGGATCAAAGAACGCTGCAAGGCTATGCGGGCAGCATCGCGTTTTCGGCGGATGGTGCAACCGTTGCCATCACCTGTCCACGCAGCAATGCGCTGCATCGGTTCGACGTGGCCAGTGGCACATTCAGCGATGCGTTCGAGCTTAAGGATGTCTGCGGGCTTGGATCGGGCCCGAACGGCTTGGTTTTCACCACCGGAACCGGTGTGTTCGGCGCGTTGGCCACTGCGCACCCCGAGATCCGGACCCGCGCGAAGTGCCAGTGGGACAATCATCTGGTCCCGATCACCCCACCGGCATGAAACTCGGATTTTTCCGTCACATAGTTTAGGCTTGGAAGAATCAAACAGCTGCCGTATTGGCGGGCGCGAAACTGGCACCCCTACGTTAAGGACCGACTTGATTGAAACAGACGCCCGACGCACCGCATTCCATCTACGGAGTTGAAAAATGGGGCAAAGGCCTCATCGAGGTGACGGAGCAGGGCGAGATCGGTCTGCGCAATCCCATGGTGCCCGAGGCCGAAGCAATCAGCCTGCCCGGCATTCTCAGTGATCTGGACGACCGTGGCATCAAGGCTCCGATGGTGTTGCGCGTGTCGTCTTATCTGGAACATGAGATCGCGCATCTGAACGAGAGCTTTCGCGAAGCAATTGAACGCGTCGGCTACAAAGGCAGCTATCGCGGCGTATTCCCGATAAAGGTGAACCAGCAGGCACAAGTCGTGGACCGGATTGTCGAGTTTGGCAAGAAGTACAACTACGGGCTCGAGGCCGGATCCAAGCCCGAATTGGTGGTCGCACTGGCGCACCGTCTTGCCAGCGAAGCGCTGATCGTCTGCAATGGCGTCAAGGATGCCGAGTTTATCCAGCTTGCCATCCTCAGCCGCAAGATCGGGTTCAACACCGTCATCGTTCTGGAAAGCCCGAAAGAGGCGGACACGGTGATCGAGGTCTATAAAGAGCTGGGCATCGAACCTCTGATCGGCGTACGGGTCAAACTGACCAACCAGATCAGCGGCAAGTGGGAGGAAAGTTCGGGCGACCGCTCGGCCTTTGGCATGAACACGGATCAGCTGGTCGCGACCGTGGACAAGCTGAAAGAGGCTGGCCTGCTGCATTGCCTCAAGCTGCAGCACTCGCATCTGGGCTCTCAGGTGCAGGACGTCAACGACGTGCGCCGCGCCGTGGGAGAGGCCTGTCGCTATTACACCGAACTCACCCGAGAAGGCGTACCGCTGACCCACTTAGACCTCGGCGGTGGTATGGGTGTGGATTATACCGGCGAGAAGAAGGCCGCCGAAAACTCGATCAACTACACGGTCGAGGAATACTGCGCCAACGTAGTCGAAACCGTGGCCTACGCGATGGATGAGGCTGAAATCGACCACCCAACGCTGGTCACCGAAAGCGGGCGTGCGGTCGTGGCGACGTCGTCGATGCTGGTGTTCAACGTTTTGGAAAGCACACTTTACGACGCGCCGAACGGCCCCGAGGTGGAAGCGGACGATCACCACATGGTCGCCGATCTGGCTGCTGTGCATGGCTACCTCAGCAAAGATCGCCTGCAGGAATGCTGGAACGACGCCACCTTTTACCGCAACGAGTTGCGCGCCCTCTTTCGCCGTGGCTATGTCGACCTGCGCCAGATGGCCCGTGCGGAACGCATCTATCTGTCGCTCATGGCCCGCCTCAAAGCGCTAGCCGCCAGCGATGATCTGGAAACGGATGTAGACGATCAGCTTGAAAAGGTCGCCGATATCTATCACTGCAACTTCTCGCTGTTCCAATCCTTGCCGGACGTCTGGGCCATCGACCAACTTCACCCTATCGTGCCGCTGCAGGGCCTGAACGAAACGCCAGACCGCCGCGCGGTGCTAAGCGATATCACCTGCGACAGCGACGGTAAGATTGATCGGTTCATTCTGGCGGACGGCGTCTCGCCCAGCCTGCCAGTGCATTCCCTGCCCGACGGGGATGAGTACTTCATGGGCGTTTTCTTTGTCGGCGCCTATCAGGAAACGCTAGGCGATCTTCATAACCTATTTGGAGACACCAATGTCGTCACCATCGACCTGCGCGCTGATGGCGGCTTTGACCTGCTGCACGAGCAGGAAGGCGACACGATTAGCCAGGTCCTGTCCTATGTCGAGTTCGACCCGCAGGACTGCGTCGCCGCCTTCCGCAAAATGGTGGACGAGGCGATCTCGACCGGTACTCTGAAAGCCAAGGACCGCAAAACCCTGATGAGCGCCTACCGCGACTCGATCAACGGCTACACCTATTACGAATAACCCCCTGTGAGAGGAGACTACCCCCATGGGTTCTTTGACTGGAAAAACACTGGTTGTCGGCGCAGGCGGCGTATCGCACGCCGCCGTGCACAAGATGGCGATGAATTCGGATATCTTTACCGAAATCACCCTGGCCAGCCGCACCAAATCGAAATGCGACGCCATCGCCAAGGCGGTGAAAGAACGCGTGGGCGTTGATATCGCGACCGCCGAGCTGGACGCCTACAAGGTCGAGGACACGGTCAAGCTGATCAAGGAGACCGGCGCGGAAATCCTCGTGAACCTCGCCCTGCCCTATCAGGATCTGGTGTTGATGGATGCGTGCCTTGAAGCCGGCATTCACTATCTCGACACCGCGAACTATGAGCCTGAGGACGAGGCTAAGTTCGAGTACCACTGGCAATGGGCCTATCAGGAGCGGTTCAAAGAGGCCGGCCTGACAGCCGTCCTCGGCTCGGGCTTCGATCCGGGTGTGACCAGCGTCTTCGCGAAATGGCTCAAGAAACACAAGCTGGACACGATCCGTCAGATCGACGTACTGGACGCCAATGGCGGCAGCAACGATCAGGAATTCGCCACCAACTTCAACCCGGAAATCAACCTGCGCGAAGTGCTGGCCGAAGTCCGCCACTGGGAAGGCGGCGAGTGGAAACACTCCCCCGCCATGACCCACAAGGTCGAATTCGACTTCCCCGCCATCGGCCCCAAGAATATGTACCTGATGTATCATGAGGAACTTGAGTCGCTGTCGACCCACTTTCCCGAGATCGAGCGCGCCCGCTTCTGGATGACATTCGGCGATGCCTACATCACCCACGCCAAGGTGCTTGAAAATGTCGGCATGACCCGCATCGACCCGGTGATGCATGACGGCAAAGAGATCATCCCGATCCAATTCCTGAAAACCCTGCTGCCCGATCCCGGCGATCTGGGCGCCGAAACCAAGGGCAAGGCCTGCATCGGCGACATCGCCACGGGTCAGGCCAAGGACGGCTCGGGCGAGAAGACCTACTACATCTACAACATCTGCGACCACGAGGAATGCTATGCCGAGGTCGGCAGCCAGGCCGTCAGCTACACCACCGGAGTCCCCGCCATGATCGGCGCGGCACAGGTGCTGAAAGGCAACTGGCGCGAACCGGGCGTGTGGAACATGGAACAGCTCGACCCGGATGATTTCATGGACATGCTGAACACCCACGGCCTGCCGTGGCAGGTCCACGAACTCGACGGGCCCGTCGAGTTCTGATCCCTCGGGGCGGTCCGCGCGACCGCCCTGCTTCATCTGGCTGAAAATATCCCGGGGGGTCCGGGGGGCAGGCCCCCCGGCCTTTTCACAATCGGAGACGCCCGACATGTCCGACATGATGACCACACAGGCCGGAGACGCCGGAGCCTTCCGCCACTTCGACCTGACACGCGTGCCGTCACCCTGCTTCGTCGTCGACGAAAAGGCGGTGGAGCGAAATCTGGCGGTTCTGGCCGATATCGGTGAGCGCTCTGGCGCGCATGTCCTGTCGGCGCTCAAGGCCTTCTCGATGTTCGCTCTGGCCCCTCTGGTGCGACAGTATCTCGGCGGCACTTGCGCAAGCGGCATCTACGAGGCCCGGCTGGGCCGCGAGGAATATGGCGGCGAGGTCGCGACCTACTGCGCGGGCTACAAGGACGCCGACATCGACGAAATCCTTGCGCTCTCGGATCACATCATCTTCAACAGCCCCGCGCAGAAAGACCGCTTCTTGGCCAAGGCACAGGCCGCGGGGCGGCAGGTCGGGCTGCGCATCAACCCCGAGCATTCAGAAGGCGAGGTCGCGAAATACGACCCCTGCGCACCGTGTTCACGCCTCGGCACCCCGGTCAGCCAGCTGGACGCCAAGGCGCTGGAAGGCGTAGATGGCCTCCACATGCACACGCTCTGCGAACAGGGGTTCGAACCGCTGGCGCGCACCTGGGCTGCGGTCGATCCGCAACTCGCCCCCTTCCTGAACGACCTGAAATGGCTCAATTTCGGCGGCGGTCACCACATCACCCGCAGCGACTATGACCGCGACGGGCTGGTAAAGTTCATCAAACACATCCGCGCCAAATACGGCGGCGAGGTCTATCTGGAACCCGGCGAGGCGGTGGCGCTGGATGCGGGCATCCTGGTGGGCGAAATCCTCGACCTGCCGCACAACGGCATGGATCTGGCGATCACCGATATCTCGGCCACCTGCCACATGCCCGACGTGATCGAGGCCCCCTATCGCCCCGCCCTGATGGACGAGGCCGAAACCGGCCACACCTATCGCCTGGGCGGCCCCTCGTGCCTGGCGGGCGACGTGATCGGCGACTACACCTGGGCCGAACCGCTGCGGATCGGGCAGCGCTTTGCCTTCCTCGATCAGGCGCATTACTCGATGGTCAAGACCAACACGTTCAACGGCGTGCCCCTGCCCACCATCGCCCTGTGGAACAGCGAAACCGACGACCTGAAAATCATCAGGCAATTCGGCTACGACGACTTCAAAGAGAGGCTTTCATGAGCATTTTCCTCGACAGCGAACTGACCGAGACCGAACGCAGCGAAGACGCGCGATTCCACGTGATCCCGGTGCCGCTGGAACGCACCGTATCCTACGGGTCCGGCACCGCCAAAGGCCCCGAAGCGATCATCGCGGCCAGCAATGAACTCGAACGCATCACGGGCCACGCCGAACCCTGCGTCGAAGGCATCTTTACCGAGCCCCCGCTGGATTGCGACGGCCCGCTGCCGGACGTTATGGAGCGCCTCGCCCAGCGCACCGAGGCCGCCGTCCGAGCCGGCAAGGTGCCGGTCACGCTGGGCGGCGAACACTCGCTCAGCTATGGCGCGGTCATGGGTGTGACTCGCTCGCTAGGCCAGCCCCTCGGCATCGTGCAGATCGACGCCCATGCCGATCTGCGCAACGCCTATCAGGGCGAAAAACACTCGCACGCCTCGGTGATGCATCTGCTGGCCGAGGAAGGTATCCCACTGGCCCAGTTCGGCGTGCGCGCCTTTTCCACCGAGGAAGCAAAAAGCCGTCTGAGGAACCGCGTCTTCCACGTGGATGCCGAAGAGTTGGTTACCGGCAACATCCATGCCGTCGACCTGCCCGAGGATTTCCCCGAACTGGTCTATGTCAGCTTTGACGTTGATGGGCTGGACCCGGCGCAAATGCCCGCGACCGGCACGCCAGTTCCGGGCGGGCTGGGATACTATCAGGCGCTTCGCCTCGTCGAACACGCCCTGAAGGGCCGCCGCTGCGTCGGCTTCGACGTGGTCGAACTGGCCCCCGACGGCAATGCCGCCTGGGATTTCACTGCGGCGCAGATCGTCTATCGCCTGATGGCGAGCTGCTAAACAGGCAGGCGGGCCGGGCTGGCCCGCCTGATCCGGTTCCTAGCCGGTTTTGCCGTCATCGGCGGTTTCGTTCAGCTCCACATGGCCTTCGCCCCTGTTCAGGACGCGGCGCAACATGGGTTCGAAGAACTCCAGCGGCTTGGTCGGATAATTCGGGTCGAACGCCTTCTGATCGTATTCATGGCAGAAATAGCGACAATCTTCCCAATGAGGACTGTCGCGATATTTGTCGCGCGCGTTGCGGTCGCCGCCCAGATGGTGGTTGTAGTAATATCCCTGAAACACGCAATGATGCTTGAGAATCCAATACGTCTTTTCGCTGACGTAAGGCTTCATCATCGCCGCTGACAGCTCTCCGTGATTGTAGGGTGACAGGATATCGCCGGTATCGTGGATCAGCGCCGCCACCACCAGTTCCTCATCCGCACCGTCCTCGTAAGCACGTGTCGCGGCTTGCAGGCTGTGCTGGTAGCGGTTCACCGGATAGGGCGTCCATTCTTCGTCCAACGAGCGGATGGCATCGAGGATGCGGTCTGGCAGGGCCGCATTATACGCCTCTTCGTACTCCATCACGGCGTCCCAGTCGGCCTTGGTGGCTGTCTCGAAACTGGTCCAGGTGGGTTTGTGGCTTTTGTCCAGCATGGCTGATCCTTTGGCATATGTCCTGAACGGAAGCGTAGTTCGAAACCAACCCCCAAAAAAATGAATTGATTTTATCACAATGATCAAAAAATACTTTCGACATGCAATTCAAAGCTCTGGAAACTTTTCTCTGCGTGGCTGAAACCGGTGGCTTTCATGCCGCCGCCCGCAAGTTGAATGTGACGCAGACCGCTGTCAGCGCGCGTATTCGCCTGATCGAGGAGGAAACCGGCAGGGCGCTGTTCACGCGCGGTGCCGGCGGAACGGCGCTGACCGAGTTCGGCCGGCAGTTCAAACCCTATGCGGAACAGATGTTGTCCCTTTGGGGCTTTGCATCGCGCGACCTGCCGGTACAGGCACAGAACCGCCCGGCGCTGCGGTTGGGCGGCCAACTCAGCATCTGGGATCCGTTGCTGGTGGACCTGGCGGTTCGGTTCGAACAGCGCTTTGGCAAATTGCTGTTGACGCTGAACTATGACCACGACCTGAACATGGTCGAAGCGGTGGCAACGCATGTGCTGGACGCGGCGATCACACATGAAAAGCCGGCGGACCGGCGTGTCACGTGGTACGCGCTTGAACCCGAGCTTTTGTCCCTGGTCCGGACGCCAAAGACTGACGGCACGAACGATGACATGATCTTCGTCAACCTTGAACTGGGCGAGGTCTATCAGGACCATGTCAGATCGGTTGCGCGACGGGCGTCGGGTCAGACAGTGTTTCTTGGCAATTGCATGATGGCGCTGCGATATATTCTGCACCGAGGCGGAAACGGCTATTTCCCCGATTACGTCATTTCCGAACATCTGGCCTCGGGTGCTCTGGAGCGGGTCGAGGACAGTATCAGCTTGCCGCTGCCCATGTATCTGGTCACCCGCGGTGATCGCGAGGAATTTGACGACATTCAAAGCTGTTTGGTGGATCTTCGCGGCTAGAACTCAGGCCGGCGTCGGCATGATCTGGGACGCGCGTTGCCGTTTTCGCATCAGCGGCCGACCAGCAACAAGCAGGAACAGGCTCGAGATCAGCATCCCTATGATTGCGGGAAGGTACAGCAGAAACCAAAGCTCCGGGTCATCGATCACCACCGGGGAAACAAACCCGCGCACACCTTCAAGCAGCACAAGAATGGTGAAGGCGCCCAATATCTGCGGCCACAATCCAAACCGGGAAAAGCTGCCCAGCATCAGGGTTGAATACCCGGCCAGCGCCACGGCGATGCAAATCGCGATCCACGAGAACCGCTGGTGCAGCTCTTCGATCAGCTTGCCTTGGCTGAACCCTTCCGTGGCTGAAACCTCATCCCGGTTGCGGATCAGGTCCGCCGTTGGAATGGCTTCGAGGCTGCGCCGGGCCATCGGGTTTGTATTCGTCAGTTCCGAGATGTCGTAGGACGCGTCCTGGAACAGGGTCGATGACAACACCTTGCCTTCCTTGTTCAGGCGCAATGCAACCCCATCAACCATCACAAGGTGGATGCCCGCATCATTATTGACCAGATAGGCCGTTACGCTTGAATAGCTGACCGCGTTTTCAGGATCGCGGCGGTCAGACACGAACACTTCGTGGAGTGTGCCGTCCAGATCAATGCTGCCTATGTAAACCGTGACACCTTCGGCGGGGTGCAGAAACTCGCCTTCGTTCAGCAGTTGAGCCGTCACATCTCCGGCCACTTCAGCCTGCCGGATTTCCAGCTGTTCCACCGAGGCTGGGCGCAGGAACACGCTGATGATCGCCATCATCACCCCGGTAATCACACCGAACAGCAGCACCGCCCGGGCAAGCCGCCAAGGGCTGGATCCGGTGGCCAGCATAACCGTCAGCTCACTTTCGCGGCTCAGGCGATTTGTGGCATAGACGGCGGCGGCAAACACGGCCATAGGCATGACCGTGCGGATCAGGGTCGGCAAAGTCAGCGCGGTGAATTCCAGAAAGACCATTGCCGACTGCCCACCGCTGATCACCCTGTCAAACAGGCTGACAGACCGGGTGATCCAGAACACACCGACAAGCACCAGGGTGAAAAAGCCAAACAGAATCAGCAATTGCCGCAGGAAATATCCATCAAAACGCGACATGGGGCCTCGTGCGTGTGTTCGTTTGCAGCGGACACTAGGGCATTAAGCCGGCAGAGGAAACAGGCATTGGACGTCAGGATGCGCCTGTATGCAACCTTGGCGCATACCGGCTTCATCGCACATCCCCGTTTTGGCATCAGAAGGGCCGGGAGATTACGCTTTGTGAAAACAGCGGCTCATGGCACATTTTACGAATTGATTAGAATGGAGTTTGGATAATGGCACTGTTTTTTTCACGCCGCACCTATAACGCCCCAAAGAAAAAGTTCACGTTAAAGCCGGCGGCAAAGACCAGATATGTTCACATCACCCAGCAAAGCCCCGGTGGAAAAATTCGTAAGGGAAGTATTGTCAAAAAAGCCAAATGGCTGGATCTCGTGCGACAGGAGGGCGGGGATTCGGCCGTCCTGATCTATGTTCACGGGTTCAACACCAGCCAGAAGGGCATGCTGGACCGGCTGGGGAAAATAGAAACCAATCTCAGGGGCAACGGGTATCAGGGCGCGGTCGTTGCCTTTGACTGGCCCAGCGACGGGTCGGTGCACACCTATGACTCGGACCGCTCCGATGCCAAGGCGGTGGCGCCGCATCTGGTGGGGGATGGGATCTTGCCGCTGTTGGGAATGTCGCCACGCCCCAAGGTGCATCTGATCGCTCATTCCATGGGGGCGTTGGTGGTACTGCGCGCATTCTCGGACTTCGGGGATTCGGCCGGGCCCGGCAACAAGATATGGTCGGCGGATCAGGTCATGTTTGCGTCAGCGGACATTGATTCAGAATGGCTGGAAAAGGGCGCATGGGGCGATCTGGTCCTGAAAAAGCGGTGCAAGCGGTTCACCAATTATTACAGCCGGAAAGACAAGGTGCTGGCCCTAGCCGGCGGGATTGTTCACGGCGGTCGGCGCCGCGCCGGTCGTGTCGGGATGCCGAAGCTGACCTCGAAAGGTCATTGGGATATTTTCTGTGACCACCAATATCAACGAGACGTCCCCAAAGGACAGCGCAAGATGATGAAGTCGCATCGCTGGTGGTTCGACAGCGGCGGGTTTTATGAGGACCTCGCCCTGACGATCGACGGCCATCCGGCAAAAACGATGCCGACCCGGCACAAGACAAATATCGGGGATCTGGCGCTGCTGGCCTGACTGACCGGCCGCTGCACGCCTTTCTCTGGCGCAAAGCCCGATTTTGCGGGTTCTGCTCAAGCACCGGCTTTGGGCAGAATCTCTGCACGTTCTGATATCGTCAGTATGCGTTGCTGACCAGAAACGGAAAGGGCGCGCTCGACCTCAAGCGCGACCCAGTCACAAGGGAGAAACTGAAAACCTGCGTTCTGTACAGAACCTGAACGCCAACTCTTTGACATTCTCAGACAACCAGACTTTCCAACATCCGTCAGTGACGCTGTTCACACTCTGGGCCGGAATTTTTTGATGGCGTATAGGGTTTGGTTGCACTGCGGCTCACTAAGCCTGCATGCGTCCGGATTGCCGGTTCGCCCCGGCCATAGTCGAAAGCCGCGCGCGCTGGAAACGCGCCAGGCACGATTGCCGATTGGTGTTTTGATGCGGATGGCAGGGGCAGCAGGGTTCGAACCCGCGACCTACGGTTTTGGAGACCGTCGCTCTACCAACTGAGCTATACCCCTGTGGTGAGCCCCAGATATGACAGCCGCGCGGCGGACTCAAGAGGCTTTTTCGAATTCCACACCACTATCTGAGCCGACAAACAAGTTGCGCAAAATGTGCAGTGCGCTAAGACAAGGTCCGGTCAGCAAAAGGAACCCCGTGTGAACCTCCGCAAGAAGATCGCAGACAGCGAAGCCGTGCTGAACTGGGTGGCCCGCCGGATCGCCACTTACATCCGAATGGTCAACCGCAACACACGCTGGCAGCGCATCGGATACGAAGAACTGGATCAACTGGTCGAACAAGGTGAACCTGTCATCGTTGTGCTTTGGCACCAACGGTTGGCGCAGTCGCCCTATTTCTTCCCGCTGGACAAGGGGCGCATCTGTTCGATCACCTCCTCTGCCCGGGCGGGCAGCATGGTGGGGCGCGTACAAAAGCTGTTTGGCATGGACACGATCGCCATGGCCAGCAAGACACGCCACGTCGCCTTGTCACGTCAGGTTCTGGGCAAGATGAAGCAGGGTATCTCTATTGGGATCGCGGCAGACGGACCGCGCGGGCCGGAACGGGTTCTGTCGACGGTTCCTTTGGTTTGGGCGCGCACCTCGGGCAAGCGTGTATTCGGCATCACATATTCAACAAAACATGGTCGCGAAGCGGGAACCTGGGATCACCTTCTGATGCCCCGCCCCTGGCGAAATGAAGGCGTGTTTCTGTGCCGGGAATGGACTGAAACGGTGCCCCGCAAGGCCAGCGAAGAGGAAATCGAAACCCTGCGCCTGAGCCTGGAGCAGCACATGAACGACATCACAGCAGAAGCTGACCGGATGGTCGGGCGCGAGCCCTGGTCACCTGACGCCTAACCGCCCCTGAGACGTTGCATCAGATAGACTTCGCTGCCTTCGGGAATCGGCTCGGTAAGCCCGGTGGCAATGACACGCCCGTCGATCGCGATGGAGACCCCCGCGTCAATGGGGGCCTGCAACTGCGGGTGGGCCCGGACCAGAGCCCGCAAAAGCTCTCCGGTGGTTTTGGCCTCGACCTCAACCACTTGCTGGCCCCCGGTCAGTGACCGGAGGCCGGACCAGAGGTGGACCTCAACCATTTTCCTTCAGGGCCGCCAGAATGCGCGGCGGAGACATCGGCAGTTGCTTCATCCGAACACCCGCCGCATTGGACACCGCATTGGCGATGGCGGCCAGGGGCGGCACGATGCCCGTCTCGCCCACGCCGCGCACCCCGAACGGGTGGCCCGGGTTGGGCACTTCGACGATCACCGTGTCAATCATCGGCAGGTCACTGGCAACGGGAATCCGGTAGTCAAGAAAGATCGAGTTCTGCAACCGGCCATCTTCGCCATAGATGTATTCCTCGTTCAGTGCCCAGCCGATGCCCTGTGCGGCACCACCTTGGAACTGCCCTTCCACATAGGTCGGGTGGATCGCCTTTCCGGCGTCCTGAATGACCGTGTAGCGGGTGATCGATGTCTTGCCGGTTTCCGGATCGACCTCGGCATCGACGATATGGGTGCCAAAGGATACGCCCGCGCCTTCGGGGGTGGCTTCGAAATGGCCCGAAATCGGGCCTCCGGTCGATCCCATATCCGCCGTGATGTCGGCCAGAGGCATCGGGTCGAAATCCCCTGCATTGGGCCCCGAGGGCACCGCGCAGCCGTCTTCCCATTTCACCGCATCGACCGGGATGCCCCACTTGGCCGCCGCACGTTCGCACAGTTTCTCGACCGCGTGTCTTGCGGCCTTGATCGTCGCGAGGCCCGACGCGTAGGTCACACGCGAACCATGGCTCACGTCGTTGTAACCCAGCGTCGCCGTGTCGGCGATGGTCACGCGGATGTTTTCATACGGAATGCCCAGAACCTCGGCCGCCATCAGAGCCATGGATGCGCGCGACCCGCCGATGTCGGGTGTGCCGACCATCAGCTGCGCCGAACCATCCTCGGACAGTGCCAGTGAAACGCTGGTCTCGCCCCCGTGGTTGAACCAGAAACCGCAGGAAACCCCGCGCCCCTGCCCCGGCTTCAGCGGGGCCGAGTAATGGGGATGCGCTTTGGCAGCCTCAAGGGTTTCGACCAGACCGATGCGTTCGTAGGTTGGGCCATAGCTGGCCTTCGTGCCTTCATGCGCGGCATTTTTCAGACGCACATCAATAGGATCGAGGCCCAGCTTGTTGCAGAGCTCATCAATGACGGATTCAACGGCGAAGGCGCCCATGGGTGCACCCGGCGCGCGGTAGGCGGCCTGTTTCGGACGGTTCGACATCACGTCGTAACCGATCTGCTTGACGTTGGTCAGGTTGTAGGGCGCAAAGGCACACATGGCCGTCATATCGCCCGGGGCGCCGGGGAAGGCCCCGCCTTGCAGGCGGAAGACACCCTGCGCCGCCGTGATCGTGCCGTCTTTCTTCATGCCGATCTTCACGTCCATTGACGCCGAAGAGGTCGGCCCGGTGGCTCGAAAAACCTCGGACCTAGTCATCACGATCTTGACCGGACGGTTGGCCTTGCGGCTAAGCGCCAGCGCGACAGGTTCGATGAAGACCGTGGTCTTGCCTCCAAAACCGCCGCCGATTTCAGATGCCGTGACGCGCAGCTGAGAGGTTTCGATTCCCAGCAGCGCCGCACAGGTTTTCTGCGCGATCCAGTGACCCTGAGTTGTGCACCACAGCTCACCCTTGCCGTCATTGCCCAGCATGCCCAGACAGGCGTGCGGTTCGATATAGCCCTGATGGGTCGCCTCGGTGACAAAGCTGTCTTCGATAACCAGATCGGCCTCGGCAAAGCCCGCTTCGACGTCACCGTGACCGCTTTCGTGATAGCGTACGACATTCGGGTGCATCCCTTCCGGCACCGAATAATCCGCAGCACCTTCCCGGATCACCGGCGCATCCGGGGCCATCGCTTTGTCCACGTCGGTGACGTGCGGCAGCACCTCGTATTCGACCTCGATCAGTTTCAGCGCGTCACGTGCCGCCAAGGCAGATGTGGCCGCCACCGCAGCAACCGCGTGCCCGTCATAGAGCGCCTTTTCCCCCGCCATGACGTTTTCCAGCACATTCCAGAATTCACCTTCGAGCCCGGGCTTGAATGGGACATCGGCGAAATCGGCACGGGTCACGACGGCTTTGACGTCCTTCGATGCCTCGGCTTTCGAGGTATCAATCCTGACGATCCGGGCATGGGCATGGGGTGAGCGCAGAATCGCGCCGTGCAACATGCCGGGGGCCGAGATATCCGCACCGAACTTGGCCCGGCCCGTCACCTTGTCCAGACCGTCAGGGCGATCGGGGCGGGTGCCAACGAAGGTGAAATCAGTTTTGCGATCGTCCAGAGCCATTATGACGCCTCCCGCATCTCAGCCGCCGTGTCCATCACGGCGCGAATGATCTTGTCATAGCCGGTGCAGCGGCACAGGTTGCCCGCCAGCCAATAGCGCGTTTCTTCCTCGGTCGGATTTGGGTTCTTCTCCAACAGCGACTTCGCCGCCACCAGAATGCCCGGGGTGCAGATGCCGCATTGAAGCGCGGCATATTCGATCATCTTCTTCTGCAACGGGTGCAGGATGTCACCATCCGCAATCCCTTCGACGGTCTCGATCTGCTTGCCTTCGGCTTCGACACCCAGCATCAGGCACGAGCACACAAGGCGGCCATCGACGGTGACCGAACACGCGCCGCAATCACCAGTGCCGCAGCCCTCTTTGGCGCCGGTCAGGTTCAGCTTGTCGCGCAGACAGTCCAGCAGGGTTTCGCGCGGGTCGCACAGGTATTCGACTGCGTCCCCGTTCACGGTGGTGGATACGTGCAACTTGCTCATGCGTTTTCTCCCTTCGCGCGGGCATAGGCGATCTTTGCAGCACGCTTGGCCAGAACGCCAGCGACTTCGGTACGGAACGCGATCGTACCTCGTTTGTCATCGATCGGATTGCAGGCGGCCGACGCGGCCGCGGCCAGTGCGTCAAGGGAGGCATCGTCCAAAGTGCTGCCGATGATCGCGTTGGCACAGTCTTCAACCAACAGAACGGTCGGTGCCACGGCACCCAGCGACACGCGCGCCTCGGTGATGACGTCACCATCCAGACGGAGGTTCACGCCAACGCCCACCACCGCAATGTCCATTTCGGTACGGGGGATGAACCGCAGATAGGCGTCGCCCCCATTCGCACCACGGGCAGGGATGTTGATGGCCGAGATCAACTCGCCCTTCGCCAGCGAGGTCCTGCCGGGCCCGGTCGGGATGTCCTCGACCGCAACGTCACGCGTGCCATCGGGGCCGGTTACGGTGACGGTCACGCCAGCGGCCACCATGGCGGGCACGGAATCAGCCGCAGGTGAGCCATTGCACAGATTGCCCGTCAGCGTCGCGCGGCCCTGAACCTGGGTTGAACCGATCAGGTCCATCGCCTCGACCACACCGGGCCAGTCGCGGCCCAGATCGGGGTGCTCGCTCATCTCGGCGCCGGTGACGGCCACGCCGATCGTCCAACTGCCGTCGGCATTGCGGGTGATGTCACGCACGCCGTCGATCTTCTTGATGTCGATCAGCGTATCGGGCGTCACCAGTTCCGAGCGCAGTTGTACCAATACATCCGTACCGCCCGCCAGAAAACGTGTGATGCCCGTCGCGTTCGCGGCCAGAGCCGAAGCTTCGGCAAAGCTGGCGGGGCTGTGATAATCCATGAAGCTACCTCGTACCTGTTGGTCAGGAATATCTGGGTTCGCGGCGACGTTAATTCACCCCTCGTCCGGCGTCCATGGGCCGAGCGACCAAAATTCAACTTCCAAATGTCGCTTTTGGACAGGGTTCAGAGATCGATCTCGATCACCCCATCAGGTTCCGCCGCGCGGCTTTGGCACAGGATCATGGCGCCTTCGCGCTGTTTGCGGGACAAAACGAAATCCCGATGCTCGACCTCGCCCGAAATGACACCGCATTTACAGACGCCGCAGATGCCGTCAGCGCATTTCACATCCACATGAATACCGGCTTCGTTCAGAACTTGCGCCGCGTCCTTGTCTGCGGGCACGGGCAGTGTCCGGCCCGAACGCGCAAGCTTGAGCTCGAACGCGTGGTTTTCATATTCAGGCGTTTCAGGAACCGAGAAGTATTCCAGATGACGTGCCTCTTCGGGAAAGCCCTGCTGCTCGGCCGCCTGAATCACGCCGTCCATGTAACGATCCGACCCGCAGGTATAGACATGCCATCCATCTTGGTAACCGGACAGAATCACATTCAGGTCAGCGCGGGTGCCTTCATCCGAGAAATGGTAATGTATTCGATCCGCCCAGGGCATGGCGGCCAGATCATCCAGATACCCCGCCCCGCCCCGTGTGCTGGCCGAATAGTGCAATTCGAACTCGCGGCCCAGCGCATGCAGGCGATGGGCAAATGCGATCATCGGGGTAATGCCGATGCCGCCGCCCATGAGGAATGTTCTGGTTGCCGTTTCATCCAATTCAAAGTGATTGATCGGTTTGGACACGAAAACCTTTCGGCCCTCGGTGAAGATGCGATGCAACAGCGCTGACCCGCCACGCCCGTCATCCTCGCGCAGCACGCCGATCTGATAGGTCTTACGATCCGACGGGTCGCCGGACATGGAATATTGCCGCAGAAATTCCGGCGCGACCAGGACGTCCAGATGTGCGCCCGCTGTCCATCCCGGCAGGGGCGCACCGTCCAGCGATGCAAATTCGTATTTCGTGACATCCGCCGTCATCTTTTCAACCTTGGTCACGGCGACCCGCATCACAGGCGCATCACCGGCGATCTGATAGCGATGGATGATCGACATGTCCCCGCTTGCCTTGCGGGCCTTGTACTCGTCGGCCGTCACCATGGCCTCATAGGCTGCAATCCCGGCTTCTCGGTCCATTGCAAAGGGATAGGGCCAGGGGTGCGGAGCCAGATAAGCGGGATAGACGGCCAGGGTCTGATCCTCGTATTTCAGGTCCAGATCCTTTTGCAGGTCGCGCCGGTTCAACGGGTGCGTCGCGGGGCGATAGGCGCCGTCCGGCTGCAACTCGATATCCCACCACCATTTCTTGATGTCGTTCAGCCCGCCATTGCCGACCGCATCGTCCAGCCTGGCCAGCGCGGGCGCGGCGGCGGGGATGTTCATCGCAGCCCAGCGGAAGGGGCGTTCGGCGAAGAGACCTTCGAGGTTCCACGGGCAGGTCTTCATGCAGCGCCCGCACATCGCACCGCCCGGGGTCGTCACACGGTACGTGGCGCATTTCTGGCTGTCGGATTTCCAGATTTCGTAACCGTTGAACATCAGCTTCGGTCCGGCGGTGATCGCGCCCGAGGGACATTCGCGGGCGCATTTGTTGCAGGATGCGCAAAAGGTTTGCAGGCCGAAATCGATGGGTTTGTCATGCGTCATCGGCATGTCGGTCGTCACCACGCCTGATTTCAGGCGCGGGCCCAGATAGGGGTTCAGGATCACTTCTCCGATCCGGCTGACCTCACCCAGGCCGGACAGCAACAAAAGCGGCGGTTGCAGCACCTCGCCATCCATCACCGTATGCGCCTTGGCCTTGTAGCCCAGGTTGCGGATCTGCTGGGCAATCACGCCGCCCAGCAGCGAAAAGCGCAGATAGGCGCGCATGGATTGGGCGACGCTGATCCAGTCGTCACCGCTGGCACCTTCCATCGTTTCATAGCCCTGATCGATGATCATGCTGATGGCCTGATCATGCGGCGGCACGATTTCTTCGCCCGTGGCGTCATGAGAATACCACGCCCATTCCGGGCAGCGGCTGAGGCCCACCGCATCGACCCCCAGGAAATAGGTCGCCGCCTTGATGTTCGCCGCATTGCGCTCGGCATCGGTGGATCCGGCGACCTCGGCACTTTCACCATCCTGCAACAGAACGAATGCACCCAGCGCGCGACGCTGGGCAAAGCTGGGCGCGGCCTTGCGCACGTAGTACCCGCCTTTCGCGGCGTCCTGCAATGACTTGCCCATGTCGCCGAACTGGGCGCGGGCGAACATGTCGGCGCGCTTGGGAACGCGGGCAACATTCTCTTCGTCGATATAGGTTGTCGGAGCCTCGACCCGTTTGAGTTTTTCGAAGGGATGGGCCCCGTCCACATAGCGTCGTTTGGCATATGGGTCACGGTTGAGGGCGTTCTTGGCAAATCCCGCGCCCAGCCACCATGCCGGACCTTGGGTTCGAAACCACGGCTGTTGCGCCATGGGCCTCAGCGGCCGTTCATGCGCGATGGGCATCTCGGTCGTCACGGCTGCAAGGCCAAACCGGGTGCCCAGCCAAGGCGCAACCAGCTGGTCGCCCTCGACCGAGGCCAGACCGGCGGCCACGGCCAGCTTGCCCAGATCAACTTCGGACGACATCATGCTGTGCGCGCGGGCGTCAAAACCCAGCAGTCGGATATAGTTGGCGATGACTACGGCATTCTCGGTTGCCAGCAGGCAGGAACGATGATCCTGCGCGTCGATGATCCAGTCCGCACCGGGTTCGGAAGGGTCAGGGTCGCGGTTGTGTTCATAAAGAAAGACGATGGCGTGACGGTGGTCGTCAATCGGCTTGGGCGCGGCCTCCATACTGTCTTTCAGATCGGCCATGATGAGATCGATCCCAGAGGCCAGCGTTTTGGTCTGGCGCGTGCGCAGCGCGTGGGCAAGCCGGTCGATATCGGGGTTGCGGCGTGGTTCGTCCAGCAGTGCATCCGACGGCAACGGCCCACAGCCCATCATCGATGCGTCGTTGAAATACCCAAATGCCTTCAGATGGTTTGCGCGCTCCTGCGGATCTGAGGGGATCTCGGATGCAATCGGGTTCACCAACCCGTCGCGGATCGCGTCCAGCATCGCCTGAAACTCGCCCATGGCGTTGACGATGTTGTCGGGCCGTTCCGGCCGGTGGAAACTCAGTTCGCCCATGGCGGGCACGCGCGACAAATCCGGCATGGTATCTTGTCGGGTCAAACGCTCCAACGGGTATCGCCCCATGTGAACGGGCCGGTTCTTGTCCGAGAAAAAGCGGATTCCCATTATGCGCCTCCTGTTGCCATCCATCCCCTACCCCGTCATGGACAGCGAAACCATTCATGCATAATCATAAGTGGTATGAAGAAAATCGATTTCACCGATCTCGACGGCAGGGTTCTGCGCACCTTTCTGACCATTCTCGAGGAAAGCTCGGTTTCGAAAGCTGCGGATCGGCTGGGCGTCACGCAATCGGCCATCAGCCACACGCTGGCCAAGCTCCGGCTGGTGCTGGGCGACCCGCTGTTTGTCCGTTCCGGTCAGGGCCTGACCCCGACCGAGCGCGCCTTGTCCCTGAAGGAGCCCGCGCAAAAGGTGCTGGACGGAATGCGGGCGCTGACCGAAGGGCGGCCGTTCGACCCGCAGTCTGAACAGATCAGGATCCGCATCGCCACCAATGACATGCCGCGCGAGTTGATCTTTCCGCAGCTGCTTCGAGAAACACGTGCCGAAGACGCAGGTCTGCGGCTGGAATTCATTCCTTCAGGCGTGCCCGACCCCGAGCTGCTGCGCAGTGACAGATGCCAGTTGATGCTGACCCCGTTGCCGCCGGACGGGCCGGATATCTTTCAAAAACGTCTGATGACCAGCCCGCTGATGCTGTTCTATGACGCCACACAGCGCACGCCCCCGGACAGTTGGGACGCCTATTGCAACTGCGATCATGTCGAGGTTCGCTTTGCCGATGGCCGCAATGCCCGTGCCGTCATGCGTGGCGTCGATCAAAGCCAGATCAGGCCAGCGGTGGTGACCCTGCCTCATTTCAACGCCATCCCGGCCTTCATACTGGGCAGCGACCTGATCTCGACCGACACGGCGCTGATGAAACAGGGCCCGCTGGCCATGCTGGATTGCGCGCCACTGCCGTTCGAATGCGCGTCGGTGTCGATCTACATGGTCTGGCACCAGAGGTCGGCCAATGACCCGGCACATCGCTGGTTGCGGGCCCGGATCGAGGCGATCGCCGCGTCTCTTCAGACCTGAGACAACAGCCAGTCGCGCATGATCCTGACCAGTTGCGGCTGGCGCGGCTTGCGGGGCGCAACCACGTAAAACCCCAGATCTGCAACCAGGACATCCGCGAGCGGCTTAACAAGACGGCCCGAGGCCACCTCGGGCACGACAAGAGGCGCATTGGCCAGTGCTATCCCCTGCCCCGAAACTGCGGCATCGATCGCAAGGCTGGTCTGGCTGAAGCTCATCATTCTGGGTTTTCCACTGACACCCACCCGTTCAAGGAACAAGGGCCACAATCCGTGGGTATCGTTTAGCAATACCTGCTTCATCAAGTCAGAAGGGGTGCTGACTTCCCTCGCTATGGCAGGGCTGCATACCGGGATGAATTCGGTCGAGAACAAGGGCACCGCTTCCAGTTCCGCCGCAAACGGCGCTCGACCCTGCCTGACAGCCAGATCGACGCCATCCGAACTGAAATCCGCCAGACGCTCGCGCGCATCCACCTGAACCGAGATGTCCGGATACAGGTCCGTGAAGCCCGACAAACGCGGCACCAACCATTTCGAGGCAAAGCTCGGCGTGACCGACAACGTGATCCGCCGGTCCGGAGAAAGGTCGGCCACAGCCTCTTCGATCAACCTGAAAGCACGCCGCAGGGGCGCGTGAAACCGCCGCCCGGCATCCGTCAGGCGTAACCCGCGCGGCAGGCGGTCGAACAGAACCTCGTTCAATCGCGCCTCAAGCCCGCGCACCTGCTGCGCCACGGCGCCCTGCGTCACGCCCAGCTCTTCGGCGGCCAGTCGAAAGTTCAAGTGACGGGCAGAAGCCTCGAAAGCGCGCAAGGCGTTAAGGGGTGGAAGGGTGGTCATGCTGTTGTCCAGTAGATTTTCTACAGAATAGAGGCAGCAGAACTGATTGGTCAAACCACTGTCCGACAGCCATCTTGGGATCAACTGAAAACGGAGATGTCAGATGGAAAAAGTAGCACTTATCACAGCGGGCGGCAGCGGCATGGGGGCGGATTCCGCCCGGAGGCTGGCGGCGGACGGTTTCAAGGTCGGCATTCTGTCCTCCTCGGGCAAAGGGGAAGCTTTGGCAAAAGAGCTGGGCGGCGTCGGCATTACCGGCTCGAACCAGTCCACCGAGGATTTGCAGAAACTTGTCGATGCCGCCATAGCCCATTGGGGGCGAATTGACGTTCTGGTCAATTCTGCCGGTCACGGCCCCCGCGCCCCGATCCTTGAACTGACGGATGAGGATTGGCACACCGGCATGGATGTCTATTTCCTGAACGCGGTGCGCCCAACCCGGCTTGTGACCCCGATCATGCAGGCGCAGGGGGGAGGCTCGATCATCAACATCTCGACCTTTGCCGCGTTCGAGCCGGATCCGGTTTTCCCGACGTCGGTCGTGTTCCGCGCCGGGTTGGCCGCCTTCACCAAGCTGTACTCGGACAAATATGCCGCCGCGAATATCCGCATGAACAACATTCTTCCGGGCTTCATTGACAGCCTGCCCGAGAAAGAAGAATTCCGCAGCCGCATTCCGATGGGTCGTTATGGGCGCAGCTATGACGAGATCGCCTCGGTCGTCGCTCTGCTCGCCTCGGAGGGCGGCGGTTACATCACCGGACAGAATATCCGGGTGGACGGCGGTATCACCCGGTCTGTCTGAGCTTAGAACCGCGCCTTTACAAGATGCGTCAGCGCCGCGCCGGATTCAAAAAAGGCGCGGCGCACGCGCGTCCAGTTTTCGCGGTGTTCCGACACGGCAGGAACCGGCAGAAGCGAGGGATCACCGGCCAGAAGGCTTTCGGCCATCATGCGGCCGAACACCGTGCCCGGGCCGATGCCGCGACCGGAATACCCGTGTGCGGCCAAAGCGTTGGGGCCGATCTGCGTGATCTTTGGAATATGATCCGATGTCATTGCGATCCGCCCGTGCCACCCGTGTGCCAACGGCTGGTCGGCCAATTGCGGATAGAGCTCGGCCAGCTTGCGCCGGACCCAACCGGAATGTGCGACCCGGCCGGCATGTTCCAGATCCCCCATGCCGCCAATGATCATCCGACCCGCCTGATCCAGACGGAATGACGTCATGATCAGCCCGGTATCCCAACACCCTTCTTTCCTTGGCAGGATACTGGCGCGCAAATTGTCGGTCAGCGGGGCCGTGGCGTACTGGAAATAGTAGACCGGCACATAGGCAGGCGCGGTATCCGGCAGCGCAAGATGATAGGCATTCGTCGCCTGAATGACCGATCTTGCGCGAACCGTCCCGCCCGGTGTCACCAGAACCCAGTGCCCGCCCTCATATGTCATGGTCTGCACGGGGCTTTGCGTATGTATGCGCGCCCCGGCCTGTGACGCCGCGCGCGCCAAACCCACCGCATAGGCCAAAGGCTGAATGGTTCCTGCCCGTGGATCGAACAAGGCACCGTGAAAGGCCTGGCTGCCGGTGCGCTCACCCGCCTGGTCCGCCGACAACAGCTCAACCGGTGCTCTGGCTTCACTCAACTGCGCATGACGCGTTTGCAGGTCCTTCAAACCCGACGCGGAATGAGCGCAATGCAGGGTTCCGTTGCGCACGGGCTCACAGGCAATGCCATATTCATCGATCAAGGCGAACACATCCGACGGCGCCTTGGCCAGCAAGTCGATCAAACGGTTCCCCGGTTCAATACCGATATGCGCCCGGATGTCGTCCGGCGGCAGCCACAGCCCCGCATTGACCAGACCGACATTGCGCCCCGAACCGCCAAACCCGATCTCCTGCGCCTCGAGCAAGCAGACCGACGCGCCGGCGCGGGCTGCGGTCAAAGCCGCTGAACAGCCGGTGTAGCCAGCTCCGATGACAGCCAGATCAACCGCTGCGTCAGCGGTCAGGGGCGGTGCGGGGACTGTTTCGGTGCAGGTGGTCTGCCAAAGCGCATGTTCGGGATCGTTCACGTCGGGCCTCTGAGTCTTGTCGGCGGATCATCATACCGACACCCCCCCTTTGCAAGCGGCCTTTTGACCCGTGCTGCGACAACGAAACAGGCCCGGCAGGCCCGGGCTTTGCCCGGGCCTGCCGGGCCCAACCGGAGGAGTCATTCCGTCAGGAATGATGACGACGGGCGGGAGGGCCCGCGTGGTGGGCTCAGACGTCGAGCGATCGCGCGATCAGCTCTTTCATGACCTCGTTGGTGCCGCCATAGATCATCTGCACCCTGGCATCCGCGTAAAGACGCGCAATCGGGTATTCCATCATGAACCCGTAACCGCCGAACAGTTGCAGGCATTCATGCATGATCTCATTCTGCACCTCGGATCCCCAGTATTTTGCCATCGAAGCAGTCGCCGCGTCCAACTCGCCTGCTTCCAGTTTCCCGATACAATCATTGATGAAACTACGCAGAACCTCGGCCTTGGTCTTGCATTCCGCCAGTTTGAACCGGGTATTCTGAAAATCCATCACCCGCTGCCCGAAGGCTTTGCGTTCCTGCACGTATTTCACGGTTTCACCGATGGCGAAATCGATCGCGCCCAGCGCCATGATCGCGATATTCAGCCGTTCCCACGGCAGCTGTTTCATCAGCTGATAGAAACCCTGCCCTTCCTCGGGGCCCAACAGGTTTGTCATCGGCACTTTGACATCTTCGAAAAACAGCTCGGCAGTGTCATTGCCCTTCATGCCCAGTTTCTTGAGGTTCCGCCCCCTGCGAAAACCTTCACACCCGTCGGTTTCCACCACGATCAACGAAACGCCGCGTGCGCCGGCGGTCTTGTCGGTCTTGGCGGCCACGATGATCAGATCCGCAGTCTGTCCGTTCGTGATGAAGATTTTGGACCCGTTCAACCGGTAGGAGTTGCCGTCCTTCTCGGCCGTCGTCCGCACCGCCTGCACGTCCGAACCGGTGCTGGGTTCGGTCATTGCCAGCGCACCGACCAATTCACCCGACGCCAGTTTGGGCAACCACTTCTTCTTCTGATCTTCGCTGCCATAAGCGGTGAGATAGTGGGTCACGATCGACTGAATGCCATAGCCCCAACCCGCATCACCCCGCGCGCCCTGTTCGTAGGCCGTGATGGCGTCAAAACCCATGCCGCCGCCGACACCGCCATATTCTTCGGGGATCGCACCCGCCATCAGCCCGGTTTCGCCGGCCTTGCGCCAGAAATCGCGATCCACAACACCGTTTTCAACCCAGGTTTCGATATTGGGCGACAGTTCGTCATCCATGAACCGACCCGCCATATCCGCGAACATGCGGTGTTCATCAGTGACCCATGCCGCAGTCGAAGTGAAAAGTGACATTGTACGCCCTCCAATCGGTCTTTCGGGAAAGGCTAGCGCCGTGTTCGGTTCACGCCAATCCTTGTGACGCCGCGTCCCTTTGAGGAACAACGCAACGTCTCGGCCTGCGATGTCAGAGAATACCTTTTGACGGGCGGGGTTAAGCCAGTGCTTTGGCCAAAAGGTGCCTGGCCGCATCCTTGGCGTCTTCCGCCGGATCGCAGTTCTTGAGCAGAACGGCGGAAACGATTGCTCCTTCCTGCAACAACACGATCTGGCTCGCAAGCTTCTGCGGATCATGCGCGCCGGCCTGTTGGGCTATGGCCGTGAAGTGTTCCAGCAAAAGCTGTTTGTGTTCGGCGGCCTGTACATGGATAGGGTGATCCTTGTCCTGATACTCGGCCCCGGCCTTGATGAACATGCAGCCCCGGAACCCGTCCTCTTCGAACCACTCTTTCAGGGCATCGAAACTGACGATGATCTGATCGGCCGGAGTTTCCGCCATCTCGTCGATGCGCTGAAAGAACCAGTTGCGAAAGTTCTCATCCCGCAAGCGCAGCGCGGCGACGATCAGGTCTTCCTTGGTGCGGAAATGCTTGTACATCGACGTCTTGGACACGCCTGTTTCCACAACCAGCTTGTCCATGCCGGTTGCGTGAAACCCGTCGCGGTAAAAGACCTTCAGGGCCTTGCTGACCAACTCATCCCGTTTGTTTGGGCGCATGATTCGGCTCCATGGTGTACCGTTCTGTACATATTATCATGAAGCGTGAAGTACAATGACCCCAGGCCAAAGCATTGTTTTGAAATAGCTTTACCAGGCGCCCTGTCTCACCATGAAATTTACACTTGCAAAAGTTTACAGATCGGTACACCTTATTTGCAAGTTAACCGATCTGTACACCCGAGGATTTGACCGATGAAACGTCGCGCCAGCATTTTTCCACCTCAGTACGTCCCCTTCCTTCTGACCATGGCTCTTCTTGCCGCCTCCCTCACCTGAAAGCCTTTTGCGAAATGTCCAGACCCCCCTTGCCCCCCTTCACGTTGGAAACTGCCGCTCAAAAAGTGCGCGCGGCGGAAGATGCCTGGAACAGTCGCGATCCCGACCGCGTAACGCCCGCCTATACGGATGACAGTCAATGGCGGAATCGGGCTGAATTCCTGTCCGGCCACGCCGACATCCACGCCTTTCTGACCCGCAAATGGCGGAAGGAACTGGATTATCGTCTGATCAAGGAACTGTGGGCCTTTGCCGGAAATCGCATTGCCGTACGCTATGCCTATGAATGGCGCGACGACAGCGGTCAGTGGTTCCGATCCTATGGCAATGAAAACTGGGAATTCGCCGATGACGGGCGCATGTCACATCGCTATGCCTCGCTCAACGATCTTCCGATAGCCGAAGATGACAGGCTGTTCCATTGGCCCTTGGGCGAACGCCCTCATGACCACCCCGGGTTGTCCAAACTGGGTCTTTGAAAGGATTTTCCAATGCCCCGCGCTTTTTCCAAACTGACCTTCACACCCGCTGTGCGCGCCCATCAAGAAAGGATGGGATCGGCCAGAACCTATGCCAAGTTCATTGCAGGTGGCCCGCGGCAAGGCCATCTGATCGGAGACACCGAGAAAGAGTTCATTCAGGCGCGGGACGGGTTCTATCAATCCACCGTGTCCGAGACCGGCTGGCCCTATGTGCAATATCGGGGCGGGCCGACAGGGTTTCTGAAGGTACTTGGCCCTCAGACCATCGGATATGCGGATTTTTCGGGCAATAAACAGTATATCTCGCGCGGGAATCTGGACGGCAATGATCGTATTGCAATGATCCTGATGGATTACGCCAACCGACGCCGCCTTAAGATCCTTGGGCGCGTAGAGTTCACGGAAGGCGAAACAGCGGCCGCCACCCTTTACCCGGAAGAGGCCGAGGGACCGGCCGAACGGGCCGTGATCATCCGCGTCGAGGCATTGGACTGGAACTGCCCAAGCCACATCACGCCGCGGTTCACCGAAGCAGAGTTGCGCCCTCATCTGAACAGGCTGGGGCAGCAGTTGGCAGAGTTGCAGGCGGAAAACCAAAGGCTGAAACAGCAATTGGCAAAGTCAGGTTGACGTTTCAGCCCTCACAGAATTTACGGATTTCAAGAGAAGGGAGTGTCGCAATGGTTCGCTCGGTCTTTCACCTCTCGGCGGCTTGCCTTGCCGGTACTGCCCTGATCATTCTGATCATCATGTTCGGTTTTTTCGCTTCCCCCAGTGCGGTACGAACATCGCCGCCATCGGTATTCAGCAAGATTTTGTTCGAACATTTGCAGCAAGAATGATGACCGAGCGTCACTGCGGCAGGAACCCGGCAAGCGCGCTTGTCGTTTCAGGCCAATGCCATCAACTCGGGCCCACGGGGCGCATAGGCTGAAAGACTGAAGAACCTGGCCAAAGAGCGGCCCGGTTCCAGGTCTGCTCTCACCACCAAGAATGGTGAGAGCATGTAAAGCCAGATCAGGCCGTGCTGCGCTTTTTCCGGCGCCCCATCACAAACAGACCACTGATGCCGCCAAGAAGCAGCCAGCCAGCTGCGGGCAGCGGCACGGGGGCTACCGTGTATTCCCCATACAGCGTTGCGACGTTTTGCATGTTTTCCGTTGTGCTGAAGCCGTTCGAAATGGTGCTGCCGCCGTCCTGAGAGAACCCGAGGACCGAGAACACATAATTCTGTCCACGAAAATTAAAGCTCTGAGAGCCCAAATTGTTGGTAATGGTCACGATGTCATCACAAGGGGTCGAATCCGCCGGGCAGTTCGTTGGACGATTCAATGTCTCGTTATGCGTCAGGGCAAACGACGAAGACACCAAAGGGCCACCGCTGATCAATATGTCAACAAGAAGGTCGACGGAGCTTAGGGTTGTTCCCGTGATCGGGAAATTCAGATGCGAGAACTGACCCAGAGCAAAAGCAGTTCCAGGCATCAGACCTGAAATTGGCGTGCCAGTTGGCGTGAAATCGTAACCACTCGAGCTGCTGCCACTTCCCCAGCGAAGAGATATCGTAGAACCAGAGGTGCTTTCAGTAACGCCGGAACTTGGATTTACGTTTTGCCAAGAGGGCGAGATGCTGGAAATGGTCAGCGCCGAAGCACCGCTTGCAGTCATCACACCTGCAACAGCGATCGCAGCTATGTTTCGTATGAATGTCATGTGCCCACCTTACGTATGAATACTCGTTACAAACCACTCTGGGACAGAGTAGCACAACAGGATCATATTCCTAGCTCACGCGCCACATTGACGCCACGTTTTCACCTCAATCAAGGCGAATGACGCCCCGAAGAGCGTCAAAAAGGACACAATCATCTGGTCTGCGCCAATTGTCCAACTTTTGGAAACAGATACTTCGGATACAAGGCGCCAACTGAACGATTGAACACGCAACCGGGCGCCGCGTGATGGTTCATCAACGGTTGGATCGTACCATTGCTTCGATACCGGCAGCGCAAAAGTCCACCAGACGTTCCATGCCTGATACGTCACCGCCCTGCGACAGGGCTTTGACCCGCCATCCGCTGTTGAGATGGGCCAGCATCGCCGAGACCGAGTAAACCTGGCCACTTGCCAAAACCGCAGGATCGACATCCGGGTAAAGCGTGGCGATCTCGGTGATGAACAGCTGGGCGGTAGGGTCGAAACATTCCGCTGCGATATCGCGCCACCTGGGGTCAACCGATACGTGGGCCACCAACCGCCCATATGCCATCCATCCGGGCCCACCCGTTTCTGCCAGGTCCACATAGGGGCGAATAAAGCTATCCAGAATGCTGTGAAGCGTCAGCGGAGCGACGGCCTTGGCCCTGTTCAACGCGTCGATCCGAAGCTGCGCCAACGCGTCCGCGCGCCGCGCCACGGTTTTGTAAAACAACTCCTCCTTGCCACCACCATGATGGTGCACAAGACCAATCTGAACCCCCGCCAAGGCCGCGATATCCCGGATCGACGCACCCTCGAATCCCCGTTCGGCAAAGACGGTTTCAGCCGCATCCATGATCCGCGCCTTGGTTTCAAGCGATCGCTTGGACGGTGCTCTTTGCCTTGGTTTTTCGATGTTTTTTGGACTCATGAATTTCATCTTGCCTTATTTTGGTCGTTCGTTCAAGTTAAGCGTCACGAACTTCGGGAGGGTTCATGACACAGACGCGCAACGCATTCGCCCTGATCGGGGCGGGGCCGATGGGTTTGGCCGCAGCCAAGGTGCTCAAGGAACAGGGCATCGCCTTTCAGGGGTTCGAATTGCATTCGGATGTGGGCGGTCTGTGGGATATCGATGCCCCCAGATCAACCATGTATGAATCGGCGCATTTGATCTCTTCAAAACGCATGACCGAATTCGAGGATTTCCCGATGGATGAGGCGGTGGCCGAGTACCCCTCGCACCGGGCGATGCGCAACTATTTCCGGGCCTTTGCCGATCGTTTCGGCCTGCGTGAAACCTATAGGTTCAATGCAGAAGTCACACGGATCACTCCGCTTGGCAAATCCGGTGACGGTTGGCGTGTTGGCTGGCGGGACGCCGAAGGTGAGCATCAGGCCGAATTCGCAGGGGTTCTGATTGCAAACGGCACCTTGTCGGAACCGAATATGCCCAGCTTTCCCGGCACGTTTGACGGCGAGTTGATCCATGCCTCGCAATATCGGTACCCCAGTCAGTTCGACGGCAAGCGCGTGTTGGTCGTGGGCGCGGGCAATTCCGGCTGTGACATTGCGGTTGACGCTATCCATCACGCAGAACGCTGCGATCTGTCGATGCGGCGCGGCTATTACTTCGTGCCGAAATACGTTTTCGGCAAACCGGCCGACACGATGGGCGGCAAGATCCGCCTGCCCATGTGGTTGAAGCGCAAGGTGGACAGCCTCATCCTCAGTTGGTTTGTCGGTGATCCGCAGAAATACGGCTTTCCCAAGCCCGATTACCAGCTTTACGAAAGCCACCCGGTGGTCAATTCGCTGGTCCTGTATCACGCGGGCCATGGCGACCTGCGCATTCGCCCCGATATCGACCGCCTGGAAGGCAAAACCGTGCATTTCAAGGACGGCACGCGCGCAGAGTATGACATGATTCTCGCCGCGACCGGATACAAGCTGCACTATCCTTTCATCGACCGGGGCCTGCTGAACTGGCAGGGCGATGCCCCACATCTGTACCTGAACGCGATGCACCCCGAACGGGACGATCTTTTTGTGCTGGGCATGGTCGAGGCCACGGGTCTGGGCTGGCAAGGCAGGCACGAGCAGGCCGAAATGGTGGCGCGCTATATCAAGGGTCTTCAAAAGGGCTGCCCGGTGGCGGCCGATCTGAAATCCGAAAAGCAAAAAGACTATAAGCGCGCCACCGGAGGCATGAGCTATATCGATCTGCCGCGAATGGCTTACTACGTCGACAAGGCCACCTACAGAAAGGCTGTCACCGGGTGGATCGAACGGCTGCGGAAAGCCACGGTATGAGTGGTATCGACGAAATTACGCTGAACTTCAGCCCGGCCTCTCTGACGCTGTTGAATGCGATACTGGCGATCGTGATGTTCTCGATTGCGATCGATCTGACACCAAGGGATTTTGATCGCCTCAGACGCGCGCCCAAGCCAGTGATCGTCGGGCTGGTTTCCCAATTCCTGGTCCTGCCGGCGCTGACTTTTGCGCTTGTGTGGGTGACGGCCCCGCGACCGTCAATTGCGCTTGGGCTGATCCTTGTCGCAGCCTGTCCGGGGGGCAATATCTCGAACTTCATTACGCACCGCGCCGGTGGCAATGCGGCGCTGTCGGTGTCGATGACCGCCTTTGCCACCATTGGCGCGATTTTCATGACGCCCTTCAACATTGCGCTTTGGGGCGGGCTGTATCCGCCGACACGCGCGATCCTGCAACAGACCCAGATTGACCCGGTGCAAATCGCAATCCTTGTCGGGTTGATGCTGATCCTGCCTCTGGTCCTGGGCATCGCACTGAACCAGCGCCGCCCGGCCCTGACCGCACGATTGCGTGCGCCGCTGCAATACCTGTCGATGGGTATTTTTACGGCTTTCATCTTACTTGCCCTGGGCGCGAACTGGGGGTTCTTCCTTAGCTTTGCCGGGGCTGTTGCCGGGCTTGTGATCCTTCACAATGCCCTGGCGCTGGGGGGCGGTTGGGTTGTGGCCACTCTGACCCGGCTGTCCCCTTTCGATCGCCGCGCCATCACCATCGAAACCGGCATTCAGAATTCCGGCCTTGGGCTGGTGCTGATCTTTGCCTTTTTCCACGGGCTGGGCGGCATGGCCGTCGTGGCCGCATTCTGGGGCATCTGGCACGCGATCTCGGGGATTGCCCTGGCGTCGGTCATGGCCCGAACCGAGGCCGCGCGATGAGCCGTATCCTCATCACGGGCGCCGCCGGTATGGTCGGGCAGGCACTGTTGCCCGAACTCAAGGGGCACGATGTTTTTGCAACGGATATCAAACGCCCCATCAGCATGCCGGAAAACGTCCACTATCTGCCCTTGGATGTAACGACCGACGCGCCCGCGCGCGTGATCTGCAAAGTGAAGCCTGACGTCATTGTGCATCTGGCCTCCATCGTGACGCCACCGCCCAAAATGGAACGGGCGGCGGCATATGCGGTTGATGTCGAGGGCACCCGCAAGGTGGTGAACGCGGCCCTTGCCAACGGAGTACGAAGATTGGTGGTCACATCCTCGGGTGCGGCCTATGGCTATCACCCGGACAACCCCGTGCCCCTGCGCGAGGGTGATCCGCTGCGTGGCAACCCAGAGTTCCCGTATTCCGATCACAAGAGGCAGGTCGAAGAGATGCTGGCCGAGGTTCGCAAAACCGCTCCCGATCTGGAACAGGTCGTGCTGCGCGTGGGCACGGTTCTGGGGGCCGGGTCCGAAAACCAGATCACCGCCCTGTTTCACAAACCCCGCCTGCTGGCCGTGGTCGGCAGCGAAAGCCCGTTTGTGTTCATTTGGACGCATGATCTGGCACGCATCCTGAAGCGCGCGGCAACCGACGGGCCGGTTGGCGTTTACAACGTCGCCGGGGACGGCGCGATGGGCGTGACCGATCTGGCCCGCGCCATGGGGAAACCGGTTCTGCGCCTGCCCGCTTGGGCGCTGAAATCGGCTTTGGCCGCTGCGCGTCCGCTGGGTCTGTCCCGCTATGGGCCGGAACAGGTGCGATTTCTGCAATATCGACCGGTTCTGGACAACACCGCCCTGAAATCCGACTTCGGTTACACTCCGGAAAAAACCAGTGCGCAGGTATTCTCGCTCTGGCAAAAACAGGCGGGGCTATGAAGACGGCTGTCATATCCGGCGGGGCGGGCGGTTTGGGGCGGGCCCTCAGCCATGCTCTACAAAGTCGCGGGTGGCGAGTGGTGCTGCTGGATCTCGATGTTTCAGGTCTGGACACCGGGCCGAACCAGTTGCCTGTTGGCTGCGACCTGGCGGATCCCGACCAGCTTGCCAGAGCAACCCAAAAGGTGATCGCGACCAGCGACAGTATCGATCTGGTCATCTACAACGCCGGCGTCACGCAAATCCGGGGCTTTGAAAAATCCGACGCGGCCAGCCACCGAACTCTGTTTGACATCAACTATTTTGCGGCCGTTGAAATGGCCCGCGTGTTCTTGCACCCGGTTCGGGCGTCAAAGGGGACACATCTGGCCATCTCATCGGTGGCCGGGTTTGCACCGCTTTACCATCGGACGGCCTATGCTGCCTCGAAACACGCGCTGGAGGGGTTCTTCAAATCGCTGCGCTCGGAAGAAGCCCCTCATGGCGTTGAGGTTCTGATCGCTGCGCCGTCCTTTGTGGCCACCAACCCCGGCAACGCACAAGAGCAGGCGGATGGCACAGCGCGGCCCGGATCGGCGAAGGACGGGATGGACGAGATGAGCCCCGAGGCCGCCGCCGAAACGATCCTGCGCGGGCTGGACAAATCGCAGCCCATGATCCCGGTTGGCCGCGTGGCGCGCCTGTCCTGGTGGCTCAACCGTCTGTCACCGCGCCTCTATCAGCGCATGATGGAACGAAACGTGCGCGGCTCGGGGCATTAAAAAACTGCCCCAGGCCCTTGACCTTCCTGTCACTGGAACCCCCATCTGGTGAGTAAGGAAACTTCATGGGCGAGTCGCATGGCGCAAAAAGCACTGACAGAGCTGAAAATCACGGGCATGGGATGCGCATCCTGCGTGGGACGCGTTGAAGAGGCGCTGCGTGATGTGCCCGGGGTGGAAACGGCCTCGGTCAACTTTGCAACCAAGTCCGCACAGGTGGCTTTTGACGGGCCGGTTTCGGCGCTGACCAAGGCATTGGACGCGGCAGGGTATCCGGCCGAGACCAGCCGGGCTGATCTGATCATTGAAGGTATGAACTGCGCCTCGTGCGTGGCCAAGATCGAGCGCGCGCTGAAGGCCAGCCCCGGTGTGATCGAAGCGCAGGTCAATCTGGCGACACAAACTGCCGCGGTGACTTACGCTGTTGGGACAACGACGCCACAGGCGCTGGCACAGGTGGTCACCGACACCGGATACACGGCGCGGCTTCAAGCCGCTTCGACACCCGAAGACCGCACAGACACTGAAACAGCAGGGCTGACCCGGGCCACTTTGCTGGCGGCCGCTCTTGCCCTGCCCGTGTTCATTCTTGAGATGGGCGGGCACATGATCCCCGCCTTCCACCATTGGGTACACGCCACCATCGGCAAGCAGACCAGCCAGTTGATTCAGTTCGCCCTGACAACGGCCCTGTTGCTGGGACCCGGTCGCGTGTTCTATCGCAAGGGCATCCCGTCGTTGCTGAGGGGCACGCCGGATATGAACGCGCTGGTCGCGCTGGGAACCGGTGCGGCCTATCTGTATTCGGTCGTGGCCACATTCGCCCCCGGCGCATTACCGATGGGAACTGCCAACGTCTACTACGAGGCGGCGGCCGTGATTGTCGTTCTGATCCTTCTTGGCCGGCTGATGGAGGCGCGCGCCAAGGGCAAAACCGGGGCCGCGATCCGTAAACTGGCGGGCCTTCAGCCCAAAAGCGCGCGGATCGAAGTCGATGGCCGGATAGAAGACCGTCCTATCGCCGAGATTGCGGTGGGTGACATCCTGCACATCCGCCCGGGCGAACGTGTGCCGGTGGATGCCGAAGTGCTCGAGGGCACTTCTTACGTGGATGAAAGCATGATCACGGGCGAGCCGATACCGGTTGGCAAATCAGCCGGTGCAGCGGTTGTCGGGGGAACCGTGAATGGCACCGGCGCCTTGCGGGTTCGTGCGACGCGCGTCGGGGGTGACACCGTGCTGGCGCAGGTCATCCGCATGGTACAGCAGGCGCAGGGGGCAAAGCTGCCGATCCAGGGCCTGGTCGATCGGATTACATATCGCTTTGTCCCGGCGGTCATCCTGGTCGCCATGATCACCGTCGCAGCCTGGCTGATTTTCGGCCCAAGACCGGCCCTGCCGCTGGCGCTTGTCGCTGGTGTTTCGGTACTGATCATAGCCTGCCCTTGTGCCATGGGGCTGGCCACGCCGACCTCGATCATGGTCGGCACCGGGCGAGCGGCCGAACTGGGGGTTCTGTTCCGCAAGGGCGATGCCCTGCAACAGCTTCAGCAGGCACGCGTCATCGCGCTGGACAAGACCGGGACCCTGACACTGGGCCGTCCGGAACTGGTCAGTGTTTTGACGGCGAACGGGTTTGACAGGGATGAGGTCGTGCGGCTGGCCGCCGCCCTCGAGGCGCGGTCGGAACACCCGATCGCTTCGGCGATCACCCGGGCCGGGCCTGCGACGCTGCCACAGGCGACGGACGTCCTGTCGCTTACCGGGCTTGGCATGCAGGGGCTGGTTGAAGGCCGAAACGTGTTGATCGGGTCGCACCGGCTTATGCAACAACGCGGGATCGACCTTGGCCCCCTCGCAAGCGAGGCAGAGGCCCGCGCCGCCGAAGGGGCTACACCATTGTTCGTCGCATTGGATGGGCAGGCCGCAGCCACGTTGTCTGTGTCCGACCCGGTCAAACCCGGCACAGAAGAGGCGCTGGAGCGGCTCCACCAAATGGGTCTGACCGTGGCCATGGTCACCGGAGACAACGCGCGCACCGCGCAGGCCTTGGCTGACCGGCTGGGGATCGATCACGTCACCGCCGAAGTGCTGCCCGACGGCAAGGTGGATGCGATCACCGCCTTGCGGGACCAGTTCGGAACGCTGGCCTTCGTCGGCGACGGCATAAACGACGCCCCGGCGCTAGCAACGGCTGACATCGGCATCGCCATCGGAACGGGCACCGATGTGGCCATCGAAACGGCTGATGTCGTTCTGATGTCCGGCGATCTGCGCGGGGTTGCAAATGCAACCGAGATCAGCCGCAGAACGATGCGGAACATTCGCCAGAACCTGGGATGGGCATTCGGTTACAATGTCCTGCTGATCCCGGTCGCCGCTGGTGCGCTGTACCCGTTCGGAGGCCATCTGTTGTCTCCGGCGCTGGCCGCGGGTGCGATGGCGCTTTCGAGCGTCTTTGTCGTCTCGAACGCGCTGCGTCTGCGTCGCGTTCAAGCCAGCGTGCCGGAAACCCCGATCCCGCCTGCCAAGGAGGTGCCCGCATGAATATCGGAGATGTGTCCGCCCGCACCGGCCTGCCTGCAAAGACGATCCGGTACTATGAAGACATCGATCTGATCAAACCGCTGCGCGACGACAACGGCTATCGCCGATTTCGCGATCAGGATGTGCACAAGCTGAACTTTCTGGGCCGTTCCCGGGCTCTGGGGTTCACCATCGGGGATTGCCGGACATTGCTGGCGCTCTACGAGGATGAAACCCGCGCCAGCGCAGATGTGAAACAGGTCGCGCGGGATCATCTGGCGCAGATCGAAGCCAAGATCGCCGATCTGAATGCGATGCGCGAGACGCTGAGCCACCTGATCGACGCCTGCGCCGGGGATGACAGACCGGACTGCCCGATCCTGCAGGATCTGGGCGGGAAGGGCTGACTTGGGGTTGCCCTTTGGACGCAGCTTTGCTTTGTCTTCGCCAAACATTTCGGCCAGGCACGCACCGCTGAAGCCGACCGAACAGCGGAGAGGATCTCAAAATGGCAAAAGTCGCGTTCCTTGGCCTGGGCGTCATGGGCTATCCCATGGCTGGGCATCTTCAGGCCGCAGGTCATGACGTCACCGTCTACAACCGCACGGCTGCCAAGGCCGAAGCTTGGGTAAAGCAGCATGGCGGATCGAAGGCGGCCACCCCGAAAGACGCGGCTGAAGGCGCCGAGTTCGTGATGGCCTGCGTCGGCAATGACGATGATCTGCGCATGGTTTGCACGGGCGAGGACGGCGCATTTCGCGGCATGTCCAACGGGTCTGTTTTCGTCGACCACACCACGGTTTCTGCAAAGGTCACGCGGGAATTGTACGCTGCCGGCCAATCACAGGGTATCGCCTTCGTGGACGCGCCGATCTCGGGCGGCCAGGCAGGCGCCGAAAACGGTGTTCTGTCGATCATGTGCGGCGGAGATCAGGCGGCGTATGATGCGGCGGAACCGGTGATGCAGGTCTATGCGAAGATCTGCCGCCGCATCGGGGACAGCGGCGCGGGCCAGATGACCAAGATGTGCAATCAGATCGCCATCGCAGGGTTGGTTCAGGGCCTGAGCGAAGCGTTGCACTTCGCCGAGAAGGCCGGGCTGGACGGAAGGGCCGTGGTCGAGGTGATCAGCCAGGGCGCGGCGGGCAGCTGGCAGATGGCAAACCGGTATGAGACCATGCTGGATGATCAGTTCGAACATGGCTTTGCCGTCGACTGGATGCGCAAGGATCTGGGTATCTGTCTGGATACCGCCAATGAAACCGGTGCGTCCCTGCCTGTCACCGCTCTGGTCGATCAGTTTTACAAGGATGTTCAGAAACTGGGTGGTGGCCGCTGGGACACCTCGTCTTTGATCAAGCGCCTGCGGGCCATGGGGTAACGCGGGGGGCTGTCTGCCCCCCATCGCGCCAAGGCGCGATTCCCCCCGAGGATATTTTTGGCCAGATGAAGAGGGCTCCGGCGCGATCGGAGCGGAGACGGGAATGGACGATTTGAGTGCTTTTTGGACGGCCGCGCTGCGGCGGCTCTGGGGGTTGGACGCCCGTTTGACGCGGTTGGATGGTGAATATGATCTGAACTTTCTGGTGCACGCCACCAATGGTCAGGATTATGTGCTGAAGGTCATGCGGACCGGATGCGATGCGGATCTGGTTGATCTGCAAATCAAGGCGCTGGCGCATATCGCTTCTGAGGCACCGGGGTTGCCGTTTCCCAAGGTATTCCCTGATCTGACCGGCGAAATGCTGCCCGAGATTGCCGATTCTGAAGGACAGCGCAGGCTGGTTTGGCTGTTGGAGTGCCTGCCCGGCCAATGTTACGCGAAGGCCGCCCCAAAATCCGAAGAGCTGATCCTGAAACTGGGCCGCGTATTGGGGGCAACCAACCGGGCCCTGGAAGGGTTTGAGCATGAAGGGTTGCACCAGGCCGGTTTCAAATGGGACCTGATGCAGGCGGGCTGGATTGCTGACAAGTTAAACGCGATCCCTGACCCCGCGCGGCGGGCACTGCTGACGGAAATCTGTGAGGGGTTTGCCGAAATCTCAGGCGCCCTTGCGGACCTGCCGAAACAGGCCATACACAATGACGCCAATGACTACAACATTCTGGTCGAAGGAGAACTGAGCGAGCGGCGGCGGATTTCGGGCCTGATCGATCTGGGCGACATGTGCGCCGCGCCGCGCATCTGCGATCTGGCGATTGCCGGCGCGTATGTCGTGCTGGATCACCCCAAGCCGGAACGGGCGCTGGCTGCGTTGGTAAAGGGCTATCACGCGGCCAACCGGCTGCGGGCGGATGAGGTTGACCTGATCTGGCCGTTGCTGAGGATGCGGCTGGCCGTGTCGGTCGTCAACTCGACACTGATGGCGGCCGAGAATCCGGATGATCCCTATGTGACAATCTCTCAGGCGCCCGCTTGGCGGTTCCTTGAGAACACGTCAGTCAATGGCGGGCTGATGTCGGCGCGGTTGCGGGCGGCTTGCGGCTTGCCCGTGGTTGATGGGGCTGAACGCATCCGCACCTATCTTCAGGAACACCGGGGACATTTTGCCGACATGTTCGGCCAGGACCTGGGCGGTGTGCCCATGGGCTCGCTTTCGGTCGAAAACTGCGTCTGGCCCCAAGACCCATTCCACATGCCTTTGGCCGAGGCCGCGCGCGTTGGCGAGGAATACGGGCAGGACCTGTGGCTGGGTTACTATAACGAGCCCCGCCTGATCTATGCCGAGCCGGGGTTTCGCAAGGGCCCGTGGAAAGCCTCGGACAGGCGGACGGTTCATCTGGCCGTGGATGTGTTCGCGCCTGCCGGGACGGTTCTGCATGCACCGATGAGCGGGCGGGTCGAAGTGGTCGAAAACCGCGACCAGCACCTTGATTACGGCGGGGTGATCATCCTGCATCACGAAACGCCCGAAGGCGACCCGTTCTATACGCTCTATGGCCATCTGGATCCGGAATGCTGTGACCGGCTGAAACCCGGCGACCCGGTGGCACAGGGTGCCGCGTTTGCGCGGTTGGGCGATGCCGACCAGAATGGCGGATGGGCCCCGCATGTGCATTTCCAGCTGGCCCTGACCACCGATGGCATGGAAGCGGATTGGCCCGGTGTCGGAGACCCGGACGAACTGGAGCTGTGGCACGCGGTCTGCCCGAACCCGGCGGCGTTGCTGAACCTACCGGATGACAAGGTGTTCTATCACCCCACTGACAAAGCGGACATCCTGCACAAACGGCGGGCGCTTTTCGGGGGCAACCTGTCCCTGACCTATGACGACCCGGTCATGCTGGTGCGCGGCTGGAAGCATCACCTGTTCGACGAACGGGGACGCCCCTATCTGGATGCCTACAACAACGTGCCGCATGTGGGGCACGCGCATCCACGCATTCAGGCCGTGGCGGCGGATCAGCTGAAGCGGATGAATTCGAACACCCGCTATCTGCATCCGGCACAGGTGGAATTTGCCGACAAGATCCTGTCGAAGATGCCGGATCACCTACAGGTCTGCTTTTTCGTCAACTCGGGCACCGAGGCAAACGAACTGGCCCTGCGGCTGGCCCGCGCCCATACCGGCGCAAAGGGGATCGTGACGCCGGATCACGGCTATCACGGGAACACGAACGCTGCGGTGGCGATCTCGGCCTACAAATTCAACAAACCGGGCGGCATCGGGAAAGCCGACTGGGTTGAACTGGTCGAGGTTGCCGATGACTATCGCGGGTCATTCAGGCGTGACGATGCGGACCGGGCACAGAAATTTGCTGATCTTGTCGATCCGGCGATTGCCGCCCTTCGGGATCGAGGGCAGGGCGTGGCCGGGTTCATCGCGGAAACCTTCCCGTCGGTCGGCGGCCAGATCATTCCACCCAAAGGCTATCTGCCTGCGGTTTACGAAAAAATCCGGGCTGCCGGGGGCGTTTGCATCGCCGATGAGGTGCAGACAGGTCTGGGACGTCTGGGTGAATACTATTTTGGCTTCGAACACCAGGGCGCGGTTCCGGATATCGTGGTGATGGGCAAGCCAATCGGCAACGGGCACCCGCTGGGCGTGCTGGTGACAACCCGCGAGATCGCGGACAGCTTCAACAACGGGATCGAGTTCTTTTCGACCTTTGGCGGCTCGACCCTGTCCTGCCGGATCGGCAAAGAGGTGCTGGATATCGTCGATGACGAAGGCTTGCAGGACAATGCCCGCCTGATGGGGGATCGGCTGATGGCGGGGCTGCGCCAGATCGAAACCGACTTTGGTTGCGTTGGCGACGTGCGGGGTATGGGGCTGTTTCTCGGCGTGGAACTGATCAACCCCGACGGAAGCGAAGGCACCGAGATTTGCAGCTATGTCAAAAACCGGATGCGCGATCATCGCATCCTGATCGGCAGCGAGGGACCCAAGGACAACATCCTGAAGATCCGCCCGCCCCTGACCATCGAAGCCGAGGATGTTGACATGATCCTGTGGGCGCTGCGGGATGTGTTGTCCGAGGTGGGCGACTTTACCCCTGCCCTTGTGTGCGATCATGACCATCACCATGCCGGATGCGGGTGCTGCTGAACGAAAAAACCCCGGCGCATCGCCGGGGTTCAACCGTTTCACACACAGGGTCAGTGGAGCACGGCAGAGGGGGTCTGGTGGCCGGTGGTCGGCATTTTGAAACCTGCGGTCATACGTCTGAGAGTCAGCCCCAGTTCTTCCGACAGGGATGCCAGCGCGGGGGCAAAATCCGGACGTACGATCAAAGACGCCAGCATCATCGCATCTTCACGCGCCCCTTCGGACGCTGCCGCGATCATCTGTGCAAAGCAATTCTCATCCGCGCCAAGGCACGCACATCCAAGACCATGCCGGATCAGGGGGCGGCGGCCATGGGTGGCGCATAGCGAGCACAAGCGATCCAAAGTCAGCATTGCCGCACGCCCGCAATCCGCGCCCAGCGCGACTTGGAAATCGCTGGCAGCGTCGGCACGACCGCCCTCGCCTTCGCTCCACATCCGCAGATACATCACGGCACCCGCTTCGATGGGATCGAGATCGGCAAGGCGGCCAACCGCTGCGCCGCCGCGCTTGAAAGGCGCGCTCATTTCGTCAGGATCAGTTTGCCTGCACGGGTGATGCGCAGGGTGTAGAGTTGATCGCCAAGCTCTATATGGGCCAGGTTGCCGCCCTTGGTCAGATCCTCGGCCTTGTGCGCGGGAAGCATCGAGACAGCGTAACCTTGGGTTGGGGTCGGGTTCTGTACGTTCATCGGGACATCTCCAGAGCGTTTCGGCATGGTGCCATATCTATCGCGTTTCAATTGATTTGGCTGACCCCGAAAGGGCTGGCTTTCTGTTCCTGTCGCTTAATCTGATTATTTTAGTAAGGATTGTCAAGCATTGTTTTGAAACAGGCGATTGCCCCCCGGTACAGGGCGGGTTAGGTCTTGGGTCGGGCGATGAAGGGCAAGCAAACATGACCGCAGCAGTTGTATTCGATCTTGACGGAACGCTGGTGGACAGCCTGGGCGATCTGGCGGCGGCGGCCAACCGCACGCTGAACGACGTTGGGCATGATCCATTGGCGACGGATATCATCAAAGGATTCGTTGGCAACGGTTTACCCAAGCTGGTCGAACGCATGATCCGGCATTGCGGGCTGCCGCTGGATCGCCACGCGGAACTGACCCAACTGACCTTCAAACACTACAATTCCGCGGCCAGCGAAACGACTGTTCCCTACCCCGGCATCCCAGAGGCACTGGCCAAATTGCAGCAAATGGGATGCGTTCTGGGCGTCTGCACCAACAAACCCGAAACACCGGCGCGGCATGTGCTGGAGGCACTGAACCTGTCCCGGTATTTCGACGCGGTTCTGGGTGGCGACAGCCTTTCGACGCGAAAACCGGACCCCAACCATCTGTTCGCAAGCTTCGATGCGCTTCAGACGTCCGGCACGCGTCTGTTCGTCGGCGACAGCGAAGTTGACGCGGAAACGGCTGCGCGTGCGAAGATCCCGTTTTTGCTGTTTACAGAAGGATACCGGAAAACACCGGTCGCCGAAATTCCACACACCGTGGCCTATGGCGCATCACAAGATTTGCCCGCCCTCGTCGCCGAATTGATCAAAAGCTGACGCCGGGCGCAAAGATCATCGCGCCCTTCGACGCCCGTAACGATCCGCATGGCCACTGACCCCGACTGCCATGCCCCCCAAAAGTTAAGAGGGGCCGGCCGAGGGGGTGTGGCCAGCCCCTCATCGGGGAAAGTTAATACCGTGTGTGTTTGTGTGGTAAGTACGGTAAGTTATGTTTACCCCTGTTTGTCGCGGCGCGAAATTGGGGGTTTCCCGTAGTTCCCCAAAAAATGCGAAAAATAAGGGATAAATGGCGTTTTTCCGGACCCGGTCATCTGCAAATTTTCGCATGCAAGACAGGCTTCCGGCCCGCAGCTTCGCAGGGGTGATCTGCAAGCCGATTGCAAGCCAAGGGTAACCCTAGGAAAACCTGTCAGAAATCACGCGGCCCTGAAATTGCCTGAACACAAAGGCGCTCTGTCAATTGACCGCATGAACCCGCCGGTTCAGATCCCGGACAGCCCGGCAAATGCGTGTGTGTGATACTCAAAACCGAACGATCTGTGCCATACGCGGCTGAATTCCACGTCTCAACGCGATATTCTCTGCCGATTTCTACGACCCCGACTGCGCCGTCCGAATCTTCCCTACACCTGACACGCGACGTTCAATCGGTTCTGTCAGCCTTCTGCGCGGCAGATGCTTGCGGGGTTGCGCTCAGGATATCAGGCTGTCGGGCACCAACACCCTTTTCATCAGAACCCGACGAATCTGTCGGCCGTTTTCACAGCAACCTGCCGCGCAGGAAAACCGGCTATTGGTAGTTCTTCGCCTTGGACATTTTGCCGATACCGGGATTGAACGAGTTGGTCGGGTCACAGCATTTGTAGTGTGCCGCCAGGTCGGGCTTGGCCTTGTAAAGGTGCCCCACGTTGTGTTCAGCAGGGTATTCCGCGCCGCGTTCGTCAAACAGTTTCAACATTGCGGCCTTCAGAGCTTTTGGGTCAGCCCCTTTTTTGACTATGTAGTCTTGATGCATCACGTGGCACATAAAGTGCCCGTAATAGAGTTTGTGAACCAACTGGTCTTCGATCTCAGGCGGTAGCTTCTCCAGCCAGTCCTGGTCGTTGCGACGCAGTGCGACGTCCAGTGCGATGATATCTTCGACGTCGTCCGAATGGATCGCCATGTAACGCACCGCCGCGCCTGCCGCCGCAAAACGATGAAGGCCTGCGATCCTGGCCTCGCGCGCATCACATTCGAAAAATCCGCCATCCCGGCCATTCAGAAATCGCGGCAACCACTCAGCGGCCTCGGACACACCTTCATCCTTCATTTTCAGGATCAGGTGATGTTCGTACTTGTCGCGAAAATCCGTCATCCGTTCGGGCAGGACACGGGGCCACAAAGCTATTGCTGCCTGCATGAAACGATCGGTGAAATTTCGCAAAAACGGAACGCGCCGCAGGCGGGCATCCACGGCGCCTTTCATCGCAAAGAACATCGGCAGACGGTCCGTGCCAAGCTTGTCGATCATCACGACCGTGTCCTTGCCATAGCGTGCTGCAATATCGAACGCTTCGCGATGCATGTATTCGGCCGAAACCGGCAGCGATTTGAACTCTGACAATATGTGGCGCCGCAGGTCCGCCAGATCGTCGGGATTGTTGGTGCCCACATAGAACACCTTCTCGACCTCGTTCTTGGGAAAGGTGTCAAGGCGCACGGCAAAAACGGCCAGCTTCCCGGCCGAGCCTGAAGATTCGAAAAGCTTGGCCTTGTCCGCATTGAACCGCGCAGGCGTTTCCGCATTCACATCCCGCACGATCTGTGCGTAGTCGCTGGCCGACGCGCGTTTGTTGGTTGCCCCGGGATTGCGTTCAAATTTCCCTGCATCGAGGTTTGCAAGGATCTCTTCCGGCGTGCTGCCCAGATCGATGCCCAGATGGTTGACCAGTTCCAATTCACCCTGTTCGGTGATTTGCGCATAGACGGAAAGTTCTGTGTAAACCGGACCGCGCTCTACCAGAGAACCGCCGGAATTGTTGCATACCCCACCCACGATCGACGCGCCGATGCAGGACGAACCGATCACCGAATGCGGCTCGCGTCCGAACGGGGCCAACAGTTTTTCCAACGCAAAAAGCGTGGCGCCCGGAAAGCTGACGATCTGCTCTGCGTCGTTCAAGGGCACCAGAGTATCCATCCGGCGCGTGTTGATCAGAACTACGTCACGGTCATAGGTGCCGGACGGCGTAGACCCTTCGGTCAGGCCCGTATTGGCCGCCTGCATGATGACGATCTTGTCGGCTGCAACGCAGGCTTGCAGGATCTTCCATTGCTCCAGCAGGGTCCCCGGCTGAACGACGCAGAGCGCCTCACCCTCGCCCGAGCGGAAACCGCGCCGAAAGCGCTCTGTCGCGCGCTCTCCAATCAGCACGTGACGCGTACCGACGATAGAGCGGAAATGTTTGATCAACGCGTCATTGGTCATATCGGCCCCCGTTTCGGGTTAGGGATTGCGGAAACGAATATTTTCGCGGCTGAGCTGGCCAACACTGGTGACACCCATCAGCTTCATGTCGCGCTCGATCTCGGCACGTATCAGCCCAAGGGCCCGTTCGACCCCAGCCTGCCCCGCGGCAGCCAGAGGATACAGGTAGTGCCGCCCGATACCCACGGCTTTGGCCCCGATCGACAGCGCCTTAAGCACATGGGTGCCACGCTGAATGCCGCTGTCCATCATCACGTCCAGCTTGTCGCCGACGGCATCGACAATCTCGGCCAGTTGATCGAACGGCGTGCGCGATCCGTCCAGTTGGCGGCCACCGTGGTTCGACAGGATGATGCCGGTGCAACCGATCCCGGCCGCTCGTTTGGCATCCTCGACGGTCATGATCCCCTTCAGGCAGAATTGACCATCCCAGTCGCGCACCATCTGCGCCACGTCATCCCAGTTCATCGACGGATCGAGCATATCGGTGAAATACCCGCCGATCGAGCTGGCCCCACCGCCCATATCCACATGTTCTTCAAGCTGAGGCAGCCGGAACTTTTCATGGGTGACATAGTTGATGCCCCACATCGGCTTGATCGCAAACTGTATCATGCCGCCCAGCGTCAAGCGGAACGGGATCGAGAACCCCGTGCGCAGATCACGCTCGCGGTTGCCGCCGGTGATGCTGTCGACGGTCAGCATCATGACCTCGACACCGGCCTCTTTGGCACGCTGCATCATGGCGGCGTTCAACCCGCGATCCTTGTGAAAGTAGAATTGATAGACCTGCGGGTTCTTGTGTTTTTGGCGCAGCTCCTCCAGCGAGACGGTTCCCAGAGAGGAAACTCCGAACATGGTGCCGTATTTCTCGGCCGCCGCCGCGACGGCGCGCTCACCCTGATGGTGGAACAGGCGTTGCAACGCGGTGGGTGAGCAATAGACCGGCATGTCCAGTTTCTGCCCCATCACAGTGACGGACATGTCCACGTCCGAAACCCCACGCAGGACCGAAGGCAACAGATCGCAGCGTTCGAACGCCTTGGTGTTTTCCTGGTACGTCACCTCATCATCCGCGCCACCGTCGATGTAATTGAAGATCGGCCCCGGCAGTCGTTGCTTGGCCAGCCGCCGGAAGTCGTGGAAGTTATGACATTGGCTCAGGCGCATCCGATAAGCTCCTTAGTAGGCGACCGACGGCAACCAGGTGGCAAGGGTCGGCCACAGAAACACTAGCGCCAATCCGGTCAATTGCAGCAGGACAAATGGGATGATGCCCTTATAGATATGCGTCAGCTTGATCTCGGGCGGGCAAACACCTTTGAGATAGAACAAGGCAAAGCCCACAGGCGGCGTCAGGAAGCTGGTTTGCAGCGTCACCGCAACCAGGATCACGAACCAGACCAGCGCCGGTTCATCCAGTACGCCAAAGCCGGGGATGTCGATGCCCAGACCGTTCACGATGGGACGCATCAGGGGCAGCACGATCAGCGTGATCTCGATCCAGTCCAGTACGAAGCCCAGCAGGAAGACGATGAACAGGATGAACAGAATTGTCCCGTTGGCACCAAAGCCGGTGGATTGCACCACATGTTCGATCAGCTCATCCCCGCCCAGTTCGCGCAGGACATAGGAAAACACAGTCGCGCCGAGGAAGATCGCAAAGATATAGGCGGTGGTGTTGAAGGTCGACACCAACACGTTCCACAGCTTGGCAAAGGTCAGCTTGCGATAGCCCAGCGCCAGCAGGGTCGCACCCAAGGCACCGATGCCGGACGCTTCGGTTGGCGTGGTCAGACCGGCAAAGATCGACCCCAGCACGGCAAGGATCAGCATCAGCGTCGGGATGACGGCGATCAGCACGTCCTTCACGGCTGCCCAGTCGGGGGCTTTCGCGCCTTCGGGTACGGGGGCCGCGTCGCGTTTAACCAGAGCCAGAATGAAGATGTAGGTCAGATACAAGGCGCCGATGATCACGCCCGGGAAAACCGCGGCCATGAACAGGTCACCGACGGACAAGGCCATCTGGTCGGCCATGATCACCAGCATGATCGAGGGCGGGATCAGAATGCCCAATGTCCCCGAGGCCGAAACCACGCCCGCAGCCAGCGTCGGCTGGTACTTTTGCTGCATCATCGACGGCAGCGACAGCACGCCCAGCAGTACAACCGAGGCACCAATGATGCCGGTCGAGGCCGCCAGAATGATCCCGATCAGGGTCACGGTGATGGCCAGCCCTCCGCGCACCGTCCCGAAAAGGCGCTGCATCGAAGACATCAGACGTTCGGCCACTCCGGATTCGTCCAGCATCAGCCCCATGAAGATGAACATCGGCAGGGCGACCAGAACCGCGTTGGACATGGTCGCGTAGACCCGGTTCACCACCGCGCCCAAGGTCAGGTAATCAAGCCCGGTAAAGGTGCTTTCCAGCCCTGTCCACAGCATCAGATCATTGTCGAACAGATAGGCCAGACCGCAATAGGCGACGCCGACACCGGCCAGCACCCACGCCACCGGGTAGCCGGTGAACAAAAGCGCGATGAAGGTCAGGAACATCGCGATGACCAGCTTTTCCTCTGTCGTTTCGACCAGGAAGGTCAGGCCGACGCAGACGGCGGCGAATACCGCCAGCACCAGAAGAATACGGCGCAGCGGCGCGCCTTCACGTTCCGAGGCCGGCCCGTAGATCAGCGCGTGCCCGTCATGGATCAACCGTGCCAACGCGGCCAGCGCCAACAGCACAAAGCTGATCGGAATCACCGCCTTGAAAGCCCAACGCGCAGGCAGGCCGGTTGGGCTGTCCGAGCGTTCGTTGACGCGGAAGCTTTCGTAGAAATAATCATAGCCCTGATCGACCATCAGATAGATGAACGGGGTCAGCAGGGTCAGGATGCCGATCACCTCGATGATCCGCTGCGCGCGGCGCGAAAGCTGCATATGCAGGACGTCCACACGCACATGGCTGTCGGTGATCAGGGCATACGAGATGCCGATCATCGTGACGATTCCATAGAAATGCCACTGGATCTCATCCAGTTTCGGGTAGTTCTGGCTGAACAGGTAGCGCAGCGAGACCTGTGCGAAGATCGCGCCCATCAGCAGGACATTGGCCCACATGACGACATGACCCACAGCCTTGACCCCGGCGTCGATCGCGACGGCGATTTTCTGGCGGTCGGAATCGGGGTGTTCCAGGATACCTTCATAGGCTTCGACCGGATCGTTGAGGTTCTTTTGGGTGGTCATGGTCATTCCTCGCTCAGCAACCCGGAATACGGGTAGTGAAAGGTTAGAAAGTCCGAAGATCGAAAAGCAGGAACCGGAGCGGCGGATCGGGCCGCCCCGGCAACGTCAGTGAGGGAGAGATTACTGACGCGGGAGGAAGGCGTTCGTCTTCCAGAGGTTATAGCCGTCACGGAATTCGTTCATGTCGGCCAGAACCTTGGCAAAGAAGGCATCATTGGCGGCTTCTTCTGCGGCAACCTCTTCCCAGGTCGCGCGGAAGGTATCCAGCATCTCGGGCGACCACTGCTTGATGGTGACGCCGTTGTTTTCAACGTTGTCGATCAGGGCCGCGTGCTGGATGGCTTCGCCTTCGGCAAAGCTGTCCGCCATCGAAGCCTTGCAGGCGCTTTCGATGATTGCCTTGTGCTGATCGCTGGTTTCGTTCCAGACGTCCTTGTTGATCAGCAGTTCAAACACGGTCGCCTGCTGATGCCAGCCGGGGAAATAGTTGAACTTGACCAGCTTGTGGAAGCCCAGGCGCGCGTCGATGGCAGGCATTGAAAACTCGGTCGCGTCAATCGCGCCTTTTTCCAATGCGGGGAAGATCTCGCCACCTGGCAGCAGCGAGGTCGCCACACCCAGTTTTTGCATCACCTTGCCGCCCAGACCAAAGAAACGCATCTTCAGCCCGTTCAGGTCCTCGGGCGAATTGATTTCGGACGCGAACCAGCCCGAGGTTTCCGGCGCGATGATGGCACAGGGCAGTACTTTGACGTTGTAACCGGCCTGATCATACATCTCCTGATACAGGGTCATGCCGTTGCCATAATACAGCCAAGCCATGTATTCGCCCGCCTCGGGGCCGAACGGCACGGCCGAGAACAGCGGCGCAGCCGGGATTTTTCCGGCCCAGTAACCGGCCGTGGTGTAACCCGAGTTGATCTTGCCGGTGGACACGGCGTCCAGAATTTCGAAGGGCGGCACCAGTTTTCCCGGCTCGTACACCTTCATCTTCAGCGTGCCGCCGGACATCAGTTCCAGCTGATCAGCCACACGTGGAATAGGCGAACCCAGGCCCGGCAGTTCGGTCGAAAAGGCAATCGGTGTTTTCAGCAGCAGCTTGTCCGCCGCAACTGCGGGTGCCGCCAGCAGGCTGGCGGCCACGGCCAGGCTTGTCAGGGTCTTCTTCATGAAATCTCCTCCAGGGTTGGTCGGGTTTTCTCCGATCAGTGGCGCAGGCTCTTCCAGCGCCGCTCCGGTGGTAAACTAACTTTACCAGCTTAAACCAGTCAATAACTTTGTTTACCACTGGCGCTAACCGAAACTGGAATCTCGCCTTCTACAAGCCCTGCAAAATCCCGATAAGACTGCCTCAAAGAACAACAGATTCTCCAAAAATCATTCAGAAACAGACACGTACTTCACGTCCGGGAAGAATAGCCTCGCGCTTGAAATTTGAACGGATATGGTTATCTCTATTTACCAGTTATTCTTGTTATTTTAGCGTCACACGGGGCAGCATCTCATGAACACCACGGCGATTTTTGAACCGGTTGGACACGAATCGCTGGCTGATGCGGTGGTTTCACAGGTCGAGGACCTGATCGCTTCGGGCATCCTGAAGCAGGGCCGAAAACTGCCTTCCGAGCGCGATCTGGCCGAGATGTTGCGCGTGTCGCGCCCGAAGTTGCGCGAGGCCCTTCAGGTGCTGGAAGAACGCGGGCTGGTCACAACGCAACACGGTGAGGGGACATTCGTCGCGGCCCTGACCGGACAAGCCATGATGCCCGCGCTTCTTGCTTTGTACGAACGCCACGAGCCGGCTTTCTTCGACTATCTGGAGTATCGCCGCGAGCAGGAAGGTTTCGCGGCCCGGCTTGCCGCACGTCGCGCCACCAAAGCAGACAAGGAACGGATTTCCGAGATCCTTGATGAAAACGAGCGTGCCTGGCAGGAGCAGGACGCCAAGGCTTCGCAAGAGGCGGACTTTGCGCTGCATTCCGCGATTGTGGATGCCAGCCAGAACGCGACCCTGATCCACATGATGGCGTCGATCTACGAACTCACCCGCAAGGGCGTTTTCTACAATCGCGACTTCTTGCGCACGATTGACGGGACCGGCGAAAAGCTGCTGCAACAACATCTCGAACTTGGTCGCGCGGTGATCGAAGGGGATGAGAAGCGGGCCGAAAAAGCGGCAAAGGATCACATCGACTTTGTTGAAGAATCATTCAAACTCGGGATCGAACAGCGGCGACGCGAAGCTATGGCCGAAAAGCGCCGGATACTGTCACGCTGACGGCTTTGCCTCCCATTTGCCCTTCTGATTACGGGGCCAAAGTCCCCGAGGTGGCCGCGAAAGGCACCTGTTTGGCGATTTGCGCCCGGCGTCCAAACTTGCCCGATCCGGCTGTCAGATATCTTCTCCGGGCGGCTCCAGAAGGCCGCCTGGCTCCAACAAGGCCCGCTCGGACAGCCACGGGTTGAGCTCAAGCGCCTCGGACAGTGCTGCACGCGCGTCTTCCAGGCGTCTCAACCCCATCAGGGACAAAGCTCGCCCACTCAGCGCACCGATATGGTTTGGCGACATTTCGATCGTGACATTCAGGTCGCGCAATGCCGCGTCAAAATCCTGCCTCAGATAGTTTACGAAAGCCCGCTGATTGTAGCCTTCGGCGTAATCCGGGCAATATTCGACAAGTTGGTTGAAATCGTCCAATGCGCCCGACAAATCCCACGCCTCTCGTCGCGCCATTCCCCGATCCAGCAATGTCTGCGACCGGGCATCCGGCGCGTCTGTCCAAAGTTCCCACATTTTATTCGAGATGACCCGGGCGTCGCTTTGCGATTGCGCCTTTTGGACCTGCTTGATCAGCGCATCCACACCTTCGATATGATCCGGAGCCGTGGGGCATGTCTCGGCCATGGCCGAGCATGAACACGCGATCAGTAAAAACGTTGCAGCACAGGTTCGCATCACGAAACAAGGGTGGGCCATAATTCCACCGCGTCAAGGCTGATGTTCAAAACCGCCCAGCATACCGGTTTCCTTCACGGCCTCCATCGCAACAAAAGTTGAGGTATTGGCGACATGCGGCAGAGACGAGATCTTCTCGGCCAATACACGGCGGTATTCCGACATCGTGGCCGTGCGCACTTTCAGAAGATAGTCAAAATTGGACGCGATCATATGCGCCTGCTCGACCTCGGCGGTTTTGCGGACGGCTGCGTTGAACTCGGCCAGCGCCTTTTCGCGGGTATCGGTCAAACGCACCTCGACAAACGCGACATGATCCAGGCCCAGCCGGATCGGATCCAGCATCGCCCGATAGCCCGTGATCACTCCGCTCGCCTCAAGCCGTTTGAGACGCGCCTGCGTCGGAGATTTCGACAGCCCGATCTCGCGCGCAAGATCGGCCACCGAGATACGGCCGTCCTCGGCCAGAATTCTTAGAATCGACCGGTCAAACCGATCAAGATCAGGAAAACTCATTTGAACTGTCTGTTGCCAAAAATTCAGATCATTCTCCTTCAATTATATCAAAATCAGTCCGTTGTCCTGATTTTTCCGCATTATATTACCACAAAGACCGGAGGACATATGTCACACAGCCTGCGCACCCTCATCGATACTTCCACCTATGCCGATCAGTCGGCAGTTCTTGAGACACTGATCTCTCAGGCCAGCCTGACGGACACGGATCGCAACGCCATCGGCGCCGCGGCTGCGCAGCTTGTGCGCGATATCCGCTCCAGCACCTCTCCGGGTTTGATGGAGGTGTTTCTGGCCGAATATGGCCTGTCCACCGACGAAGGCATCGCCCTGATGTGTCTGGCCGAGGCGTTGCTGCGTGTGCCGGATGCCGACACAATTGACGCGCTGATCGAAGACAAGATCGCGCCCTCCGATTGGGGCAAGCATCTGGGTCAATCCTCGTCCTCGCTGGTGAACGCCTCGACATGGGCGCTGATGTTGACCGGAAAGGTGCTGGACGAGGGCAAGGCGTCTCCGGTCGGGGCGCTGCGCGGTGCGATCAAGCGGCTGGGCGAGCCGGTGATCCGCACTGCCGTGGCACGCGCGATGAAAGAGATGGGCCGGCAGTTCGTTCTGGGGGAAACCATTCAGTCCGCCATGGACCGCGCACGCGGGATGGAGGAGAAAGGCTATACCTATTCCTACGACATGCTGGGCGAAGCGGCCCGAACCGAAGCGGACGCGGCGCGCTATCACCTGTCCTATTCCCGCGCCATCTCGGCCATTGCCGAGGCCTGCACCCATGACGACATCCGCGCCAACCCGGGCATTTCGGTAAAACTGTCCGCCCTGCATCCCCGTTATGAGCTGGCACAGGAACAGCGTGTGATTGACGAGCTGGTGCCGCGACTGCGGGCGCTGGCCCTGCTGGCCAAGGCGGCCGGAATGGGCCTGAACGTCGATGCAGAAGAGGCGGATCGCCTGTCGCTGTCGTTGCAGGTGATAGAGGCGGTGATGTCCGACCCGGCCCTTGCCGGTTGGCACGGTTTTGGCATCGTGGTTCAGGCCTATGGCCCGCGCGCTGGCCTGGTCCTGGATACGCTGTATGGGATGGCCGAACGTCACGATCGCCGGATTATGGTGCGATTGGTCAAAGGCGCCTATTGGGATACCGAGATCAAACGCGCGCAGGTCGAGGGGGTGGATGGCTTTCCCGTCTTCACGCACAAGGCGGCAACCGACGTCTCCTATATCGCCAATGCACGCAAACTGCTGGGCCTGACCGATCGGATCTATCCGCAATTTGCCACGCACAACGCGCACACGGTCAGCGCCATCCTTCACATGGCCAAGGATCAACCGTTCGAGTTTCAGCGCCTGCACGGCATGGGCGAGACCTTGCATCAGATCGTGATGGACAAGCAGAACACCCGGTGCCGCATCTATGCACCGGTGGGGGCGCATCGCGACTTGCTGGCTTATCTGGTTCGGCGCTTGTTGGAGAACGGTGCGAATTCGTCCTTCGTCAACCAGATTGTGGACGAGGATGTGCCACCGGAAGTGGTCGCTGCCGATCCGTTTGTTGCGGTCCGGACCCCTCCGCCCGCACTGCCGACCGGGCCGGAATTGTTCCAGCCTGAAAGACCGAATTCCAAGGGTTTTGACCTGCATCACACACCAACCCTGGATCAGATTGATGCGGCACGGGATCAGTTCCGCGCCCATCATTGGTATGCGCAACCCTTGCTGGCCGATGCGGCCAAACCCGATGCGGATGAGCCGGTGATCAATCCGGCACGGCCTCAGGACAAGCCCGGCGCGGTGGCCCCAGCCAGCGCGGCGGATGTGGAAATGGCATTGGCCTCGGCCAACCCCTGGGATGCCCCCGCTGCCGAACGCGCCCGCATCCTCAATGCCGCAGCCGATCTTTACGAAGCCCATTATGGCGAGTTGTTTGCGCTGCTGGCGCGTGAGGCTGGGAAGTCGCTGCCCGATGCGGTGGCCGAACTGCGCGAGGCGGTGGATTTCCTGCGTTACTATGCGGCAAACATCCCCGATGCCGAACCCGCGGGGATTTTCACCTGCATCAGCCCGTGGAACTTCCCGCTGGCGATTTTCTCTGGGCAGATCTCTGCCGCGCTGGCAACCGGAAACGCGGTTCTGGCCAAGCCTGCGCCCCAGACGCCCCTGATCGCACATCGTGCCATTCAGCTTATGCACAAGGCGGGGGTACCACGCGATGTGCTGCAACTGTTGCCAGGTGGGCCCGCCGTGGGTGCGGCGCTGACGTCGGATCCGCGCGTCTCGGGCGTGGCCTTCACAGGGTCAACAGCCACCGCGCTGAAAATCCGTGCGGCGATGGCCGGATCCATGCGCCCCGGTACGCCGCTGATTGCGGAAACCGGCGGTCTGAATGCAATGATCGTCGACAGCACCGCCCTTCCCGAACAAGCCGTGCAATCGATCATCGAAAGCGCCTTTCAGTCGGCGGGCCAGCGCTGTTCCGCCCTGCGCTGCCTATATTTGCAGGAAGACATCGCCGATGACGTTCTGACCATGCTCAAAGGGGCGATGGATGCGCTGTCGGTCGGCGACCCCTGGCTTTTGTCGACGGATTGCGGACCGGTGATCGACGAACAGGCCCGTCAGGGCATCGCCGAGCATGTGACCAAAGCGCGCCACGAAGGGCGGGTGCTGAAAGAGCTTCCGTTGCCGCCCGAAGGCATCTTTGTTGCTCCGACACTGATCGAGATCCCCGGCATCGCCGCGCTGGAACGCGAGGTGTTCGGCCCGGTGCTGCACGTCGCCCGGTTCAAATCGCAAGAAATCGACAAGATCATCGCCGATATCAACGCCACCGGATACGGCCTGACCTTCGGCCTGCACACCCGCATCGACGACCGCGTGCAGCATGTGACCGAGGCGATCCATGCGGGCAACATCTATGTGAACCGCAACCAGATCGGCGCCATCGTCGGGTCTCAGCCCTTTGGTGGCGAAGGATTGTCAGGCACTGGCCCCAAGGCGGGCGGACCGAACTACATGATCCGGTTCTGCGCTCCCGACCGTCAAAGCACGGCGGATACCTGGGGCGCCGTGGCTGATCTGCCTGCGGCACAAGGTCAACCTGCGCAGGTCAAAACCCGGTCCCTGCCCGGCCCGACCGGTGAATCAAACCGCCTGAGCGAGTATCCCCGTCCGCCTCTTCTGTGCTTGGGACCCGGAGAGGCCGCAGCGCGTGCGCAGGCCGATGCTGTATCTGCGCTGGGTGGCACGGCCATTCAGGCGACCGGGATGCTTGACCTGCACCGGTTGGAAAACCTGACCGGCATTTCGGGCGTGTTGTGGTGGGGAGATGACGAAACAGCGCGGCAGATCGAACAGCATCTGGCGCGCCGCGACGGCCCGATTCTGCCGCTTATACCCGGCAAGCCCGACCGCGCGCGTGTTCTGGGTGAACGCCATGTCTGCGTGGACACGACCGCGGCGGGCGGAAACGCCGCTTTGTTGGGAGGTGCGGCATAAGCTTGCCTTGACGCTGGACGCACAAAAGCCCAGCGTCAAGGCATGTTTCCGATCCGCGACCATAACCCCTCGGGGCGCACACCTTATGTTGTCTATGCCTTGCTGGCGGCCAATATCCTGATCTTCCTCAGCTATGCGGGGATCATGGATGATGGGCCACGGATCGGCAGGCTGTTCTTCGACTACGCCATTATTCCGGCGCGGGTCAGCGACGGGTTCGGGCTGGAAACCCTCGTGACATCCATGTTCCTGCACGGGGGGTGGATGCACTTGGCCGGCAACATGCTGTTTCTCTGGATCTTCGGTGACAATCTGGAAGACGAGATGGGCCATCTGCCCTTCCTGCTGTTTTACATGGCGGCCGGAATCGGCGCGGGCCTGATTCACGTCATCACCGGGCCCGAGTCCCAAGTTCCCACTGTTGGGGCCTCGGGCGCGATTGCGGGCGTGATGGGCGGTTATCTGTTGCTGTTCCCGAAAGCACGGGTGGATATCCTGCTGATCCTGATCGTCTATTTCAGGGTATTTACCATTCCCGCCTTCATCATGCTGGGCGTCTGGCTGGCGATACAGTTCTTTGGCAGCGTCACCAGCAATCCGGACGAAGGCGGCATCGCCTATTGGGCCCATACCGGAGGGTTTGCCGTTGGCCTGTTCCTGTGCATACCGCTGTGGCTGAGACGCGGCGGAATTCAGTTCTGGGATCGCACCCATGGACACCCGCCCCACCCGGAGGCGAAGTACAAGTTGTCACAATCCCGCATTCCGCGCGTTCCGCGCCGCTAAAGCCGGTTCAAAGGGCGCCTAGCCCCGGATCACCTTTGCGAACTGATCGAAGATCGGTTCGTTTGAACAGATCACTTCACCATCTTCCAGCACGTTGCCTTCAGGGTTCAGCGCCTGCACGAAACCGCCAGCCTCTTTGACGATGATCACACCGGCGGCCAGATCCCACGCATTCAGGCGGCGCTCCCAGAAGCCTTCGTACCGGCCCGCGGCCACATATGCCATGTCCAGCGCGGCGGCGCCCCAACGACGGACACCGGCGCAGGCGGGCATCAGGCGCGCCAGATCCTGCAAAGTCGCAGGCAGGTCCGAGCGGCCACCAAAGGGCAGACCGGTCGCGAAGACCGATTCAATCATGCGATGACGACCCGACACGCGAATACGGGTGTCGTTCATCCAGGCGCCCTCACCTTTTTCAGCAAAGAACATCTCGTCCTTGGCGGCGTCATAGATCACGCCGGCAACGATCTTGCCCTTGTGTTCCAAGGCTATGGAAATCGCCCAATGCGGCAGGCCGTGCAGGAAATTGGTGGTGCCGTCCAGCGGGTCGACGATCCAGCGGCGGGTCGGATCCTCGCCATCGATGGAACCGCCCTCTTCGGCCAGCCAGCCATAGGTCGGCCGTGCGCCCAGCAGCTCTTCTTTCAGGATGGCTTCGGCGGCGATGTCGGCCTTCGAGACGAAATCACCGGCGCCTTTCATCGACACCTGCAGATTCTCGACTTCACGGAAATCCTTGACCAAAGAACGCCCCGCCTTGCGCGCGGCCTTGATCATGATGTTGAGATTTGCGCTGCCAACCATTGTCAAAAGGCTCCTGTCCGGTCAAACCGCGCGTATACTGCCGCAATGCGCCCTTGCCAAGAGGAATGATGCGCATAACAGACCCGCAGGAAACGCCGTTACTGGGATTGCAGCTTGCGCGCTTCTTCCCGGGCCAGTTTCACCAGTTCCTGCACATAGGGTTTCTCCAGATCTTCCGACCGGACCGCGGCGTAGAGACGCCGTGTAATGCCCTCTTTCGTCAAGGGTCGGGTAACGTAGTCCGAGTTGTATTTGACCTCGCGCACGACCCAATCCGGCAGCACTGAAATGCCCCGGTTCGATGCGACCAGCAGCAGGATGACGGCTGTCAGTTCCACCTGCCGGATCGTTGCAGGCTCAACCCGCGCCGGGATCAACAGCTGGCTGAACACATCCAGACGCGTGCGTTCCACCGGATAGGTGATCAGGGTCTGGCCGCGAAAATCCTCGGCCTCGATATAATCTTTCTTGGCCAGGGGATGGGTCGAAGCGGCCACAAACACCGCGTTATAATCGAAAAGTTCGACAAATTCGACGCCCGGCAGGTCTTCGGGATCGGACGAGACCACCAGATCGACCTCTTCTTTCTGCAAGGCCGGAAGCGCGTCGAAGGCCAGACCGGGGCGGATATCGACATCCACGTCGCCCCAGGATTTCCTGAAAGATTCGAGCACCGGAAACAGCCATTCGAAACAGGCGTGGCACTCGATGGCTATGTGCATCCGCCCCGTGCGCCCGTCCCGCAGCGAAGAAAATTCATTCTGGGCGGCTTCGACCTGCGGCAGAATTTGCTCGGCCAATCGCAACAGGCGCAAACCGGCAGCCGACAGTTTCATGGGTTTGGAGCGGCGCAGAAACAGCTCGACCCCGGCCTGATCCTCCAACCCTTTGATTTGATGGCTCAATGCGGACTGGGTGATGTTCAACTGATCCGCGGCGCGGGCCAGCCCGCCGCATTCATGGATCGCCTTGATGGTGCGCAGGTGCCGGAATTCAATATGCATTTCAAACAGCATTCATGTTGTTGTTGAGTAATATGAGTTTGTTTCACAATGCTTGCCATGGCACAAGAGGCTCAGTTGATCCAGTGAGGCCACGATGTCCAAACCTGAAATTTCCTTCGAGTTCTTTCCGCCCAAAACTCTGGAAGCCTCTTTCCGCCTTTGGGACACGGTCCAGACATTGGCCCCTTTGGATCCCCGCTTTGTTTCCGTCACCTACGGCGCTGGTGGCACGACGCGTGAACTGACACGCGACGCGGTTTCGACCCTTCACAAGTCATCGGGCCTGAACGTGGCCGCTCATCTGACCTGTGTCGATGCTTCGCGGCAGGAAACGCTGGAGATCGCAGACACCTTTGCACGCGCCGGCGTGCAGGACATCGTCGCCCTGCGCGGCGACCCGCCGAAGGGTCAGGACAAGTTTGTGCCGCACCCCGACGGGTTTTCCAGTTCGGTCGAACTGATCGAGGCACTGGCCGAAACCGAAATGTTCAGCATTCGTGTCGGGGCCTATCCCGACACCCACCCCGAGGCCGCAAACATGGCTGCGGATGTGAACTGGCTGAAGGCTAAGCTGGACGCAGGCGCAGACGAAGCGCTGACACAGTTCTTCTTCGAAGCCGAAACCTTTTTCCGGTTCCGCGATGCTTGCGCCAAGGCCGGCATCGACAAACCGATCGTGCCGGGCATCCTGCCGATCGAGAACTGGGCAGGTGCTCGCAACTTCGCCAAGCGCTGTGGCACGCATATTCCCCAGTGGGTCGAACAGGCATTTGAAAAGGCGGTGCGCGATGGGCGTGAGGATCTGTTGGCCACGGCAATCTGCACAGAGCTGTGTTCAGACCTGATCGAAGGCGGCGTGGACAAGCTGCACTTCTATACACTGAACCGTCCCGAACTGACGCGCGATGTCTGCTTTGCACTGGGCATTACACCGAGCGTTGAGTTGGAAAACGTCGCCTGACTTTCAAAAAACCCAATGATTCGCCCGGGTTACGTTTACGCCCGGGCGTTTGTCGTTTCAGAAGATGTGCACTGTTTCACAACCCCGCCCCTGAAACGGCGCCTTTGAGGGACAATTGAATCTCAGCATCGCGATTGTTGTCCCCAGCCCGGCAAATCATCCCAGAAATTTGACAAAACTATGACTGTGACCACACTGGTTCTGTGTAGTTTGTAAAGAGTGTTTTGAGTATGGAACCTGTCGATAAAGTGCGGGCGCGCGCGGATGCGTTGGCGGATCTGGGGTTGAGTCCCTGCGCCGGTTCCCAAGAGATCAGGGACGCCTGGAGGCAGATCGCCTTCCATTCACATCCCGATCATACGGATGGGGACAGTTCCGGTTTTTCGCGCGCCAAAGCGGCATATGATTTCCTGCGCAAGGAAGGGTTGGTTACAAAAGGTGGTGCCAGTTCCGGCCCTCCGCAACCGCGCCGACCCCGCTTGAAAAAGCGCATCATCGAACTTCCGCTGGAGGATATCGCCGCCTGCAAGGCGATGCTGAATCCCGACCAGAGGTTGCCGCAAATGCACGATGAAGCGGATGTTCAGGACAGATCTGATGCATGTGTCTCGGATCACGTTCCCGACGCGGTCGGGTGTTACGGGCGGCATCTGACCTATTTTGTCACCACGCCCGTGCATCATGGGGCAAATCGCGTGGCCTTGCCAACGACCGTCCTGACCAACGCGCGCCACACCGAGGCTGAAATTCTGAGCTTTCAGTCAAAAGACACCGGCGCCGGAGAAGTCATCATCCCCGATACGATCCGCGAACGGAAGTTTCCGGGCGCCAAGAGCGTGCGGATCAGGTTTGATGCCGATCAGGATATTCGGGATCAATTCTGGCTTGCGGGGTAACGGCCTGGGCCCGGCTGAACCAGCCGGGCCCTGATCTTGTGTTGCCGGATCAGTTTGCGATCGGGCCTTCAGACGTAAATTTCGGGATCACATTGGTAGAAGCGTCGCTTGGTTCGATACCGGGCCAGTTTCCTTCGGCAAGATTGATATTGCCTGGAATGTCTTCCTCGAAAAATCCGACGACCACGTCGGTGATGTTGAGATACAGCTTGTCATCCACGATCCGCCACAGGTTCGGATTTGCCGGAACCTTGCCACCACGCGACACGCCGTAAGCGCAGTGCCCATCATATTGCGGCGCATAGTATGCTGGGTTTTCAAGAAATTTGTCGCGGTTTTCCTCGGTAGCAAAAGCCCAGGTCGCACCGTTGTATTCGGCGGTGATGTTGGCATTTCCGCGCACACCTTCGGGCTGCGACTGGCCCACCGGCATCTGATCCAGGCTGCGATAGGCAACGACATCATAACCCGAAACAGCAAAACCTGTGCCGTCGATATATTGAGGGCCGGCAAAAGCCGGAACCGCCAGAGCTATGGCCGCAGCGAGTGTCAATGCAAAGCGTTTCATGTCGTTCATCCTTTTCGGGTCAACTAAATCCGTGATGCCTTGCGGCAGGTCTGACAGGACAATATGCGATTCCCAAGCGGTGCGTAGTCCCGCTAACGCCGCTGTGACCCGACACGAGAAAACGTGAGAGTTTGGCGGCGGATTGTTACAGAATACGCCAGTTAAGTGGGGTTGGACTCGGCGGTTTGCAATATTAGCTGTATGGCAGCCCTGACATAGGCAAGAAAGGCAAGTGATGAGCGACCAATCCTCGTATACCCCTCCAGCGGTCTGGACCTGGGACAGTAAAAGTGGCGGACAATTCGCCAACATCAACCGGCCGATCGCCGGAGCGACCCATGACAAGGACTTGCCGGTCGGACGGCATCCTCTTCAGCTCTACTCGCTCGCGACACCCAATGGCGTGAAAGTCACGGTGATGTTGGAAGAGCTGTTGGCACTTGGTCATGAAGGCGCTGAATACAACGCCTGGCTGATCAACATCGGAGAAGGCGACCAATTCAGCTCGGGCTTTGTCGAGGCCAACCCGAACTCGAAAATCCCCGCGCTTTGGGATCGGTCGGGCGACAAACCTGTTCGTGTTTTTGAAAGCGCCTCGATCCTGTTCCATCTGGCTGAAAAGTTCGGCGCGTTTCTGCCCGCATCCGGCCCCGAGCGGACCGAGGTGATGAACTGGGTGTTCTGGCAGATGGGCAGCGCGCCGTATCTGGGCGGTGGATTCGGGCATTTCTACGCCTATGCACCCGAGAAATGGGAATACCCGATCAACCGTTTCGCCATGGAGACCAAGCGGCAGTTGGACGTTCTGGATCGGGAATTGGCGAACAAGACCTATATCGCAGGCGACGAGTACACGATTGCCGACATGGCGATCTGGCCGTGGTACGGCCAGCTGGTACTGGGCCGTCTTTACAGCGCCGCAGAGTTTCTGGACGTGGAATCCTACAAGAACGTCATGCGATGGGCCAAGGCTATCGACGCGCGCCCGGCGGTTCAGCGCGGCCGCATGGTCAATCGCGCCTTTGGCGAGCCGCACACGCAGCTTCACGAACGCCACGACGCCAGCGATTTCGAAACCCGCACGCAGGACAAGCTGGAAGCGGCGGCGGAATAAACATATCCCAGGCGCAACGACACGCGGTGCAGCTTGCGCCGCGTGTTTGCGTTTGGATGGTTATTTCAGAATGGGTGGGTTGTCCGGATTGCTGCCGGGGGCTTCGCGGATCGTTTCGGCAATTTGCGGCTGGGGCAGATCAAACCGAAGGCCCACCTTGGCCAACAACGCGGCGGCGGCCTCGCTTGCGGTGAAAAACCCGACATCCATCGCGCCTGCCTCGATCCCGGAAAAGGTCAGCGCCTCGGACGCGGCCTTGGCCAAAGCGGGCTCGGCCCCCTCTATGGCATCGACAAATCCCAACAGATGGCCCTGCGCGCCCGATTTGGACTTGGTGGCAACCAGATAGGCCGCACTGGCAAGTCCGCCCGCCGTCGCCAGTTTCGCATCCAGTGCGGACAGCAGGGCCTGCGGCAGGCCGGCCGGGGGCAAAAACTCGGCAAGCTCTTCCTCGACCTCTTGCGGGCTGTGCTGCAACGTTTCAGCCAACCATTCCAGGGCTTCTGCCGGGACCAGCATGGAAGATGGCGCAGTCTCCAGGTTCAGACCAAGCCCGATGCCCTGCCCCGACAGCATCCCCGAAAGCACCCGCCCCGACAGCGCCACATAAGGCACGGGCCGCCCGGCAAACTGCGCCAGCCGGTCCTCACGATCAAAGGCCAGAACAAAGCGCCCGTCAGCCACATCGAACAGTTCGGGCGAGATATTTTCGTCCCGCGCTTCTTCGGTCAGCATCAGAAACAGCTCGCTATCCGCAAGCCGTTCAAAGAAACGCAGACGGGCGGCATCACTTGTCGGGTCCGCCTGCATCGCGGCATGCGCGGTGTCCAACGCCGTGGATTCAGTCATTCAGCACCTCTTGGACCCGTGTACGCAAAACAGGCAGCAGTTCAGCCTCGAACCACGGGTTTTTCTTCAACCATGCCGTATTGCGCCAGGACGGGTGAGGCAAGGCAAAGACCCGCGGCGCATGGTCCCGCCAGTTGCGGATGGTGTCCGTAACCGACCCGCGCGCGCCAAGATGAAACTTGTGTGCATGACCTCCGACCAACACGGTCAGCCGCACGCGCCCCTGGTCCTGCATCACCCGGTTGTGCCAGGTCTTGCGGCAAATCGCAGGTGGCGGAAGATCCGCACTGCGCGCATCATACCCCGGAAAGCAGAACGCCATCGGTACGATCGAAACACGGTCGCGATCGTAAAAAACCGTCTCATCAATCCCCAGCCAGTGCCGCAGCCTGTCGCCGGACGGGTCGGTGAAGGGCCGCCCCGACTCGTGCACACGGGCGCCCGGTGCCTGCCCCGCGACAAGGATCGGTGTTCCGGGGCGGAACCAGACCACCGGGCGCGGCTCATGTGCGGTTTCTGTTTGCGCGAACCTGTCGGCACACAAGCGGCAGGCGCGGATTTCCTGACGTAACGCGTTCATCTGATCGTGAAGGCCCCTGCCCATCCAGTCTGTTGTTGGCTGCCAAAATAGATAATAACGACCTGACGCGGCACCAAGTCACCGATAGCCTTTGCTGCACCCAATCAGACATTCATGCGCGCAACCGGACCGCATTGATCATTTGTTTCATAATTCGACATAATGTAGCCAACATGGGCCGGTAAAAAATACCCTTTCTGGCCGCCCGCAAGTGCGACAACACAAACGAAACGAGCAGCAGACCCCGAATGCTAGAATTCGACAACGTCAGCAAATCCTTCTGGACCGGAACGCGCCGCAAGGTGATTCTGGATCGGGTCTCGTTTCGGGTCGAACTGGGCACCTCACTGGGCGTTCTGGCCCCGAACGGAACCGGAAAAACCACGTTGATCAACATGATGGCCGGCCTGGAGAAACCCGACGAAGGCGTGGTCCGTCGCGAATGCCGGGTATCTTTTCCCATGGGGTTCACCGGTGGCGTGTCGGGAAAACTGTCAGCGCTTGATAACGCGCGCTATATCGCCAAGATCTACGGTATGGACCCCGACTATATCGAGGCCTATTGCAAATGGCTCTGCGGTCTGGGCGAATATTTCGACCAGCCCCTTGCCACTTACTCCTCTGGGATGAGGGCGCGTTTCACCTTTTCTTTGATGCTGGCGCTGGACTTTGACATGTATCTCATCGACGAAGGGATGCCGGCGACAACAGATGTCGAATTCAACGAAAAGGCAGGGGCGATTCTGAAGGAAAGGTTACGCACGACGACTTTGGTGATCGTATCGCACAGCCCGTCCGTGTTGGAGAAATTCGCCCAGAAAGCGGCCGTACTTCTGGACGGGCAATTGTATATGTTTGACTCCTTGGAAGAGGCAAAGCAGCTTTATGACTACGAAACCCAAGGTTAGAAAATACAACTGGCGCCGCAGACGCCAGACGGAAAGTTCGGCCGAGGCGCGATCGGACGCCATCTCGCGTATTCGCAACGCGACGCAGGGCCCCGAGGCCGCCGGCGAAGCGCAGCCCGGCACGCAGCTGGATGACATCAAGCGCGAAGGCCTGACGGGCCGTCAATTGCGTATCGCACGACGTCTGGCGCAGAAACACGGTCTGGCCGCGACGTCGGACTATGACGCGGTGCGATTGCTGCGCAAAAAGGGCATCGACCCCTTCCAGCGCACCAATCTTCTGGACCTTGCCGCCGCAAGGCCATCGGACGAGGGTGACAAACCCGAGGACAAGATCAACGTGCAACTGCCGCAGGCCATGGGTGCCGAGAAAACAAACCTGCCCGGGCCCGAGCTCAGCCCGGCTGAACGGCGCAATTATGAAATCAGCCAAATCCAAAAGGACATCGCCCGCCGTCGCAAGCGTAAATTGTTTGGACTGTTTGCGCGTCTGGCGGCCTTTGTGTTCCTGCCGACCTTCATTGTCGGCTTCTATTTCTACCGCATCGCCACGCCGATGTATGCCAGCGATTCCGAATTCCTGATTCTGCAAGCGGATGGCGGACCGGGCAATATCGGCGGTCTGCTTGCTGGCACGCAATTCGCCACCACGCAGGATTCGATCTCGGTTCAGTCCTTTCTGGAGTCGAAAGAAGCTTTACTGTTGCTGGACCGCGATGCCGGGTTTTCTGATGTCTTCAAGCAAGAATGGATCGACCCGATTCAAAGACTGGCGCCGGACGCCTCGCTTGAAGACGCCTATAAGCTGTTCAAACGCATGATCACCATCGGCTATGACCCGACCGAAGGGGTCATTCGGATGGAGGTTGCCGCCCCCGACGCGCAGACATCGACCGAATTTTCCGAACGCCTGATCTCTTATGCCGAAGACAGGGTGAACGCCTTGTCTGGAAAAAAACGCGAAGACCAGATGCGCGACGCGCTGCAAAGTTTCGAAGCGGCGCAGGAAGCGCGCAGGCAGGCTCAGGAAGAGTTGATCGAGCTTCAGCTTCAGGGCGCGGTTCTTGACCCCGAAAACGTCATTGCCAGCCTGCGTGCCCGCATCAACGAAATCGAAATACTGGTTCAGGACAAAGAGCTTGAGCTCGCCGCGCTTCAGGACAACCTGCGCCCGAACAAGGCAAAGGTTGATGGCGTCAAGGCAGATATCGCCCGTCTGGAAAAGGTTCTGAGAGAACTGAATGCCGAGATGCAGGATGCCTCGGACGGCGAAAACTCGCTGGCGCGGCTGAGCGTGCGTATCCAGATCGCGCAGGCGGACCTTGCGGCGCGCGACATGATGCTGCAAACGGCAATGCAGCAAATGGAAGCGACCCGGTCCGAAGCCAACCGGCAGGTGCGCTATCTGACCGTCTCGGTCAACCCCGTTCCCAGTCAGGAACCCAGTTATCCGCGCAAGTTCGAAAATACGATTTTGGCATTCCTGTTGTTTGCTGGTATCTACCTGATGATCTCGCTTACTGCGTCGGTCCTTCGTGAACAGGTATCCTCATAAAACTCATGAAACATGTTAAAATCTCCGACCTGACAGTCGGCAACGACCTTCCGCTGACCATCATAGCTGGGCCATGTCAGCTTGAAACGGCAGACCATGCGCAGATGATTGCGGGCAAAATGAAAGAAGCCTGCGACGCAGCCGGGGCGCAATACGTCTTCAAGGCGTCTTATGACAAGGCGAACCGGACATCCCTGTCGGGCAAGCGTGGCATGGGCATCGATGCGGGGCTGAAGGTACTGGATGACATCCGTAAAACGATGGGTATCCCGGTTCTGACCGATGTTCATACCGAGGCGCAATGCGCCATCGCCGCCGAGGCGGTGGACGTTCTGCAAATTCCGGCGTTCCTGTGCCGTCAGACCGACATGTTGCTGGCGGCCGGCAACACCGGCAAAGCGGTCAATGTGAAAAAGGGGCAATTCCTTGCACCTTGGGAAATGACCAACATCGTCGACAAAATCGAAAGCACCGGAAATCAAAATATACTGCTGACCGAACGTGGAACCTCATTTGGCTACAACACGCTGGTTGCCGATATGCGTGCGCTGCCCCAAATGGCGAAAACCGGCTATCCGGTGGTGATGGACGCCACCCATTCCGTGCAGCAACCCGGAGGCAAGGGCGGGTCTTCGGGCGGACAACGCGAATTTGCACCCGTGATGGCCCGCGCCGCGGTTTCTCTGGGTGTCGGGGCCGTGTTCATTGAAACCCATCAGGATCCGGACTCGGCCCCATCGGACGGGCCAAATATGATCCCGCTCGACCAGATGCCCCAACTTGTTGACACATTGATGCGATTTGATGCGCTTGCTAAAGCGAATCCGATTCAGATTTAAAGATTGAGATTTCTTATGATCAAACCCCTCACCGAGGTAACACCCAACAGCTGGAACTTTCTGCGCGACGCGATGATCACGCCCACCGGGTTCCGTGAATACGATGCCCGTTGGAAATATCCTGAAGAGATCAACCTGCCCGGAATGACCGCGCTTGGGCTGGGGCTTGGCACACAGATGCACAGGCGCGGGATCGAGCCTGTGATCGCAGTCGGAAACGACTATCGTGACTATTCATTGGCGATCAAAAATGCCCTGATGCTGGGCCTGATGCAGGCTGGTATCCGTGTCAAAGACATCGGCCCTGCGCTCAGCCCCATGGCCTATTTTGCGCAGTTCCATCTGGATGTGCCCGCAGTGGCCATGGTCACCGCCAGCCACAACCCGAACGGCTGGACCGGGGTCAAAATGGGTTTTGACCGCCCGCTGACCCATGGCCCGGATGAGATGTCGGAACTGCGTGACATCGTTCTGAACGGCGAGGGCGTCGCGCGCGAAGGCGGCTCGTACGAGTTCGTCGATGGCGTCAAAGAGGCCTATATCGACGACCTGGTCGGCGATTTCAAAATGTCCCGCCCGCTGAAAGTGGTCTGCGCAACAGGCAACGGCACGGCTTCGGCCTTTGCGCCCGAGATTTTCGAACGGATCGGGGTTGAGATCGTTCCCAGCCATAACCGGCTGGACTATACCTTCCCCAACTACAACCCGAACCCGGAAGCCATGGAGATGCTGCACGACATGGCCGCCACGGTGAAATCCAGCGGAGCCGATCTGGCGCTTGGGTTTGACGGTGACGGAGACCGCTGCGGCGTCGTCGATGACGAGGGTGAGGAGATCTTTGCCGACAAAGTTGGCGTGATCATGGCGCGTGATCTGGCCAAGCTTCACCCCGGATCGACCTTTGTTGCGGATGTGAAATCCACCGGTCTGTTCGCCAGCGACCCCGAGTTGCAGGCCCTGGGCGTCAAAGCCGATTATTGGAAGACCGGCCACAGCCACATGAAGCGCCGCGTCAAGGAAATCGGGGCACTGGCAGGGTTCGAAAAATCAGGCCACTACTTTTTGGCCGAACCGATCGGGCGTGGATACGACTGTGGAATGCGTGTCGCAGTCGAAATCTGCAAACTGATGGACCGCAACCCGGATCAGAGCATGTCGGACCTGCGCAAGGCCCTGCCCAAGACCTGGTCCACCCCCACGATGTCGCCCCACGCCGCCGATACCGAGAAATATGAAATCCTTCAGCGGCTGGTCGACAAGCTGGTCGCCAAGGGAGATGCGGGCGAAACACTCGCTGGCCGCGCAATCAAAGAAGTGGTCACGGTGAACGGCGCACGCGTGATTCTGGACAACGGAAGCTGGGGCCTGGTGCGGGCTTCGTCCAATACCCCCAATCTGGTCGTCGTCTGTGAAAGCAGCGAAAGCGAGGCTGAGATGCGCGCCATCTTCGCGGACATTGACGCCGTCATCCGAACCGAGCCCGGTGTCGGCGACTACGACCAAACCATCTGAACACAACTGCTTGGGGCATATCCCGATGCCCCAAGCACGATGGTTGCTCAGTCGCCGCCGAATAATTTGAGCAGACCTTTTTTTGCCTCTTCTTCAAGCTTGTTCTTGATGGCGTCTTCGATCTGGTCACTGTCGGTGATCGTCGTATCCAATTCGTTGCCGACCTTTTCAAAAACCTTCTGTTTTGCGTCGTCTTCCAGTTCCTTGACCTTCACATCCGCCGCCGCCTCGATCACCTTGGTCAAGTCCGGCTTGATCGACGGATCGCTCCAGGGGCCTTTGATGTGAACGGGAACCGATATCCCCTGCCCGGAATTGGCCCGCAGCGCCACGGGCGTGAACAGATAGTCGATGTTGCGAGCCCCCAGATCCACCGTGCCGGTGCCATCTGCGCGGAAATTCTTCAGTGACATGAGCAGATCGCTGTTCGTCAGCACGCCCTGGTCGATGGTGAAACTGGCCGTCAGGCTGTTGAACACGGTGGTTCCGCCTGATCCGGTGCCCTGCCCCATCAATCGGTCCAAATCGAGCCCGGAAATCACTCCGGGACCGACATCCAGGTTTCCCTTGCCGCTGAGGGACCGCATGATCTGATCCTCGGACTGGCCGACGCCCAGAAACTCAAACGCTCCCGCAGCGGTTCCCGACAGGCGCTTGACCCCGGCCATCGTGGTCAGTGCCTGTTCCAGATCGATCCCGGTGGCGGTCACGTTGCCGCCCACAGACAGGCCGTTGCGGTTGTTGGCTACCACCTGACCGTGCAACTGACCCGCAAACAGCGTGGCCGGGTGCATTTCCAGAACGGCCCGCGACCGATCCAGCGACAGGGTCAGATCGCTTTTGCCGAACGTCATCCCGGGCACGGCGATCGAGTTCGCCGTCAGGCGGATCTTACCGTTCGCCAATGCCAGAGCAGACGCGTCGATAGGGTCTTTCGACCACCCCTCAGGTGCAGGAGCGCTTGCCTGAGACGTGCCGCCTGAAGCAGAAGCGGTTTCGGAAATCCGCGACAGATCCAGATCACCGGCTTCCAGACGGGCCACGATACGCGGCGGGTCCGAGATGGTGATATCCGCCTCACCCACGAACCGGTTGTCATCCAATTGCGCAACCATGTTCCGCATGGAAATCCGCCCGTCCTGCGTATACGTCATATGCGCTGAAATGTCGGCAGTCTTGCCCAATCCGGGCGGTACGGATGTGCCAGACTGACCGAAGGCGGCAAGCATCCTTTCGGTGTCCCGCGTCACGACCTTGGTCGTTCCATCCATTTCGCCCGCAAGATTGACGCGCCCGTCAAATCCGACCTCTCCGCCCGGGGCCGTCAAAGCCAGTTCCAGATCAGTTACTGACCCGGCGGCAAATGCCGGTAAGTCCGGGATTTTCAGATCAACCTGAACCGCGCCTCCGGGCACTGGCATGGCGGCCTCCATTACCAGCGGGGCCGCCACCTCGGGCCAGCTTGCAGATAGTGTCACGTCCGAGAAATCCATCTGCGTCGAACCATTTTCAACGTAAATCAGCCGTGCATTTGTCAGCTCCAACCGATCCAGCGTGACCTGCCCCGAGGGCTCAGCGGGCGTGCCCCCCCCGGTCGCGACCGCAGTTGTCGCGGTTGTCGGGGCGCTCAATTCCCAATTGCCGCGCCCATCGGATCGTTCCAACCGCAACACGGGATTGTCTGCAAAAACTCGTTTGATCCGCAGATCCCCGTTCAACAGCCCGGCAGCGTCCACTCCGACGGCCAGGCTATCCGCGCTGAGCATCGGCTCGGGTCCGGCCCAGCTTGCGTTGCCGAAACGCACCGGCCCGGTTTCCATCCCGACCACCGGCCAGAAGGAAATGCGCACATCTCCGGTCAGCGTCAGATCACGCCCGGTCTGGGCCTTGACCTGCTCGGCCAGAATCGCGGCAAGCTTTTCCCCCGGCATCAGCAACAGCGCGCCGATGATCAACGCGATCACGGCGACAACGATAAACAGGATGCGCATCAGCCATTTCATTTTCTGCTCTCCGCCTTTTGGCTTGTCATTGCCGTGATCATTCAAATCACGCATCATATTTGCAAGGGCAAGCTTTCCCGACTATATGCCGCGCATGACGACAAACCCGCCGAACCTCCGCCCCGACCTGGCCCCTTCTGCCCGGATCACCGAGACACCCCATTCGAACCAGCCGACCATCGGCATGGTGTCGTTGGGCTGCCCGAAGGCGTTGGTCGACAGTGAACGCATTCTGACCCGGCTGCGTGCCGAAGGATACGGCATTTCGCCGGATTATGCCGGGGCCGATGCCGTCATCGTGAACACCTGCGGGTTCCTTGACAGCGCCAAGGCGGAATCGCTGGACGCGATCGGAGAGGCGCTGGTGGAAAACGGCAAGGTCATCGTGACCGGCTGTCTGGGGGCCGAGCCGGATTACATTCGCGAGCATCACCCCCGCATCATGGCTGTCACCGGCCCACACCAATACGAGCAGGTGCTGGATGCGGTGCATGCCGCCGTGCCCCCCGATCCTGATCCGTTCGTGGACCTGTTGCCCGCCAGCAGCGTGCAGTTGACGCCACGCCATTACAGCTATCTGAAAATTTCCGAGGGCTGCAACCACAAGTGCAAGTTCTGCATCATCCCCGACATGCGCGGAAAACTGGCCAGCCGCCCGGCGCATTCGGTTCTGCGCGAGGCGGAAAAGCTGGTGCAAAACGGCGTGCGTGAGCTGCTGGTGATTTCGCAGGACACCTCGGCCTATGGGCTGGACCGGAAATACGACATCAACCCGTGGAAAGACGGTGAAGTGCGCAGCCATATCACCGATCTGGCGCGCGAGCTGGGGCAGCTCGATGCTTGGGTGCGGCTGCACTATGTGTATCCCTATCCACATGTGCGGGACTTGATTCCGCTGATGGCGGATGCCGGGTGCAACGTGCTGCCTTATCTGGATATCCCGTTTCAACACGCCCACCCGGATGTGCTGAAACGCATGGCCCGCCCGGCCGCGTCGGCCAGAACGCTGGATGAAATCAAGGCCTGGCGCGCGATCTGCCCGGATATCACCCTGCGGTCGACCTTTATCGTCGGCTATCCGGGTGAGACGGAGTCGGAATTCCAGACCTTACTGGACTGGATGGACGAGGCGCAGTTGGATCGTGTCGGGTGTTTTCAGTATGAAAACGTCGATGGCGCGCGGTCAAATGAACTGCCCGATCACGTTCCGGCCGAAATCAAGCAGGATCGCTGGGATCGCTTCATGGAAAAGGCACAGGCGATCTCGGAGGCCAAGTTGCGGGCAAAGGTCGGACAGACGCTTGAGGTGATCGTGGACGAGGTCGATGACGAGGCCGCCACCTGCCGCACCAAAGCAGACGCGCCCGAGATCGACGGCAACCTGTTCATCGATGATGGGTTCGAAAACCTCAGGCCCGGTGACATCGTCACGGTCGAAGTGGACGAGGCCGGAGAATACGATTTGTGGGGCAAGCCCGTCTAAGGTCTGACACCGCGTCGAGCACACGGAATATGGGCAAAGCGTGAACCGAGTTTATTGGCCGAACACGCGGTCAGACCCGATCTTGGACTGAAAGCCAATCATGGAGGTTTTCATGTCTCGTATCTTCAAGCCTAGCCTGAACTACGTGGTTTTCCTGATGGCCGCGCATTTCGTGGCCACCCCCGGTTACGCCCAGCCTACACAGGTCGGCTCTGCCGGAGTCATTGCGGTTGGCGGCAAACATCTAAGCTTTCACAAAAACGGCCGTCACAAGATAAACCGGTATTACGTGGCCCCGAAGGCCAAGTCATATGCCAAGCGGCCCAAGGCGCATAACAAAAAGCCGGCCCCGGTTTATCGATACACCGCCCCCAAACGGCGTGTCATCGGGCATATCCCCTACGGGTCGGTCAAGCGACAGAAATTCAAGTCATTCAAGTTCAAGCATAACTACGGCCTAAAAAGGCACTGAACAGGGTTCGCGCAACGCGAAGAACGCAAATTGTCCGATAGCCGCGAAATCGCAGGCAAGAAAAAACCGCCACAACTGGTGACGGTCTTTCCCGAAAGCGTACAGGCGGTCCGGGTCCGGGCCGCCTGCGAATGGCTTACTGAGTGATTGGGTCACAGACCGTCTGGCCAGCCTCGGTTGTGGCCAATTGATAACCACCCGGACAGCTGGGTGTGCCGGCTTTGTCATAGCTGGGCTGAACGTAAACAGGTGTCGGTTCTTCCTGCTGCGCACAGGCAGTCAGGATCAGTGCAAATGCGCCAACGGCAGCGAGTTTCAGTTTCATGTCCGTCAATCCTTTATTACTTTTCTGATATTGCCCAGCTTTTCGGGGCCAGGTTAAGAATACGGGCTGAACGGCAATCTGGCAACTGAATCGATCACGTCTTCGTGAGTCACAGCGAATCCATGCCAATCAAATGGCGCAATGATGTTCTTTGAGGCGTGAAACCTATTCTTCTGACTCCGGCGCCCTAAACTGTTGCAGCGAATTCAGCTAAAGACGGAGAAGCCATATGTCAAACGCGCCCATTGTTGCCCGGAAATCGCCATTTCCGGTCGAGGTCGTCGAAGGGAAAACTTATTTCTGGTGTGCCTGCGGCAAATCCAGCCGCCAGCCGTTTTGCGACGGATCGCACAAAGGCACCGGGTCAGAGCCCGTGAAATATACAGCGGAAAGCAGCAAAAAGGTCTTCTTTTGTGGCTGCAAACACAGTTCGAAACCGCCTTTGTGCGACGGAACGCACAACGGGCTTTGATCAGGTTTTCAACCCATTCAGTATCTCGGCATTGGGGCAAAAATCCGGGGCAGTGGTCGCTGTGCCCTGTTGCCGGGCAAGCCAAAACTCGCATTTCACATCACATCCGGCAGCACGGCACCGCGTGACAAGCTCGGCGTATTTTTCGGGTGAAAGACGTCCTTCGGCCATCGCTTCGGTCATTGAAATGCCCATGCAGCGTGAAACCGAGCGCGTAAGCCAAAAGTGCTTTTCGATTTCCCCCAACGCGACCTGAGACATCAAGCGTTCTCCACCTGCTTGGTTTTGAGGGCGGCAAAGCATTTGCGATTCGGGCATGTCGACGGCGCCTGTTCAACCTGCTCGCGCCGTTCCAACCATTCCGGGCAGTCCTTGGCCCAAGAACAGCCGCGACACTGCTGCACGATTTCAGCCCATTCTTCCTGTTTCAGATGACCTTTCCGATAGGCCGCGGCCAAGTCGGTTCCGGTTGCTTGCCCCATACGCAACACCAAACGCAGATGAGTCATGATTTCGCCCAGATGTGTCATGGCAGACCTTTGTGTCAAGGCAGGAGATTGTGAAGCAATTCCTGATTTCGGCAGTATTCGGGTGTCCGCCGAGCAGATCCGGGATCGTTCAGCAAACTCTTGCAGTGATCCGGGTTCGGGCAGTCGGTACAGCGCAAAACAGCATCAGAGATCTGGTCCACGGAAACGGAACCATCAATGGCGGCTTCCTCAAGATCAATGTCCAGCATTCTGGCCATATCGTCCACCAATCCGGCATGCAGCCGCAGGGTCTCGTGGGTGGGCATGCTGTTTCCTTTCGCTTTCACGCTGTGTCCAAAGCGTAGCGCATCCGCGAAGGCAAACATTGACTCAGGTCAAGATTGGACGCCGATGTGATCCAGATAGGACCGCGTGGCATCCTGAACGCGGCGAAAGCGATCCCCGCCCAGTTTCTTGCCGCCATACCAGCGCGTCACGATAATTACGTGATTTTTCAGCCCGGCGCGTTCGATCATCCGAAGGATCACCATGCCCGCGCCGCTTTCTCCGTCATCAGCTTTCAACGCGCCGGTCGGCAAGACCGCAGCCCAGGTGTTGTGGGTGGCCTTGGCATAGCTCTTGTCGGATTTCAAATCGTTCAAAACGGCGTCGATTTCAGCCCGCGTCGTGACCTGCGCCCCGGACACCGCGTATTTCGAGCCGCGATCCGTCATGACAACACCCAAGCATGTAAGTTCGGTCATTGGGACAAACCCAACTGCTCTGCTGTTTCCCGCACGATCTGCACACGTTGTGCATTTGGTGGGTGGGTTCCCAAAAACCTGTCACCGGGATCCGGGATGCGATCAAAGAACCTTGCCCCGACCAACGGATTGTATCCCGCATTATACGTGATGATGGTTCCCAACTGGTCTGCCTCCAGCTCAAAGTCTTTCACATAAGCCTGAACGCCGACCTGCGCGCCCAGCTTTTGCGCCTCTTCAATGGCGGCGGCGTCCCCGCCGCGCAACTCTGCCACCCGCCCGAACTCAGCCGCGCTGGCGCTGGCGATTTCACTCTGCCTGGCGATATGCCCCAACACGTGGTGGGCTGCTTCATGCCCCATGACAAACGCCAGTTCATCCGCGTTCTGGGTGGATTCGATCATCGAGCGGGTGAATATGATCACCGGCTGCTTGTTTTCATCCAGCGTCTGGAATGCATTGACCGAAGCCTGTGGGTTCAAGTCGACAAGAATCCGAAAGTCGCAATTCTGCCCGGTCGTCTGTTTCAGACACTGTCTGCGGGCTTCCGCCCCGACGGCCCGACTGACCTCTCGGAAGGTTTGCACCATCGGTTCGGCCTCTGGCTCATCCCCCAGCCATTCCTCGGCGGGTTGGACGCGCAAGGCCCCCTCTCCACATGCCGCAAGCAGCAGGGACAGCAAAAAAACAAACCATCTGTGCATGTCATATCCTTTGAGACCGAATGGCCGTGATTTCAACATAGTACGACCGTGCCGGCGAAACCACACCGCCGGTTCAACGAACGGCTTGCATTGCGCCCCGGCGGCTTGCACTCTGGCCTCATGTTTACGATTGAGCATGAATTCGACTCGACGGTCATTACGCTTGTGGACGAAGGCGAACAACCTTTGCAAGAAGATGTGGTGATCAACAATTTCGCGGAATGCGTCACGCTGGAACAACTTGATCCCCGCACCGATCAAATACAGAAGATCACGTTGTCGCCCGAGCAGGTGCGGGATCTGGCGGCCGCGCTGGATCTGCCCGAAGGTGTTTATCAAATTCGCGAAACCGGACCTCAGGGGTCATAGGAAAAAAGCTTGATCCGTGCGGCTTGCCCCTGCTTCAGCGTCAGGGTCGAGGGCGCGACGCCAAGACATTCTGCAAGCAGCAACTGCACGGCCCTGTTGGCCTTACCGTTTTCCGGCGGGGCCGTAACGGATACCTTGATCTGCCCGTCTTCGACGCTCACCCGATCGCGGGCCGCCTTGGGCGTCACCTTCAGCTTGAACACGGCCCCGGCCTGCGCCATCGCGCTGAGATCCGGCAGATCGCGCAGTTTGGGTTTCGCCATTGTCTCCTCTTTTTTCTCAAAGTCTTGCACGAAGCACGTCGTAATGAAATTGATCCACGCAATCCATTGGCGTGCCCTTGAAACGGGCAGAATACCGACCAAGATACAGAGTCCCGATGTAAAGGAAGTTAACATATGTCCCTGAAAAACCCCGCCGCTTTGGAGTTTTTGCAGTCGCGCCGGTCCCGGCCGGCCAAGACACTGGTTGCTCCGGCCCCAACCCGGGAAGAGTTGCTGCCGTTGCTGACGGCCGCAGCCCGCAGCCCCGATCACGGCAAACTGGAGCCCTGGCGATTTATCGTTCTGGAAAAGGGCGCCATGCCACGCCTGGCGACCCTGACCGAGGCCTGCGGACAAAGGCTGAACAAAAGCCCGGAAGACATCGCCAAGGCGCGCAGCCAGTTCGATATGGGGCATCTGACCGTCGCGGTCATCGAGGTTCGCAAACAATCCGAAAAGATTCCGGCCATCGAACAATCCTACTCTGCTGGCGCGGTCTGTCTGGCGCTGCTGAATGCCGCGCTGGCTGCGGGCTGGGGCGCCAATTGGCTGTCGGGTTGGCAAACACATGATCGCGAATTCTGTGTCGATGCTTTCGGGCTTGCCGAAAACGAACGCGTGGCCGGTTTGATTCATATCGCCACCGAGGGAGCGACCCCGCCGGAACGCCCGCGGCCCGACGTGGCCGCGTTGACAGAGTGGGTTTCGGAATGATCATCCTGAACGCCTTTTTCAGCGCACTTGGCCAGACCGGAGACCCCAGGTTTCGCGCCGTATTGCTGCGCGGCGTGGGTCTGACCATTCTGCTGCTGGTTCTGGCCTGTGCAGGTGCGATCTGGTTGATCAACTGGCTGTCAGGCAGCGAAATCTCACTGCCGTTTGTGGGAGCTGTGCCGTGGCTGAACGACGTTCTGAACTATTCCGGTATCGTGCTCGTCCTGATCCTGCCCGTTTTTCTGATGGTGCCGGTCGCGTCGGCCATCACCTCGATCTTTCTGGACGAGGTGGCACAGGCGGTTGAGGACAAGCATTTTCCGGCGTTGCCGCCCGCACGGCGCATCCCGGCCTCAGAGGCGCTTAAGGACGGTCTCAGCTTCCTTGGCGTTCTGATTGTGGCAAACCTGCTGGCGCTGATCCTCTATGCGATTTTCACCCCGCTTGCGCCTTTCATCTTCTGGGCGATGAACGGATTTTTGCTGGGGCGTGAATACTTTACCCTTGCCGCGATGCGAAGGATCGGGCGCGATGGCGCGCGCAAGCTGCGGGCCAAACATTCAACGACGATCTGGGTGGCGGGCACATTGATCGCCATTCCGCTTTCAGTGCCGCTGGTGAACCTGGTGATCCCGATCATCGGGGCCGCCACGTTCACCCATATCTATCATGCCTTGTCAGGCCAAAAGGCCTGACGGGGATTACCTTGGCTCCAACTGGTTCAGCCAGTCGAAATCCCGCACCGAGATCACGCCCGACAGGATGATTCCGGCGATGATCGCCCACAGAATCACAGAGATACCGGTGGTGATCCACATCTTTCTTTTCATGTGATGCACTTCCGGCGCGCCCGCATGCGTGCCGGGAACGATGTCACCCAGATCGCCCTGGGTTTTGATGCGAATGGGCAGCACCACCAACAACGTCATGAACCAGATGACGGCAAACAACACCAGCGCGGCAGTAATGGTCATTTCAGGCCCTCCGGGGCTGGGGGTTATACCTGCTCCAGCTCGACCAGGCAGCCGTTGAAATCCTTGGGGTGCAGAAACAGAACCGGTTTACCATGCGCACCGATCTTGGGCTCACCTGATCCCAAAACACGGGCTCCGGTCGCTTTCAGATGATCACGGGCCGCGATGATATCCTCGACCTCGTAACATACATGGTGGATGCCGCCGGCCGGGTTCTTTTCCAAAAAACCGTTGATCGGGCTGTCGTCACCCAGCGGATACAGAAGTTCGATCTTGGTGTTGGGCAGTTCGATGAACACGACCGTGACACCATGATCCAGCTCGTCCTGCGGCGCGCCGACTTTGGCGCCCAGCGCGTTACGGTATTGCTCGGACGCCGCCTCAAGATCCGGTACGGCGATGGCGACGTGGTTCAGACGTCCAATCATGTCTCACTCCTGCTGTCCTGCGTTGCATGGGTTATGGGGGCTGATCCGCCAAAGGACAAGTGCGCCAAATCGCGCGTTAACGTCGTGTTAGCCAGAAGTTCCTAGCGTGAAGCATCTGCTGCATAGGAGAGCTGCCATGGACGATTCGGGCCTACTTGCCACCACCACCGCCGCGCCCACCGCGACTCGACCCTTGCTGGGTCAGACCATATTGGTTGTCGAAGACAGCCGGTACGCTTGCGATGCCATCCGCCTGATGTGCCTACACAGCGGCGCGCGCATTCGCCGTGCGGATTGCCTGAAATCGGCCCGAAGGCATCTACAGATCTATCGGCCTTCGGTCATCCTGGTCGATATGGGCCTGCCGGACGGTTCCGGCGCCGACCTGATCGCCGAATTGGCCGAGGCCACGCCCCGTATCAGTGTCATCATGGGCCTTTCGGGCGATGACGGCAGCGAAGACATGGCTCTGGCGGCCGGCGCGGATGGGTTTTTGTCCAAGCCGCTAAAATCAATGTCACATTTTCAAAAATCCATTCTGGAACGCCTGCCAGAGGACCGGCGGCCCAGCGGGCTTCATGCCGTGCGCGATGAAATCATTCGCCCGGACCCTTTGGCTTATCAGGACGACATGGCCCATATCGCCGATGTGCTCGCAGGTCCCAACGATCACAGTACATTGGACTACGCCGCACAGTTCCTGCACGGCGTCGCGCGCGAGGCAAATGACAGGCCCTTGGCGGAAGCAGCGCGAAAGCTGGCATTGTCACGCGCGAACGGGACGCCGATCATGGCGCAGGCGGCGCAGGTTGCCGGGATGGTGCAGAACCGACTGGAACAGCGAGAGGCGATTTGAAATGGTGACAGCGTATTTCATCACTGCAACCCTTTTGTGCATCTGGCTGTACCGCCAAACACGGCAGGCCGCGCGTTCCATCCGCGTCAACCGAAACAATCTGAAAGACCCGCTGGACTGACACAGGCTGCCTGCGTGAAAAATCCGCCCGCGATACGCGGGCGGTTTTTTTACTGGTCCTGAGGGATAATGCGAAGACCCAGCTCCATCAACTGATCCGAGGTCGGGTCCGAAGGTGCGTCCATCATCAGATCTTCGGCACGCTGGTTCATCGGGAACATCATGACTTCGCGGATATTGGCCTCATCTGCCAACAGCATCACGATCCGGTCGATACCAGCCGCGCATCCACCGTGTGGCGGGGCGCCGTAGTGGAAGGCATTGAACAGGGCACCAAAGCGGGATTTCACTTCATCCTCGCCATAGCCCGCCAGTTCAAAGGCCTTCAGCATGATTTCCGGCTTGTGGTTCCGGATCGCGCCTGAAACCAGCTCGTACCCGTTGCACGCCAGATCATACTGGTAGCCGCGCACATCCAGCGGGTTGCCCTGCAACGCCTCCATACCGCCCTGCGGCATCGAGAACGGGTTGTGCTCAAAGTCGATCGCGCCGGTTTCTTCGTCTTGCTCATAGATCGGGAAATCCACGATCCAGGCAAAGGCAAAACGGTCTTTTTCGGTCAGGTTCAATTCCTCACCGATCACGTCACGCGCCTTACCGGCAACCTTTTCAAAGGCTTTTGGCTTGCCGCCCAGGAAGAAGGCTGCATCGCCGACACCCAGACCCAGTTGCTGACGGATTGCCTCGGTGCGCTCGGGGCCGATGTTCTTGGCCAGCGGTCCCGCAGCCTCCATCCCTTCACCCTGATCGCGCCAGAAGATATAGCCCATGCCTGGCAGACCCTCTTTCTGGGCAAAGGCGTTCATGCGGTCGCAGAACTTGCGGCTGCCGCCGCCCGGCGCGGGGATCGCGCGGATCTCGGTGCCTTCCTGTTCAAGCAGCTTGGCGAAGATCGCGAAACCGGAACCGCGGAAATGCTCGGATACCACCTGCATCTTGATGGGGTTCCGCAGGTCCGGCTTGTCGGTGCCGTACCACAGCGCCGCGTCCTTGTAGGAAATTTGCGGCCAGTCCTGATCAACCTTGCGACCGCCGCCAAATTCTTCGAACACGCCGGTCAGAACAGGTTGAATGACGTCGAACACGTCCTGCTGCTCTACAAAGGACATCTCGAGATCCAGCTGGTAGAAGTCGGTGGGCGACCTGTCTGCCCGTGGATCTTCGTCCCGGAAACAGGGTGCAATCTGGAAATACTTGTCGAAGCCCGACACCATGATCAGCTGCTTGAACTGCTGCGGGGCTTGCGGCAACGCATAGAATTTGCCCGGATGCAGGCGCGAAGGCACCAGAAAGTCGCGCGCGCCTTCGGGTGACGAGGCGGTGATGATCGGCGTCTGATACTCGCGAAAGCCCTGATCCCACATCCGTTTGCGCATGGACGCAACCACGTCCGAGCGCAGGGTCATGTTCCGTTGCATCGCCTCGCGGCGCAGGTCCAGATAGCGATAGCGCAGGCGGGTTTCCTCGGGGTATTCCTGATCGCCGAAGACCATCAGCGGCAATTCGTCGGCGGCCCCCAGAACTTCCAGTTCGCGTACGTAAACCTCGATCTCGCCGGTGGGCAGTTTCGGGTTCACCAGGTCCGGGTCACGGGCTTTGACGGTGCCGTCGATACGGATGCACCATTCGGACCGCACCTTTTCCAGCTCGGCAAAGGCGGCGCTGTCGCCGTCGCACAGGATCTGGGTTACGCCGAAATGGTCGCGAAGATCGATGAACAGCACGCCCCCATGATCTCGAACCCGATGCACCCAACCGGACAGGCGAACGGTTTCTCCAACATTGGCGGCGGTCAAGGCGGCGCAGGTGTGGCTGCGATAGGCGTGCATGGAATATCCCTTCGGGCGCAGAATTCGTCGCGCCGATACACCCTGTCAGCCCCGGAAAGTCAAGGCGGGTTGCCCCTTCAAAACGGCCTTTGCACATTGCCCGAGTAGAAATATACGCCCAGCCCCACCGCAAAAATGATATTGCCCGCAATCGCGTGCAGCAACACCGCATAGAAGAATGACCCACGCTGTCGGTAGGCCCATGTGAACAGCAGGCCGCCGGCGAATGTCATCAGCGCGACGATCCAGCTCCAGTACATCAGGTGCGCGAACGAGAATATGGCCGCGTTCAGCAGATAGGCCGCACGTCCATCCGGCAGAATCGCGTGATAGCGGCGAAAGAATAGAGGGCGGAACAGCAGCTCTTGCGGCAGCGCTGACAAAAGTGGGTAGCCGACCCAGATGAAGGCCAGCATTTCGGGGCGGTGCACAAGCAGGAAGAACGCGGCCTCCGGGCGCGTGATCTGAATCAGACCAACACAAAAGGCAGCCACGATGGCAGAGAACAAAGCCACCTCGCGCAGGGTCCAGTTGGCCCAGTCGTAACGAAGCTCGGCCCATTGAAACCCGGGCGTCCGGTGTAGCAGCACGATACCAAGCCCGGTCAGCGCAAACAGCGCCGGAAACATCCAGTTCGGAGGGAAAAGAACAGCGATCAGCAGCGGCAAGCCAATATAGAACAGGCCAAATTCCAGCCGCAGCCGTCGCAATGCAACCGGCGGTCCGATCATCATGCTGTTTTTTGTCACCCGTCTATCAGCTCCACCTCGATCAGTCCGCGCAGTGAATTTCCGATCCGCACAGTTTGCGCATTTTTCAGGTCGGTCAAGGTCAGCACGGCTTCGGTGACCGCTTTGTTTTCCAGCAGTTCTTCGCGCAGTATCCCCGGCAAGAGCCCACAGGACAAAGCGGGCGTCAGAACCCGGCCATCAGGCATTTCCAGAAACAGGTTCGTGATGGTGCCTTCACAAAGCTCATCCAGTTCATTCAGAAACAACAGTTCGTCCAATCCCTCGGGCAGCGTTGCGCGCGCGGAATCATAGAGCGCACGGCGCGTGGTCTTGTGACGCAACCACAGGTCATTCGAAGCCAGACGCTGATCCGACAGAGCGACGCGCCAGGTTCTGGGATTGTCCACCAGTTCGCCGGTCGACAGATCGAACGAGCCCGACACATCCAGCGTAAGGCGGCAACGCAGCGTGGTGTCACAAGCAGCGCTTTTCAGTCTGGTGGTCGCTTCATCGGGGTTGAAAGGAATCTCGAACACCCGCGCAGTACGGGCCATTCGCGCAAGATGGCGGTCCAGCCTGACAAAGCCCTGATCCGGGCGGAAGGCCAGTGTTTCAATCAGGCTGAAATCAGGTTCAGCTGGCGGGCGAAGCGGGCTTTCCATAACGCCTCCTCATACTCTGACGGGGCGGTACTGTCCCAAACGACACCGCCGCCTACGTTCAGAGTGGCCTGATCATCCTCAAGCATCAAGGTGCGGATGGCCACGTTGAACTCGGACCGACCATCAGGCGCGGCCCAGCCAATCGTCCCGCAATAGATGTCGCGCGCCCATGGCTCCAGTTCCGCCAGAATTTCCATCGCGCGGATCTTGGGGGCTCCGGTGATCGACCCGCAGGGAAACAGTGCTGTCAGTATTTCACCCAACCCCACGCATTTGTGCAGCTGCGCCCGCACCAGCGAGACCATCTGATGTACGGTGGCATAGGTTTCCACCCGGAACAGGTCGGGCACATGAACGGATCCGGGCAGCGCGACGCGGCTGATGTCGTTGCGCAGCAAATCAACAATCATCAGGTTCTCGGCCTGATTCTTTTCGTCCGCGCGCAGAAAAGCCCGGCGGCGCGCATCCTCATCCGGGTCTTCACTGCGCGGTTGCGTGCCCTTCATCGGCCGGGTTTCGATCCGCCCACCCTCATCCGTGCGGAAAAACAACTCCGGCGAGCGGCTGAGCAGATCAGGCAGCCCATCCTGCTGCACCAGTGCTCCGTGGCCCACCGGTTGCCCCCCCGCCAGCGCGGCATAGAGCGTTTCGCTGTTGCCCGAGACGGTCAGATCAATCGGAAAGGTCAGGTTGGCCTGATAGATGTCGCCGGCACCGATGGCGTCATGCACGGCCCTGAAGGCCTTGCCGTATCGCTTTTCATCCCATCGCGGCCGGAATGCGCCCACTTCACCCGCAGGCGACGGAAGGGCGACCCGATCTGGTGCATCATAGACCCCAAAGCACAACAAAGGCAGGCGTCGTTCTTCCGGCAAAAGCCCATTGAGCCGGGGTTCAAGCGCATAGCCCAGCTCGTAACTGGCATACCCTGCCAGCCAGGCACCAGCTGCGCGCGCCTCGTCCAATGCCGCCAGAGCCTGGGGCACGTCCTCCGCCACATCCGCGCGGATCACCTGAGACGGACGCTGAAACCGGGTTCCTCGCCCGGCCGGTCCCTGATCGAAACGAATACGCACTTGCATCCTCATTTGCCGTGAGGGGCCATATAGAGAATACTCTGCCAAGTGAAAGAGGGGAAAGCGGCAATTTCGCCCCTGTTTCCGATACCTCTTGCACCTTTTTGCGCGGTCCCTATAACGCAGGACAATTTGGGCGCTGGGGCGGTGCCCTGACTCGCGGACAATCGAAGGAACAAGGCCATGCCGAGAAGAACCGACATCCAGTCGATCATGATCATTGGGGCGGGTCCCATTGTTATCGGTCAGGCCTGTGAATTCGACTACTCCGGTGCTCAGGCCTGCAAGGCCCTGCGCGAGGAAGGTTACCGGGTCATTCTGGTGAACTCGAACCCGGCGACGATCATGACGGACCCCGGTCTGGCCGACGCCACCTATATCGAGCCGATCACACCCGAAGTGGTCGCCAAGATCATCGAAAAAGAACGCCCCGACGCCCTGTTGCCCACCATGGGCGGACAGACCGGCCTGAACACCTCGCTGGCACTGGAAGAAATGGGCGTGCTGGAGAAATTCGGCGTCGAGATGATCGGCGCCAAGCGCGAGGCCATCGAAATGGCCGAAGACCGCGCCCTGTTCCGCGAGGCGATGGACCGGCTGGGCATCGAAAACCCCAAGGCCGAGATCGTTACCGCCCCCAAGGACGAGAGCGGCAAGAAAGACCTGGACGCCGGTGTGGCGCTGGCCCTTGAAACCCTTGAAACCGTGGGGCTTCCTGCCATCATCCGCCCGGCCTTTACACTGGGCGGCACCGGTGGCGGCGTGGCGTATAACCGCGAGGATTACATCCATATTTGCCGCTCGGGTATGGATGCCTCGCCCGTGGGTCAAATCTTGATCGACGAAAGCCTACTGGGCTGGAAAGAATACGAAATGGAGGTGGTGCGCGACACTGCCGACAACGCCATAATCGTGTGTTCCATCGAAAACGTCGATCCGATGGGCGTGCATACGGGTGACTCGATCACCGTGGCCCCTGCCCTCACGCTAACCGACAAAGAATACCAGATCATGCGCAATCACTCGATTGCAGTGCTGCGTGAAATCGGTGTCGAAACCGGCGGCTCAAACGTGCAATGGGCGATCAACCCGGTCGATGGCCGCATGGTCGTAATCGAGATGAACCCGCGCGTGTCGCGCTCGTCGGCGCTGGCGTCGAAGGCCACCGGTTTCCCGATCGCGAAGATCGCGGCAAAGCTGGCCGTGGGTTACACGCTTGACGAACTGGACAACGACATCACCAAGGTCACCCCGGCCTCGTTCGAGCCGACCATCGACTATGTCGTGACAAAAATTCCGAAATTCGCCTTCGAGAAATTCCCCGGTTCCGAACCCTATCTGACCACCGCGATGAAGTCGGTGGGCGAGGCGATGTCGATTGGCCGTACGATCCACGAATCGATGCAAAAGGCACTGGCCTCGATGGAATCGGGCCTGACCGGCTTTGATGAGGTCGAAATCCCCGGACTGAACGTGGGCCTCTGGGACGAGGCCGACGACAAAGCCGCCGTGATCAAGGCGATCAGCCAGCAGACACCTGACCGCCTGCGCACCATTGCGCAAGCGATGCGCCATGGCCTGAGCGATGACGAGATTTTCGGCGTCACCAAGTTCGACCCTTGGTTCCTGGCCCGTATCCGCGAGATCGTCGAGGCCGAGCGTCAACTCCGCAAGGACGGCCTGCCGGTCACCGAGGACGGTATCCGCAAGCTGAAAATGCTGGGATTCACCGATGCGCGTCTGGGCAAGCTGACGGGCCGTGACGAAGACAACGTCCGCCGCGCGCGCCGCAATCTGGGCGTGTCAGCGGTGTTCAAACGCATCGACACCTGCGCGGCCGAGTTCGAGGCGCAGACGCCTTACATGTACTCAACCTACGAAGCTCCGATGATGGGCGAGGTCGAATGCGAAGCGCGCCCGAGCGACAGGAAGAAGGTCGTCATTCTTGGCGGCGGCCCAAACCGCATCGGTCAGGGCATCGAGTTCGACTATTGCTGCTGCCACGCCTGCTTCGCGCTGACCGAAGCGGGCTATGAAACCATCATGATCAACTGCAACCCCGAGACGGTTTCGACCGATTATGACACTTCGGATCGCTTGTATTTCGAGCCGCTGACCTTTGAACACGTCATGGAAATCCTGACGAAGGAACAGGAAAACGGCACGCTGCATGGCGTCATTGTTCAGTTCGGTGGACAGACACCGCTGAAACTGGCCAACGCGCTCGAGGCCGAGGGCATCCCGATCCTGGGCACCACGCCCGACGCGATCGACCTGGCCGAAGACCGCGAGCGTTTTCAGGCGCTGGTCAACGAGCTGGGGCTGAAACAGCCCAAGAACGGCATCGCCTCGACCGACGCGCAGGCGTTGGAAATCGCCGAGGAAATCGGCTTTCCGCTGGTGATCCGCCCATCCTACGTTCTGGGCGGCCGCGCGATGGAGATCGTGCGCGACATGGACCAGCTGAAACGCTACATAAACGAGGCCGTGGTGGTCTCGGGCGACAGCCCCGTTCTGCTGGACAGCTATCTGGCTGGCGCGGTCGAGCTGGACGTGGACGCGCTGTGCGACGGCACCGATGTGCATGTGGCAGGCATCATGCAGCATATCGAAGAGGCCGGCGTGCACTCGGGCGATAGCGCCTGTTCGCTGCCGCCCTATTCGCTGTCGAAAGAGATCATCGCGCAGATCAAGGATCAGGCGTTCAAACTGGCCAAGGCGCTGAACGTTGTCGGCCTGATGAATGTTCAGTTCGCGATCAAGGATGACGAGATCTATCTCATCGAGGTCAACCCGCGCGCCTCGCGCACCGTGCCGTTCGTGGCAAAGGCCACCGACAGTGCGATTGCGTCCATCGCCGCGCGTGTCATGGCAGGCGAAAAGCTGGCGAGCTTCCCGCAGCGTCCGCCCTACAAGACCGTGGACGACACCAAGATCGCAGATCAGATGACGCTGGCCGACCCGGACATGCCATGGTTCTCGGTGAAAGAGGCGGTCCTGCCCTTCGCCCGTTTTCCGGGCGTCGACACCATCCTGGGTCCGGAAATGCGCTCGACCGGCGAGGTCATGGGCTGGGACCGCGATTTCCCGCGCGCCTTCCTCAAGGCGCAGATGGGCGCAGGCATGGTGCTGCCGACCTCGGGCCGGGCCTTCATTTCGATCAAGGATGCCGACAAGGGCGCGGCGATGCTCGAGGCCGCACAAGTTCTGGTCGAACAAGGCTTCACGCTGGTCGCCACCCGCGGCACGCAAAGCTGGCTGGCGGAACAGGGTGTTCCATGCGACGTGGTCAACAAGGTCTATGAAGGCCGCCCGGACGTGGTCGACATGCTGAAAGACGGTCAGGTTCAACTGCTGATGAACACCACCGAAGGCGCGCAGGCGGTCGAGGACAGCAAGGCCATCCGGTCCATCGCGCTTTATGACAAGATCCCGTATTACACCACTGCCGCCGCAAGCCATGCTGCCGCTCTGGCCATCAAGGCGCAGGCCGAAGGGGATGTCGAGGTGAAGTCGTTACAGGGCTAACCGGCCTGAGCCACAATTGGCTCATCAATGAACGAAAAGATGCGCGCCCGTTGACCTGAACTCAACGGGCGCGCATTTCGTTCAGGCATAAGGAGAATGAAACAATGCGCTCATTTCTGGTTCTCGTAATCTTCACTGCACTGGCTGCCTGTGACGTGCCGTTTGTTCCTTTGATCTAACCTGATTGGGCCCAGCTATTCAGCTGGACCCAAATGAGGCCCGTGCTCAGGCTGCCTGCGCCTCGCGTTTTTCATCCCGCGCAAAAAAGAGCAGATAGAAAACCGGCGCGGCGACCATTGTCAGGACGGTCGCAAAAGCCAGCCCGCCCATGATCGTCACCGCCATCGAGACGAAGAACGCATCGGTCAGCAGCGGCGCCATGCCCAGAATGGTCGTGATCGCAGCCAGCATCACCGGGCGCAAACGCGAGACCGAGGCTTCGACGATGGATTCGCGCAGGGGCTTGCCCGTGGCGCGAACCAGGTCGATCTCTTCCACCAGCACGATGCCGTTCTTGATCAGCATGCCCGACAGGCTGAGCAGCCCCAGAAGGGCTGTAAAGGTAAAGGGCAACCCAGTTCCCAACAGGCCGATGACCACGCCGTTGACCGACATCGGAACCAGCAGCCAGATGATGATCGGCTGACGGATCGCGTTGAACAGCAGGACCGAGATCAGAACCATGATCAGCAGGCTCAGCGGCAATTGTTTGCCCAGGCTTTCCTGCGCGTCGCGCGAGTTTTCGAATTCACCGCCCCACTCCATCTTGTAGCCCGGTGGCAGTTCGATGGCCTCGATGGCGTCGCGCACTTCGGCGTGTACCTGAGCCGCCGTCAGGTCGGGCGGGATGTCCGCGCCGACAGTGATGGTCAGTACACGATCGCGGCGATGAACCAGCGTATTGAGGGATTTGTACTCGAATCCATCGACCATCTGTTCGATTGGTACAAATTTCCCGGATTGGTCCGAATACACCACCTGATCGACGATGGAATAATCTCCGTCCGCCGGACGACGCAGAATGATGGGGATCAGGCGGTCACGTTCCCGCAGCACACCGCCCGTGATACCATCGGTCGAAAATTGCAGCGTGGCCGCAATGTCTTCGCGCGTAACACCCGCGGTCTGGGCCCGTTCCGTGGCATAGATCGGCTGCACCGCCAGTTCCTGTTCGCGCCAGTCATGATGAACGAGCAGCGCGTTGGGCGACGCCGCCGCCATGCGCTGCACGGCCTCGTCCGCAAGTTGACGCAGAACCACCGGATCACTGCCCGAGAACCGGGCCTGAATCGGATCGCCGCCGCCGGGGCCAAACACCAGGCGCTTGGTTCCGAACTCGCCTTCGGGGAACTGGACCGACCCGAACGCTTCCAGATCCGCTTGCAAGGCCGGGATGTCATCCAGACTTTCCGTGCGGATGATCATGTGACCATAGCTCGGGTTCGGTTTCTCTGCCGAATAGGTCAGCATGAACCGGGTTGCCCCCTGACCGACGAATGTCGTGACCGAAACCACGTCTTCGCGTTGGGTCAGCCAATCTTCGAAAACCGCCATGTCCTGTGCCGTGCGGGCAATCGGCGTGCCCTGAGGCAGCTTGTAATGCACAAAGAACAAAGGCGTGTTCGAGTTGGGGAAGAATTGTTGTTTCATCAACCCGAACCCGGCATAGCACGCAACGGTTACGCCGATGAGACCCGCAACAACCAGCCACCGGAAACGGAGCGCAAACCGCAGGATCGCGCCATATGTGCGGAACAGGATGCCCCCGTAGGCGTCGATCTCACCCTCCTTGCCCTGCTTGAAGAAATAGTGCCCAAGCAAAGGCGTGACCGTGATGGCAAGTATCCAGCTGAGCAGCAGCGAAATGCCGATCACCGCAAACAGGGAAAACAGAAACTCGCCCGTTGCGTCGGGGCTAAGACCGATGCCTGCAAAGGCCATGATACCGATTACGGTGGCCCCCAGCAGCGGGATCTGGGTTTTCGATGCCACATCTTCAGCGGCATCGCGCGAGGACTTGCCGCGCAACATCGCGATCTGCATCCCTTCGGCAACCACGATGGCGTTGTCCACCAACATCCCCATGGCAATAATCAGGGCCCCGAGTGAAATTCGCTCCATCTCGATCGAAAACAGCGACATGAACAGAAGCGTGCCGACTACGGTCAGCAACAGGGTCGAACCGACGACGATGGCCGCGCGCCAGCCCATGAAGATTCCCAGTACGGCGACCACGATGGCCACTGACATGGCCAGATTCACCAGAAAGTCGTTCGAGGCCTGCTCGACCACCACATGTTGCTGGTAGATCGGCAGAATATCGACACCGAAGGGGATATTCGCATCCAGCTCGGCAAATTTGGCGTCAGCCCGCTTGCCGACCTCGACGATGTTTTCCGTCGCCAGACCGGCGATGCCGAGGGTAAAGGCTTCGGTTCCGTTGTAGCGGATCATGATGTCCGGATCGTTCTGACGGGCGCGATAGACATCGGACATGTCGAACAGGTTTATCACCTGCCCTTGCGAGCCGACAGACAGGCCCGCAATGGCCGAGACACTGTCCGAACCCTCGGCCGTCAGAATGGTGGTGCGGGCATCTTCAGACCGCAAAGACCCCGAGGAATTCACCGAATCCGCATTGGCGATGGCTTCGTTGATCGCTTGGAGCGGGACGTTCTGGTTCACCGAGATCGCCAGGTCGGGCTCTACAAAAATCGCCTCGTCCGGCAAGCCCTGAACCTCGACATCGGCGACGCCGTCCACGGTCAGCAGTTCGCGACGCAGAAACGTTGCCAGTTCATGCTTTTCGGCGTCAGAAAACCCTTCGGCAGTCACCGCATAAAACAGCCCGAACACATCACCGAACCCGTCATTCACGTAGGGTTGGCTGACACCCGACGGAAGCCCGCGGGCGGCATCGCGCACCTTGGCCCGCAGGCGGGTCCAGATATCGGGCAGTTCGGTGCCGTCGTAGGTCGACTTGATCTCTACTTCGATCAGCGATTGTCCGGGTTGGTTGACCGAGGTGATGACATCCACCTCGCCCATCTGCTGGATCGCGGATTCAAGGGGTTCGGACACTTCAAGCGCCACCTGTTCCGCCGTGGCACCGGGATATTGCGTGGCGATGACCGCGTTCTTGATGGTGAAAGCCGGGTCTTCCAAACGACCAAGCGACGTGAATCCCCAGATGCCACCGAAGAGGGCAATGAGGATGATCAGCCATGTGTAAAGCGGTCGATCAATCGAGGCGCGCGCGATGTTCATCTGTCTGCCCTCAGTTCGCGAAGCCGGTGAACCGGCGCACGGGCTGGCCGTCTGTCAGCACAGCACCGCCAGCCACAACAACTTCGTCACCGTCGGACAAGCCCTTCAACACCCGAACATCGCCCGACTGCGTGGGTTCGATTGTCACCGGAACGCGGCGGACCGTGCCTTCATCCGCGCCAGCCGGAGAGAACACCATGACGCTCAGCTCACCTGTTGCATCCGCGATGACGGCCGTCGCCGGCACGATGATGCCTGTGCGCTCGTCCTGGACCTTTACGTTGACGGTAACGGACGAGCCGGGAAGAATTTGCAGCCCCTCGGGCGGGGTCAGGCCGAACTGAATGCGGAAGGTCTGCCCGACGCTGGAAGTTTCAGCGTCGAATTCACGGATTTCCAGCGGGAAGACTTCATCGCTTACGGGGAATTTGGCGGTGATGGTGATGTCGTCGTTCTGGCCCGAGCGTTGAAACAGGATCTCGGGCACATCCACCTCGATGCGTAGTTCGGACATGTCGTGGATGCGGACGATCGGCGTGCCGGCCGATACGGTGGTAAAAGCCTCGACCGCGCGGCTGGAGACCAGCGCGTCAAATGGTGCGGTCAAAGTCGCGTGTTCCAGTTCGTATTCGGCATCGCGCAGTGCGATCGCGGCCAGTTGCGCTTCGGTCTCTGCGTCATCGACCGCCACCTGGCTGGCCGTAGTGCCCCGCAAACGCGACAGGCGTGCGACGGTGCGGTCGGCCTGTTCCTTTTGCAGCTGCGCCCGTTCGAGCCGCAGTTCGAACGGCTCCTGATCCAGTCGTGCAATCAGGCCGCCTTTGGGGATGACAAACCCTTCGTTGACCGGCATTTCGACGATCTGACCGGCGACCTGAAAGGCAAGATCGACCGTCTGTCGCGCGGCAACACGACCGAAGAACTGGCGGGTGAAGCCGGGCGTCGTTTCGTGCACCTGCATCAGCTTGACCGGTTTCGGAGTATCTTGAGCGGCAATCGGAGTTGCCAGAACGGCCAGAGCAAGGCCCAGAGAGGTCAGGAGTTTCATTTCTTCAGTCCCTCGGGAATTCCCGTTTTCAAAACGTTGTCACGGATTTTGCGCGCCAGTCGCGCGAATTCGGCTGTTTCTTCGTCGTTCAGGCCCGAGGCCCTGTGAAACAGGTCTCCGGCCTCGGCCACCAGCATGTTGCGGGCTTCTTCGCCACGCTCGGTCAGCACCAGCAACCAGGCCCGGCGGTCTTCGGGGTCCCGCTCGCGCGTGAGATAGCCGGCTTTTTCCAGCGAATCCGCGGTGGCGGTGATTGTGGACGGTACGCTCAGCATATCCGCAGCCAGAACCCCCATGCGTTTCGGCTGATCCAGCTTGATCAGCATATGGCATTCGGGGTGGCTCAGGTCGGTTTCGATGCTGTCGAATGTCTCTTCCAGTTTCCAGTACAGGGCATACACCCCCATGATCGCCTGAATCTCGGGGCTGAGGCGGCCAAGTCTGGTGCTGATATCGTCGGGCATCGGGGATCTCCGCGCGTTTGGAGGGGTCATATACTTCAGTTTCTGAACTATTCAAGATATGAAGTTGCGGCTTTGCGCGCATTCCCTTGGGTCAACATACCTTGATCAAATCACACCGTGACTGCATTTTGGGCAAATCCGAAACATTCAGGGCCCGCCATGTATACCCCCGCCATCACCGGTACCGGTGTCTTCACGCCTCAGAACGTCATCACCAATGCCGAGCTTGTCGAGGCATTCAACGCTTATGCCGACAAACAGAACGCCAAGAATGCCGAAGCCATCGCCGCCGGACAGATGGAGCCGATGCAGCATTCATCGGAAGAGTTCATCGTCAAGGCATCGGGGATCGAAAACCGCTACGTGATGGACAAGAGCGGCGTGCTGGACCCGGACGTGATGCATCCACTGCTGCGGCAGCGCAGCGATGATGAACCCGGCATCATGACCGAAATGGCGGTGGATGCCTGCAACAAGGCGCTGGCACAGGCGGGGCGCACGGCGGCGGATGTTGATCTGGTAATCTGCGCGGCTTCGAACCACGAGCGCGCCTATCCGGCGATTGCGATCGAAATTCAGCAGGAACTGGGGATCAACGGGTTCGGCTTTGACATGAACGTCGCCTGTTCGTCAGCCACGTTCGGCATTCAGGCCGCGGCGGATATGGTGCGGTCGGGATCGGTGCGGGCGGCGTTGGTGGTGAACCCCGAAATCTGCTCGGGCCATTTGGAGTGGCGCGACCGCGATTGCCATTTCATCTTCGGCGATGTGGCGACGGCAACGCTGGTCGAACGGATCGAAGACGCACAAGGGCCGCATTTCGAAATCCTGTCGACGCGCTGCGCCACTGCGTTTTCCAACAATATCCGCAACAACAACGGCTTTCTGCGCCGCTCGCGCCCTGACGGGCTGACCGACCGGCGTGACATGCAGTTCATGCAGAACGGTCGGAAAGTATTCAAGGAAGTACTGCCGATGGTCAGCAAGCATATCAGCGACCACATGGAGGCCGAAGGGGTCGGAAACTCTGATCTGAAACGCCTGTGGCTGCATCAGGCCAACAAGACGATGAACGACTTCATCGGCAAGAAGGTTCTGGGCCGCGAACCCGAGCCGGGCGAGCAACCCAACATCCTTCAGGATTATGCCAACACGTCATCTGCGGGGTCGATCATCGCGTTTTCCAAGTATTCCGACGACTTGCAGGAGGGTGATCTGGGCCTGATCTGTTCCTTCGGCGCCGGGTATTCCGTCGGTTCGGTGATCGTGAAGCGCCACGCCTGACGGTTGATCTTGTCTGGCCTAGCCTGCCCCAGTCACTTGAAAGACCTGAAAGGCTGCACCTACCGTACCTTCTATCTGCCTGAGATAGGCCGGGATCTCACCCGCAATCAATCGCGACTGCAAACCACGGCCCTGTGACGCCCAGGACCAGAATTCGGCGCGCGGTGCGGACGTGCAGAGCATGATGTAATCCACGTCCAGCTCGGTCAGACGTGATCCGATCTGGTCGGCGTCCGATCGGAACAGTTCGATCTGCGCCAGAATTCCAGCCTGATTCCGGTGATAATTGCCCGCCAGAACGGAATGGTCGGTATGGCGCAGCACGTTTGCGGCAAAGTCGAAATCAACAAGGACCCTGCCGGCTGGAAGATCACGCAGGGCCGCATAGGCTTCGGGCGTTTTGCAGGATGCCCCCGAATTCTGCTGTGACTGTCGGGCCGGCATCGCGGAAGCGGCAAGGGACGGCCCGGCAAAACGCCCCAGCTGCTCATCGATGCTGGCGCCGGTTTTCGGCGAGATGCAGAGGATGAAAGCAACCATCGCAAACCCTGACAACGCGCGGCGACGGCTTGCATAAGAGCCGTACAGGACACGCAGGATCTGCGCCTGGACAGCAACCAGCGAAACACCCAGGAATGTCATCATTCTGGACTGATACAGGAACACCACCAGGCCGGTCACGATCAGGGCCAGAAACAGGGCGTATTCCAGTCTGAAAGGCGATTTGACTGCAAAAATCAGGGCGGCTGCCATGCAGAGGATCGACATCGCGATCAAGGCCAGCGCTTCGCCCCGGTGCAGTTGCAGAATGACGTTGATCTTCTGGGCTTCCGCCACCTGGCTCAGCCAAAAGTCGCGCATGTCCTGAGGCAGGGCTTCGATCGGGTTGCTGAGACAATGCGGGGCGAAGCCGTAAGCGCAGCCCAATGTCACCACGCCAATTGCAACGCATGCGCCGATGCGGCCCCACAGTGACCAGCCAGAGCCGATCCAGGCCGCAATGCAAAGCCCTGCCGCGGCAACGCTCGCCGGCAATGCCACGCTGAGAGTCAGGGCGTCACAACTTGGGAACAGAAAGGCCTCGTGTCCCGTTGTTGCAAGGCTGGTCAGCACAAGCGTCAGGACCAGCCCTATACCAAACGCCATGGTCCGGCGACGGGTCGGTTCGCCGTTTAAGATCCAGTCAATGGCAAAAAACTCGGCAACAAGTGCGATCTGCAATATCGATTCGGTGCCTATCGACACCGAAAGCGCCAGGCAGGCACCCAGCAGCCATCCGGCATATGGTTTGTCCCTGCGCAAAGCAAACAGCATGAGGGCCGTGACGAACAGAAGAATCTGAGCATTGTGGTGATCAAACGAAAAATAGTCGAACTTTCTGGAGTGTTCGAGCGCAAGCACCCCCACAACCAGCGCCGAAACAGCGCCTTCCCGCGCACCCAAAACGCTGCCCGTCACCGCAAAGGCCCACAGGGTCAGACCCACCAAAAGTGAGGGCCAGACAAATGCCGTCACCTGAAGGGCCATATCGGGCGGCAAAACCAACCCGAATGCTCCGAAAAGCAAGGCAATCGGCGCGTCGATCAATCGGGACCAATGCATCAACGTCCCGCCCTCGGGGCCCAGCCGGTACTGATGGCTGTCAAACCAGCCCTGCCCCTGCAACAGATCCTGCACGACCACCCAGCGCATCACGTCGTCAGAGCCTTCCTGATGGCCGCTCAGGGCCATCAGAACCATAAGGGCCGCATAGGCGCATACAAAAAATCGCAGCACCACCCGGTCTGCGAAAATGCTGTATGTTCCCTGCGATTTCTGCATGGTCCACTGCCCTTGACGTTCTTGCACGCGACGGACCTTACAGGACAGACGTGACTGAATTGAGGCAACAGGCACGGTCAGCGTTTGTATCTTTTCGAGCATGAAAAGAGATAGGCCGCACCGGCGAAAACTGGCCAGTCACGGGTGCAACGGTTCCCGACCTTGGCTAGCTGACGCTTTCTTCTTCCAGATGCAGCTTCATCTCGATCAGAACCTGTTGCAGCAAACTGGTTTCTTTCAGCAACCGTTTGGCTTCGTTGACGGTGATGATTCCGTCTTCGATTGCGGCCTGATACTCGGTCATCAACATCGCAAACCGCTGGCTTAGCGCAATGACATCCGAATTGACACCACCGGTGCGGGGGGTAGAGGTGTTGCGGTCGCTATAGGACAAGGTGATGTTCTTCAGATCCGCCAAAGCCGACGTCACATGCGGATAGGTCGCCGCGTTTTCAAGGCGGGCCACCGCGTCCACTGGCATGAACCTGTCCTCGTGTTCAGCATTGTCTGAATAGTATCGTCCTAAAGTGGCCTTGGATTTCCCTGTAATTTCACACGCGGCTTCGATTCCAACATCCTTGACCAGCGCTTCTGTGTGTTTTTTCAGATAGGCCCCGATATCTGCCATTGTTTTACCTTTGTTACCTGCAAACGCCTGCCCGATGTCCAAACGGGGGAAAGCGTGGGTAAATTTCCCATAACTAAGTCATAATTGAAATGTCATACATTGGCTATCCCTCAGATATGCGGGGGATTTTGTGAGTGAGTGGCGGCAGTTCAAGCCGGTAACGAGTGATTGCAGGGTGATATTGTTAAACCTTGCTGCGTTTTGGCCACATGTTGGCCGACGGCGTCGCTGTTGCAGATGTGGGGGTTCCATCCCCTAGAGCGTAGCTCGGCCTCTGCGAACGCAACGGCGACGTCGCTCCATCAAAACGATTGATATCTTGTTCCTTTTCCCCAAGCGTTTTAGACCCGCGTCATGGCAAAGCTGTATTTCAACTATTCAACCATGAACGCGGGGAAATCGACTGTGTTGCTGCAAGCCTCGCACAACTACCGCGAGCGTGGGATGCAGACATACCTGATGACCGCGGCCATTGACGGAAGGGCGGGTGCCGGACGGATCGCATCGCGCATCGGCATCTCGGAGGAGGCCGATACCTTCACGCCCGGCGACGACGTATTCGCAATGATCCGAAACCGCCTGGACGACGGCCCGGTAACCTGCGTGTTCATCGATGAGGCCCAGTTCCTCTCCGAAGCTCAGGTCTGGCAGCTGGCCCGGGCCGTCGACGATCTGGACGTACCGGTGCTGGCCTACGGGCTGCGGGTGGATTTTCAGGGCAAGCTGTTTCCCGGATCAGCCGCGCTGCTGGCCCTGGCCGACGAGATGCGCGAGGTCCGCACCATATGCAAATGCGGACGCAAGGCCACGATGGTGATACGTCAGGACGAAAACGGCAACGCCATCACCGAAGGCGCCCAGGTGCAGATCGGTGGCAACGAGACCTATGTTTCGCTTTGCCGAAAACACTGGCGCGAGGCGGTGGGCGACTAGACCGGGTTGGGCAACGCCTCGCCCGCCACAAAGGCCGCCACGTTGTCCAGCGCCATGTGCCCCATGCTGCTGCGCACTTCTTCGGTGGCCGTGCCCAGATGGGGCAGCAGGGTGACGTTTTCCATTTCACAAAGGGCCCGGGGCACTTTGGGTTCGAACTCGTAGACATCCAGCCCGGCCCCGGCAATCTGACCCGATTGCAGCGCCGCGATCAGGGCCGCTTCGTCCACGACCTCGCCCCGCGCGATATTGACCAGAATGGCCGAAGGATTCATCGCCTGAAGAACCTGCGCGTCGATCAGGTGTCGTGTTTCGGCACCGCCGGGAACGGCGAGCACAAGGAAATCGACCGAGGCGGCAAGGGCTTCAAGGTCAGGTGTGAACTCGGCCGGAAAGTCCAGTTGCTTGGCGTTGCGGGATTGATAGGCAACCTGCATTTCGAAACCGAAATGGCACCGGCGCGCGATGGCCTGCCCGATACGGCCCATACCAACGATACCGACGCGTTTGCCCGTTACATGATGGCCCAGCATCTGCGTGGGATGCCAGCCTTGCCATTGGCCCGCGCGGACCAGCCGTTCGCCTTCGCCCGCGCGTCGGGCCGTGCTCAACAGCAGGGTCATGGCGATATCCGCCGTGGCGTCGGTGACTGCGCCGGGCGTGTTGGTCACCTCGACCGAGGCTGCGCGCGCGGCATGGACATCGATGTGATTGTAGCCGACGCCGAAATTGGCCAGAAGCTTGCACCGAGGCGCGCCTGCATCCGCAAATATCCGAGCCGAAAACTGATCACCCAGCGTGGGCACGACCACGTCGAAATCCGTCAGCGCCGACAGCATTTCCTGCCGCGACATGGGCGCCGTATTGTCTCGAATCTTTACGTCAAACGCGGCGCGGGCGCGGGCCTCGACTGCCGGCGTCATCGGGCGTGTGATCAGCAGTTTCATCAATGCATCCGCCCGCCTGTCGGAACTCGGCCGTCGGGGCCGATCAGAACAATCTCGCCGTTTTCATCGGGCAGACCCAGCACCAGAACTTCGGACATGAACCTGCCGATCTGACGAGGGGGGAAATTGACCACGGCCATGACCTGTTTGCCCACCAAGGTCGACGGGTCATAATGCGCGGTGATCTGGGCCGACGTCTTGCGCTCGCCGATCTCATCACCAAAGTCGATCCACATCTTGATCGCGGGTTTGCGGGCTTCGGGATAGGGTTCAGCGCGGATCACCTCGCCCACGCGGATATCAACCTTGAGAAAATCGTCGAAAGAAATCTCACTCACGTGACAGCTCCTTGGATCGGTCGGTTGCGGCCTTGACGGCACGGTGCAGCAAGTCAGGAAAGCCGCGTTCTTCATGCATCAGCACCTCAAGCGCGGCCTGGGTCGTGCCGTTCGGCGACGTTACATTGATCCGCAGTTGAGACGGATCCTCATCAGCGGCCATCGCCAGTGCGCCGGCTCCGGCCACCGTCGATTTGGCCAGTTTCATCGCAAGGTCATGCGGCAGGCCCTGCGCCTCGCCGGCTTTGGCAAGCGTTTCAATCAGATGGAACACATAGGCAGGACCGGATCCGCTGAGGCCGGTGACCGCATCCATCTGCGCCTCATCTTCAAGACGAACCGTCTCACCCACCGCCGACAGCAGGATTTCGGCCAGAGCCAAATCCTCGGCCGAGACGTGGCTGTTGCCGATCAACGCGGTGATGCCCCGACGGATGGCGGCGGGCGTATTGGGCATGGCGCGAATGATCGGCGTATCGCTGCCCAGAACGGATTCGAACGTGGCAATCGAGGTGCCCGCCGCGACCGAAACAAACAGCGTGCTGCCACCGCCCAGCGCCTGAATGGCGGGCAAGGCCTCGCCCATCATCTGCGGCTTGACCGCGACCAAAACCACGGCAGGGGCTTCGGGCAAGGGTGTGTTGATGTTGACGCCCTGCGCCTTCAGCCAGTCGGACGGGTGCGGATCGATCACCCAAACGGACGCTGGCGGGAGGCCGTGTTCCAACCATCCCGCCAGCATTGCGGACCCCATCTTTCCGCACCCCAGAAGCACAAGCCCCTGTTCGGCCACACGCGTCATGTCCATTTGCCCCTCCCGCGTTACATGTCGGTTCGGGGCAAAGCTTTACGCCCGGCCGTAGGCCTCTGCAATGGCCACTTGCATGGCTTCTTCTGGCTCTCGATTGCCCCAGGTGACCAGTTGAATCGCCGGATAGTACCGTTCCGCGCTCATGACGGCGGCGGTGATCATCGTGTCGATCTGTTCCGCGCTGGCTGTCTGCCCCCCGGCAAGGACCAACCCGTACCGGTACACCATCAGCTTCTGGTTCGCCCAATAGGTAAAGGCACCTGCCCAGCACTGATCATTCATCTTGTTGAGCAGCTTATAGAGCTGCATTTCCCGCTCGGCCGGTGGTTCCATTTCGAACGAACAAACCATCCGCAGCGTTTCGTCATAGTTGGACCAGGCGAGGGTGATCGAATACGTCCGCCACTGGCCCTCGACAGCCATGGCGATCTGATCATCCCCAATGCGGTCAAAATCCCAGTCGTGATGTTCGGCCAGATGTTCAACAATGTCGATCGGATGAATGTCTTCTTCGAGATACTGCTCGGAAAGGGCCATAATGCCACCTCACTAATCTCTAGCATTTTGGGGCTGGCAGCGCCCCAGCGCTAGTTGCCTGCTCTACAAACCGGGCTTCCCCCATAGGCCTGTACTAAATATGGTGCGATGTGGCGTAGGTTCTGGCAACCCTATTTGTTGGGGATAACAGCAATAAGTTGTGGACAGAAGGCAACGGGGATCAAAATATTGGCTGCCGGGTCAGCTTTGTCTTGATTAAATCCCGCAATGCGTCAGAATGCACGACACCGCACAATCCCGGTCGGATTGCGCGGCGTCAGAGTTTGTCCACAACTGTGAAATCAGGGAACGCCCGCGGCGTTACTTGTCCAGTTTCGCCTCGAGCGCGGCAATGCGGGCTTCGAGTGCGGCGTTTTCTTCGCGCGCTTTCTGGGCCATGGCGCGGACGGCGTCGAATTCTTCGCGGGTGACGAAATCACGGTCGGCCAGCCAGCGGTCGATCATCGACTTCATCGCGTTCTCGGCCTCTTCCCGCGCGCCCTGCGCGACACCCATGGCGTTGGTCATCAGCTGGGACATGTCGTCCAGTATCTTGTTGCGGGTTTGCATATCTTTTCTCCGGTATCGCGGTTGATCTCTATATGGGGAAAGAATGCCGCAGGCTCAAGGTTGACTTGCCCTGCAAACCCCGGGCAATGAGACGCACATGCAGGCTGTTCTGAATTTCCCCGATCTGTCGCCCGAATTGTTCTCGATCTCGCTGTTCGGGATGGAGTTCGCGTTGAGGTGGTATGCGCTGGCCTATATCGCGGGCATCCTGATTGCGTGGCGGCTGGCAGTCGTGGCGTTGCGCCGCCCTGCCCTGTGGCCTGCGGACGGCCCGCCGATGAAACCGAACCAACTGGAGGATCTGGTCACCTGGATCATTCTGGGCGTGATCCTGGGCGGGCGGCTTGGCTTTGTGCTGTTTTACCAACCCGCCTATTACCTGTCGCATCCGCTTGAGATCGTAAAGGTCTGGCAAGGCGGTATGGCGTTTCATGGGGGACTGCTGGGCGTGATCCTGGCCTCGTACCTGTTTGCCCGCCGCCATCGGATTCCGGCCCTGTCGCTGGGTGATCTGGTCGCCTACACCGTGCCACCCGGCCTGCTGTTGGGGCGGCTTGCCAATTTCGTCAATGCCGAGCTGTGGGGCCGCCCGAGCGAGCTGCCCTGGGCCGTCATCTTTCCCGGTTTTGCCGCGCAAGACTGCCCCGGCGTGGTTGCGGGAATGTGCGCCCGGCACCCCTCGCAGCTGTATGAAGCGGCGCTGGAAGGCGTGTTGCTGGGCGCGTTGTTGCTGTGGCTGGTCTATCGCCGGGGGGCCTTTCGGAAACCCGGCCTGATCATGGGCACGTTTCTGACCGGTTACGGCGCATCGCGCTTTTTTGTTGAATTCTTCCGCCAACCTGATGCTCAATTCGTCTCGCCCGGCAATCCGCTGGGATTGGCCTGGCATGTGGGCGGATATGGCCTGACCATGGGCCAGATCCTGTCATTGCCCATGATCGCGTTTGGCCTGTGGCTTGTCTTGCGCGCAGGGCGGGCAAAATGAGCCTGACCGATCACCTGATCGCCCGCATCCGACAGGATGGACCGATGAGCGTGGCCGACTACATGGCCGAATGCCTTCTGCATCCGACGCTGGGCTATTACACGACGCGTGATCCGTTGGGGGCTGCCGGGGATTTCACCACGGCACCGGAAATCAGCCAGATGTTTGGCGAACTGATCGGGCTGTGCCTTGCGCAATGCTGGGTGGATCAGGGCCGTCCCGCGCCATTCACCCTGTGCGAATTGGGGCCCGGGCGCGGCACTCTGATGAGTGACATATTGCGTGCCACCCGGGCCGTGCAGGGATTTCACGATGCTGCCCGAATCGTGCTGGTCGAGGCCTCGCCTGCCCTGAAGCAGGTGCAGGCGGACACCCTGAAGGACTACACACCGAACTGGGCCGACAGTGTCGCAGAGTTGCCGGACCAGCCACTGCTGCTGGTGGCGAACGAGTTCTTCGACGCGCTGCCTGTCCGGCAGTTCCTGCGCGACGGTGACGGCTGGAGTGAACGCCTGGTCGGCGAGCGCGACGGCGAATTGCAGTTTGGGCGAGGGCCCAACGGGCCGCAGGTGGCGCTGGCAGACAGGCTTTCGGACACCAAGGATGGTGATCTGGTCGAGCTGTGTGCGGCAGCGATCCCCATTCTGACCGTGATTGCCGGTCGGATCGCCAGCCACGGAGGTGCCGCGCTGATTGTCGATTATGGCGACTGGCATTCGTTGGGTGATACGCTGCAAGCCCTGCAAAACCACGAGCCCGCCGATCCGCTGGCGTCACCGGGTCAGGCCGACCTGACGGCACATGTGGATTTTGAGCCTCTGGCCATCGTGACCCGCGCGTGCGGAGCCGGGCACACACGCCTGACACCGCAGGGCGTGTTTCTGGAACGGCTTGGCATAACCGCCCGGGCGCAGGCTTTGTCCCGGTCGCTGAGCGGTTCCGAGCTGGACGCCCTGGCTGCCGCGCATCGCCGGTTGACGCATCCGGCCGAAATGGGAAATCTGTTCAAGGTGATGGGCCTCTATCCGGCCTATGCTGCACCACCGCCGGGATTAGAGCCATGACACTGGAAATTCTGACTTCGGACTTGCTTTCCCCATTTCGGCACGGGTTCTTCACCCGTCGCGGCGGGGCGTCCTCTGGTATCTTCGGCGGGTTGAATTGCGGTTATGGATCGTCAGATCAAACCGAAATTGTCGCGCTGAACCGCCGGCGGGTTGCCGATGCGATGGGCGTCGCGCCCGAGGCGATGATCGGCGTGCATCAAGTTCATTCCCCAACAGTTCTGACGGTTGAACAGCCCCTGGAAGGTGAAAAACCGCGCGCGGACGCGGTCGTGACGGCGACACCCGGTCTGGCGCTGACGATTCTGACGGCAGATTGTCAGCCAGTTCTGTTTGCCGATCCCGCGGCCAATGTGATCGGAGCAGCCCATGCGGGCTGGCGCGGCGCGCTTGACGGTGTGCTGGAGGCGACGCTGGACGCCATGGAAGCGCTTGGCGCAACACGCCGGAATATCAACGCCGTCATCGGCCCCAGCATTTCGCAACGCGCCTACGAAGTGGGCCCCGAGTTTCTGGACGCATTTATCGCCGATTCTCCAGACAACACCCGGTTCTTTGCAAACGGACAGGATGACCGGCTGCAATTCGACCTGCCCGCCTTTGGCTTGCACCGATTGCGGCAGGCCGGTGTCGGGCAGGCGGAATGGACCCGGCACTGCACATATTCCGACCCGGACCGGTTCTATTCCTACCGCCGCACAACACATGCAAACGAGGCCGATTACGGGCGGTTGATCTCGGTCATAAGATTGTGATTTTGGCCCAGATTTAGGCGTCGCGCCACTTTTCCGCCACATTTGTTGTGTTTACCGGACTCAGAATCGTAACGAGTTTTGCCAGCTATCAGATGGTCTTCTGACGTCCTTGTTTCGGACGCTGGCGTGTTGAGTGGAAGGATGGACCGACTATAAATTTCTTGTCTGCAAAACATCCCGGATAAGCCTTATCCATGCCGCAAACATGCGTCACAAAAGGTTCATAACGGATGCGGGAAACAAACCCGTTCAGAGCAGGACCAGAAAATGAAAACCAAATCTCGCTTTCTCAAAGCCATGGTTGCCGCCACGCGGAGCCAGAAGCTGGAAATGCCGTGGAAGCGGGTATCAAGCCATTCTGTCAGGGTCGCCAGCCGCATCGCGGCACGACGCTGAGACAGAAACACCCTGAGGCCAAGCTGCCGGTCTCGATTGGGTGAACGCGCTTCGGGCTTGCTCCTGCCCGATGTGTGGTGCGTCGCGATCTGAGGGGGTCGAGACGGATTCAGGAGTTGTGTGTGTGCGGGCAATTTTCGCCCGTGAAGTACGAGTTTGTCTGGGGGGTCAATGTGTTGACCATTGGAAAGCGAGATTTTGTCGCAATGCGGGGTCCGACCGACCGCCGCCCAAGGGTCACCCATTTGTTTCAAGACAAAGAACCAGTTCGCCAGGTTGGCCTGTACGGGGATACGCCGCGCCTGACCGGACAATTTGAGGGGAAGGAATATTTATGACTATTCCTAGTTCACTGGCCCGTGCGGCCAGAAATGCGATCGAAACGACAGCCATGCTGCGGGAAGCACCGCGGCCGGTTGCGAAACCAAAGGCTCAGCTGCGCCGGTATGAAGTCAGCAGCCTGTTGAAAAACGGAAACGTGGTTCAGACCAGACACATCGCGCCCGCTCTGCCAATGTTCGAAGACGCCTTTTGTGCCTTCACGCGCGGATCGCTGGTTGAAACGGAACATGGGCCCATGGCCATCGAAGACCTGATGCCGGGGGATACAGTCCTGACTCAGGATGGCGCGTCGGAAACCGTGCTGTGGAAGGGATCTGTCACTCTGATCCCCGGACGCCCGGATTCGCGGGGCCGCACGCGGCCGCTTACGCGCGTCACGGCAGATACATTCGGGATGCAAAAGCCGATGTCGGGTGTAATCGCCGGGCCTGCAGCACGGATCGTGGGCACACCGACGCATTTACGGCATTTGTATGGAAATGACCCGATTCTGACACCTGTGTCCGAATTTCAGGATGGAACGGGCGTGATTGAAACAATGCCGCCGACGCCAGTTGAACTGTTTCACATTTGTCTGAAACGGCATTCCGTTATTCGGGTAGATGGTTTACAGTTCGAAACGTATCACCCAGGTGTGAACGCGGTCCGGATGATCAGCCACTCGTTGCGGTCGGTTTATCTGAACCTGTTTGCGCATATCGAGTCGCTCAACGATTTTGGTCCGCTGCTGATGCCGCGTGCCGGGGACGGAGAAATCGACGCGATGACAGCCTGAGTACGATAGCGATTACTGCATTATGGGGGGCATCATGCAGCTGTTACTAAGTTGGATTCTATCCTTGGCGGTGGCTGCCATGCTGCCACCGAACACCGCACCTGCAAAACGTCTGGGGGTTACGCCGTCCGGTTCATTCGTTCTTCCAGAACGTCGAACGGCACGCCTGGTTCGTCTTTTGCGCCGCGGATAACAAGCGAAGTCTTGACGCTGGCCACGTTTGGCGTGGTCAGCAGTTCACCGGTCAGAAACTGCTGAAAACTGCTGAGATCGGGTGCGACGCATTTCAGGATGAAGTCCACCTCGCCGTTCAGCATGTGGCATTCACGGACAAGCGGCCATTCGCGGCAGCGTTCTTCGAACGCGCGCAGCTCGGTTTCGGCCTGACTGTCAAGACCGACCATGGCGAACACCTGCACTTCGAATCCCAACTCACGGGAATTCACCTCGGCGTGGTAACCGGTGATATAGCCGGATTCTTCCAGTGTGCGCACGCGGCGCAGACAGGGCGGCGCCGAAATTCCGACCCGTTTGGCAAGTTCCACATTGGTCATACGACCGTCTGCCTGTAGTTCCGCCAGAATCTTGCGGTCGATATCATCCAGCCGAGTCGTGACCATCAAATGCTCCTGATTATTGCGGTTCTTATATCAGCCCCCCACGCGCGCGCAATAATGTTTCGTACATGCGCAATTTTCTTTGTTTTCAATTCTCTCATTTCGCCCTCACACTGCGCACGGCGGCTTGAACGGCCTTGAACAGTAAGGGGCTTTAAGCCGGGTCTGTCGGTCGCTATATCGGGGCGACGGGCAAAAAGCCCAATTCAGGCAATTCGAGCGGAGTTACCATGGCCGACACACGACACACCAAGGTTCTGATCATCGGATCGGGGCCGGCAGGATACACTGCGGGCGTTTACGCAAGCCGCGCCATGCTGGAACCCATCCTGGTGCAGGGTATCGAGCCCGGCGGCCAGCTGACGACAACGACCGAGGTCGAGAACTGGCCCGGCGACACCGAGGTACAGGGCCCAGACCTGATGGTCCGGATGCAGGATCATGCCAAGGCCATGGGTTGCGAAGTGATCGGCGACATCATCAACGATCTGGACCTCAGCCAGCGCCCCTTCACCGCCAAGGGCGACAGCGGTACTATCTACACGGCGGACGCCGTCATTCTGGCGACTGGCGCGCGCGCCAAATGGCTGGGCTTGCCGTCGGAAGAAAAGTTCAAGGGCTTTGGCGTTTCAGCCTGCGCCACCTGCGACGGGTTCTTCTATCGCGGACAAGAAATCGTGGTGATCGGCGGCGGCAACACGGCCGTGGAAGAGGCCCTGTTCCTGACTAATTTCGCCAGCAAGGTGACTCTGATCCATCGCCGCGATGAGCTGCGCGCGGAAAAGATCCTGCAAGACCGGCTGATGAAGAACGACAAAATCGAGCCTCTGTGGTTCCACGAGTTGGACGAAGTGATCGGCACCGACGCGCCGCTGGGCGTCGAGGGCGTTCGCGTCAAGCATGTCAAAACCGGAGAGATCACTGAAATCCCCTGTAAAGGCGTGTTTGTTGCCATCGGCCACGCGCCCGCGAACGAGCTGGTCAAGGACACGCTTGAAACGCATATGGGTGGCTATGTCGTTACCAAGCCGGGCAGCACGGAAACCTCGGTTCCGGGCGTGTTCGCAGCGGGCGATCTGACCGATCACGTCTATCGTCAGGCGGTCACAAGCGCCGGTATGGGCTGCATGGCGGCACTGGATGCCGAACGGTTCCTGGCGGAAAACGAATAACGCGCGTTCTGAATGTTGCGGGGCTGCCCCGGTGAGTTCAGCTCCGAAGGCCGTCAGCCTTTTCCGTACAGTGCCCCCGGGGTTTAAGGGGGCACTGCACAGCATACGCAGCGCTGCAATCACTGAACGGCAGCCGATGCCGACCGCCAATCCCTTGACCCCCAGCCGGCGGCGTATCAGGATTGCCGAGGGAAAAGCGAAAAACAGGTGAACATTTGAACAACGCTCTTTGGCGCGGCGGGTGGTCAACCCGACTCAGGATCGTCAGTGGTCTTGTGTTGTTTGTGTTCGCGTTCTTTCACTTCATAAATATTGGCTTGGGCCTGTTTCACACGGATTACCTGCACGGGATGCAGGACGGTCGAAAGGCCGTCACCCGCCACGATGTCATGAGCGTGCTTTTCTATACTGCCCTGTTCACGCATGCAGGTCTGGCCCTGACATCGATCGCGCAACGCAGAACCCTGCGCATGCCCTTCAGCACGGCGTTGCAGGTCGTTCTGGGCTTGCTGATTCCGCTGCAACTGATCTCGCACATCGTGCAGACGCGGGTCGCGCACGAGATCTATGACGTCAATGACGAGATGGGATATATCATCATTTTGATGTGGCCCAGTATCGCCGTATGGATGCAAAGCGCCTTGTTGCTGATCGTTTGGATACACGGCTGCATCGGTTTGCATATGTGGTTGCGGCTGACCCGGTGGTGGTCGCGGGTCGTGCCCTATCTGATCGGCGTTGCGGTTTTCGTGCCATTATTCGCGTTGGCCGGATTGCTGACCGAAGGTCGACGCATATGGGCCGACTTTGCTGATGAATTCCTGCGCGAGCAATATATCGAGCACTACAATTGGCCATCGCCCGAAGCCTTCCAGACCCTGTTCAGTGTAAAAGATTATGGCCTTTTGATCTTCTGGCTGGCTCTGGGGGCGACGGGTCTGGTTTACATCGGGCGCAAACTGTGGCGGCGCAGGCATTCGGTGCGCGTGAATTACGCCAAAGGGCCCGAGGTGGTCGCGGAAAAAGGCATGACGTTGCTTGAGATTTCGCAGGTGAACGGCGTGCCGCACGCCGCCTTGTGCGGTGGAAAGGGGCGCTGCACCACATGCCGTGTCATCGTAGAGGATGGCAGCGACGCCCTGCCGCCGCCCGGCGACGTCGAAGCACGCAGCCTTGCCGCTGTGGGCGCCTCGCCGCAGACGCGACTGGCCTGCCAGATACGCCCAACGGAACCCACCACCGTTTTTCGGGTTTTCAGGCCAGATGGCGGGCGCATACGCGGACATGCCAGCCAGGGTCAGGAACGTCAGTTGGCTGTATTGTTCCTGGACATGCGCAGCTTTACCGCGCGCACGACCGGCCAATTGCCTTATGACATCGTGTTCCTGCTGAACCGGTTTTTCGATGCGGTCGTGCCAGCCATCACCAAGGAAGGCGGTGTCGTGGACAAATATATGGGAGACGGGCTGCTGGCCGTTTTTGAAAAGCCGAATGCGGCAGCGTCGGCCCGTGCCGGATTGCAAGCCGCCATCGACATCAGTCACGCCCTTGATGAATTCAACGCACAGCTCGAGGCCGAAGGCAGCCCCGGCATTCGAATCGGGATGGGTCTGCATCTTGGGGATCTGGTGGTGGGTGAGATCGGCGCCGCGGGCCACGCATCGAAAACCATAATCGGCGACGCCGTCAATGTCGCCAGTCGTCTGGAAAGCGAAACCAAGGCGCTGAAGGTCGAACTGCTGGTCTCGCAAGAGTTGCTGAAGGCCGCAGGTGTCGTCGTGCCCCAGAACGATATCAGATTGTTCCAGCTGCGCGGCGTATCTGAACCGATTCCCGCCCTGCCCGTCACCCGTGCGTCCACACTTGAGCAGAACGCCACAAAACAGGAACAGAAATTCTCTGCATGAACCAATAACCTCTGATCGCAAGGATCAGATCATCGATTTGACCCGTGAATTAGAAATTCCTTCCAATTCAAAAATATTCGGCGCATATCCTCCTTTGTTACATTCACGCCTGTGGACTTCGCCTGTCAGTCGGTGCAAACGCCTCGAAACCGCCTGATATCCACTGGCAAATCAACACTGCGACAAGAGAATTCCAATGACGATGTTAAGCAATCTGGCCCCGATCCCCGAACTGTATGTGTCATACGATTCGGCGCAGAAGCTGAAAGTGGAAGCGGCCGACCTGACCAGCTGGGATCTGAGCCCGCGTCAGATCTGCGACCTGGAACTGCTGATGAATGGCGGGTTCAACCCGCTCAAGGGATTTCTGAGCGAAGCGGATTACGACAATGTGGTCGAGAATATGCGCCTGGCCGATGGAACGCTTTGGCCAATGCCCATCACATTGGATGTCAGCGAAGACTTCGCGGATCAGATCGAACTTGGGCAGGATATCGCTCTGCGTGATCAGGAAGGCGTGATGTTGGGCACCATGACCGTGACCGACCGCTGGACTCCGGACAAGTCGCGCGAGGCCGAGAAGGTCTTTGGCGCCGATGACGATGCCCACCCGGCAGTGAACTATCTGCACAACGTGGCCGGCAAGGTCTATCTGGGCGGACCGGTGGTCGGAATCCAACAACCGGTGCATTACGATTTTCGTGGGCGCCGCGACACCCCGAATGAATTGCGCGCCTATTTCCGCAAGCTGGGCTGGCGCCGCATCGTGGCCTTCCAGACCCGCAACCCGCTGCACCGCGCGCATCAGGAGCTGACCTTCCGCGCCGCCAAAGAGGCACAGGCCAACCTGCTGATCCACCCGGTCGTGGGCATGACCAAACCGGGCGACGTCGATCATTTTACCCGCGTGCGCTGTTACGAGGCGGTGCTGGATAAATACCCCGCTTCGACCACCTCTATGAGCTTGTTGAACCTGGCCATGCGCATGGCTGGCCCTCGCGAGGCCGTCTGGCACGGCCTGATCCGCGCCAACCACGGCTGCACCCACTTCATCGTTGGCCGCGACCACGCGGGCCCCGGCAAGAACAGCAAAGGTGAGGATTTCTACGGCCCCTATGACGCGCAGGATCTGTTCCGACAGTTTCAGGACGAAATCGGCGTTGAAATGGTGGACTTCAAGCACATGGTCTATGTGCAGGAACGCGCCCAGTACGAACCGAATGACGAGATTCTCGACAAGGACAACGTCACGATCCTGAACATCTCGGGCACCGAACTGCGCCGCCGCCTGCGTGAAGGGCTGGAAATCCCCGAGTGGTTCTCGTTTCCCGAGGTGGTTGAGGAACTGCGCCGCCGCTTCCCGCCGCGCTCCAAGCAGGGTTTCACCGTCTTCTTCACTGGCTTTTCGGGCTCGGGCAAGTCGACCATCGCAAACGCGCTGATGGTCAAGCTGATGGAGATGGGCGACCGCCCGGTGACGCTGCTGGATGGCGACATCGTTCGCAAGAATCTCAGCTCGGAACTGGGCTTCTCGAAGGAACACCGCGACCTGAACATCCGTCGCATCGGATATGTGGCGTCCGAGATCACCAAGAACGGCGGCATCGCCATCTGCGCCCCGATTGCGCCCTATGCCACCACACGCCGTGCCGTGCGGGAAGAGATCGAACAGTTCGGAGCCTTCTGCGAGGTGCATGTGGCCACCAGCATCGAGGAATGCGAACGCCGCGATCGCAAGGGTCTGTACAAGCTTGCGCGCGAGGGCAAGATCAAGGAGTTCACGGGCATCTCGGACCCTTACGATGTTCCGGAAAACCCCGAGCTGCGCGTCGAAACCGAAAATGTCGAGGTCGACAACTGCGCCCATCAGGTGCTGCTGAAACTGGAAAGCATGGGCCTGATCGCAGCAAACGGATAACGGTCTCATCAGACTTTGTTTGGCGGCCTCCGGTCATTCCGGGGGCCGTTCCTTTTTTTGGTCTTCGATTGACAATTGCCGCTGGTCCTGATGGTTTTCAGGACCTCAAGGCGGGTGTGAAACTGAGATGACGAACAGGTCTCCGACCATTGCCAGTTTCTGGTTTGGATCCGATCTGAGTTGGTTGGAGCAACTCTGCCTTCAGTCCTTTCTGGATCATGGCCACCGCTTCGTCCTGTATGTCGCGCACGAGGTAAAAGGCATTCCGGCAGGCGTCGAAACCCGCCCTGCCAGCGACGTTTTCTGGCCCCCGCCTTTTGTGGTCAAGGCCGAAGACAGACAGGGCGTTGCCGTCTTCTCGGATATTTTCCGGCTGCACCTGATGCGGCAAGGCGAGATGATCTGGGTCGATCTGGATGCCTATTGCGTACGGGCGTTTGAATTTTCGACGGATTTCGTGTTCGGTCGCTCCAGGCGGGGTGACTTCCCAACTGGTGTGCTGCGCCTGCCCACAAGATCGGCGACCCTGGAACAGATGCTGAAATTTGTCATGTCGTCTAACCCGTCCCAACCCTGGCGTGGACGCAGATTGCAGCGCCACAATCGGGAACGAACCGCCAGAGGGGAACGCTGGGGCATCGAAGCCCTGCCCTGGGCCAGTTCGGGGCCCAAAGCCTTTGGCCATTTCCTGCGCCAGACGGCAGAAGACCACCATGCCATGGCTGCCGAAACCTTTTATCCGCTGGCCCAGGAGGAATTGTGGAAGCTCCATGATCCGCGCATCGCGACGAACGAAATCGAAACCGAAGCCGTGCATTCGGTACACATCTACGGCCATCAGAAGAAACTGATGGCCAACCGGATGGCCGGGCTGCCGGTTTCAGGGTCATATCTGGACAGGTTGTGTAAACGACACGGGATCGAACCAAGTACGGCCCCGATTCTGCGGTTGGCCTGGATGTAGCCCGTGGCATCCGGCCAGGGTTTCGCGGGTCAGCCCTTGGTCGGCTCCCGCCTAGTTTATCGGCATTTCCGGAAGGTCGACCTGCCCGCGCATAAGGATATGCCCCTGACCAGAAACCTTGATGCCCGTCATCGCATCAGACGGGCCGACACGCGTGACGATGGCTTTCCCGGGGCGGCCCATATCGTGACCCTGCTGGGCGATGAAGCTTTCCTTTTGCATCAAGCCATGTTTCCACAAATAGGCGGCCATCGCACCGGTGGCAGACCCGGTAAACGGATCTTCGGGCGGGCTGGGCGGTGCTAAGAGAAGGCGTGAAAACGTATCCCCCTCATCGGTTGCCCCTTGCAGCGTGACAAGAAACGGCTCGGCCATGTCCGAGCCGGAATACCCCGCAGTTTCAGCCACTTTGCGCAACGGGCCTTCAACCAGTTGAGCGGCCCGCAAGGCCGCATGATCCCGCAGAACGGTGATGCAGAACGGTAAGCCGGTTGAAACCATTTGAGGCGGAGAAATGATGGCCTCCGGTGGCAGGCTGACCGCTTCCGCCACCAGTTCCGCTGGGACGCGCGTACCGAATTGCGGTGCGACCTGAGTCATTTCGATCTGATCCCCCTGCAAACGGATCGACACCAGGCCGGCACCGGTTTCCAGCGTCAGACGATCGCGCGAGATCATTCCGCGGGATCGCATCGCCGCGACGGTGGCGATAGTCGGATGCCCCGCAAAGGGAATTTCGCGGCTGGCCAGAAAGTAGCGGACGCGGATGTCGGCCACGTCGGACGGCCCGGTAAAGGTGCATTCGACCAGAGAGGTTTCGCGCACATAGGCCATGCAGACCTCTTGCGTCAGGCGCGCACCTTCATGGACGACGGCACATCCGTTGCCACCAAAGGCGCGATCACTGAAGGCGTCCACCCAGTCAAAGTCAAACCAGCCCATAATGCCACTCCTGCTTTAGCATTTGTGGCACGATCACTGCATAGGCAGAAAATGTCACGTCTTTTCAGCAGAGTTTCAGGCCGCCTAGTGAACGGCCACCGGAGACAGGTCATGTTCGCGCGCCAGCACGAAGGCCAGCTTGCGGTCGGCGACCAGCGCCAGTTGCTGCCCGTCGGAATCGTGGACGGCGTAAAGCTGATCCAGATCGCCGGCCTGTTCACGAACTTCCCGAGGCAATTCAGATACTTCAACCGTTTTGACATAGACAATACGGTTGCCTTGGGCGTTGATTTCAATCGGTGTATTCATTGCTCTTACCCCTTCCGTATGTTGATCGTCTGAACCACAGTTTCCGGCACGGCGCGGGTCAGATCCACATGCAGCAGACCGTTTTCCATGATCGCCTCGCCCACTTCGACGCCATCGGCCAGCACGAACATGCGCTGGAACTGACGCGCCGCAATGCCGCGATGCAGGAAGATGCGCCCCTCGCTGTCGTCGCGCTGACGGCCCCGGATCACCAACTGGCGATCCTCGATCGTGATTGACAGATCCTCTTCGGCAAACCCGGCCACCGCAAGAGTGATGCGATAGGAAAAATCCGAGGTCTGTTCGATGTTATAGGGCGGGTATCCCTCATTTCCGGCCTTTGCAGACCGTTCCAGAAGGCGTTCCAACTGCTCGAACCCCAAAAGATGCGGGTATGAGCCAAGAGTAAGTTTCGACACGTATTTTCGTCCTTCTTTGTAAAAGCGACGTGGTGTGCGGCCCCGTTCTGGCAACCGCCTGCAATAGAATATGGGAAGAAACCAGGATGTCCACAAGGTCTGGCGCGATAACGTCTGACACACTATCTTGTTGGCCAAGCACCACAACCAACTCGAGTCGCCAATGAACGCGCCTACCGATCTTTCGATGAAAACAGATGAAGTATTGCGTGTTGAGCTTGAGGTCTTCCGCCGACAGCACCGCGATCTGGATGAGGCGATTCAGGCATTGCATGACAAGGGAACGGCCGATCAACTGACCTTGCGGCGCCTGAAAAAAGAGAAACTGCGCCTGAAAGACATCATCCGCCTGATCGAAGACCGCCTGACGCCCGATATCATCGCCTGAACGCCCTGTACCGCATTGCCAGCCAACCGGATTTGGCTATAGTGCGCGCTCTTTCTGAGCGCGGGGACGTATGCGGATGAGCGATGTGAAAGTGGGGATCATCATGGGCAGCCAGTCGGACTGGCCCACGATGAAGGAAGCCGCGGATATTCTGGACGAACTGGGCGTAGCCTACGAAGCGCGCATCGTATCCGCGCACCGCACGCCGGACCGGCTGTGGGACTATGGCAAAACCGCTGTTTCGCGTGGGTTGCAGGTGATCATAGCAGGTGCAGGTGGGGCTGCGCATCTTCCGGGCATGATGGCGTCGAAAACGCGGGTGCCTGTGATTGGCGTCCCGGTGCAGACCCGTGCCTTGTCGGGCGTGGATTCGCTGTATTCCATCGTACAGATGCCCAAGGGATTTCCGGTGGCGACCATGGCGATCGGGTCCGCCGGCGGGGCCAATGCCGGCCTGATGGCGGCGGGCATTCTTGCATTGCAGGATGATGCTTTGGCCGAGCGGCTGGACAACTGGCGTGACGCGTTGTCAGCCTCGATCCCCCAGGAACCGCAGGGATGAGCCGGATCGGCTTTATCGGAACCGGCCATATCGCCGCGCCGATTGCGCGGCTGATGGCCGCCAAGGGGCACCAGATCAGCGTGACCGAGCGCAACGCCAAGGTTTCAGCCGCATTGAAGGCGGAACTGGGCGTAACCGTCGCTGCGCCTCAGGCCGTGATCGACAGCTCGGACATCGTGTTCCTGTGCCTGCGCCCGCATATCGCGGCCGACGTTCTGGACCCGCTGACGTTCCGCGCCGATCAGCAGATCGTGTCGGTCATGGCGGCGGTTTCGGCCGAGCATCTGGCCGCGCTTTGCGCCCCGGCGTCGCATTTCGTGCAGACCATCCCGCTGGGCTTTCTGGAAACCGGCGGCTGCCCGATGGCGGCTTTTGGCAATGATCGCCTGCTGGCGGACCTGTTTGAACCGGAAAACCCCGTGGTCAAGGTTGCGGATGAAGCCGCGCTGAACGCGCATTTCGCCATTTGTGCCATGGTTCCCGGCATTCTGGACCTGATGGCCACGGGTGCCGAATGGCTGGGTGACGCAACCGGTGATGCGGACGGGGCCGAGTTCTATACAACGCAGTTGATGGCGGGTTTTCTGGCCTCGATGGAAAAAGGCGCCGCCGGACGGTTGGCGCAGGAGCGTGACGCCCTGGCGACAGAGGGCACGCTGAGCCTGCAAATGACGGACGCCCTGAAAGACGGGGGCGCGCACGAGGCGCTGCGGTCCGCGCTTGGGGCAATTGGGAAACGTTTGGAGAGTTGAAGATGGCGGAAATGCTCGGCCAAGGTGCAGTGATCGGGATTCTGGGGGGCGGTCAGCTGGGCCGGATGCTGTCCGTGGCAGCCGCCAGGCTGGGTTTTGTCAGCCATATCTATGAGCCGGGTGCGAACCCACCGGCGGGGCAGGTTGCGGATCGCGTCACCACTGCGGCCTATGACGATGCAGATGCGCTGAAAGCCTTTGCCGATGCGGTGGATGTCATCACCTATGAGTTCGAGAACATCCCGACCGAAGCGCTGGACATTCTGGAAGCGCACCGCCCGATCCGCCCCGGGCGCGAGGCCTTGCGGGTCAGCCAGGACAGGTTGACCGAGAAGACGTTTCTGCAAGAGCTGGGCCTGAAGACAGCCCCGTTTGCGGATATCACCGACCTGAACAGCCTGAATGCGGCGATCGAACAGATCGGGACACCCGCCATCCTGAAAACCCGCCGCTTCGGCTATGACGGCAAGGGGCAGGCCCGGCTGCGCAAGCCCGAGGATGCCGAGGCTGCTCTGGCCGATATGGCCGGGGCACCAGCCATTCTGGAAGGGTTCGTGGATTTCTCGCACGAGGTGTCGATCATCGCGGCCCGTGGTCTGGACGGTCAGGTCGCCTGTTTCGATCCGGGTGAGAATGTGCACCGCGATGGCATCCTGCGCACCACCACCATCCCTGCCCGCCTGTCCCCGGCCCAGCGCACAGACGCAATCCTGCTGGCGGCGAACATCCTGAACGCTCTCGAATATGTCGGCGTGATGGGTGTTGAGCTGTTCGTGACGCCCGGTGGCCTGATCGTGAATGAAATCGCTCCGCGGGTTCACAATTCGGGGCACTGGACGCAGAATGGCTGTGCCGTGGATCAGTTCGAACAGCATATCCGCGCCGTGGCGGGCTGGCCTTTGGGGGACGGGCAACGCCATTCCGACGTCGTGATGGAGAACCTGATCGGCGACGACATGGACCGTGTACCCGAGTTGGCCCGCGAGCGGGATGTGGCGCTGCATCTCTATGGCAAGGCCGAGGTAAAGGCCGGGCGCAAGATGGGGCATTTCAACCGCATCAAACGTTGAGGGTGTCGCGCCTGCGCGCGACGCCTTCGGCGAGAGAATTTGGGAAAAGATTAAGGTTTTGCGGGGCCTAACCCAGAAACCGGGCGGCGATGTCGCCTGACATGTAACTGACGCGCCCACCGGCCAAGGTGGCTGCAACGCGATGGGTGCCCGCGTCCAGGATGACCAGATCCGCGCGTTTTCCCGGCGCGAGCGTGCCCCTGTCCTGCATGTCCAGCACCCGCGCGGGGCCGGACGAGACCAGCGCCCAGGCACCGGCCAGATCCAGCAGACCGGTTTTGGCCAGCATCAACGCCGCGCGGCGCGGGCTGGGATAGTGATAATCCGAGGCCAACGCATCACAGAGCCCCATGGCGATCAGTTCGACGGCGCTTGCGTTCCCCTTGTGTGATCCGCCCCGCACGACGTTGGGAGAGCCGAGGATAACGTAATCCCCGGCAGAACGCGCGGCTTCGGCGGCTTCAAGCGTTTCGGGGAATTCGGCAATGCGCACGCCCCGGTCGCGCCACCATGCCCTTGTCTCGGCGGTCGCGTCATCATGGCTACCCAAACGCACCCCCATTGAGACAAGTTCGGCGCTGAGTACTTCGACGGCAGCGGGAACCTCGTTCCTGCGGACATGCATATTGAGCAGCATCTCAAAATGCGCATCCGGATTGCGTCCGGCCTTCAACGCCTGCCCGGTCAGGCGCGGTGGCTTTTTGCCCTGCGCCAAACGATCATGCGGCAGGTGATCATTGAACACCACATAGGGCACCTGCCATTCGGCGATGCGATGGGCCAGACCCTCGTAATCCTCCAGCATGTTGGTCTCGAACCGCAATTGCGGGATCAGATCCGTGACGGTGCTGTTCTTGACCGCAGCGATGGCCTGAAACACCTGCGCGGCAAACTCGGGGCCGCGCACGCCACCTTCCCAGCTGTAGAACTGGGCCAGAACGGCGGTGGTGATGCCATTGGCGGCCAGTTCGGCTTCGGCTGCCAGAATGCCTTCGTTCATTTGCTTCATTGCGCCCCGACGCGGGGCGATGTGGCGTTCGAACCCGTCCCCGTGCAGATCGACGATACCGGGCAGGACAAGATAACCGGTCAAGTCAACCCTGCGCCCGGTCCGATCTTGCTGAATGACACCCTCTGCTATCGAGAGATCGCAGCGCGACAGACCATCCTCCGGCAACAGAACCTCTGCGCCGGTCAAAGTCAGATCCAGAGAGGTCATCGTGTGGGCTCCGAGTCAGGTTCCGAGCAATCCTGCCCGATGCAGATCTCGTCGATTATCTCCATCACGCCGTCCAGCCAGGTGATCTGCCGATCGAATTGGCCGAATTCGATGAAATGCAGCGCCTGTGCCATAACGCGCGGGTTGTTCATCATGAAGGTGTGGGTCACCGGCAGAACAAGATGATCCTTCATCCCTTCGACCTTGGTGGTTTCAACCGAAACCTTGCCGTCATCCGGCCCGTCGATCAGCGATGAAAACAGCGGGTTGAGCGAATTCTCACCCGCGATCACCCCCAGTTCAAAATCCACCGGCGGCAGGCGGCGCGGAATGCCTTCGGGGCCTGTGCCCAATTGCAGGCCCGCCGGGCCGTTCAGATACCCGAACACTTCCCATGCGCTCAGCTCATCGACCAACTGGCTGCCCTGATTGGGCGGGCCGAGCATGACGACACGACCCAGGTTTTCGGGCCGATGGTCCTTGAGCCAATAGCGCAACAGGATACCGCCCATGGAATGCGCAACGACATTGGCTTTGTCATCACCACACGCCGCAAGCGCGTCCGGTATGGTTTGCCTTGCCAGTTCCGGAATACCGATTTCGGTCGATGGATACCCGTGGCGCACAACGGTATAGTCATGAGCCTTGAACAGCTGCTCCATCACGGTGAACGAGGCCTCGGTGCGCGCGAGACCGTGCAGAAGGATCACGCATTTCGCACTGGCTGCGGCGGGAACGAGGCAGAAGAGCAAGGCAATCAAAAGTTTCATAACCGCCAGATAAAGCCTATCAGCCTTTGATAAAAGCCCTAGCCCCGGTGACGTCGCAGCACGGCCAGCGCGATACCGCCCAAAACAAGCGTGGCCCCGATGATCAGCCGTACTCCGTCAATCTCGCCCAGAAAGACGACACCGCCGAGAATTGCGATTACCGGCACGCTGAGTTGAACGACAGCCGCCACCGACGGGGCCAGTTGAGGCAAAACACGGTACCACAAAGCATAACCAAGCCCGGATGTTACCGCGCCGGACAGGACGGCCAGCAGATACCCCGCCCCGCTCATCTGCCAGGCGCTGCCGCCGGCAAGCATCGCCAGGGCAGTCACCGGCAAAGCGACGATGAAATTGGCGGCCGTTCCCTCCAGCGGGTTTGTTTCTGATCGGCCCGCTATCGAGTAAAGGGCCCAACCAATACCGGCGGCGGCCATCAGAGCCGCGCCAGCCAAGTCGACTTGAACGGCGCCAGTCGGCCACAGCACATAGGCAAGACCTGCAAGCGCAACCCCTGCCCCCGCCACCTGCCGGGCGGTCGGAGTCGCGCCCGTCAATGCGCCCACAGAAAACATCGTAATTTGCACCACGCCGAACAGAATCAATGCACCCAAGCCTGCATCCAGCGTCAGGTAGGCGATTGAAAATCCGATCATGTAGAGCGTCAACGACCCCGCGCCAATGATCCGCCTTCGATTGCGCAGCGGAAGGCGCCCTCCGCGTGCCAGCACAAGAGCGGCCAGGACCACGGCCCCCGCCAAAACCCGAACGATGGCAAATCCGGTTGGATCGCTGGCTCCGCTGTCGATGGCCAGCCGGTTCAGAATGGAGTTCGCCGCAAAGGCACACATGGTCAGGGCGGTGAGCAAAAACAATCTCATGCCATCCGCATAGCCGTTCGGGCGGGATTTGCACACTCACTTTCGCGAAGGTTGTGGGAACAGACATCCGGCGCCGGACAAAGCAGCGTCTAAACACGCCTTGAAAACAGAACTGTCAACACAAAACGGGGCCGCCCGAAGGCGACCCCTTTCTCAAGCTCCAAGGCTCCCCCCTCGGCAGCTTGGCGATACCGCCAAGCGCCTGTCGGGTCGCCAGAATTCGCCAGAGGCGAATTCGGCGTGCTTACATCATGCCGCCCATGCCGCCCATGTCGGGCATGCCGCCGGCAGGTGCCGCGCCTTCCTTGGCAGGCTTGTCGGCAACCATTGCTTCGGTGGTAACCAGCAGGCCAGCAACCGATGCAGCGTCTTCCAGAGCAGTCCGAACCACTTTGGCCGGGTCAATCACACCGAACGAGAACATGTCGCCATATTCTTCGGTCTGCGCGTTGAAGCCGAATGCTGCGTCCGACGATTCACGGACCTTGCCGGCCACAACCGCGCCGTCGACACCCGCGTTCTCGGCGATCTGGCGCAGCGGCGCTTCGATTGCCTTGCGAACGATGTTGATACCTGCGTCCTGATCGGCGTTTGCACCTTTCAGAGCTTCCAGTGCTTTACCGGCCTGGACCAGAGCAACACCACCGCCCACAACAACGCCTTCCTGAACGGCAGCGCGTGTTGCGTTCAGAGCATCGTCCACACGGTCCTTACGCTCTTTCACTTCGACTTCGGTCATGCCGCCGACGCGGATAACGGCAACACCGCCTGCCAGTTTGGCAACGCGCTCTTGCAGCTTCTCGCGGTCGTAGTCGCTGGTGGTTTCTTCGATCTGGGTGCGGATCTGAGCAACACGTGCTTCGATCTCGGCTTTCTCGCCAGCACCGTCGACGATGGTGGTTTCGTCTTTGGTGATTTCGATTTTTTTGGCGGTGCCCAGCATGTCCATGGTGACGGACTCGAGCTTCATGCCCAGATCTTCGCTGATGACCTGACCGCCGGTCAGGATTGCGATGTCCTGCAACATCGCCTTACGGCGATCGCCGAAGCCAGGTGCTTTGACAGCAGCAATTTTCAGGCCGCCGCGCAGTTTGTTGACAACCAGAGTTGCCAGCGCTTCGCCTTCAACGTCTTCCGCGATGATCAGCAGCGGCTTCTGCGACTGGATCACTTGTTCCAGCAGCGGAACCATCGGCTGCAGCGACGAGAGTTTCTTCTCGTGCAGCAGGATCATGCAGTCGTCGAGTTCTGCAATCATCTTGTCTGCGTTGGTGACGAAGTAAGGCGACAGGTAGCCGCGGTCGAACTGCATACCTTCGACAACGTCGGTCTCGGTTTCCAGACCTTTGTTTTCTTCGACGGTGATGACACCTTCGTTGCCAACCTTCTGCATCGCGTCTGCGATCTGTTGACCGATTTCGGCTTCGCCGTTGGCCGAGATGGTGCCAACCTGGGCAACTTCTGCCGAGTCTTTGACTTCGCGCGAGGCTTCTTTGATGCCTTCAACAACCTTGGCGGTTGCCAGGTCGATGCCGCGCTTCAGGTCCATCGGGTTCAGGCCAGCTGCAACCTGCTTCAGGCCTTCTTTTACGATCGCCTGTGCCAGAACGGTTGCGGTGGTGGTGCCGTCGCCGGCTTCGTCATTGGTGCGGCTGGCGACTTCTTTCACCATCTGCGCGCCCATGTTTTCGAACTTGTCTTCCAGTTCGATTTCCTTGGCAACCGAAACACCGTCCTTGGTGATGCGCGGTGCGCCGAAAGATTTGTCCAGAACCACGTTGCGGCCTTTGGGGCCCAGGGTCACTTTAACCGCGTCGGCCAGGATGTTCACACCCTTCAGCATACGATTGCGGGCATCGGTGTCGAATTTGACGTCCTTTGCAGCCATGTCGTTTCTCCTTGAGAAATAAGTTTGAAATGAAGATCAGAGAAAGCGCGCGCTTACTCGATGATCCCCATGATGTCGCTTTCTTTCATCATCAGCAGCTCTTCGCCGTTGACGTTGACCTCGGTGCCCGACCATTTGCCGAACAGGATCTTGTCCCCAGCTTTGACAGCCATTGCGATCAGTTCGCCGCTGTCCTTGCGCGCACCTTCGCCGGTTGCGACGACTTCGCCTTCGCTCGGCTTTTCTTTTGCGCTGTCAGGGATGATCAGGCCGCCTGCGGTTTTCTCTTCGCTCTCTACGCGGCGAACCAGCACACGGTCATGAAGCGGTTTCAATGCCATCTTTGTAGCTCCTTGGGCTCAAAGTTTATCTATCCTCCCCCCGCCTTCCGACGAGGCGTTAGCACTCGGGGTGTGTGAGTGATAACGACGCATAGCTAGGGAGTCTAAAAGTCCGAGTCAACAATTTGTGAGAGATTTTTTTGCAAAATGGATCAGTCAGCCTGTTCCCAGCTATAGGCCCAATGCTTCAACCCTTCTGCGCCCTCTGACGTAAGCCCATAGATGCCTTTTTCAACCTTCTCGAACCACCCGTAGTGGTTTTCCCGCATAAGCCGGGTGGCGACCGGGACCGCGACCGATCTGGCGACGTCCGCCCCCTTGGACGGGCCATTCTCGGCCAGATAGGCCGCACATTTCAGCGCATCCTGCCGATACGCCGTCACGATACCATGGCGCGTCGCGCCCCCGGCGTTCGGGTCGCCTTGCAGCCGGTCGAATTCGCGCAGCAACCGTACGGCCCCGGCTTTGTTCTTACGGGGCGCGTAGGGGCCGGGATCGCACTGAACCTCGACCGTGCCATCAGCCCGCACGGTGATAAGGCCCAGGCCAAGCCTACGACACAGTGCCAGATTATCCTTGAGCGCCCGCCGGGCCGTTCGGCCCGTGGGTTTGCAGACGGCAACATAAACCAGATCAGTGAGTTTCAGCCGAGTGATCGCCTGATGAAACAGGGCCAGCGTGAACCGCAGTTTCAGTTCGACAATCACCGGCGCATCCCCATCGCGCACCGCAACGATGTCGGCTACGCCGACTTCACCTTTGACGGTGTATCCCTGACGCTCCAGCAGCGCCTTGACCGGGGGATAGAGATCCTGCTCGCGGTTCATGCGGCCATGCTACGCAGATTGCCGGAGAATACCAGACGGGCGGCTTGAACATCGGCAGGTGGCGTGGCTAAGTCTGGGTTCAACTTCTTGACACCATTCAGGCTGGCCCCATGCGTTTGCTCACTTTTCTTGCGTTCCTTCTGTTTCCGATCTCGGCTCAGGCCGCGTGCGAGGGGGTGGACCTGCGCCCGCAACTGCCCGAGGAAACCCGGACCAAATTGCAAAGTGCAGTGGCCCAGATCGCTTATCCCGAAGGCAATCACTGGATTGCACGCAAGGGCGACACGGTTTTGCACATCATCGGCACGTTGCATAGTTACGACCCGCGCATGGAAGACGTGATTGACCGCCTGTCGCCCGAACTCAGCAAAGCGGACGCCTTTTATTTCGAAGTCACTCAAGACGACATGGACGCTTTCGAAAAGACCATGGCCAACGACCTGAGTGCGGTGATGATTACCTCGGGCCCTACGTTGATCGATCTGATGGCGGAAGACGACTGGGATGCGCTGTCAGCAGCCCTGGCCCAGCGCGGCGTCCCCGGCTGGATGGCTGCGAAAATGCGTCCGTGGTTCCTGACCATGATGCTGAGCATTCCGCCCTGCATGATCGAGGACCCGAATTCAACTTATGGAATGGACGCCCGCCTGAACGATCTGGCCGTTGAAAAAGGTATTCCGCAGCACTCGCTGGAACGAATCGAAGACCTGATGGCCATGTTCGACAGTTATCCGCTCGAGAAACAGGTCGAGTCGCTTGTGCGCCTGTCCGGGGCGATGCAGGGCAATGCAGACCAATTGGCCACCATGGCCAACGCGTATCTGGAAGAAAAGCACGCCGAGATCATACAGCTTGCCCGCCTACAGGGGCTTGAGCAGTCGGGCTTGAGCCCCGAAGCCTTTGATGCGGAATGGCAAAATTTCGAGCAGCAGTTGCTGGTGCAGCGAAATGCCAACTGGATGGCGCAGATTCTGGACATCAGGGATCAGACAGTTGTAATTGCGGTCGGCGCGGGACACCTGAGCGATGATTACGGCCTGCTGAACCAACTGGAAGAAGCCGGATACGTTCTGACACGCGCCGAATTCTGAACGGACCCAGCGGTTTTCAGACCAAGCGTCGCAGACAGTGCTCAGCGGCGTGACAACGGCTTTTAGCCGCCCTATAAGGCGCGCAAATTTCCATTCCGCAGGACACTGACATGACGACGCTAGTATTTGGCCACAAATCCCCCGACACAGATTCCACAGGTTCGCCGATCCTGTGGTCGTGGTACCTGAACGAGGTCAAGGGTGAGCAGACCGAACCCGTGCTGCTGGGTGAACCCAACACCGAAGCAACATTCATGCTGGAAAACTGGGACCTGCCCAAGCCGCGGATCCTTGAGGACCTGCCTGCGGAAACTCCGGTGGTCATCGTCGACACCAACAACCCCGCCGAACTGCCGGCCAACATCAACGACGCGGACATCCGCGCCATCATCGACCATCACAAGCTGGTCGGTGGCCTGGAAACCAAAGGCCCGATCGACATCACCGTTCGCCCACTGGCGTGCACCGCCACCATCATGGTTGATCTGATGGGCGAAGATGCGGCCAAGATGCCCGACGCCATCAAGGGCGCTGCGCTTACCTGCATTCTGTCGGATACTCTGGAGTTCCGCTCTCCCACCACCACGGCGCATGACCGCGAGGTTGCAGAACGTCTGGCGGCCGAGCTCGAGCTGGACATTTCGGCATATGCGGCAGACATGTTCGCGGCGAAATCGGATGTCTCGTCCTTCTCGGACGCCGAGTTGATCCGCATGGACAGCAAAGAATACGAGGTCGACGGCACCAAATTCCGGGTCTCGGTTCTGGAAACCACCGCCCCCGGCGTCGTTCTGGACCGCAAGGCCAGCCTGGCGGACTCGATGGTGGATGTTGCCAAGGAAGACGGCGTCGATCAGGTGCTGCTGTTCGTGGTTGATATCCTGAACGAAGAGGCCACGCTGCTGGTCCCCAATGATCTGGTCAAAACCGTGGCCGAGAAAAGCTTTGGCGCAACCGTGGACGGCGACGCCGTTGTTCTGCCCGGTATCATGAGCCGCAAAAAGCAGATCATTCCGAACCTGAAGGTCTGATCCTCAAACGACCCAAATCTGAAGGCGTCCAATTCGGGCGCCTTTTTTCTTTGCTGACAGCCATTTGCGGACGCGTTGTCGGTTGTTAGTCTGACCGGGGGTCAAAAGCCCATCCCAGGTCAGGTAAATGCAATGGTCGTACGAAAACTGAGCACCACCCGCAGCATTCTTCTTTTTGAAGGTGCCGACAAGGCGGCGTATTGGCGACGCTTTGCAATGCTGCTGACGCTGTCGGTCGTGATTGCCACCATGGGGTTGCTGCGCAACTCCGGCGCTGTCGTGATCGCGGCCATGCTTGTGGCGCCGCTGATGACCCCGATCCTCGGGGTGGCCGCCGCGATGGTCATGGGATGGCTGAAACGCGCGGTGACGCTGGCGTTTACGGTGTGCCTGGCTGCCATTGTCTGCGTGATGATGGCATGGTTTCTGGTCTATGTCGCCGATGTTCCCCGTGGCATTTTGATCCCCGACCAGGTCCTGGCGCGCACCGATCCCGGCACCGAAGACCTGATCGTCGCGCTCGCTGCCGGTGTGGCCGGGGCCTATGTTCAGATCAACAAATCCGAATTGAGCCTTCTACCCGGCGCGGCCATCGGCGTTTCGCTTGTTCCCCCGCTGTCGGCTTCGGGCATTCTTTTGTATTTTGACGAACCCGCCGAAGCCTATGAGGCAGGGCTGCTTTTCGCAACGAACCTTGGCGCGATCATTCTGTCAGCCTGCGCGGTATATCTTGTCTATGCCGCCCGGTCCGTGGTTTTCAGCAAGGGAAAGCGCAAGCTGAACTTTACCGCCAGCGTCTTCGTCGCGATCGCGTTTCTGATCGTCGTCGTCCTGCAACTTGGGAAGTCCACCTACAACCGTTATCTGGAGACGCGCACCGAGGCGCAACTGGCCGATGCCATTCGCGCATGGGCCGATCCGGTTTCCGTGGAAATCATCCGCATCGACGTCAACGCTCAGCGCAAGCGGGCCGAGGTTTGGCTGGTCGTCGATCTGCCGGCCGAGGCGCAGTTCAAAGTTTCTTCCATTGCCGGTTTGCTGCCACCCAAGCTGCGTGAGACCCCTCTGGTCGGGGTGCTGGAGGAGGAGCTTGGACCCGGATACCTGGCCATTATCCGGTATCAGCCGCGTATCGGGGCCCAGATCATCCTGGGAACGGAAAACGTTCAGCAGGCCCCGGACGTCACTGAAATTACCGAAGACGAGTAGCAGTTTCACCCATTCCTTCGCGCAAACGGGAATGCGGGATGGTGTTCGGGCCCAAGCTTTGCCATAGCTGTCGCCAGCGCGACATCAGACCCAGAGGCCCCCATGACCCAGATCGTTTCCTCGCTTTCCGATATCTCGGACCGTTACAAAGCATTGTTCGTCGACCTTTGGGGCTGTGTTCACAACGGCATCACGGCCTACCCCGAGGCCGTCCAAGCGCTGAAGGCCTATCGCGCCAAGGGTGGACTGGTGGTCTTGGTCACGAACTCTCCCAAACCCCGCGCCGGGGTGGCAGAGCAACTCGTGCAATTCAACGTCCCCGCCGACGCGTATGACACCATCGCCACCAGCGGGGATTCCGCGCGATCTGCGATGTTCCGCGGTGCTGTCGGGCATAAGGTTTATTTCATGGGCGAGTGGCAGCGCGATGCGGGCTTTTTCGAACCGCTGAAATTGCTGGATCACCCCATCCATATCGAGCGTGTGCCGCTGAAGGAAGCCGAGGGTATTGTCTGCTGCGGCCCGTTCGACCCGATGGCCGACCCGGATGTGAACCGGCCGGATTTCCTTTACGCCAAGCAGATGGGGATGAAACTGCTTTGTGCTAACCCTGACATTGTCGTGGACCGCGGCGAGGTGCGCGAATGGTGTGCCGGTGCTTTGGCCAGGCTGTACACCGAAATGGGCGGCGAGAGCCTGTTTTTCGGCAAACCGCATCCCCCGATCTATGATCTGGCCCGTCGCAGGTTGCAGGAACTGGGGCACGATATCCCCGACAGTGACATTCTGGTGATCGGCGATGGCCCCCACACGGACATTCTGGGCGGCATGGGAGAGGGCATTGATTCTCTGTTCATCTCGGGCGGATTGGCCGCGGCAGAAACAAAAACGTCGCATCATCCGCACCACGAATCCCTAACCGCCTATATTGAAAGGGAAAAGATCAATCCAACCTACACGATCGGGCGCTTGAGGTAGCAAGAAAAGACTTGATTTTCTGCAACTGCGAAGTAATAAAGTTGCCAACCTTGGCCAAATGATGGTTTTTTCTTTCACGGCCGACTTCGAGTGAGGGCAACATGTTGGACAATCTTCCGCGCGGAACGATCTGTATCGAAGACATCGAAATGGGCATGTCCCGCCACCTGCGCAAAGTGGTGACGGATGAAGATATCGAAATGTTCGCGCAGGTCTCGACCGACCGGAATCCGGTGCATCTGGACGACGACTATGCCCGCGATACGATCTTCGAAGGCCGTATTGCCCACGGAATGCTGACGGCGGGTCTGATCTCGGCCGTGATTGGTGAACAACTGCCGGGTCATGGCACCGTTTACATGGGTCAGTCACTGAAGTTCCTGGCGCCTGTGCGTCCGGGTGACATGGTTTATGCCGAGGTGAAGGTGATTGACATCGATTTTGCCAAGCGCCGCGTCAAGCTGGACTGCCATTGTTCGGTCGAGGGCAAGAAGGTCCTGATCGGCGAAGCCATGGTGCTTGCCCCGTCGCGCAAGTTCGACTGACTGGCAAACACAGTCTTGCAAAAGGCGCCGGACCGGCGCCTTTTTTGTTTGGGCATTCAACTGCACACAAAGTCGTCAGGAAGAACGGGTTCGTTTTCGCCCTTTCAGCGCACCTGATTCCAGAATGATTTCCGACACAACGTGTTCACGCCTGTAGGCCATCACGTGAACCCCGGAAACACCGGCGATGTCCCGGATCTGCTGGATCAGTTCGATACAGATCTTCTTGCCCTCTTCCGCGGGCTTTTCGGCCTTTTCCATCCGCTCGATGACATGATCCGGGATGTGAATTCCGGGCACATTGCTGCGCATCCAGCGTGCCGCGCGCGCCGAAGCGATGGGGCCCACACCGGCAATGATGAATACTTTTTCGTCCAGACCGGCATCCCGAACCCGATCCATGAACCTTTCAAAGAGCGGAATGTCGTAGATATAGTTGGTCTGAATAAACTCGGCCCCCGCCTCGACCTTCTTTGCAAGACGTTCCGGGCGCCAATCATAAGGTGGAATACAGGGGTTTTCCGCCGCACCCAAAAACAGTTGAGGGGGGCGCGTGATCTTGCGGCCGGAAAGAAACTTTCCCTGATCGCGCATCGTTCGGATCGTCCGCAGCAAGGTCAGGGAATCGAAGTCGAACACCGGTTTTGCCCCCGGTTGATCCCCAACTCCGACACCGTCGCCCGTCAGGCACAGCACGTTGCTGACGCCCAGCGCCGCAGCCCCCAGAACATCCCCCTGAATGGCGATCCGGTTCCGGTCTCGGCAGGAAATCTGATAGACCGGAGAATACCCCGCGCGGGTCAACAACGCACAGATCCCTATCGAAGACATGTGGCAGTTGGCACCGGACGCATCGGTTGCATTGATCGCATCCGCCACTTCACCCAGCGGCTGCGCCGCCTGAAACACATCCTCGGGGTCAGCACTGTCCGGTGGGTTCAGTTCAGCGGTCACCGCAAAACGACCCGAACGCAGAACTCTTTCCAATCGACTGTGCGAGACATAGCCTTCGGGAACAGGCACGTAGCCGATCGGCTCGACCTCGCTGCGATGGGCATCATTCATTTCTTCAGCTCCCGGTTCACCGCGTTGGGGGGTTCAGCAGCCAGAGGTGCCGCAGAGGGTTCGTTTTCGCGCGCCTCCGGGAACGCCTGCGCAAGCGTTTCGCGGGCAGCGTCCCGGGCCTCGCGTTCCTGTGCGGCGATCTCGCGGCTGACCCGCAGCCAGGATGATGATCCCTTCAACGTGTGTTCCAAAGGCGGAAGAACCTCTTTTATCTTGTCGCCCCCGTGTTGCATGCGGCTGGCCCCGTCCCAGGCCAAAGCCCAGACGCATTTCATATCGGGCTTCACCTCGCAGAACTCACCGGGACGCACGCCGCCGCATGGGCCGTTGCGCAGTTGCTTGGGGCAGTTCATTGGGCAAGACATACCCGTCGAAGACAAAACGCATTGCCCGCACATCTTGCAATCAAACAAAAGGCTTTTGACGCCTTTTTCGACCAGCGCGATGGGGCGTTCAACGCGGTTGTAGCCGATCTTTGCAAAAACCGGATCCATCGCGACCATGCCCCGCTCGACACGTTTGTAAATCCACTCGAACGCACGGGCGTTGCGAATCGCGAACAGTCGCAATCGATACATGGTCTGCCTCCTGTGCTGGGTTCATTTGAACCTGGCCGGGCCATCGCCCGCCCCCCAGCGTGGTCCGAGGGCCGGAAACCCAGTCTACACCCAGTATTTTTTTTGGATCAAGCAGTTGGTCGAATGTTGCATGGCATTCCGGGGATGCCCCGGTGTGCAATCAGGTCTGACGAATGGTTTTGGTGTGTTTCGCCAGGACGCGTGCCTTGAATTCAAACTGCCGCTTGAACAAATCGCAACGCAACGCTACGCAATCGCCTATGCACATCATCCGGGATTTCCAGTTTGTCGAGCCAGAAGACCGCGGCGCCAGCGTTGCGATCGGGAATTTTGATGGCGTCCATTTGGGGCATCAGTCGGTCATCGAACTGGCCCGCGACGCGGCCCCGGATGCGCCACTGGGTGTCATGACCTTCGAGCCGCATCCACGTGAGTACTTTGCGCCGGACTCTCCTCCGTTCCGCCTGATGCGCGGCAATGCGCGGGCGCATCGGCTTGAGAAGCTGGGTGTGAAGAAACTGTACGAGCTGCCGTTCAACGCGGCGCTGGCCGGGCTTTCCCCTGATGAATTCGCGCGCAACGTGATTTGTGACGGGCTGGGCCTGTCCCATGTCGTGGTCGGGGCCGATTTCTGTTTTGGCAAGGGCCGCAGTGGGACGGCTGACGATCTGGTTCGCTTCGGGCAAGAGATGGGATTTGGCGTGACGATTGCCCCTTTGATGCAGCGGTCGGAAAACGTGGTCTCGTCAACCGCCATCCGCACCGCATTGAGCGAGGGTCGCCCAAGGGATGCCGCTGCGATGCTGGGCCATTGGCACAGGATCGAAGGCGAGGTGATCGGGGGCGAGCAGCGCGGACGGGAACTGGGTTTCCCAACCGCGAACATGTCCATCGAAGGGCTCCACCCGCCGAAATTCGGTGTCTACGCGGTATTGGTCGACGTGCTGGATGGCCCGCATCAGGGCAGCTATCACGGCGCGGCCTCGGTTGGGGTGCGCCCGATGTTCCATGGCGAAGTGCCAAATATCGAAACTTTCCTGTTCGACTTTTCCGGCGACCTGTACGGGGCGACCTTGTCGGTGGGGCTGATCGAATTCCTGCGCCCTGAAATGACATTTGACGGGCTGGATGGTCTGATCGCGCAGATGAATGCCGATTGTGAACAGGCCCGGGGCATTCTGGCCGCCCTATGAGCGCTGATCCGATTGAACGCACCGGCCTGCCCGCCCGGTTCTGGGAACGCAAACCCCTGCGCAAGATGAACCAGCGCGAGTGGGAGGCCCTGTGTGACGGCTGCGGCAAGTGCTGCCTCAACAAGTTGGAAGATGAAGACTCGGGCGAAGTTGCCCTGACCTGCGTCGCCTGCCGCCTGCTGGACGATGAAAGCTGCCGCTGCACGCAATACGACATCCGGCATCAATTCGTCCCGGAATGTATCGTCATGACACCCGACAATATTGACGAACACGCCTATTGGTTGCCGCAAACCTGCGCCTATCGGCTGCTGTGGGAAGGCAAACCGCTTTACGACTGGCATCCATTGTTGTCTGGTACGCCGGAAACCGTGCACGCCGCAGGCGTGTCGGTCCGAGGGCGCACGGTGTCCGAGTTCGAAACCCCCATGGAAGAGTGGGAAGACTACATTATCGAGGAGCCTAGCTGATGTATTTCGCATCTGACAATTCCGGGCCGGTTCACCCGCAGGTCATGGCCAAACTGGCCGAGGCCAATCAGGGTTATCAGATGGCCTATGGCGCCGACACGATGATGAACGAGGTGCGTGACCGCATTCGCAGCATCTTTGAAGCTCCGGGGGCGGCCGTCTATCTGGTGGCGACGGGGACAGCGGCAAATTCGCTGGCCCTTGCCACATTGTCCAACCCCTGGGAAACGATCTTCTGCTCTCCGGTTGCCCATATTCACGAAGACGAGTGCAACGCGCCCGAGTTTTACACCGGGGCCAAGCTGACCCTTGTTCCCGGCGGCGATAAGATGACGCCGGACGCGCTGCGCGGGTCCATCCTGGGCGAAGAAACCCGTGGGGTTCACGGGCCGCAGCGCGGGCCGGTGTCGATCACCCAGGTTACCGAGCGCGGATCGGTCTATTCGCTCGAGGAGTTGCAGGCGCTGTGCGGGGTCGCAAAGGAATATGGCTTGCCGGTCCATCTGGATGGGGCCCGGTTCAGCAATGCCCTGGTGGCCCTGAATTGTTCTCCGGCTGACATGACATGGAAAGCCGGGGTGGATGCAGTCAGCTTCGGCGGCACCAAAAACGGCCTGATGGGCGTCGAGGCCGTGGTGTTCTTTGACGAGAGCAAGGCCTGGGAATTCGAGCTGCGGCGCAAACGCGGGGCGCATCTGTTTTCCAAGCATCGCTACCTGTCCGCTCAGATGGCGGCCTATCTTGAGGATGATCTGTGGCTGCAATTGGCGCGTCAGGCCAATGCAAACTGTGCCCGGCTGGCCGATGGCTTGCGCGCAAAAGGTGCCGAGTTCCTGCACGAACCACAGGCCAACATGATCTTTGCCTCTTTCTCGCGCGCGAAGCACAAACAGCTGCATGAGGCCGGGGCGATCTACCACCTCTGGGGGGCAGAGCTGGAAGGTGATGATGACGATGAAAGCCTTGCATGCAGACTGGTCTGCGACTGGTCGATCGGAACAGCCGAGATCGATCAGTTTCTCAGCCTGTTGTAACACCCGTCTCTTGGCCAGCTTTCCAGAGCTTTCGAAGCAGCACGCTGGTTTCAAGGGGGTGCGAAATGGGCAGCATGTGCCCCGCACCTTGTACGACCTCATGGCGTGCGTTCGGCAGACGGCGCTGTAACCCTTCACAGATTGCGGAGATCGTCGGGTGGGTCTTTGATCCGCTCAGCAACAGGGTTGGCATCGATACGCGTTTGCATCCGTCGGGGTCAAGCAACCCGGCGCGGTCATCGTACAGAACGGGATAAGACGCAGGAACAACATGAATTCCACGCACCATGCCGGCGCGCGTCCGCTCTGGCAGGTCAGGCCATTTGGGGCTGATGTCAGTGCTCCACATCCGGTTGAACAACCGCGCGGCCAGCGCTTCGTCGCCTGCTTGGAACGCTGCTTCAATCGGCTGGGACTCTCGCAGGTGCTGATCGAACAAATCGGGCGCGTCCTGTTTTGCCACGGCAAAGAACACAGGCTCGATAAGGGTCAAACTTCGTATACGGTCCGGGTGCTCGATGGCCAGTCTGAGCGCAACGATCGCCCCAAAGGAATGGCCGACAAGATCCGTGGGCTCGGTCAATTCGACCGCCGCCAGCCCTATCACAGCGTCAAAGAAATCGCTTTGACCGTCCCAGTCCGGACTGCGCCCATGAGACAGCATATCCGGCGCAACAAGACACACGCTGCCATCCAATGCCTTGGCCAGGCCGGACCACGCGCCGGAATGCGCAATGGTGCAATGAAGGGCAAGCAATTTGCGCCCACCATCGCCCAATCGTCTCACGAAACCGGATTGCATCTCCGTCGGGGCTGTCATCCATTCATCTCGGACAGATGCCGATCCAGATCGTCCAGGCGATCCTGCCCCCAGAACCTTTGACCATCCGGCGTGATGTAGAACGGCGCGCCGAACACGCCGCGATCCACGGCTTCTTCCAGATTGGCGGCATAGGTTTCGGCCCCGACCAGCAGACCGCTGTTGGCCAGTTCCGGGTCAAACCCGGCATTTGCCAGGCAGTCCCGGATCACATCATCCTGAGCGACGTCCTTTTCTTCGGCCCAGCAGGCGCGCAGGATCAACTGGCACAACTTGCCCACGTCGCCCGAACCATCCTTGATCGCGGCGATGATCGCATAGGAAGACGGCGCCATGTTGGTCGGCCAGTGCGCCGGTTGCAGGTTGAACTCCATCCCCAGTTTCTTCGATTGGCGCAGCAATTCCTGAGCGCGGTATTCGATGCGCGAGATATGACGGTCTTTTGGCGGCGTACCCCCGGTGCGTGCGAACAGGGCCATGATGTCCAGCGGCTTGTAGTTGATCGTTGCGTCGTGTTTCGCCGCAATCTCTTCCAGCCGGTTCCCCGCAAGATAGCTGTAGGGCGAAATTGTCGCAAAAAAGTAGTCAATCCGGGTCATGTTCACTTTCTCCGCTGCGTTACCTTTGCGGGACGGTAAGGCCATGCTAAGCGGTGTCAACATCACGAATCTGTCACATTGCCATTGCTGCCCGGGGACCTCAGCCGATGCCGACACTTCACGAACCCAAGCTTATCGCTGGGAACGCCAACCTTCCACTTGCCGAAACCATCGCCCGCCGCATGAGCCTGTATCGCGGTGTCGACCAGGGATTGGTCGATGCGCGCGTCGAGCGGTTCAATGACGGCGAGATCTTCGTCGAGGTTTTCGAAAACGTTCGCGGCGAGGATATGTTCATCATCCAGCCGACCTCGAACCCGGCCAACGACAACCTGATGGAGCTGCTGATCATTGCCGACGCACTGCGCCGCTCGTCGGCGCAACGGATCACGGCCGTGATCCCGTATTTCGGCTATGCCCGCCAGGATCGCCGCACCAAGGCCCGCACGCCCATCAGTGCCAAGCTGGTGGCCAATATGCTGACCGGTGCAGGGATCGAGCGGATTCTGACGATGGATCTTCATGCCGCGCAGATTCAGGGCTTTTTCGATATGCCCGTCGACAATCTGTACGCTTCGCCGATCTTTGCGCTGGATGTCAAAAACCAGTTCAAGGACAATCTGGATGAGATCATGGTGGTTTCACCCGACGTGGGCGGCGTGGCGCGCGCCCGTGAACTGGCCAAGCGCATCAACGCCCCCTTGTCGATTGTTGACAAGCGGCGCGAGAAAGCAGGCGAAGTCGCGGAAATGACCGTTATCGGGGATGTGAAGGACAAGATCTGCCTGATCGTCGACGACATGTGTGACACCGCCGGAACGCTTTGCAAGGCCGCGCAGGTCCTGTTGGACAATGGCGCCAAGGAAGTTCATTCGTACATCACGCATGGCGTCATGAGCGGCCCTGCGGTCGAGCGAGTGACGAACTCGGTCATGAAGTCGCTGGTGCTGACCGACACGATCCAGCCGACCAAAGAGATTTTGAAGGCAAAGAATATCCGCATCGTTCCGACTGCGCCGATCTTCACCCAGGCGATCCTGAACATCTGGAACGGAACCAGTGTGTCTTCGCTGTTCGAAGACAAGACACTGACCCCGATCTACGAATCCATGTATCAGATGGATTGAGCTACAGGGGCGGCCGAACATGTCGCCCCCTGATATCTGAAATACCGATTGCGCGGATATCTGACCATGGGGCGCGATCGGCGACACAAGTGGAATCACCTCCATGACTGCCAACAAACGTATTGTTCTTTCCAGCGATCACGCGGCGATCGAGCTGCGCCAGTCCGTGGCCAACCACATCGCGCAGCAAGGTTGGGACGTGGTTGATATCGGCCCGACAACCCCCGAAAGCACCCATTACCCCAAGCATGGAAAGGCCGCGGCGCAGGCCGTTGCCTCGGGCGATTGCAGCTTGGGTATCGTCCTCTGCGGCACTGGGCAGGGTATCATGATGGCTGCGAACAAAGTGCCCGGCATTCGCTGTGGCGTTTGTTCAGACGCATTCTCGGCCCGCATGATCCGCCAGCACAACAACGCCAACATGCTGTCGATTGGTGCGCGGGTTGTCGGCGAAGGTCTGGCGCTGGACATCGTTGACGCGTTTCTGGGTGCCGAATTCGAAGGCGGCCGCCACGCCACGCGCGTGGACATGATCGAAGCGCAGGACGACTGAGCCCAATCAATCGTTCAAACGCCTGAAAACATGGCGAACCCGGATCAGGAAATATTCCAATCGTCCGGGTGTGCCACCTCTCCTATCGCGGTCCAGCTTGCCCGGATGCGGGCAATCCGAGTGTCGGACCAGGTCCGGAATACTGCGTCAAAACCCTCGGCGGTGATATGTTCGGCCTGAACCTCTGCGCGCAGCGCCGAGGACGTGTCGACATCCCACAGCGAGATCCCGATCTGCACCACGGGCGGGGTCCGAAATGCTTCTTTGAATCGAATGTGTGTGCGGCGTTCACGCGGCCCCTGCCCGGTCCACATATCGCCGCCTTCAGCAAACTCCGAGAACAGGACATCTTCACCCTGCTCAATTCCAATGGGATGGGTTAGAAACTTTTTCATCTTATCATCATTATTCTTGAATTCCCGCAACTTACCCCGGCATTTCGGCAAAAGCACGACAAAAAAACGGCCCCGCAATTGCGAGGCCGCTCAAATTTTTCACCAGTGGGCCCGTTACAGGCTCATATGCGTTCCAAGCGCTTCCATGTCGGCCAGCAGCTTGGCTGCATCGTCGACAATGGTCTGTTCGCCGTTTTCCTTCGCCACCTCGTGCGAGGCGCGCGCCTCGGCGATCAGCTCATCCAGATGCGCGCGGGTTACTTCCGCCACCGGGATGGCCTTTTCGGCCAGAACCGACAGGCTGTCGCCGTTGATCTGGGCAAACCCGCCGGTGACCAGGTATTCGCTGGACCCTTCGGGTGCCTCGACCTTGAGCAGACCGGGGCGCAGCGTGGTGATGGTGGGGGCATGATCGGGCATTGCCGTCATGTCCCCGTCCGCGCCGGGAATCTGGACCGCGCTCGCCTGAAGCGAAGCAAGGCTCCGCTCGGGGCTGACGAGGTCGAATTGCATCGTGTTTGCCATCAGGGATACTCCTTAGGCGGCTTCTGCGGCCATCTTCTCCGCTTTGGCGATCACTTCGTCGATGCCGCCAACCATCAGGAAGGCCGCTTCGGGCAGGTGATCGTATTCGCCGGCCACAACGGCCTTGAACGACGCGATGGTCACATCCAGAGGAACCTGAACGCCCGGCGAACCGGTAAAGACTTCGGCCACGTCGAACGGCTGCGACAGGAAGCGCTCGATCTTACGGGCACGTGCCACGGTCAGTTTGTCCTCTTCCGACAGTTCGTCCATGCCGAGGATGGCGATGATGTCCTGCAGCGACTTGTAGCGCTGGAGGATCTGCTGAACGTCGGTCGCAACCTTGTAGTGCTCTTCACCAACGATGGCCGGGTCGAGCAGACGCGAGGTCGAGTCGAGCGGGTCAACCGCAGGGTAGATACCCTTTTCCGAGATCGCACGGTTAAGAACGGTGGTCGCGTCCAAGTGAGCGAACGAGGTTGCCGGCGCGGGGTCGGTAAGGTCGTCCGCAGGCACGTAGATCGCCTGAACCGAGGTGATCGATCCCGACTTGGTCGAGGTGATGCGTTCCTGCAAGGCGCCCATGTCGGTGGCCAGCGTCGGCTGGTAGCCCACCGCCGAAGGAATACGACCCAGCAGAGCCGACACCTCGGAACCCGCCTGCGTGAAGCGGAAGATGTTGTCGACGAAGAACAGAACGTCGGTACCGGACTGGTCGCGGAACTGTTCCGCCAGGGTCAGACCGGTCAGAGCGACACGTGCACGCGCACCCGGAGGCTCGTTCATCTGACCATAAACCAGGGCCACTTGGCTTTCCGACAGGTTGTCGGGTTTGATGACGTTCGATTCGATCATCTCGTGGTACAGGTCGTTGCCTTCACGGGTCCGTTCACCAACACCCGCGAACACCGAGAAGCCCGAGTGCACTTTTGCGATGTTGTTGATCAGTTCCATGATCAGAACGGTTTTACCAACGCCGGCACCGCCGAACAGGCCGATCTTGCCGCCTTTGGCGTAAGGGGCCAGCAGGTCAACGACCTTGATGCCGGTCACCAGGATTTCCGACTCGGTCGACTGTTCGTCGAACTCGGGCGCGGGCTGGTGGATGGCGCGGGTTTCGGTGGCTTCGACCGGGCCCTTTTCGTCGATCGGTTCGCCAACCACGTTCAGGATGCGGCCCAGGGTGGCGTTGCCGACCGGAACCGAGATCGGTGCGCCGGTGTCGGTCACGGCCTCACCGCGGACCAGACCTTCGGTCGCGTCCATCGCGATGGTGCGGACAGTGTTTTCACCCAGGTGCTGAGCAACTTCCAACACTAGGCGCTTGCCGTTGTTGGTGGTTTCCAGCGCGTTCAGAATTTCAGGCAGCTGATCTTCGAAGTGCACGTCGACGACGGCCCCGATGATCTGTGTGACTTTGCCTTTTGCATTCGCCATGTTTCGTCTCCGGTTTTCTTACAGCGCTTCGGCGCCGGAAATAATTTCAATCAGCTCGTTGGTGATCACGGCCTGACGCGAGCGGTTGAACTGGATCGTCAGCTTGTCGATCATCTCACCCGCGTTGCGTGTCGCGTTGTCCATTGCGGACATCCGTGCACCCTGTTCAGACGCCCCGTTTTCGAGCAGAGCCGAGAAGATCGCGGTCGCAACCCCCTTGGGCAGCAGATCGGCCAGAATGGCTTCTTCGCTGGGCTCGTAGTCGAAGATGGCACCGCTGTCGTCACCCGCCGCTTCGTCCTCGAACGAGGCAGGGATGATTTGCTGTGCCGTCGGGATCTGGGTCACGACGTTGACGAACTTCGAGTAGAAGATCGTAGCAACGTCGAACTCTCCCCCATCGAAACGAGACAGGATGTCTTTCGCGATGTCCTGCGCGTTGGCATAGCCAAGACGCTTGACCTCGCTTAGGTCGATATGTCCAACGAACAGATCGCCAAAATCACGCTTCAGCGCGTCGCGGCCCTTCTTGCCGACAGTCAGAACCTTGACCGTCTTGCCTTTCAGGCGCAGCTCTTCCGCCTTTTGGCGGGCCAGCTTGGCGATGTTCGAGTTGAAGCCGCCACAAAGGCCGCGTTCAGCTGTCATGACAACCAGCAGATGGACATCATCGCTGCCCGTACCACGGAGCAGCTTGGGGGCGCTGTCGCTGCCCCCGACCGAAGCCGCCAGCCCTGCCATCACGGCGTTAAACCGTTCGGCATATGGACGCGAGGCTTCGGCAGATTCCTGGGCGCGGCGCAGTTTTGCAGCCGCGACCATCTGCATGGCCTTGGTGATCTTGCGGGTCGATTTGACCGACTCGATCCTGTTTTTAAGGTCCTTAAGATTTGGCATATGCCCGCCTCTCCCTTAAGCGAAGGTTGCGGCGTATTCGTCCAGCGCAGCCTTGATCTTGTCGGAAGCGTCACCCTTGATCTTGGGATCTTCGTCCGTGATCCACTGAAGCAGATCCGCGTGCTTGCCACGCAGGTGCGCCAGCAGGCCAGCTTCGTAACGGCCAACATCGGACACGTCGATCTTGTCGAGGTAACCATTGGTACCGGCGAAGATGACGCAGACGATTTCAGCGTTGGTCAGCGGCGAGTACTGCGGCTGTTTCATCAGCTCGGTCAGACGCGCACCACGGTTCAGCAGCTGCTGGGTTGCGGCGTCGAGGTCGGAACCGAACTGCGCAAAGGCCGCCATTTCGCGGTACTGAGCCAGCTCCAGCTTAACCGGACCGGCAACCGACTTCATCGAGTTGGTCTGAGCTGACGAGCCCACACGCGAAACCGACAGACCGGTGTTCACGGCAGGACGGATGCCCTGGTAGAAAAGTTCGGTTTCCAGGAAGATCTGGCCATCGGTGATCGAGATCACGTTGGTCGGAATAAACGCCGAAACGTCACCACCCTGAGTTTCGATAACCGGCAGAGCGGTCAGCGAACCCGCGCCGAAGTCTTCGTTCAGCTTCGCCGAACGTTCCAGCAGACGGGAGTGGAGGTAGAAAACGTCGCCAGGATAGGCTTCACGTCCGGGCGGACGGCGCAGCAGCAGCGACATTTGACGATAGGACACAGCCTGTTTCGACAGGTCATCATAGATGATCAGCGCGTGGCGGCCGTTGTCGCGGAAGTATTCAGCCATCGCAGTTGCGGCGTAGGGTGCCAGGAACTGCATCGGAGCCGGGTCCGAAGCGGTCGCAGCAACAACGATCGAATATTCAATCGCACCGGATTCTTCCAGTTTCTTCACCAGCTGCGCAACGGTCGAACGCTTTTGACCGATCGCTACGTAAACGCAGTACAGTTTCTTCGACTCGTCGTCGCCTGCTGCGTCGTTGTAGGTTTTCTGGTTCAGGATTGCGTCCAGAGCAACGGCGGTTTTGCCGGTCTGACGGTCACCAATGATCAGCTCACGCTGGCCACGGCCGATCGGGATCATCGCGTCAACCGATTTCAGGCCGGTTGCCATCGGCTCGTGAACCGATTTACGCGGGATGATGCCGGGCGCTTTTACGTCTGCAACGCCACGCTTGGTTGCGTTGATCGGGCCTTTGCCGTCCAGCGGGTTGCCCAAACCGTCCACAACGCGGCCCAGCAGCTCGTCACCGATCGGAACGTCCACGATCGAGTTGGTGCGCTTGACGGTGTCACCTTCTTTGATGTCACGGTCGGAACCGAAGATAACGACACCGACGTTGTCGCTTTCCAGGTTCAGCGCCATGCCCATGATGCCGCCGGGGAATTCGACCATCTCACCGGCTTGCACATTGTCCAGACCGTATACACGGGCAATCCCGTCACCGACGCTCAGCACGCGACCGATCTCGGCCACTTCGGCTTCCTGACCAAAATTCTTGATCTGGTCCTTCAGGATTGCAGAAATCTCTGCAGCTTGGATTCCCATTTATCCGACCTCTTTCATTGCATTCTGTAGGGAGTTCAGCTTCGAACGGATCGAACTGTCGATCATTTTCGAGCCCACTTTAACGACAAGACCGCCGATGAGGCTTTCATCCACGGTCGCATTGATTGTCACCGTCTTGCCCACACGCTCGGACAGTGTCTTGGACAGTTTTTCCATCTGGGTCTTAGTCAGTGCCTTGGCTGAGGCAACCTCGGCGGTCACTTCGCCGCGCTCTTCGGCCAGCATGTCGCGCAGAACCTTCAGCAGTTGCGGCACGACGAACAGGCGGCGCTTCTGCGCCATCAGACCCAGCGTGTTGCGCAGGATGGGGTTCAGACCCATCTTGTCTGCGATCGCAGTGATCGCGCCTTCCTGTTCAGCGCGGGAAACCAGCGGCGATGCGATCAGGTCGCGCAGCTCTGCACTGTCGTCCAGCGCGGCTGCCAGATCATTGATGCCGGATTCCAGACCTGCAAGGTCGTTGTTCTCTTTTGCGATCTCGAAGATCGCGGTGGCATAGCGCTCGGCGATGCCAGTGGAAATCGAAGCTGGTTCGGACACGTCCACCCTTCCGATATTTTGGGCCCCGAATTCGCGTGCGGCAGCTACCCCGGGGGCGTGAAGAAACCCCGGCCAGACGGTCGGGGATCAAAATCACCGGGGATGTAGCAGAGCCGAACCAACCAAGCAATACGCTATAGCGGTAACAGATTTATCCACAAATTGTTATTTTTCATTAACTTACGGCAAGTGCGACGGTTTGAACACATTGGCCCAGTTGAAAAATGTTACGAATATGCAGGTTTTTGCGATTCCTGTGACTTTTTTTCCTCAATTTTTCGCGTGGAATTGCCCGGGGTCTCAGGCGGGCTTCAGCAAGCCGTCCAGCGCCTTGATCGGTTTTTTGACCGCGTCCTTGGTCACGCTGCCGCTTGGCGGGCGGATATGTTTGCTGACTTCGACCATCAGCACCCCACCGGCCATGACCGTCGGAATCCGCTGGCCGGCCTTTTCGATCAGGTTGCCGGATTTCAACCAGAATCGCCGGAACGACGGAGGCATATACAAGGCCGAGCAATGCACCTCGGGCAGGAAGTGATGCGCCTTGAGCTGGTTCTCCAGCTGAGTTGCCGAGTACGGGCGCCCGAACCCGAACGGGGTCTTGTCCGACCGTGACCACAGACCCGCCCGGTTGGGTACTATGAAGACGGCCCGGCCACCGGGGCCCAGCACGCGCCAGCATTCGTCAAGCAACTGGTTTGGCCGTTCCGACGTTTCCAGCCCATGCATCACCACAAGCTTGTCCACGTGGCCGGTCTCGATCGGCCAGAGGGTTTCTTCGGTCAGGACCGAAACGTTGGGCATGCCTGCCGGCCAGGGCATCACGCCCTGCGGTCCCGGCATCAACCCGATGACCCGGCGCGCATCCGACAGGTAAGGGCGCAGCAAAGGCACCGCGAAACCGAATCCCGCCACTGTCTGGCCTTTTGCTTCGGGCCAAAGCTCGATCAGACGCCCGCGAATGGCCGCCTGCGCCGCACGCCCCAATGTGCTGCGGTAATAGAAGTTCCTCAGATCCTGTACATCAAGATGCATTGCGGACATCCGGTCAATCGGCTTAGCTGGGCGTAGTCTAGCAATGAAAGGGCAAAAGGCCATGCCTCTTGAAATCGTTACAATCCCGTGCCTGAGCGACAATTACGCCTTTCTGGCGCATGACGCCGTCACTGGCCAGACCGCGCTGATCGACGCGCCCGAGGCCGCACCGGTCCTGAAGGCGCTGGATGACCGGGGGTGGACACTGTCACATGTGCTGTTGACCCATCATCACTGGGATCACGTGGACGGGCTGGCGGGAATTTTGGCCAAACAGCCGGCAAAGGTTATCGGGGCCGCCGCTGACGCAAATCGCCTGCCGCCGCTGGATCAGCAAGTTACCGAGGGGGACGGTTTCGAGATCGGCGGCGAACCGGTTCAGGTTCTGGACGTTTCCGGGCATACGGATGGCCATATTGCATTTTACATGCCGCAGAGTTCTGCCGTGTTCACCGCCGACAGCCTGATGGCGCTGGGTTGTGGGCGCCTGTTCGAGGGCACACCCGCGCAAATGTGGGTCTCTTTGAACAAGCTGGCCGCCCTGCCGGACGACACTTTGGTCTGTTCAGGGCACGAATATACACAATCCAACGCCAAATTCGCGATTACAGTCGATCCCGAAAACCAAGCCTTGAAAGATCGCATTGCGGATATTGACCGCGCGCGAGCGGCCGGAAAAGCCACTGTTCCTTCGACTCTGGCCCTTGAAAAGGCCACAAATCCGTTCCTGAGGGCCGCCGATCCGGCGATTCAGGCGAAATTAGGTATGGTGGGCGCTGACCCCGAGGCCGTTTTTGCCGAAATTCGGGCTAGAAAAGACCGGTTCTGATGCCTATTTGCTCCTCTTCAGGGCCACGGTCACAACAAATGTGACTGTCAAGTGAAAGAAAACCCTTGAAGCCGGGCCACGATCAACCAAACTCTAATAGTATGAGGACATGGTTGGGATGGGGTTCCGGCCAAGAAACCGCCCCCTTCTGACCCAAGACAGAGGAGCACCCGCGTGCCTTCATTCTCGAGCACATTGGAACAAGCCATCCACGCGGCCCTGGCGGCTGCGAATGAACGGCGCCATGAATTCGCAACGCTGGAGCATTTGCTGCTGGCCCTTCTGGAAGAACCCGATGCCGTGCGCGTCATGAAAGCGTGCAGTGTCGATCTGGACGAGTTGCGCAGCACTTTGGTGGAGTTCATCGACGAGGATCTTTCGAATCTGGTCACGGATATCGACGGATCCGAAGCCGTACCCACCGCGGCGTTCCAGCGCGTCATCCAACGCGCGGCGATCCACGTTCAAAGCTCGGGCCGGACCGAAGTGACCGGCGCCAACGTACTGGTCGCCATTTTCGCCGAACGCGAAAGCAATGCCGCCTATTTCCTGCAAGAGCAGGACATGACCCGTTACGACGCGGTCAATTTCATCGCGCATGGCGTCGCCAAGGATCCTGCCTATGGCGAAAGCCGCTCGGTATCCGGTGCGGATCAGGTGGAAGAAGACGCCCAGACCACATCCGGCGAAGCCGAACAGAAAGAAAGCGCGCTGGGAAAATACTGCGTGGATCTGAACGCCAAGGCTCGAGCTGGTGATGTCGATCCGCTGATCGGACGCTCGGATGAGGTGGAACGCTGCATCCAGGTGCTGTGCCGCCGCCGCAAGAACAACCCGCTGCTGGTGGGGGATCCGGGTGTGGGCAAGACCGCCATCGCAGAAGGCCTTGCGCACAAGATCGTCGGTGGCGAGGCCCCCGATGTGCTGGCCAATACCACGATCTATTCGTTGGACATGGGCGCGCTGCTGGCCGGAACCCGCTATCGCGGTGATTTCGAAGAACGTCTGAAAGCGGTTGTGACCGAACTGGAGGATCACCCCGACGCGGTGTTGTTCATCGACGAGATTCATACCGTGATCGGTGCCGGGGCGACCTCGGGCGGGGCGATGGATGCGTCGAACCTGCTGAAGCCTGCGCTTCAGGGCGGCAAACTGCGCACCATGGGCTCGACCACCTACAAAGAGTTCCGTCAGCACTTCGAAAAGGACCGTGCGCTGAGCCGCCGGTTCCAGAAGATCGACGTGAACGAGCCTTCGGTGGAGGACAGCGTAAAGATTTTGCGCGGGCTGAAGCCTTATTTCGAAGAGCATCATGACATCAAATATACCGCCGATGCGATCAAGACGGCGGTTGAGCTGTCGGCGCGCTACATCAACGATCGCAAGCTGCCCGACAAGGCCATCGATGTGATCGACGAGGCCGGCGCGGCGCAGCATCTGGTCGCGGAAAGCAAGCGGCGCAAGACCATTGGCGTCAAAGAGATCGAGGCGGTTGTCGCCAAGATCGCGCGTATTCCACCCAAGAACGTCACCAAGGATGATGCGTTGGTGCTGAAAGACCTGGAAGCATCGCTGAAACGGGTGGTGTTTGGTCAGGATCTGGCCATCGAGGCGCTGTCCAGTGCGATCAAACTGGCTCGTGCCGGGCTGCGCGAACCTGAAAAACCCATCGGCAACTATCTGTTTGCCGGTCCGACGGGGGTTGGCAAAACCGAGGTGGCGAAACAGCTGGCGGATACCCTGGGGGTTGAACTTCTGCGTTTCGACATGTCGGAATACATGGAGAAACATGCGGTTTCCCGCCTGATCGGTGCCCCTCCGGGCTATGTCGGGTTTGATCAGGGTGGTCTGCTGACCGACGGTGTTGACCAGCATCCGCATTGCGTGTTGCTGCTGGATGAGATCGAAAAGGCCCACCCGGACGTGTTCAACATCCTGTTGCAGGTGATGGACCATGGCGAGCTGACCGATCACAACGGGCGCACGGTGAATTTCCGCAACGTGGTGCTGATCATGACCTCGAACGCGGGCGCGCAGGAACAGGCCAAGGCCGCCATCGGCTTCGGTCGCGATCGGCGCGAAGGCGAAGACACGGCCGCGATCGAGCGTATGTTCACACCGGAATTCCGCAACCGTCTGGATGCCGTGATCTCCTTCGCACCGCTGCCGAAAGAGGTCATTTTGCAGGTGGTCGAGAAATTCGTCCTACAGCTTGAGGCACAACTGCTGGATCGTGGCGTGAGTATCGACCTGACCCCGAAAGCTGCCGAATGGCTGGCCGACAAGGGATATGACGACAAGATGGGTGCACGCCCGCTGGGTCGTGTCATTCAGGAGCACATCAAGAAACCCCTGGCCGAAGAACTGTTGTTCGGCAAGCTGGCCAAGGGCGGTGTGGTTCGTGTCTCGGTCAAGAAGGGCGAACTGGATCTTGAAATCCTTGGCCCGGACCAACGGCGCATTTCAGGAGACAAACCACCTCTGTTGACGGCAGACTGACCGGAAATCAGACAATTCCTTCAAAGCCCGGCGATCCCCCTCGCCGGGCTTTTTCAGTGCTGGCAGCATAAAATGCGACGGAAAAAGACGTCTGCTGCGTGTCATCTGCAATGATGAACGCAAGACAGGGATCGGCACGTGAGCAAAATTTCAATCCTCTGGGGCGCCGCCTTTGCCCTATCCGCCGTTGCCGCGGTGGCAACTGCACAGCACCGGTTTCGCTATCACGACGAAACGACCGCAGAACCGCTGAGGTTGGTGCCCGCAACCGAAAACCCCGGGAAAAGCAGCGCCTCGGTGAAAGAAAAAGGCGGAAAAATCAAAGTGGCGGGCAATGGCATTCCTGATCATCTGGTTGGCCGGTTTCCAAACCAAGGCAATCCGCACCAGATCGAACAGCAGAAGGTCAGGTTGAAATTGCCTGCAAATCCAACGGCCAAAGGTGAAATCACGCCGCTGCAAATGGGTTGGAACTTTGGCGTGTCACTCAACGGGGTTGTGTTCGACCCGCTGGCGGCCGAGTTCTGGCATGGCGACCCCAGGTCCGGGTGGTCCTACAATGCCTTGGGTGGCGCTGTTTCCTTGGGATTGGACGCCAATTATGCCCATGTACAGCCGAATGGAAAATATCACTATCACGGTGTACCGACAGGGTTGGTCAAGCTGCTGGGATGGTCACCGTCCGAGCATTCACCCTTGATCGGCTATGCCGCAGATGGTTTCCCGATATATGCCGTCACTGGCGTCGTAGGGGGCAAAGTGACCGAAATGACGTCGTCCTATCGTCTGAAACCCGGCAACCGGCCGGGTGGCGCTGCGCCGGGCGGGCGGCATGACGGCACCTTCAACGAAGACTATGTTTTTGTTCAGGGTCACGGCAACTTGGACCAATGCAACGGCGCCTTCACCGTTTCAGAAGAATACCCTTCAGGAACCTATGCGTGTTTTCTGACCGAAGATTACCCGGTGGTGCCCCGGTGCTTCATTGGCACTCCGGATCAAAGCTTTCGCTTTGGCAGACGGTAATCGGTTTGAACCCGTCACGCGGATTATCCAAGCAAGAGGCAAGAGTTTGCTATCTTTCCGTGAGTTTCAGTTCGATCCGGCGGTTCTGTGCCCGCGCCTCGGGCGTGTCAGCCGGATTGACCGGCTGGAATTCACCAAACCCGTTTGCCGCCAGACGATTGGGCGGGATGCCCAGCGCGTCGACCATATAGCGCACAACAGACAACGCGCGGCCCTGGCTGAGTTCCCAGTTGTCCCGGTATCGGCCCGAACCGGCCAGCGGAACGTTGTCGGTATGGCCGTCAACCCGGATCACCCAGTTCAGACCGGGCGGAATTTCAGCGGCGACACTGCGCAGGATGTTGGCAACTTTCGCAACCTCCTGCTGCCCTTCCGCGGACAGCACGGCTGATCCTGTCGGGAACAAAACCTCGGACGAAAAGACAAAGCGGTCGCCTTCAATCCGCACGCCTTCCTGATCGCCAAGGACATCCCGAAGACGTCCGAAAAATTCCGAACGATAGCGTTGCAGATCTTCCGCCTGCGCTGCCAGTTCCTCATTCTGACCGGCCAGTGCTTCGGCCTCGGCTTCGAGACGCAGGCGTTCGGCTTCTTCCAGCAGGCGGCGGCGGCGTTCTTCCGAAGCGGCACGGGCCAGCGCGGCATTCAGGTCCTGACCCAAAGTCTGGATTTGGATTTCGGCGGCCTCGTTGCGCTCTTCGAAATCATCCAACAGGGCCTGCAATGACCCCAACTGCCCGCGCAGGGCGGCAATCTGCTGGTTGAGAAGTGCCGCCTCACGCTGGGCCTCGGCTGAGATTTCTTTCTCTTCCGACAATGTCGATTCGGCCAGAGCCAGCAAAGCCTGCCTTTGTTCGGCCAGGGTGCGTTGCTCATCAGCATCCACCTGCGCTTGCGTTTGCGCCTCCAGGGCAGCTTCAAGCTGGGCGCGCAATTCATCAGGGTTCACGTCACCGAATTGTCGCTCAAGCTCGGCCCGCGCGGCTTGCGCAGCGGCCAGAAGGGTCAGCGTGTCTTCGGCCTCTTTGCGTTGTGCCTCCAGCGCCAGCGTCATGGCCGTCAGCTCGGCGTCCGCATCCTGAAGGCGGTTTCGCAATGCCTCGGCGGCAGCGGCTTCGACCAGGCGGGCGGCCTCTTCATCGCTCAGTTGCTGTTCAAGGGCGGCAATTTCCGCCGCGCGTTCCTTGCCACTTTGCTCCAGATCCGCAACCAATGCTTCCAGTGCCTCGCGGCGAGCGGCTGCCAATCGGGCAGCTTCCGTCTGTGCATCGATTTCCTCGCGACTTTGTGCAAGGGCAAGGTTCAGCGCCTCTTGTTCCGTCAGCAATTGCTCGCGCTCAGTCTCAAGCGCTGCGATGTCGCCCAAAGCCTGTTCCTGCTCGGCAAGCAGCGCCGCAACCTGTGCTTCGAAATTCGTGATACGGGTCTGCGCCTGATCCAGCGCGGCGGCCTGACGGTCGCGTTCGGTGGTCAGAGAGGCGATCAGCGACTGCGCTTGCGCCAGATCGTCTTCGGCCTGCGACAGCGTCGTGTTCAACGCACCCAACCTTGCCTGCAAGCGGCTGTTTTCACGCTCTTCCAAACCCAGTGCGCCCGCAAGCGCAGCAACTTCGTCTGCCAGTGTCGTCAGTTCGTCTTCCTGCCCCGAAATGGTCTCGCGCAGAACAAACTGAATCACCATGAAAATGGTCAGAACGAATGTCAGCACCATCAGCAGCCCGGTCATCGCGTCCACGAATCCGGGCCAGACCGAGCCCTGGAAGCGTTGACCGGTGCGGCGGGACAGCGCCATGGGTTACTCTCCTTCCGGCGTGGTGCGCACCGCGCCCCGCGGCAGGGTCAGGGCCTTGACCAGCAGTTCGATATCCTTGCGGAATTCGTTCAAGCTTTCCTGACGACCCGCCGAAATCTCTTCGAGAATGCGCAGCAACTGCACGTCCATCGAGCGCAGGCGCATCCGGCTTTCGGAATCGATGCCATCGCCTGCACCGTGTTCGCGCATGTGGTCAAGCAACGCATCCTGCCCCAGCGCGACACGCTCCAGAGCCGAAGTGACGCTTTCGGTATTGGCCTGGCGATTGTTCATCTCGGCAATCACATCGACCAGTTGCCCCAGCTTGGCCGAAACCTCAGCCCGCTCGCTTTCCTGAGCGGCAAACAGATCCTGCAACGCATCCATCTGTTCGGACATGGCATCCAGCACAGGTGTCAGTACGGCGATCTCTGCCCCGCCTTCTTCACCACCGGCAAATCCGACGCGGGTGATCGAGGACAGCCATTCTTCGAGCTCGCGATAAAAGCGGTTCTGCCCGTGCCCGGCAAACACTTCGAGCAGACCAACAATCAGCGATCCCGCCAAACCCAGCAGAGAGGACCCGAACGCAACACCCATCCCCTGCAACTGCGCCTCGAGCCCTGTCATCAGGCGATTGAAGACGGCCAGCCCCTCTTCGCCTTCCTGCGGGTTCAGGCTGCGGATGGTGTCGACAATGGCTGGAACGGTTGTCGCCAGGCCAAAGAATGTACCCAGCAGACCCAAATAGATAAGAACATTGGTTATATAGCGCGTGATTTCCCGTTCTTCTTCGACACGCTCGGCCACGGAGTCCAGAATGGACCGGGTTGAGGTGGAACTGATCTGTGAGCGCGCGCCTCGTTCGCGCAGCAACGAAGCCAAAGGCGCCAGCAATTGCGGTGTGCGCGCATCTTCGCGAACGACGCCCCCGACAAAGGCCTCGATCCAGCGCACGGACCCGATCAGTTGCGTAACCTGATAAAAACAAGCGAGGACGCCGATAAGAAATACGATCAGAATGAAACCATTCAGATACGGATTGGCATAGAAAACCGGCAATACGTAAGGCAGTGCCAGAAACACGCCCAGCCCGGACAAGCCGATCGCCATCAACATCAACAGAATTTGTCGAATGGGATGCGAGAAATGGGGTCTCGCGCCCTGATGTGCCTGCGCCATGCGCGTGGTTCCCGGTATTTGCCTGCTTTGTGTCGAATCTAGCGGGATTCCGCGCGTGACGCCAAGAGTTTATGCGGTGATGTCGCGCACCCGTTGCGCCAACCACTCAAGATCATGGTCACGCAGCCCGATCTCGGCCAGATGTTCAACGGTGTTGTAAAGATATTCGTCATTCGGACCGCGCCCGCCAACCGCATGGGCGATGATCCGGGCCTGTTCCTCCAACGGCATCCCGCCGCAATACTGGACGTGGTCGGCATCGATCACATAGGTAACGGCATTGACGATTTCGCCATTTTCCAGGTGCACATCCAGCATACGTTCAACATAGGCCGAGGAAATCAGCTCGCGCTCGCGCAGCTCGTGCAGCGTACGGTCTTCGTGACCCGCCTCGACCGCAAGGGCCAAACCGGTGCAACTGGCGTTCGCCTGTTCGTCCAGTGCCAGCACCAGGCCGGGTTTTTCTTCGGTCCCACGATGGTGGATCGAGCTCATGCAGAAGGACCGGGAATAACCATGAAGTGTCGCGCGTTCGCTGCGTGCCACCGGAAAGCCCGGATTCCACAGCAGCGATCCATATCCGAATACCCACATCGTCATTGCACTGGTCCTTGCCTGTTTCGGCCTATAAACATCAATTCCAAGGCGGGAAAAAGGGCCTTTCGAATGCGTCTGATACGAGTGTTGATTTTTGTTTCCCTGGCATGGAGCGCCTATTGGTTCGTGGCCGGATATGGCCTGCGCTCTGCGATCACTGGCTGGTTCGAACAGCAGGAGGCGCGCGGCTGGCAAGCGGATTTCTCGAATGTCGCGACAGCGGGCTATCCGACCCACCACATGACCCGTCTGAACAATCCGGCGCTGGCGGATCCGGTGAACGGCACGGCATGGAGCGCGGATTGGATCGAATTCAAAAGCCCCGCCATCTGGCCCGGTCGTCAGGTATTGCGGTTCGCGGACACACCGCAACGCCTGTCATATTTCGACCAGACATCAACAATTGTGGCCGACGAATTGCTTGCCGAGCTGCAATTGCAGCCCGGCGTCTCGCTCGTGCTGGAGAAAATGGCTTTGACAGCCGGAGCCTGGTCGGTGACGGAAAACTCCACCAAGCTGGCCTCGGGCGACACGCTGAGCCTGATCATGGAACAAACGCCAATTTCAGAAGCCTATTCCATCACCGCCCGCGCGGATGGGTTTACACCGGGGGAAAAACTGCGGGCCCTGATGCATTCCGCAAGTTCATTACCGCAGAGCTTTGAGACGCTGGAACTGGATATGGTCACCACTTTCGACAAGGTTTGGAGCCGGTCCGCCCTCGAAGACAGCCGTCCGCAGCCCGTGGCCATCGATCTGCGTCTGGCCGAGATCAAATGGGGTGAGCTGCGCCTGTTCGCGACAGGCGATCTGGATGTGGACGCCCAAGGTATCCCGACCGGAGAGATTGCCGTCAAAGCCGAAAACTGGCGGGATATGATCGCAATGGCAAACGCGGCAGGAGCCCTTCCTGATCAGGCCGTAGATCCCGTCACCCGAGGGCTGAACTTTCTGGCAGGGCTGGGCGGAAACCCCAACGCGCTGGATCTGCAACTGAATTTCCGCGATGGTTTCGTGGCGCTCGGGCCGCTGCCTTTGGGCCCTGCCCCGCGCCTGATCCTGCGTTAACGGCAGTAGGGTCCGCTGCGATAGCGGGCCGTATCAAGGTGGAAATGATCCTTGTGATAGCGATCGGAATTCGGCCCCAGCACGGTACCAAAGGGGCCGCACGCTCCGCGCCAGATCTTCTTGAGCTGTTTCTGAGACGGGTTCTTGCGCCACCCGTTCAGGACGGTCACCACCTCACCGTCGGCCATTTTGAAACCTGAGATATCGATCGCACGACCCTTGCCATGTTCGGATATCCGCGCGCCTTTGCGGTTGTTGCGGGTTCGGCAGGCATAATGGGCGGCGATTTGCAGCTCGACCACGGGCCCGCGGCGTTTGAAGGTGGGTTTGACGGTCTTGTCGACCCACTTGTTCAACGCAATGGCGGTGCCACAATCCATCGTCGAGGGGCGGCTGAGCATCACTCCCGAAACCGAGGTGATCTGTACCGCATCCTTGACACCACAGGCTGAATTCTTGCTGCCCACCCGGCCAACAAGTTTGCCCTGAATGGCAATATCCCCGCAAACAGACCCTTTGCGCAGCTTGCGCCTTTTGAACAACACCTGCTGCTCGACGGACTCGGGCCGCAAATAAGGCATCAAGGACGTATCCGGCCCCAGGAGTGGCAGCTCCGACGGGCGCGCCGCCGCAGCTGTGACTTGCGGCGAAACCGGACGCGAAACCGGACGCAGGTTGGCAATATCAGAAGGGGCAGGCGCGCTGACAGCCTGCTGAACAGTCAAAGGGCGCATGAGGGGCACCAAAGACTGATCAAGGGGCGCGGCCTGAACCGGCGCGGCGCTCAAAGCCACGACCCCGATCAGAATATGCCCCCAGCGCAGTCTCATGAACTTGCCTTTCCCCGCCCAAAGTCCGGCGCATCCGTATCCTGCCCGGCATCGATGATGCCGCGACGAATAGCACGGGTGCGGGTGAAGTAGTCAAACAAATGATCGCCGTCGCCGGTGCGTATGGCGCGTTGCAGGGCAAAAAGCTCTTCGGTGAACCGGCCCAGGATTTCCAGCGTCGCATCCTTGTTGGACAGGAACACATCCCGCCACATGGTCGGGTCGGACGCGGCAATCCGGGTGAAGTCGCGGAAGCCGGCGGCCGAATATTTGATGACTTCGCTGTCGGTTACCCGTCGCAGATCGTCGGCCACGCCAACCATCGTGTAGGCAATCAGGTGCGGCGCATGGGACGTTACGGCGAGAACCAGATCGTGGTGATCCGCATCCATCTCATCGACATTCGACCCCATACCCTCCCAAAGCGCGCGCAGGCGGGCAATGGCATCCGGGTCCGAACCCTCGACCGGGACCAACAGGCACCAGCGATTGTCAAACAGTTCGGCAAACCCGGATTCAGGGCCGGAATGCTCGGTCCCTGCCAAAGGATGCGCGGGAACGAAATGCACACCGTCGGGGATATGCGGTTGCACCGCCCGAATGACGCCCCGCTTGACCGAACCCACATCCGAAACGGTGGCACCGGGTTTCAGAACGGGTGCAATTTCTTCTGCAACCGCGCCCATAGCCCCCACAGGCACGCAGAGTACGACAAGATCGGCGCCTTCGACCGCCTCGCGTGCCGTGTCGCAAACACGGTCACACAATCCGATCCTGCGCGCGGCTTCACGGGACTTTTCAGACCGGGCATAACCCGTCACTTCCCCGGCCAGCCCTGCACGTTTCATCGCCCAGAACATGGACGAAGCAATCAGGCCCAGCCCAATCAGCGCAACGCGGTCGTAAATCTGGCTCATGCTGCGCCCTCTTTGAATGCAGTGATCGCCGCAACCACACGGCGGCAGGCTTCTTCGTCGCCCACGGTGATCCGCAAGGCGTTCGGCAGGTTGTAGCCTGCAACCCGGCGGACAATCAAACCCTGCGTTTTCAGGTAGTCATCGCAGGCCTCGGCCTCGGCCTGATCGGCGAAACGCGCTAGGATGAAGTTGGTGCAGGACGGGTCCGACGGCACGCCTGTCTTGGCCAATTGATCGGCCAGCCACACACGAAGGCGCGCGTTTTCGGCCTGACAGAAGGTCAGGAATTCCACATCGTTTACCGCAGCTTCAGCCGCCGCCAATGCGGTCATTGACAGGTTGAAGGGCTGGCGCACCCGGTTCAGCACGTCGATGATCGGGCGGTGCGCATAGCCCCATCCGACACGCATTCCGCCCAGCCCGTACACCTTTGAGAAGGTGCGCGTCATGATTACATTCTCATGGGCGTCAACCAGCGACGCCCCGCCATCGAACCCATCGACAAACTCCGCATAAGCGCCATCAAGAACCATCAGGCAGGCGTCGGGCAGACCCAACGCCAGACGTTCCAGTTCGTCGTTCGGGATCATGGTCGAAGTTGGATTCCCGGGGTTGGTGACAAACACGATCCGCGTCTGCCCCGTCACCGCGGCGAGAATGGCATCCACATCCACCTTGCGGTCACGTTCGGCCACCATGACCGGCGTCGCGCCGGCCATGCGGGCGATGATCGGGTACATGGAAAACCCGTGCTCGGTATAGATCACCTCGTCCCCCGGCCCCGCGTAAGCCTGGGCGACGAATTGCAATACCTCGTCGCTGCCGACACCGCAGATGATGCGCGCCGGGTCCAGCCCATGGCGTGCGCCGATGGCCGCGCGCAGGCTCGCGTGGTCGGTGCTGGGATAACGATGCAGACTGGCCGCGCTGTCGCGCACCGCCTCTATGGCCTTGGGGCTGGGTCCAAACGGGTTCTCGTTCGAGCTCAGCTTGATCACATGCTCCACTCCCGCCACGTGCGACTGACCGCCCTGATACAGCGCGATGTCCATAATGCCGGGTTGTGGGGTGATCTTGGTCATGAGAGGCTCCGTTGAATGGGCCTCTCATACCTGTCTCAAAGGGTTGAGAAAAGCGGCAATTCCCTCATGCGGCCTTGAAGCGCGCTGTTGCCGGGTCAGCGTTGTAGTAAGGCGTGAATTCTTCGGTCCGGTGCGACAGGTCATTGACGCTGTCGATGATGAACTGAACCGTCTCTTCGCTCATCAGATATGAGAAATTCAGACGCACCCAGCCGGGTTTTTTCATTTCTTCCCCGGCGGACAAAGCAGCGTGCAGCGCCTCTGACGTTGCCTGATCGATCCCCAGCAAGCGGTGGGCGTAGGGTCCGGCACAGGCACAGCCGCCCCGCGCCTGAATGCCGTATATATCGCTGAGCATCCGCGTGAATAGCTGCTGATGCACGGGCTGGCCCGCAGTGTCGCGCACCAGGAAGGAAAAGATCGGCAGACGGTGCGCTTTCTCGACCCCAAGCAGGGTCAGGTTCGGGTTGTTCTTCCAGCCGTCCAGCGCCATTTGATTGTACTGCGCCTCACGCTGGGCGATTTCGTCCGTTCCGACGACATCCTTGACGATGAAGGCCAGCGCCGCACGAATGTCTCCGATCACGTTGGGCGTCCCGGCCTCTTCCCGGGTGGACAGATCGATGCTGTAGTCGTGCCGCCACGGTGACACGAAACTGACGGTTCCACCGCCGGGCCAGCTGGGGCAGGTCCGTTTCACGGCCGATTGGCTCACAACCAAAACGCCTGACGCGCCCGGGCCACCGGGAAACTTGTGCGGCGAAACCACAATCGCATCCTTTCGGGCCCCTTCCGGCCCCATGTCCATCGGCAGGTAGGGCCCACCACCGGCATAGTCCCAAACGGCCAAGGCACCATACGCCTTGAGCATCCGTGTGACCGGATCAGGATCGGTGACAATGCCCGTTACGTTGGACGCGGCAGAAAAGGATCCGACCACCAAATCGGCATCCACATGGGCCTCCAGTGCGGCTTTAAGCGCATGCAGGTCCACACCACCGCCCTCGGCCTCGGGGATTTCGATGACACGTGCCTTGCTTTCGCGCCACGGCAGAATGTTTGAGTGATGCTCGTACGGGCCGATCAAGACAATCGGCTGGTCAGCCTCTGCCACCCCTAGCAGGCTGACCAACCGATTGAGCCCCGCAGTGGCGCCGGACCCGGTAAAGATCACCGCGTCCTCTTCCCGAGCACCAACAATGCGGGCTATTTCCGCCCGCGCTTCGCGGCGCAGACGTGTCATGTAGGACCCACAGTAGGAGGCCTCGGTGTGACTGTTTGCGTAAAACGGCAATACATCTTGCGCCACAAAATCCTCGACCTGACGCAACGCGCGGCCCGAAGCGACGTAATCCGCATAGACAAGCGGCACGTCTCCAAGCAGACCCGGGATCAGAACGTTCTCGCCGATCAGCCCATCGCGCAGATTTGAATTGTGAGCGGTGGAACAGAGTTCCGCACGAAATTTGGACAGGGTCATGACATTGGCTCCTTACTGCTATACCAATGTGATATTTCTGGCCCGAGGAAACTTCACATATCTTTGCGTGGATTTTAAAAAATTTGTGTCATATGATCAGTTATGACATCAAAAATAGATCAAATTGATACACGCATTCTGAAAGAGCTGCAAAAGGACGCCACCCTGTCACAGCGGGAATTGGCGGATCGGGTTGGCCTGTCCCAGAATGCCTGCTGGCGGCGCTTGAAGGCCCTGAACGAAAACGGTGTGCTGATCGGATCCACGGCCCGCATCGCACGAGAAGAACTGGGGTTGAGCCTTGTGGTCTTCGTCATGCTCCGCACCCGACACCACTCTGCCCAGTGGCTTCAGGCGTTTCGGAGCCATGTTCTGACAATCCCGGAAGTGGTGGATTTTCATCGGATCGGAGGGGATTACGACTATCAGCTGAAAGTCGTAACGCAGGACATGTCGTCATATGACAAGGTCTATCAACGATTGATCGAAAAGGTCGAACTGGACAGCGTGACCTCGTATTTCGCGATGGAAGCGATCGCCGAAGGCAGGCCCCTGCCGATCTGACCGGCACTTCATTTGCCCAAAAACACCAGTGGAAGCGCGGGAAACGTCGCGATGACGGCAGCGCCATGGTCAAACCATAAAAAAGACCGCGCAAAAGCGCGGCCTTTCAGAATACGATTGCGGCGAAGATCAGTTCTTCGCGTAGAATTCGACGACCAGGTTCGGTTCCATGACGACCGGGTAAGGCACATCGCTGAGGCCCGGCGCGCGCACGAACGTCGCGGTCATTTTCGAGTGGTCGGCGTCGATGTAGTCAGGAACGTCACGCTCGGCCAGCGCAACGGCTTCCAAGACAACAGCCAGTTGTTTGGATTTGTCACGTACCTCAATCACGTCACCTTCTTTGACGCGGTAGGACGGGATGTTGACACGCTTGCCGTTCACTTTGACGTGGCCGTGGTTCACGAACTGGCGTGCAGCAAAAACAGTTGCGACAAACTTGGCACGGTAGACCACAGCGTCCAAACGGCGCTCCAGCAGGCCGATCAGGTTTTCACCAGTGTCGCCCTTCACACGCTCGGCTTCGGCGTAGATGCGGCGGAACTGCTTCTCGGTCAGGTCGCCGTAGTAGCCTTTCAGCTTCTGCTTGGCCCGCAGCTGCAGACCGAAGTCCGACAGTTTGCCCTTGCGGCGCTGGCCATGCTGGCCGGGGCCGTATTCGCGACGGTTGACCGGGGATTTCGGACGACCCCAGATGTTTTCGCCCATCCGGCGGTCGATTTTGTACTTGGCAGACGTGCGTTTGGTCACGGCTGATCTCCTTCGTTAGGTCGAAGCCCCGACGGGCCACTATGAAGGGCGTTGTCCTCTTGAGGTCTCCCCCATGACAGGCATCCCCTTGCGGGGGCCACCAACACCAATGAAGCCGCGCTTATATCCGCAATGCTGGCGGAGTCAACACAGCATTCCGCAAAGTTCAGAAAAACGATCAGGGCAGACAGCCACCGGACCCGGCAGCGCGCCGAAACCGTCTGGCGGCGCCTTGAAATCCTAGTTTGAGACCGGGAAAGAAACTACCGTCGCGCCGCTTTTCGCGGCGGGGTTTGGAATCATCGCAAGCTCGGTCACTTCGACAATCCAGAACTCTTCGTCCCGTGGGGGGCAAACGCCTTCGAACACGAGAGCCCTCGACGTATCGTTGCCATCGGCAACAAGCTTGGCAGAGAACTTCTGCGCACCGTTGGTAAGGGTAAGGGTTCCGGCCACGTGGCCTGGAATGTCACGGACAATTGGAAAGTGGCTGTTCACCTGGCTGGCAGCGCCCCCGACATTTCCTATTCTTCCGATTCTTTGCTCGGCAGCCTCGCTCATGACGATTGCTTGACCACGCCATGACCATGCCGATCCGATCGCCAAACAGGAAAGAGGAGCGTCTTCAAGCCCGTCAATTTCCGTCTGACACCAGGAAATAGCTATTTGACCGTTTGTTCCGGCTCTCATCTGCCCACTCGCACTTACAACACCCCAACACTTAATTTTATCCTTATCAGCACAAATTCCGGCGGAAAAGAGACAGAACTGCAGCAATCACAAGATTGTTGTTAATGTGACTCAATATTTGGCGCCATCCGTCAGGGGTGACGGCCCGTCGATGACGGTTGTGGTCAGCGATGGCTGAAACCGATGCCAGATATCAATTCCAATTCATCGGAGAACGTGTGGAACGCTGTCCCGACAACTGCGGGTACAACGCTCAGAGCAACGGGGGCAGTGTTCCGGATTTCCGTCAGCCGCGCGCCCAAGAACGGTTTCCTGAGATAAGGCTCTCATCAAATCAGGCCGCAAAAGCACGCGGGTCCTGAGCGTCAACGGGCTGAAGGGCCTTTGTTTGAGTCAATTTTCAAATGGCGCAGGAAATTCATCCATGTCACCCTCGGGTTGCCGGGATCACCGGTACGCTATTGCCAACGGAAGCCTGACTCCGACAGTTGTCTTTGAACCCGCCCGGGATAGTCGGATACGATTGCGTCCACGCCCAGATCGATCATCCTGCCGATATCTTCGTGTTCGTTGACTGTCCACACGACGACGCACAGGCCCAGCTCTTTTGCGCGCGTGACGTTTTCGGGTGTTACATCCGCAAAGTACGGGCACCACAGCGAACCGCCAGCCTGCTTTACCAAGTTTGGAATTTCGTCGCGATGGCCACGAAAGTCCGGGCAAACGGATTTTGAGGAATCCTCGCCAACATCGTCGGCATTGTCCGGAAGTTGCGTCAGGTAGGATGAAGGCATATCCGGAGCTTGCCTCTGACACTCCGCCAACAGGTTCCAATCAAAACTGTGAAGCACCGCGCGCGAAGATAAACCCTTGCCGCGAACATCCCGAAGTACTCGGCGGACAAAGTTCTCTCGGTACAGCGCATCATGGGCCAGGTCGGGGTCCGACTTCAGCTCGAGCATCAGATGGGCATCACGGTATTTCGGGTCATCGACCAAATCCAGCAGATCCAACAGCCTTGGAACACGAACATCGTCTATTTGCGCCTGATCCGGGAAACGTTGGCCATAGGCGGAATGCCCGTCCAGACGCCCGATATCGAATTGTCGGATCTGTTCGTAAGTCAGCGAGGATACTTTCGGCTCTTCCCCGGCCAGAAACAGGCCATTGCCATCGCGGAAACTGGCCGAATGCAGGCGATGATTGTGCGTAATGACCGGCACTTCGTCGGCTGTCAGGACAACGTCAAACTCAAGAAGCGGGACGCCGATGGAAAGTGAAAAGTCAAAGCCGATCATGCTGTTTTCAGGCAACACGCCCCGTGCCCCACGATGCCCCACGACCCGAATCAGGTTCTCCCCACCGCGAAAGGCCTCAACCTGTTGAAACGCCATCAGCCTTCCAGCCTTTTGCCTGTCGCGTGGTCAAACAAATGCATGTTCTCCGGTGCCACCGAGAACCGCATAATCGGATGGCGACCTTCGATCGGGTGAACACCGGGAAGGCTTGCCGTGATCGCGCTTTCAGAGCCCGACAGGTGACCGTGCAGCAACGTGTTGGCCCCAAGCGGTTCAGCCATCTGAATCGCGGCTTCAAGCGGGCCATTGTCATCCAACAACAGGTGCTCTGGTCTTATTCCAAGCTTCACGGCGCAGTCCGAACCCCCAGAGGGGCCGACTTCGACTTCTCCGATCTTGACCGCCCCGTTTTCGCGCCGTGCTGCGAATATGTTCATTGCCGGGCTGCCGATGAACTGCGCGGCGAACAGCGTCTGCGGAGATTCATAGACCTCGAGCGGCGTGCCGATCTGTTCGGCGATGCCGCCGTTCATCACGATCATCCTGTCCGCCATCGTCATTGCTTCGACCTGGTCATGCGTGACGTAAAGTGACGTGATCCCAAGTTTTTCCTGAAGTTCGCGTATTTCCAGACGCATCTGAACACGAAGCTTGGCATCGAGGTTCGAGAGCGGCTCGTCAAACAGGAAAACAGCGGGCTCGCGGACAATAGCCCGGCCCATCGCGACCCTCTGGCGCTGACCGCCGGACAACTGCCTGGGCTTGCGATCCAGCAAAGGTTCAAGCTGCAACAGCTTAGCCGCCTGGGTCACCTTTTGATCGATCTGAGCCTTGGGCAGCCCCGCGATCTTGAGGCCATACCCCATGTTCTGACGCACGGACATATGTGGGTAGAGCGCGTAGTTCTGGAACACCATGGCGATGTCGCGATCCATGGGCTCTTTGTCATTGGCGCGTTCACCGCCGATCCGGATTTCCCCGGACGTGACCGTTTCCAGCCCCGCCACCATCCGCAGCAATGTGGACTTGCCGCAGCCTGACGGGCCGACGATCACGATGAACTCTCCATCGGCGATATCGACATCAACGCCGTGGATCACATCCGTCGGGCCAAAGCTCTTTTTGACATTCTCTAGAGTAACTGTTGCCATTTCTTACTTCTCGCTATCGACAAGGCCACGGACAAAGAGCTTTTGCATCGACACCACCACGATGACCGGCGGGATCATCGCCAGAATGGACGTCGCCATGATCGTCGGCCAATGCGCAAAGTCGTCACCGGACGGGAACATCTGCTTGATACCCATCACGATGGTATTCATTTCGGGATCGGTCGTGATCAGCAGCGGCCAAAGGTACTGGTTCCACCCATAGATGAACAGGATCACGAACAGTGCGGCGATGTTGGTCCGGCTCATGGGGACGACGATATCGATGAAGAACCGCATCGGTCGCGCGCCGTCGACCCGGGCTGCCTCGGCAAGCTCATCCGGGATGGTCAGAAAGAACTGGCGGAACAGGAAGGTTGCCGTGGCCGAGGCGATCAGGGGAAAGATCAACCCGTAATAGCTGTTGAGCATGCCGAACCCGGCGACAACTTCGAACGTCGGAACGATGCGGACTTCGACCGGCAGCATCAGGGTCAGGAAGATCAGCCAGAAGAACGCCGTTCGTCCGGGAAAGCGGAAATAGACGATCGCGAAAGCCGACAGCAAAGAGATGATGATTTTGCCGACTGCAATTCCGATTGCCATCACCAGGCTGTTGAACAGCATCGTGGCAACGGGCACATTTACCCCCGAGAACAGCGCCGCCTTGTAGTTCACCCAGAACTGATCGCCGGGCACGACAGGCATCGGTGGCGAAACGATCTCGGCCTGGGTCACGGTCGAAGCCACGAAGGCAAGCCATATCGGGAAAAATATGATCAGGACACCGAGGATCATGAGGGCATGGGACAACCAGATGCCCGCGCCGCGTTTTTCGACCATTCCGTGCTGTTGGGCCGCCATCAGTAATGCACCCTCTTTTCCACGTATTTGAACTGGATGACCGTCAACAGACCCACGACGATCAGCAAGATGACCGATTGCGCCGAAGACGAGCCGAGGTCCTGCCCCACAAACCCGTCCGAGAATACCTTGTAGACAAGGATTGTCGTCGACTGTTGCGGCCCGCCGCCGGTGATCGTGTGGATCACGCCAAAGGTTTCGAAAAAGGCATAAACGACGTTCACCACCAGCAAGAAGAACGCCGTCGGCGACAGCAGCGGCAGCACGATCGTGAAGAACCGGCGCCAGAAATGCGCGCCGTCAATCGCCGCCGCCTCGATCACGGATCTTGGAACGGATTGCAGGGCAGCGAAAAAGAACAGGAAGTTATAGCTTATGCGCCCCCAGGCCGAAGCAACGACCACCAGCCCCATGGCTTCGGTGCCGTTCAGAACGTGGTTCCAGTCATATCCAAGTTGGCCAAGATACCATGACACGACGCCGACGCGCGTGTTGAACATGAAAAGCCACAGAACGCCCGCGACCGCAGGGGCAACAGCGTAGGGCCAGATCAGCAACGTCCGATAGACCCCGGACCCTTTGATCAATCGATCCGCAATGACTGCAAGAAACAAGGCCGGGATCATCGAGCACAACGTGACCAACGTGGAAAACACCGCCGTTGTTACGAAAGAGGCGCGATAAAACTTGTCACTCAGCAGAAATTCAAAGTTGCCGAGCCCCACGAACTGGGACGACAGCCCGAACGGGTCAGGTATGAACAGCGACTGCCAGATGGCCTGACCGGCGGGGTAGAAAAAGAAAACAGCGGAAATGATGACCTGAGGGGCGATCAACGCCAATGGCAACAGCCAGCCGCGAAAGGTGACGCGTTTTTCCATCCTGAAAACCCACCGAAGAAAGAAAATGCGGGCCCTGAAAAGGCCCGCATGACGTTACGACTTATTGATTGGCGGATTCGAACCGGCGCAGCAACGCATCACCGCGTTCCTTCGCGCTGTCCATCGCTTCCTGAGCGGTCTTCTCTCCGGACCAGATCGCCTCAAGCTCTTCGTCGATGATGCCCCGGATCTGGTCGAACGATCCCAACCGCAAGCCTTTCGAATTTGCGGTCGGCTCTTTCGCGGTCATCTGGATCACTGCGACGTCGGTGCCCGGGTTTTCGTCATAAAAACCAGCGGCACGCGTAACCTCACCCGCTTCTGTGGTGATCGGAAGATAACCGGTGTTCTGGTGCCAGGCCGCTTGTACGTCAGGTGATGACAGGAAGCTCAGGAACTCTCCGACGCCTTTGTACTCTTCGGGCTCGTGACCCTCCATTACCCAAAGAGACGCGCCACCGATGATGGTGTTTTGCGGTTCACTGGTGACGGATTCCCAATAGGGCAGCGGACGCACGTCAAAATCGAACTCGGCCTCGGCCTTGATGCCGGCGTATCCGGCCGAACTTTCGGTGAACAATGCGCACTCGCCTGACCGGAAGTTCGCACCGCCTTCGTTTCTGCGACCGGTATAGATGAACTTGCCGTCCTTGGCCCAGTCACCCATTGCGGTCAGATGTGCAACCTGCACCGGACCGTTCAGCATCAGCTCGGTATCCAGACCGGCAAATCCGTTGTCACGTGAGGCAAAGGGAACGTCGTGATAGGCTGAAAGGTTTTCAAGGTGAATCCAGCTTTGCCATGCCGTCACCAGCGGGCAATCCTCGCCACCCGCCTTCAGCTGTTCAAGGACTTCGCCGACTTTTTCCCAAGTGGACAGATCCGTGTCCGGATCAACGCCCGCCGCTTGCATGGCATCGCGGTTGACCCACAGGACCGGCGTCGAGGAGTTGAAGGGAAGCGACAGCATCTCTCCGTCAGTGGTTGTGTAGTAGCCTTTGACGGCGCCAATATACGCGTCGGGATAAAAAGACGCGCCGCTTTCGGCCATCACTTCATAGACCGGCTTGATTGCCCCTTTGGCTGACATCATTGTCGCCGTGCCGACTTCGAACACCATCAGGATATGCGGCTGCTCACCGGCCCGGAATGCAGCAATCCCGGCATTCAGGGTTTCCGAGTAGTTGCCTTTGTGGCTTTCGACCACGACGAACTCATCCTGACTGGCGTTGAATTCTTCAACCTGTCCTTTGACAAGTTCCCCAAGGCGACCGGTGAAGGCATGCCAGAACTGGACTTCGGTTTGCGCCATTGCCGCCAAGGGGGACAAGGCCGTGGTGATGGCAAGAGCGCCAAGCAAATTCTTTTTCATGATTCCTCCCATGCATCAGGGTTGATGCTTCGTTGAATACCGACCGCAACGCGTAAACGGCACACATGACGATTTCACGACGTTAACGTCACAAAAATATAATTCAAGGCCTATCTACTTGGTGAAAAAATAACATAGTGTTATGAAATGGCGCAGCAGATCGGGATCAGCAATGAGTCAAATTCTGAGAGTTCGGCAGTTGGAGGCCCTGATGGCCGTGACCACCAACGGGTCTGTCACGGCCGCGGCGGCTGATCTGGGCGTGACCCAGCCAGCTGTCAGCAGATTGCTGTCCGATCTGGAAAAGTCGCTTGGGTTTCAGCTTTTTGACCGCCGGGAAGGCCGATTGGTGCCAACGCAGGAGGTTCGCTATCTCTTGCCAAGTGTCGAGCGCGTTCTCGAATTGATGAGACAAATTTCGGATGTCAGTCAGGATATCACACAACGCAAAGCAGGGCACATCCGTGTCGCTTGCCTGCCGGGATTTGCCACCAGCCATTTGCCCAAAGTCGTCGCCGGTTTCCTGAAAGATCGGCCCGGTGTCACCCTGACGATCGAACCAGACAGACCTGAACGCATTCTGGAATGGATGATCGGCGAGCAGTATGATTTCGGAATCACCGACAGCTTTCACGGTCATCCGGCGGTAGAAAGCAGGGACATCGACGTTCGCACGGTGTGCGTGTTCCCCACCGGGCACGAGTTGGAAGGCCTGTCCGAAATTACTCCGGCGGATCTTGCACACAGCAAAATCATCCACACTCGACGCGACAGCGATTTTTTCGGGCGGCTTTCGAAAGTGTTTCAACATGCCAATGTCGAATTGAACTCGCATATCGAGGTCAGGCAGTTCACGGCAGCATGTGAATTGGCGCTGGAAGGTGTCGGTGTCTCGGTCGTTAGCGAGCTGGATGCTGTCCAATACACGTCGAGGGGATTGAGTTATCGGCCATTTAAGCCATTTTTGACGCATACCCTTTCGTTGGTGCGTCCAATTCTGAAGCAACCGTCATTGGTAACGCTGGAATTCATTGAGCAGTTTCAGGAAAGCCTGAGCCCTTTCAAGGTCGGGTAGCCCCGCCTTCAACGATATTCCTGTGACAAAGCAGGAATTGGTCCGACAACAAGACCGGTGTCCCGACGGGAAGTCGCATGTGATCTGCTCATTCTCGGCGGGATCTACAGCGAAACTCCCTGCCCTGCCCCGGGGTCCGACTGAGGTTGGCACGGCGCCGCAGGAACCTGCTGCAACGCCGTCCAACGTGGTGGTTCTTCAGATCGCGGCCTTTCGGCTTTCATCCAGGTAAATTTCACGAAGGCGTTTGGCAATCGGACCGGGTGTACCATCACCCAGCGTGACTCCGTCAATTTCCACCACCGGCATCACGAAAGCACTGGCCGAGGTCGTGAACGCCTCGTCAGCCTCTTTGGCTTCGTCGATGGTAAACAGCCGCTCTTCAACTTCCATCTGTGCTTCGGCTGCCATGCGCAGCACGGCCTTGCGAGTGATCCCGTGCAGGATGTCGTTGGACAGCGGGCGGGTCACGATCTTGCCGTTCTTGACGAAATATGCGTTGTTGCTGGTGCCCTCGGTCACAAAGCCGTCCTCGACCAGCCATGCATCGTCGCAGCCCGCTTTCTTGGCCATCATCTTGCCCATCGAAGGGTAAAGCAGTTGCACGGTCTTTATGTCGCGGCGACCCCAACGGATGTCCTCGATCGAGATGATCTTGGCACCTTTCCGTGCCGCCGGGCTGTCAGCCAGCCCGGGCTTGTTCTGGGTGAACAGAACCAGGCTTGGCTTGGTATCGGCCGAAGGGAAGACAAAATCCCGGTCACCGTCACTGCCGCGCGAAACCTGAAGGTAGACCAGCCCCTCTTCGATGCCATTCAGATCAACCAGCTTGCGGTGGATTTCCAGCAGCTCTTCGTTGGTGCAGGGCTCGGCCATCTCCAGCTCGTCCAGAGACCGCTTCAGGCGCACCGCATGGCCCTCGAAATCGATCAGCTTGCCATCCAGTACACTGGTCACTTCGTAAACCGCGTCTGCAAACAGGAAGCCACGGTCAAAGATGGATACCTTGGCCTCGGTCTCGGGCAGGTATTCGCCATTTACATAAACGGTTCGGGTCATGTTTGTCTCCTCAGCCCCAGAACACCGCTTCGGGCGGGTGAACTCCGGCGTCGTCAAAAATCAGCGGGGTGTCGCGGTCTTCGGCCAACAGAAGCGGTCCGTCAAGGTCCGTCACCATCGCACCCTGCGCCAACAGTGTCGCGGGCGCCATGGCAAGCGAACTGCCGACCATGCAGCCAACCATGATGCCATACCCTTCCGCGATTGCGGCTTTGCGCAGTTCAAGCGCCTCGGTCAGGCCACCGGTCTTGTCGAGTTTGATGTTGATGACATCGTATTTCCCCTTCAGCCCGGGCAGGCTGGCGCGATCATGGCAGGACTCGTCGGCGCAGACGGGCACCGGGCGATCCATTCCGATCAAAGCGTCGTCGTCACCAGCCGGCAACGGCTGCTCGACCAGTGTTACGCCCAAACGCACCAGATGCGGGGCGAGGTCGGCGTAAACCTCGGCCGACCAGCCTTCGTTCGCATCCACGATGATCCTGGCGTTCGGCGCACCGGCGCGCACGGCCTCGAGCCGGGGCATGTCATCTGGCGTGCCCAGCTTGATCTTCAGAAGCGGGCGGTGCGCGTTTTCGGCCGCCTGAGCCTGCATTGCCTCCGGAGTATCCAGCGACAGAGTATAGGCCGTGATCTCGGGTCCGGGCACCGGCAGGCCCGCCAAATCCCAGGCGCGCTTACCCGCGCGCTTGCTTTCCAGATCCCACAAAGCACAATCCACGGCGTTTCGGGCGGCACCGGCAGGCAGCAGATCCATCAGCGACCGGCGGCTGAACTCAGCAGGCAGACCGGCGATCTCGGCCTCGACCGACTCGAGCGTTTCGTCATACCGCGCATAAGGAACGCATTCGCCCCAGCCCTGATGCGTTCCGTCCGACACCCGCACCGTCAGCACCTTTGCTTCGGTCCGTGACCCGCGCGAAATGGTAAACACCTGCGCCAACTGAAACACATCGCGAGAGACTTCTATCTGCACGCACCTGCTCCTTCATCTTTTCCCAAATACTCCCGCCAGAGGCGGAACCGGCCCGCCACCGGCGGGCCGGTTGGATCACATCGCGGCCAACGCGTCCACCAACTTGCCCGAGCCGAACCGGAACGGATCGGTCGCCGGCAGCCCCATATCTGCTTCGATCTTGGCCAGATATACTGTCGCGTCCTCTTCGGACATGTGCTGCGTGTTGACCGAAACGCCGACGACCTGACAATCCGGGTTCGCCACTTTGGCCAGCGCCAGCGCAGTGTCGCGCAGGGTTTCGAGCGTCGGCAGCTGATAGGTCGGCAGACCACGCATATGCGCGCGGGTCGGTTCATGGCTCAGGATCAGCGCGTCCGGCTGGCCGCCGTGGATCAGCGCCATAGTCACGCCGGAATAGGACACATGGAACAGCGATCCCTGACCTTCGATCAGATCCCAGTGGTCGTCATCGTTGTCCGGTGTCAGCCATTCGATCGAGCCAGCCATGAAATCCGCAACAACGGCGTCCAGTGGCACGCCATCGCCGGTGATCAGAATGCCCGTCTGGCCGGTCGCGCGGAAGGTCGACTTCATACCACGCTTGCGCATTTCGGCATCCATCGCCATTGCAGTGTACATCTTGCCCACAGAGCAGTCGGTGCCGACGGCCAGACAACGTTTGCCCCTGCGCTTGATCCCGTTGGCGATCGGGTAATCAACCTCGGGTACACGCACGTCGTGCAGCTTTCGCCCCGTTGCTTCGGCCACCGCCACCAGATCGGGCTCGTCGCGCAACAGGTTGTGCAGCCCAGAGGCTAGGTCAAACCCTTCCTCAAGCGCCATGACCAGAACCTTTTTCCATTCCTGACTGATGACGCCGCCACGGTTGGCGACACCGATAACCAGCGTTTTGGCGCCGGCCGCTTTGGCCTCGGTCAGAGTCATATCCTTCAGACCCAGATCAGCCTTGCAGCCGTCCATACGATATTGGCCGACGGCGTTTTCCGGGCGCCAATCCTTGATGCCCACAGCCACTTTGGCCGCCAATTGGTCGGGCGCATCGCCCAAAAACAGCAGGTACGGTGTCTCGATCATTGCGGTCACTCCTTTGATTCCGGCCCAAGCTAGAGAAGCGTTTAAACGAGCGTTTCGCGTTTTGATCCGCCCAACACGGCGGGTACGCGAGTTTCTTGCACCATTGACACAAAAGGCGCAAAATTATTCGAAGTTTCCAAAGTGATTAAACTTTAATCACCACTTCCCAGCCGCTGGCACGCGGCATTCTGCAACCGCATTGCCGCAGATGCACAATCTCCCTTGCGCCAGGTTGCGCAATTTAATACCTCATTGGGCGAGAAAATCGCAATTTCATTACCCACACGAGGTCCAGATGAGCTTTCGCATCCAACCCGCCGCGCCTGCACGACCCAATCGCTGCCAACTGTTTGGTCCGGGATCGAATACCAAACTGTTCCCGAAAATGGCAGCTTCTGCTGCGGATGTGATCAACCTTGACCTCGAGGATTCGGTTGCGCCTTCGGACAAGAACATCGCCCGCGCCAACGTCATCGAAGCCCTGAACACTGTTGATTGGGGCAACAAATACATGTCCGTTCGCATCAACGGATTGGATACCCCCTATTGGTATCGTGACGTTGTCGACGTGTTGGAGCAGGCAGGCGACCGTCTGGACCAGATCATGATTCCCAAAGTCGGCTGCGCATCGGATGTCTATGCCGTGGATGCCCTTGTCACCGCCATTGAACGCGCCAAGGGCCGAACCAAACCCATCAGCTTCGAGGTCATTATCGAATCCGCTGCCGGTATCGCGCATGTGGAAGAGATCGCAGCCTCCTCTCCCCGTTTGCAGGCCATGAGCCTTGGAGCCGCAGATTTTGCTGCCTCGATGGGAATGCAGACCACGGGCATCGGCGGCACACAGGAAAACTACTACATGCTGCGCGAGGGTGAAAAACACTGGTCCGATCCGTGGCACTGGGCCCAAGCCGCCATCGTTGCCGCCTGCCGCACCCATGGGGTGCTGCCAGTGGATGGGCCATTCGGGGATTTCAGCGATGATGAAGGGTACATCGCTCAGGCGAAACGCTCGGCGACGCTGGGCATGGTCGGCAAATGGGCGATCCATCCCAAGCAGATTGCACTGGCCAATCAGGTCTTTACCCCGTCGGATGAGGCCGTTTCCGAGGCCCGCGAAATCCTGGCCGCAATGGAACAGGCCAAAGCAAACGGTGAGGGCGCAACCGTCTATAAAGGCCGTCTTGTCGACATCGCCTCAATCAAGCAGGCCGAAGTCATCGTGGCGCAGGCCGAACTGATTGCGGCGGGCAGCTAAGCCATAAAAAAGGGCGCTCCTTCGAGCGCCCTTTCATGAATTCTTCAACGGCCAAAAACGTCATTGGGCGTCCATGTGAAGCGTTCCCCCTTCTTTCCTGACTTCATCATCAGGCAAGAGGTTCCCAGTTTCTGGAAATAGACGATCTTCAATGGATACCAGCCCGCCTTGGGCACTTCCACTTCGGTGCGTTGATTGGCTTCACAGCCCTGAATGCCATTTACCCGGCCAATCTGCTGACCGCCAACCCAAGCCTCTATCCCGTCATTCGACCACGTTTCCAGCTCGTAAACGCCCGGCGAGTCAAACCGCATATACCCTGTGACCTCGGCGGCAACGTTGTAGGCCTGGTCGAAGGTCAAGACATCCTCACCCTTGCTGGTGTCCCGGTAATCCAACCCGCGCAACGGCTTTCCGGGCTTCGCCTTAGACAGCATGCTTTTTGCCTGACTCAGATCCCGGATCTTCTTGTGTTGATTGCCTGTACCGAAGTATTTGACATTCAAACCCGCCTTCGGAGACGGCTGTGGATTGGCGGGTTGCAGTTTCAGCGGGGCAGACAAAGCGGCCCCGGCAATGACCGACATGGCAACTGCGGTCGCCACTGTTCGAACGAGTTTCATCGTAATCTCCCTGTTTGCGTGCCGTTTTGGCTGGGCGTATCCTCTGGCAACGTCATTGCAATGACACTAGGCCCTGAAAATTTGCGCTGCAAGAGAGTGTGGCTTCACATTTCCAGTGGCTACGCACGCAGATCCTTGGGTGACCCCATGACCACATAGGATGTGATCGACGTGACATGAGGCAGCGTTCCCAGCACCTCGGTATGGAAGGTCTTGTAGGACGGCAGATCAGCGCATTCGACGCGCAGCAGGTATTCGATCGTACCGGTGATGTTGTGGCATTCGACCACTTCGGGGGCTTGTTGCAGGGCCCGCTCAAACCCCTCTTGCGCCGCTTTCGTGTGTTCACCAAGACCGACCCCGATATAGGCGACAAAGCCGACACCCATCGCGGCCGGGTTCAGAACCGCTCGATAGCCGGTGATCACGCCGGCCTTTTCCAACTCTTGAACGCGACGCAGGCAGGCGGACGGAGACAGCCCGACCCGTTCGGCCAATTCCAGATTGCTGATGCGCCCATCATGCGTCAGTTCCTGCAATATCTGGCGATTTATCCGATCATTCTTCATCATAAGTTGCAGAAATAGCGGAAACGCGCACGAAAAAGCAATTTCATTTGCTGCCGGTCAGACGATACTTCGCAGCATGACTTACGACATCCTTCTGGCCCTCATCGCTTTTGCCTTCGTGACATCCATTACGCCCGGGCCGAACAATCTGATGCTGATGGCATCGGGTGCGAATTTCGGCTTTCGGCGTTCGATCCCGCATATGCTGGGCATTGGCCTTGGCTTCACGCTCATGGTGCTGCTGGTCGGTGCCGGGCTGGTTCAGGTCTTTGACCGGTACCCGGTCAGCTATTCCGTGCTGAAGGTCGTGTCGGTGATCTATCTGCTTTATCTGGCATGGAAGATCGCGCATGCCGCGCCAGCCGCAGGCGATTTGGCAGCGGGGACACCCATGACGTTTCTGCAAGCCGCTGCCTTTCAGTGGGTGAATCCCAAAGCCTGGGCCATGGCCCTGACCGCCACAACCGCTTACACGCCCAGTCAGACCCTGCATGCGATTGCGCTTGTGGCGTTGGTTTTCGGGGCGGTCAATCTGCCATCGGTGAGCACATGGACCTTTCTGGGGCAGCAGATGTCGCGGGTGCTGACGAACCCGCGCAGGCTGGTTGCGTTTAACTGGACAATGGCGGTGCTGCTTGTGGCCTCGCTCTATCCCGTTCTCTGGCCCAGTTGACCCAGACAGGTTTCGGCCAACACATCCTCGGGCGCGGTGTCGGGTGGGTACAGGGTCAGACGCCGCGTTAGATTGTCGTGGGTGCAGGCCAGAACGCGCAGCGCGGGGTCTTTCTTGGCGGCGGCCATCAGTATCCGTTTTTTTTAATTCGCCCATCTGAAATCGAACATCTTCACCACTCGGATCTTGCCGAGTTGCATCCGGAGCACCGTCAGGCCATATAGCAGGGAACTTTCGCGTTGAGAGGCGTCATGACCCAGTATCTGGATTTCGAAAAACCGCTGGCTGAAATTGAAGGCAAGGCTGAAGAGCTGCGTGCGTTGGCCCGAACCAACGAAGAGATGGACGTAACCGAAGAAGCCGCCGCGTTGGACGCCAAAGCCGCCAAGCTTCTGGATGAGCTTTATGCCGACCTGACCCCATGGCGGAAATGCCAGGTCGCCCGCCATCCGGAACGCCCGCATTGCAGCGATTACGTCGATGCCCTGTTCACCGAATTCACCCCTTTGGCCGGAGATCGCAATTTTGCCGATGATCTGGCCGTGATCGGCGGGCTTGCACGTTTCAACGATCAACCCGTTATGGTGATCGGCCATGAAAAAGGCAGCGACACCAAATCGCGGATCGAACGCAATTTCGGCATGGCCCGCCCCGAAGGCTATCGCAAGGCGGTCCGCCTGATGGAGATGGCCGGTCGGTTCGGCCTGCCGGTGATCACCCTGATCGATACCGCCGGCGCCTATCCCGGCAAAGGCGCCGAGGAACGCGGTCAGTCCGAAGCGATTGCCCGATCGACCCAGATGTGTCTGAAGATCGGCGTGCCCCTGGTGTCGGTCATCATCGGCGAAGGCGGCTCGGGCGGGGCCGTGGCCTTTGCTACCGCCAACCGCGTGGCAATGCTGGAACACTCGGTCTATTCGGTGATCTCGCCGGAAGGTTGCGCATCGATCCTTTGGAAAGATGCAGAAAAGATGCGTGAAGCGGCCGAGGCGCTGCGTCTGACCGCTCAGGATCTTCACAAGCTTGGCGTTTGCGACCGGATCATCCCTGAACCCAAGGGCGGCGCGCATCGCGATCGTCCGGCCGCTGTCGAGGCTGTACGCGCGGCTCTCACCGATATGCTGGCGGAACTGGACGGCAAAGACGCGGCGACCCTGATACAGGACCGCCGTCAAAAATTCCTCGACATCGGCTCTAAAGGGTTGGCGGCGTAACCGTCAGCCGCCCAACCTGCGCAACAATGCAACCGAAGGCTCTCCGGTGACCGCCATGCCGTTGGCGCTTTGATACGCGCTGATGGCAGACGTCGTGTTTTTGCCGATCACCCCGTCCGCGCCTTTCGTATCATACCCTTGGGATGTCAGCCGACGTTGCAATTCCTTGCGGTCGTCCAGTGTCAGACCGTTTGCATCTGGCCCGAACGAGGCCTGAAACGGCGCGCCACCGGCGATTCTGTCCGCCAGATGACCGACCCCGATCGCGTAACTGTCCGAATTGTTATAGCGCTTGATGACCTGAAAATTGCGGAAGACGGCAATGCGCGGCCCGGGTTTCTGTGGTTGCAGCACGGCGACCGGTGTACCGGAAACGGTTCCGACCTCGCCCCCCCAGGGCTGCCCCCGCACCCAGCCTGAGCGTGACAGGTAAGCAGCGGTCGAAGCCAGAGAATCCGTCGGATCGTCCGACCAGATATCGCGCCGCCCGTCGCCGGTGAAATCCACGGCATAGGCCAGGTAAGAGGTTGGAATGAACTGCGTGTGCCCCATCGCACCGGCCCAGCTGCCGGTCATCTTGTCAGGCGTGGTGTCACCATTCTGAAGAATCTTGAGCGCCGCGATCAACTGGCTTTCAAAGAACTGACCACGCCGCCCGTCATAGGCCAGCGTCGACAGAGCTGATACAACGGGCACATCGCCCCGACGCGCGCCATAGCGACTTTCCAGCCCCCACACTGCAACGACGATTTCCTTGTCCACCCCGTACTGCGCCTCGATCTGCGACAGCGTCCCGTTGTGTTGCCGCAGCATCTTCTGGCCGGTGCTGATCCGCTCGTCCGAGGCGGCAATGGCCAGGTAGTCTTCGAGCGAACGCTTGAACTCTACCTGATTGCGGTCGCGCTCGATCACATCGGGCAGATACCCTGCACCCTGAAAGGCGCGGTCAATCGTGGATTGTGAAATTCCCTGCGATGCCGCCCTGCCCTTGAACCCGGCAACCCAGGCGTCCCAACCCGCGTTGGGAACAGCTCGCATACGCGATGCAGGCGCGCTGGATGGCGCACCGCTACCCGTGCAGGCGGCCAACAATGTTGATCCAAGGCAAATGGAAAAAGTCCGTCGAGTGATCATGGCTGTGGTCTGCTCTTGTTTGTGATTTGCCACAAGAGTAACCCAGTCGGGCTGAACAGGCCAGAACGGTGAAACCTTGCGCAGTGGGCGCGGGAATGTCGGCAGGATGCCGCTTAGCTCACCAGCAAGCGCAATCCCTGCGTCACGTCCGAACGGACCGCCAGGCGCAAGCCCGGTTCGTCCCCGGCCTTGAGGGCAGCAATGATCAGCTTGTGATAATGCGGTGGCTCAGTGCGCCTGAGACGCCCGTAAAGCGCCCTCATCGTCGGCCCGAGTTGCAGCCAGACCGTTTCGGCAATGGCCAGCATCGCGGGCGCCTGAGCCCGCAGGTAAAGTGTGCGATGAAATTCCAGATTTGAACGGATGTACCCAACCGCGTCCCGCTTGGTCACCATCTCGGCAACGGTCATGTTGATGGTCTGCAACCGGTCGATAAGCGCAATATGCGCCCGGGGCAAAGCCCGGCTGGCCAGCTCGACTTCCAGCAACGCGCGCAACGCCGCCAATTCCTCAATCCGGTCGTTGGTCAATTCAGGTGTCGAGACCCGGCCGGAATTGGAAAGGAACAATGCCCCCTCGGCGGCCAGACGGCGCACGGCCTCTCGCGCCGGGGTCATCGAGACGCCGAATTCCTTGCCGATGCCACGCAAGGTCAGCGCCTGTCCCGGCGCCATCTCACCATGCATGATTCGAGACCTCAGGGCCCGATAAACCCGGTCATGAGTGGCAGTTTGGGTGTCAGACGGGCGTGTGCTCAACATCCGCTTATGTGATCACAAAACAGCGCAAGGTCAACTCGGCTTTGCGTCAAACCTGTAACGATGCAACTCAGCCCCATTGTCTCGCAACCAGCGGCGGGGTTGCTGACAGGGGCCGAAAATGCGTTCCACCTGTTCCCAGAACGCGGGCGAGTGGTTCATCTCGACAAGATGCGCCACTTCATGCGCGGCCACATAGTGCAGCACCTCGGACGGCGCGAGAATGAGCCGCCACGAGAACATCAATCCACCCTGCGAACTGCATGATCCCCAGCGTGACCGCGTGTCGCGCAGGCTGAGCGTGCTGTACGACCGCCCCAGCATTGCCGCGTAATCATCACACGCGCCAATCAATCGGTCTCGCGCCAATTCCTTCAGAAATCGGGCCAATCTGCGCGCCTCGGCCCCTTCTGGCACTGCGACCTCGTCCGCCATCAACTGAACGCGCCGACCCTTGGCGGGCACGATTCGCCGGACAACGCCTTCAATCGGTATCTTCTGTCCGAACTGCACCACGGCCGTTTCCGGCCTGTCCTGCAAATGCTGACGAATCCACTCTTCCTTGGTACGTGCGAAACTCAGCGCCTCGGATTCAGGCACACCGACCGGATAGGTCAGCGTAACCCGGCCGTCCAGCTGAGAAATTCGCAAACTTATGCGCCGCGCCTGGGCGGATTTGCGCAGCCTCAGTGGCACCGGCGGTGTCCCTGGCAATGCGTGCTCTCCCATATCGCGACCTCTCTTGCGCAAAGACTTTGACAGTGCCCTCTGCCTGTGGCAGGTGAGCTGAATCATTTAGACGACTCACCTGATATCAAGGGGATTTGACATGCCCAAGGAAGAATGGGGCGTAAAGCGCGTTTGCCCGACCACCGGTAAGCGATTCTACGACCTGAACAAGGACCCGATCATCAGCCCCTACACTGGCGAGATCGTGGAGCTTGAAACATCCAAAAGCCGCATGATCGCGGCGGATGCAGAAGATGCCGCCTCGGTCAAAGCGCGTGAAAACGCGTCGGATGAGGAGCTGGTACTGGATGACGACGACTCTGTCGACGTTGAACTGGACGATGATCTGCTGGATGACGATGATGACACCAGTGATGACGTTTCGCTGGATGATATCACCGACATGTCTTCGGAAGACGAAAACTGATCATGTCAAAGGCGACCACAGGGTCGCCTTTTTCGTTCCACGGACAGCTTAGTGCGGAAATTCGCGTTCGATTCCATTTTTGGACTTGCACTCGTCGTCACTGTCTCCTAAACGTCCGTCCACCGCATCAGCGGTACCTAGATGGGGCCTTAGCTCAGTTGGGAGAGCGCTTGCATGGCATGCAAGAGGTCAGGGGTTCGACTCCCCTAGGCTCCACCAAAACCTAACAGAACAACTAGATAGCAAGCATTAGAGCGGTGTGACACACAGGTGTGACACAAAATGAAGCTGTATGCGTATCTCTCACTGTCCAGACATGGCATCTACTACTTCCGTTGGCCACTGCCCGACACAAGACCAAAACCCCACACTAGACCAAGCACCACACGTCGGACCCTTCGGGTGTCTTTGCGTACAAGATGCCCTAAAGAGGCTGGTACACTGGCACGGCGTCTTGCAGTGTGCGGCGACACAATAACAAAGCACATAGAAGCATCGGGCATGAACCACGGCGAACTGCGCACAAAGGTGCATGAGCACTTCACAGAAGTACTAAAGAAGGCAAAGGCGCGTAGAGATGAACTCGGTCCCTATACCGAACTAGAGAAAGAACGCATCGCTGACACCATCCGACTTCATAAGGCGGACAACGAAGACTTCTGGGACATAATGAAGAAGGGCTATGCCACTCAGCAGTACCAGGCCTTTTGTAACGCATCTGGCATTCCCCAGAAGCAACCAATCCAAACCAAATGGGCGATTCTTGATGAAATTCGGAAGGCTTGGATTTGCTTTCACGAAGCAATGCTTGAACACGATAAGGCCTTCGAGACATACGATTTCAGCACGTCGCCCTGCGCGCCTGAGAGCGCCACAGAGAGCCCAAAACCTACTTTCGGCAGCAGTTCCACCAAAGTCTCAAAGAAGCCCTCAGAGACGCCTTCTAGCCCGCTCCTGTCCGCCCTATTTTCCGAGAGAAAAGCCGAGGCGGAACAGACAGGTCAATGGTCGGCCAAGCTGCTGAACGATTATCAGGCTTGGACAGACCTCTTCATAGAATTGCAAGGCGACCGTCCGGTTCTAGACTACAAAAAACCGGACGCACGCGACTTTAAAAATGTCCTGATTGAGCTTCCAAGCAACAGGAATAAACTACCGCAAACGATAGGCCTGACGCCTAGAGAAGCCGTACAAGCAGCTAAAGACCACGGTCTACCAACGCTATCTGTAAGTACAGTCAACAAGGCCTTGGGAAGGCTGCAAGGGATATGGAAGTGGGCAGACAAACAGTTGGACGAAGAGGTTACCGACATCTTTGGGCCGATGAAGATTGCTGATAACAACAACGCCAGAAACCAACACAACCCTTTCAGCAAAGAGCAACTGCAGACCATTTTCAACAGCCCCCTGTACACAGGGTGCAAATCAAGGCGGTTCCGCACAGTGTCGGGAGATACAGACTTGAGCAATACCAGTTGGTATTGGCTTCCACTGCTCGGCCTATGGACTGGCGCACGTCTAAACGAGTTGTGCCAGTTGAACGTTGAAGACATCGACCATGAAGAGGGTATACCCCTAATTCGGGTCCAAGAGAGCGACAAAGGCCAGCGCGTCAAGTTCGGCAAAAGCAGACTTGTTCCCATACACCCAGAGTTAGTCCGGCTTGGCTTTCTCCACTTCGTACAGGCTCAGCGACAGGCAGGCCACAAGCGAGTATTCCCTGAACTAAAGCTGGGAGCGACAGGGTACCACTCAGATCAGGCCAGCAAAGACTTCAACCGCTACATCGACAGAATTGGTGTAAAGACGGTTAAGACCTCGTTCCACTCTTTCCGCCATAACTTCAAAGATGCTTGCCGTCACGCCGGGGTTCCGCCTGACATCAATGACATCTTACTGGGTCATTCTTTGCCCGGTATGGCCGGACGCTATGGTGACGGAAACGTGCCATTGCCAGTGCTATATGAGGCAATCTGCAAGGTCATGTACAAGAGAACGTCCTTTAAACACGTCAAAGGCTATCCGTAGAATGAGGTCACAAACTGGCCTGCAGTCCGAAAACTAATTTATGTAGCCTGGCTGCTTATCGAAATGGAAGACAAGCTACTCGTCGCCTCCCGTGATGTCTTCTAGAAGCAATGTCTCGGCCTTTATCAACCTTATCTCGGAGACCAATTCTCGCAACTCGTTTACGAGCAAGTCCTGATGTTCCTGTGGCTCGCCATCTTGGTCATCTTCTTGCAATTCCGGTTCGGGTGGCTGCAAGTAGTCCATCTCACCACCTTTCTTACTAAAGGCGAGGTATTTTTTGACAGCCGTTTCAAGGTGCGCATCGTGTTCTGGCTTATAGGCGTCTCCAGCGCGCTCCTTTAGGCCCTCAATAATTTCCGCTACCAGATCGCCCTCCCGTTTCTTTAGATCGTCCCTCATAGATTTCTCAATCGTCTCGTTCGAGAGGCGCTTATGCCTTAAATCTTCGATCGCGTTTTGAACCCGCAGGACATCTAGAACGATCCCAGAAACCTTTTTCGACATAAATGCGAACGCAGAAATGAGCATCAAGCTGCCCGTCACGCAAACAACTATTGAACCATTTGTTGCACCCACGACTTTCAAGTCATGCGGTGTCTGCCCAACCAAGTGACCAACGCCTCTTGCGATGTCGTTCCAGTCGCTGGACCACTTCTTCATATCCGCGATATCTCGGATTGAAGCATCCTGCTTAAACTGGATGCGCGCCGAGGCCATGTCGCCGTTCGGATCATCCGGTACAGCATCTGGCTCGAAGCCATTGTTTTTCAACTCCGTAACGAGCGAATTGAGTGTTTGGACAGCGTTTCTAACGCTTGTCAATGCTTGACTGATTTCAGATGCTGAAGTTGCAGGATCATAGCTCGACCGGGTTACAACACGCTCAACGAACTCAGCACCTCTGTTCCCGAGATACGGCGCAACACCCATATCGTCGAGATGTGCAACCTGCTGGAAGTTAAGCTCCGTCATTGGCATCGACTTTAGGACCAAAATCAGGTCCTCCAACGGTTCTCGGACTGGTTGCTTCTGGTTCGGTGACGCATTGTGGTTGAGGACGGTTTGGAGCTTTTGGTATTGGTCGCCCAGACTTGGACCCACCTCATCATACCAACGAGCCAGTTCGAACACTTCTGCTACTTCCATTCTCTAAATATCCCCTTTTGATGCAAATGCATTTATTGAATGATCCGGCTCATCTTTCGGGAATTCTTCGGTGATATTCAACTCTTGTCTCGCAAAGATGTAACCGCAAAATTTTCCGACAGAATTTTTCGGCATATTTTTTCGCGCCCTTATCTATAGGTATCTGAGGACGTGCTTCCCCCATACCCCCTAAAACCCCGAGACCATCGCTGGATAGCAGAAGTCAAAAGGCAAAGGTTACACGCAAATGGTGGGTTAAATCCCTGACTGCATGATCGCGCAGGTTACAGATATTGTGCCACCAAAGAACGATACCAACGACGTCGCTGCCATGATTATTGCCAACCAATGCACGACGTTTCTAATCTTCTGTCGCCTGTCTGCTTCTTTCTTACGTACAACGTACGGATGCTCCCATATCAACGTCACCAAAGAAGCGATACCGTGGTCCATCAGATTGACTAAGTAAGCTAGAACGGCGGTAAAGGCTCCTGAACCCACTCCGAGCGCAAACCATAGTATTGGCCATACGAGGTATGTGGATTTGAACGCGGCTGCACCGGCACTTGCTTCAACTGCTCCCAAAAAAGCCAGTAGAGAGATAACGGCTGCGCCGTTTACAAGAATTAGGGATCGTATTGCCAGCGCAGAGGTGTCTAACGCCGCCTTTAAATAGTCGTTTTGTTCCGTCGCATTTCGATCATGTGCTCGAAGGGCGTGATCTCGGTTAATCTCTTCAAAGTACTTTGCACGCTCAAAGTCGTTATTGTCATCTGTCATACCTTATCATGTAGAAAGCCTGCACCCAGAACGCAAGATGCTGAGACTGCAGCACCTTAGGACATCAGCCTGTAATTGGGCGCGTGCTATGGCTGGTTGCCGGTACAGCGTTAAAAGAGATTGACGCTAAAGTCTCTCGCATTAACTGGGTTCGACCGGGTATTTGTTGAGGTCCCCAAAGCCGCTTTTTGTGCTCGGTGTTTCACTAGACCCTGCCCCAGCGACACAACAGGCTCACACGCAAATTGCGTCTCACAGATATTGACTTTGCCTTTTGGGACAGTATGTATCTCAATATCATAGACTTTGAGAGACGGAACAGATCATGCTTGTTGGCTATGCTAGGACTTCCACTTTGGATCAAACGGCTGGGCTTGATGCTCAACTACGGGAACTAGAAAAGGCCGGGTGCGAGAAGGTATTCACCGAACAGGTATCCTCAGTGGATGTGAAAGCGCGTGAGAAGCTCACAGAGGCGCTCAACTTCATCCGAGAGGGTGATCACCTAGTAGTCACCAAACTGGACCGTCTGGCGCGCTCAATGGCCCACCTGATGGAAATCCGCAGCCAGCTTGACGCCGTTGGGGCCCACCTAACGATCTTGGGATTAAGTCTCGACACTTCCACTGCCCAAGGCAAGCTGATGTTGAACCTACTGGGAAGCGTGGCCGAGTTTGAGCGTGAGATCATGCTTGAGCGGCAACGAGAGGGCATCGCCAAGGCTAAAGCTGCCGGTAAGTACAAAGGACGCAAGCCAACTGCATTGGCAAAGTCGGACGAAGTGCTTTCTCTGGCAGGTAAAGGCGTCGGCGCTACCAAGATCGCTAAAGACCTCGAAATCAGCCGCGCATCGGTATACCGGATACTCAATTCAGGTCAAAGCTGACCGCTGCTACCCCATTTGTTGGCGGACTGGAGAGGTGAAATCTGTACCTGAACAGATGTACGCTCCTACCGGATCATCTATCTTCTTTGCAATTCGTGCTCATATCTTCTGGTATCTGCTTAGCCCTCCCTCACTTGAGCAAAACAAACGCGGACAGATGTATTTAGCTGAATATGAATTGTGGCGGCTACTTCATCTGTCTGCCGCTGCACGGTTATGTATTGGATTGAATACCAGTATGTACCAATGCGGTATGATATAACTGATATGAACATTTAGTATGTGACCATAGATCACTATAATAGATAACAAAAATAGTATGCCTACCGGATGTTTATACTGATACTATTCACCCTGGATAATAACTTGATAGTATACTATATATATGAAAAAATGTATATACATAGTATATCCATATTGTATGATACGCAGTGTATGAACACTGGTTGTATATACCTAGTACAGTAGATCAATACCTGTACATAGCACCATGGTGCAAATCACCTGTATAGTTAGCCATGGTGACCCACCTAATTGACATACGTAGCACATACATTAGATGTGCAAACAGCTTAAGCTCCATTTAGTTAGATTTTTTTACGAAAGCAGCGGCTGGCCAAACTATTGTGTGTGATAGGTTACTCCGAAAATGAGCTGACTATGTTTCCATTCCAATTCTTAGAGTCGAACCTGCCATTGTCTTCGATTGCGATAAGCGCTTTCATCAAATCACCTGATGCCCACTCCTTTGGATCGCTAACGTCTAACTTTTGTCGATTAACATCGTTAGTAAGTATTATGCTGGGACCGGTATAACTGGACGCAATATTGAATCCTATTTTGGCAAAGCTCTGGATTGGATAGCCGTCGGATGTTTTAACCTCCTGAAACTCATTTGACTCAACAATGTCTGCATAGGCAGCTATGGCCTCATCCATTCGGCCGTCTATCCAGTACATTTCGGCAGCCTTGAATTTAGCTTCAGCGCGGACGTTAGCTGGCAGCCCTTCAACGCTCCCAACAAAACGCCAATTGTCTGCTGTCGGGTTCTTTGCAGCAAAGTTGCGAACGTCCCAAACGGTGTCAAATGACCCCTTGAGAGTTTCTTGGAAGGCGCTGGGCTTTGTGCCCATACTTAAGGAGGCTTCTTCGTGATCCAACAGTTTTCCAAAAAAAACTTCCGATGAACTCTTGTATTCCACTACTTTAAAGAGTCCGTCTTCAGTAATCCAATCTGTCAAAAGAGGAAGCTCATCTTGGGTCGAAGTGCCTCCGTCCACTGCCAACGCCATATCAATTCGATCGACTTCGTCCGGCAAGTTACCTGGTCTTGGAAGAACGCGGATATCGGTTGACGAGTTCCAGGAAAACTCGAAGTTAGATGCTTGATCGACGACCTGATGCAGTTCTAAGGATGTCAGGACACCTAAATGATCTGAGTTCGCGCGTCGGGTTCTATTCACTACACGGTTAAACTTGTCTGAATCAGATAAATTGGTCGCTATATCGAATGGAACAGTTTCGTCGCCGTCTTGAATGATCTCATAGAGATACAAGGGGTAACCCGAAACTGGATCTTGGAACTCTAGCTTGACGCGTCGGCGTCTGTCTTCGACGTTGGTGAGCCAGATTTCTGAAACAGTCGTTTCCAGGCCAACTGAGCGTTTGTCAACAATTCTACCTGCAAGGTAAATTACACGGTCATTGAGCTCCTCCGGCAACCTAAATCTTGCCATGCTGCATGCAATTTTTTCAGCAGATTTTAGTTTCCTTTCAAGGTACTCTCTAGGGTTGCCAATTTCTTCAGGGAAATCCTCGGCTAGGTTCTCTATTTTTTCCAGTATTCCAAGAGACTCCATAAACGTAATGCTAAAGGGATCCATGGCGTCGGGTTCTGAGGCGGTTCCTTTTAAGTAATAAATTCTCAAACGCTTCGGGCCGCTCTCCATTTCTTCTTTAGTATAACAGTATCCTTCTTCATCTTGCGCTGTTCCAAAGGGCAGCAACTCATAAATGCTGTCGAAGGTATAGCCGTACTTATTCACAGCATACATAGCCACTCGATCGATGGCCTCAATTCCGAATAGATCAGTCCCGTCCATCAGTGAAATCAGAGATTTAGGTGAGCCGGTATGAGGCGTTGCGACAAAAACAATTGCACCGATTTCAACGCGTTTTCCATTTTTACATGTCTTGTCAAATTCATTCATTATCCAATGTTTGACTACGAGACCACCCATGCTATGAGCGATAAGAATAATTGGACGCTTGGAGTCATTCGAAACATTGCAAAGGAAATTTCCAAGCTTTCTTGAGCTTACAACGTTGGAAGACCTCCAATCGTAACTGAAAGGAAAGAAATACTCTCTGGAACCTGGATCACTTGCTTGTTCAGAGAAGAATGGCCCGTATGCAACTTCCATAATTTCTCTATCAAATGCGTTGAGTGATGTTAGCACACTGGTTTTGACGTTTTGGTCAGGTGAGAAAAAAAAGTCTTTAGCCAGAACATTGGCGCTGACCCAAATATCCTTATCATCCACCGCCAAACGCGAACCCAATATCCCGGGAACGAAAACAATCTTGTTTTTACTTCCGGGTAAGTTGAAACCACCGCCCCTCGCGGCATCAATCCCTTGAGCTCTTGTTGGATTGCTGGAAAGGCTTGTCGCTATTGAAATAGCGACGACAAAAACCAATTTATGGAACATGATGACCTCAAGTCGTTTCTGTTTGAAGCAAATTTGACGGTTGTGAAAAAATATTCCTTTCCCCCAAGCCTAGCACAAAATGCGCTCAAACCGTGCAAAAACAACAAAGACAACAGGTTCATTGAACCTTGATTTGCTTAAACTAAACTATGCCCATGGTGGATTCAGTGACGATCGGTCTCGCATAGCCCGCTACGGAGTATGGCTCTCATGCCTGAACACCTGACAGATGCAGGTGAACTAGGGCATAGGTTTGGCCAAGCTGCTACGTTGGTTGTACCGACTTTAATCGTGGCAGGTCTCTGGATGGCTTGGTTGCTTGTTGGCAATCTCCAAGGGCTCTTGCTCACTGGCTACGGGCAGGCATTGTTGTTCAAGGTGTTCCTTGTGGCGCTGATGTTAATCCTCGCCTCTGCGAACAAGCTCCGATTTGTTCCTGCCATGCAGGGTAGAGTGGCTAAGGCTGCGCAGCACCTAGCCCGATCTATAGAGGTTGAAGCAATAGCCGTATTGGTGGTGCTTTCGACAACGGCGACACTCACGAGCGTACTAACGCTTCCGAGTTAAGGTAGTTAGAGATGAACAAACACCTTTGTGTACTGGCTGTATGCAGTATTGGTACAAGCGTCGCTGCAGAGCATGAGCTTATAGACAGAGACTTAGCAAATGGGCAGGAACTCTACGTAGTGCACTGTGCCTCATGCCATGGAGCTAATCTGGAAGACCAACCCAACTGGCAAACACCCGATGATGACGGAGTGTTACCTGCACCACCACACGACGTGAAAGGGCACACATGGCACCATGATAACCAGCTACTGTTCGAGTACACCAAACTAGGTGGTGCAAACGCATTGGCAGCACGCGCTATTGAAGACTTCAACAGTGGCATGCCGGGCTTTGAGGACACTCTGACTAATGAAGACATATGGGACGTGCTGGCCTACATACGCTCCAGTTGGCCCGACGATGTTCAGCAAATGCAGGCCAGTCGCAACCTTCCGCACCAGTAGAAAATAGTAGTCTGCTGTAGGTTTGGATATACACAGTTCAACGTAGCAGGTTGTGCACTTCTAAGTGTGGCACTATGGTGAGACACACTGCAAACCAACACACTACAATAGTGTTTACTATCAGTGCATTAGGCGTTCGGCGGCGTTTCCCCTAGGCTCCACCAAAACCTAACAATACAACTAGATAGCAAGCATTAGAGCGGTGTGACACACAGGTGTGACACAAAATTAAGCTGCATGCGTATCTCTCACTGTCCCGACACGGCATCTACTACTTCCGTTGGCCACTGCCCGAGACAACTCCAAAACCCCGCACTAGACCAAGCACCACACGTGGGACCCTTCGTATGTCTTTACGTACACGACGCCCTAAAGAGGCTGGTACTCTGGCAAGGCGTCTTGCAGTGTGCGGCGACACAATAATAAAGCACAAATAACAGTCGGGCATGAACTACGCACTAAGATGCCCGGGGTCTCAAGAGTGCTTTGGCAAGGACAAAGGCGCACGGGATAAACTCAGCCCTTTCAGTGAGTCTCATAGGGAGCGCACGATTGATACCATCCGATACTGCGAATTGGGCCACGAAGACTATGGTGAGAATGCAGCGCACAAAACCGCATCGCAGTCACGGTTTGCTTTTTTTGCATCGCAGACCACAATTGAGCGACCCTGTTTCGGGGCGATGAATTGTGTGGCGTTGTATCGTGCGCTTGCGTGCAGTAACGTCCGGCACCATGGTCATCCGGCGATATTCACTTGTTCTATTGGTTGGCGTTCTGGTCATCCTGACCGGCATTGGCGGTGTTGCGCACGCGCTGTCGAAGGGCTGCGTGGGCCTTCACTGTGAGCACCATACGCAACCTTCCGAACACTCAGCATTGGCAACCAGCGGTGACGTCTCGGCTTCAGGTCATCATCATGACCCGGAGAGTTCCGAAACCGGAAAGTGCAATCCCTTTATCTGCCAAGCCGTTGCATTGCCGTTCCAAGTCAGTGAAGTTGCCAAGGGTCGGCGTGATACTGACCCGGAGCTCCATGTTGGAACCCAAGTCAAGCTGAGTGAACCAGACGTCCTTTACAGGCCCCCTGACCTTTGAAGCAGCACGAATCCCTGCGGATGTAAGCGACCAGCACGTGCGGCTGTTCGCGATGTGCCGCAGCGTTGCCAGCTTCCAAAATGTCAGGACCAATCCATGAAAAAAAGTCACTTGCTAATCGGCGCATGCGCTGTCGCTGCCGTCGCCGCCTTCGTAACTCTTCGCCCCGGCGCAATTGAAGAGACCACATCGCATGAAACACGCAAAGGCGACGCCATGGTCGCAATTCGGATGCCGGCCATCGCAGGCAATGCCGCAATCGGCCAGCGTGTCTTTGAGGTCTCGTGCGCGTCATGCCACGGCGCCAACGCGGTCGGCGTAGAGGGCGCCGGGCCGCCTTTGATCCACAAAATATATGAACCCAGCCACCACGCTGATGAAGCCTTTCACAGGGCGGTTTCACAAGGTGTAAGAAGCCACCATTGGCAGTTTGGCGACATGCCCCCCGTGGAGGGCCTGACACGAGGTGACGTTGCCATGGTGATCGCCTACATTCGCGAAATCCAGCGCGCCAACGGAATAAACTGAGGGTAACCCAATGAAGAAGATCATGACATTCGCGCTTATGGTTGCGCTTGCCAACGGCGCACTGGCGCATTCCAAAATTGAAGAAACAACCCCTGCCAACGGCGCCACGATAACCACTGTGCCCGCTGAAATTGGTCTCAACTTCTCAAAAAACATCCGGCTGACACGGATAGAGATGGCCCATGAAGAACACTCGGCGGTAAGCTTGGATTTGGGCGACCAGACAAGTTTCGGTCAGGCGTTCACGATCCCGCTGCCGAGCAATGGAACGGGCACCTATGTCATCGAATGGCGGGGTTTGGGTGAAGACGGCCATGCGATGCAGGGCGCGTTTTCCTTTACCGTGGAATGAGCATGCCAGACATCTGGGCGATTGCTGCGATCCTCGCAAAGCTGGTGCTCTACATCGGCTTTGCGGGCTCTGCCGGGCTTGTGATTGTTGGATGCCTCTATTCCGGCCTTGTCGCACCGGTGAACCTTGCAATGGCGCGTCAGGCAAGGGCCTTGGCATGGCTTGCTCTTGTCGCGACAGCAGTTGGCTTCTTACTTCGTGGGGCCGCCTTGACAGGCGGGGTTGACGGCATGGTCGATCCGCAGATGCTTGGCCTGCTGTGGCAGACATCCGTGGGCGACGCACTTGTTTACCGCCTTGCAGGCGCAGCGTTGATCCTTGTGGGGCTGTCCGTTCCTCGCTTTGGTCAGTGGATCGCGCTGTTGGGTGGCTCGATCGCTCTGTGGTCGTTTGCGCAGATCGGGCACGTGCCGGAACTGGAGAGCTTTGGTATCCAGCTCCTGCTCCTGCTGCACCTGTTATGTGTAGCTTTCTGGGTGGGCATCTTCAGCCCGCTGCGGAATATGGCCCTTGCTCCTGAACACCTGAAGGATGCTGCTGAGCTCGGTCATGTCTTTGGGCAAGCTGCCACTTGGCTTGTGCCGGCGTTGATCGTGGCGGGCCTTTGGATGGCCTGGTTGCTTGTCGGCAATCTCCAAGGGCTGCTGTTCACTGGCTACGGGCAGGCGTTGTTGCTCAAAGTGCTTTTTGTGGCTCTGCTGTTGTTTCTTGCCGCCGCAAACAAGCTCCGATTTGTTCCGGCCATGCAAGGTGGAGAGGTCAAGGCAGCGCGACGCCTCGCCCGCTCCATCGAGGTTGAGGCATTGATGGTATTGATGGTGCTGGCGACAACAGCGACGCTCACGAGCGTTCTGACGCTTCCGAATTCGGGCCATTAGAGATGGGTCAGACACCGGTGCGCGCGCAGTGTGCAGCAATGGCAGCGGCGGTGCACGATCCGATGCGAACAAGGAAGACAATCCCGCTCAGGGCCCGCCGACCCTTGCCGCGGGGCCCAGCCATTGGGCTTTGGCAAACAGGGTTCAAACAGTGCCACCTGCGCGCCGGTCAACCGTAAGAAATCAAGCTTGTTCACCGCCTGTCTTTCGAACCATCAACACGCGACCTGCCGAATTCACTGGGGTCTGAACCCGGCAGCTGCCCCTCAGAACCTTAATGAAAGACAGGACATGCCACCATCAAGCTTTGCACAATCGGTATTGTCAATTTCAATGACCTCATAGCCTTCGCGGTCCAGCATCTCTGCGGTGCGCGGGAAACCAGCGGCCATCAGCACCAGATTGTTGAACCGGATCGCGTTTGCCGCCGCCTCCTCTCCGTCAGCAACATGCAGCACCCGGTAGCCTTCGAAGCAGCCCGAAGCGTCCAATCGCCGGGTCGCAAGGATTGTCTCGGCGTCCATCAGCGAACAATCCGTTTTGAAGTGCAAAACGCCCTCGGGCGTGAACACTTCCCGCAGTTTGTGGCCCCATTCCGAGGTGATTTTCGCCAGTTCCTCAACGCCTTCCGCGTCAGTGCGGTCTGACCGGCCCACAAGAATTTCGCGGCCGGTTACAAGGATGTCTCCACCCTCGATATGGCCGGGACCATTGATCTGTGTGACCGTTTCATAGCAGGCCCGCAGTGCTGGGGCGATCTCGGCCACTTCCCCCATTCGCGAAGGCGCGCCCGGCCGCATCAGCACAGCACCCTGCGGCAGGCACAGGGCGGTATCTTCCACGAACTGCGCGTCAGGGAACGCATCCAGGGGATCAAGCTCGATCACCTCGGCCCCGGTGCTTTTCAGTGCTGCCACGTAAGCCCCATGCGCGGCCGTCATCCCATTGAAATCCGGGTTTCCGAAGTCTTCTGCGCGCAATCCGTCAGCGATGGTCGGTGCCGGGCGGCGGGTGATGGCGCGGGAAAACTCAAAAGTCGGGTCTGACATGTTTCAATCTCTCTGAGGTTCGAATTTTCGGGCGGTGACTTCGATCATCGCGGGCCCGCCCATGGACGCGGTTTCGCGTAACGCGTGCGCGATGGCCTGCGGCTTGTCGGGAACCCTGGTGTGCGGAATGCCAAAGGATCTGGCCGTTGCTGCAAAATCGGGGGGTGTCGGGTCACATCCAATGACCGTCACGCCTGCATCCTGCATCGATGTGGCGATTTCCCGGTACCCGTGATTGTTCCAGATCACGAACGTGACCGGCAGGTTTTCGTCTACCGCGGCCATTGCTTCCGGCATTGAAAACTGCGCCCCGCCATCGCCGGTGATGCATATTACCCGCGCCGTTGGATCGGCAATCGACGCACCGATGGCTGCGGGTATGCCATAGCCAAGCGCACCATACCCCGTTGCCGCATTGAACCAGCCACCAGCCCGGTCGTGGTCATAGTAAAGATTGCCGGCATAAATGGGCTGGGTGGAATCCCCGACCATCAGAGCATCCGGAGACGCCGAGCGCATCGCATTCAGTATCTCCACCTGTTGGCGATAATCCGGACCAATCTCCTGCCAGGCCGCATCGCGCGTTTTTCTGGCACGGTCCGCACCGTCGCTTTGCCGTGCCCTCTGCGGCAGGGCCTGACACAGCGCTGGCAAAATCAACCCAACGTCACCTTTAATGGCAATCGCTGCGTCATGCCGCGAAAGCTGATCGCGGCACCGATCAACCCGTATCAGGTTTGGCAGTTTCGCAAACTGACCGGTGGCATACATGTCATAATCGGTTGGCCCCAGCTCGGTTCCCAAGGCCAGTACGCAATCGGCGCTTTCCAACAATGCGCGCACCGCGTTCAGGCTGGGGCTGGCCGGAACGGTCAGGGCATGTCCGTGCATCAGGCCGCGCGCGTTGACGGTTTGCACAACCGGAGCATCCAGAGCTTCGGCCAGTGCCTGCAATCCCGCCTCGGTACGTTTCGCGCCGCCGCCCGCCAGAATGACGACTTTCTTTGCCTCAGCCAGTTGCCCTGCGGCCCGCCTGATCAATGCCGGGCTGACCAGAGGATCAGGTTCAGGCGTCTCTACTGCTGTTTCCTGATAGTCCGCCGCTGCGACATCCAACGGAACCTCGATATGCGCCGGCCCGCAGCGACCATTGCTGAGGCCGTGAAAAACGCGATCCAAAACCGGGGCCAGAGCGCTGGGGCCGGTGACCTGTTCGGACACCAACGCAACCGTTTTCGCCAACCCGATTTGGTCTGGCAATTCGTGCAGATGCCCCAAACCCCTGCCAAGCGATCCGGTTTTGTTGACGCCGGACACCACCAGCATCGGTATTGAATCGGCCCGCGCCTGCGCCATCGGCGTCAGCGTGTTGGTTAATCCGGGGCCGGTGATCACAAAGGCAACACCCGGTTTACCCGACACACGGGCATAACCATCGGCCATGAAACCCGCCCCCTGTTCGTGTCTGGGCGTCACATGTCGTATGCCCGAAGCGGCAAGCCCTCGGTACAGTTCCACCGTGTGAACGCCCGGAATTCCGAAGACGCAGGTCACATCCCGCTGGCGCAGCCCGGCAACCAGAGCTTCGCCAATTGTCATACCGCTCATGCAACCTCGCGTGATTTGCTGTTGGCGTGTTCGATGATACGGGAAACCGCGGTACCAAAGTCCGTGTCATTGATCGTCAAAGCGACCCGCACCCAGTCCTTCAGGCTGTCACCAAAGGCGGATCCCGGCATGACGGCCACCCCGGCCTGTAGCAGATCCCAGGCATAGGCTTCGCCATCCAGCCCGGTGGCAGAGACATTGATGAGTGCGAACATTCCCGCCTCGGGCCGGTGAACTTTCAGATCCGTTTCGGCTTCAAGACGATCGGCCAACAGGGTCGCGCGGCCAGCAAAGCGGGCGGCCATCCCGGGCGCAACCTCGGACCCGTCACGGATCGCCTTTTCGGTCATGTCCGCGATGAACGGTTGATTGCCAAAAAGCATGGTCTCGGAATAGGGCAGCAGCGCTTCGCAAAACGCGGCGGGCCCGACACACCAGCCACTGCGGAACCCCGGAGCGGCATGAGATTTCGAGATGGATGATACGCCAATGACACGATCCGCCAGTTCCGGATCTGCCAATGGTGAAACAAATCGGGCACCGTCAAAGATCAATTCTTCATAGACCTCATCCGAGATGATCCACAAATCACGCGCAATCGCCAGCTGCCCGATCTCGGCAATGTCCGCGGCGGTCAGGATCGCGCCCGTTGGGTTGTGCGGCGTTGTCAGAAGAATGGCGCGGCTGCGCCGCGTGATGCGCGCCGCGATATCTGCGGCCTGCATGCGAAACCCTTTCTCGGGCCGCAGCGGTACGGGCACCATCTCGGCCCCGGATGCACGAATGACACCTTCATAGGTCGCGTACATCGGATCGCCGACCAGAACTTCGTCGCCCGCCTCGGCAACCCCGGCCATGGCTGCGAAAAGGGCAGTTTGCGTGCCGGGAAAGCACAGAAAATTCCCGGGCTCGAAAGCCCGCCCGCGAGAAGCAGAATAGCGCGCAGCCAGCGCGTCAAGCAGCCCTGCTTCACCGCGCCCGTTGGAGTACCCTGTCCGCTGCGCCCGCAATGATGCAACGGTGGCTTCGACCAGCGCGTCCGGCACCGGCACGTCCGGTTCTCCTATCGTCATTTCGACGATGTCCGCTCCGGCCTTGATCAGGTCGCGGGCTTTCAGATGTACGCCCCATTTGGCGCCACCCAAGCCCGCCAACCGTTCTGTCACCGATGTGGTCTTCATGGCTGCTCCACCTCTTTGGTCAATGGAATCCCGACGATGGCGCTGACGGAATCCAAACCGATCCGCGCCAGTTGGCCTTCGGAAAACGCATCCGGAAGCGCGCCCCCTTCAAGCCACAGGCCGTCGATCACCGCGTTGCAGGCGATGGCCAGTTGCATTGCCTCTGACGCGTCAACCGAACGCCCGGTTTCCCGCAAAGCGGCGACGATCAGCTTTTCGAGGTGATCCCGGAAATAGTCATAGGTTCGCTGGTGAATGCGCTGCATTTTCGGGTCATGCTGCACTTTGTTCAGGAAACCCGCCCACAACGCCACGGCGCTTGGATCGACGATCGGCGGTCGCAGTGACGCGTCCACGAAGTTGGTCAACTGAGAAACCGCGCTTCCGGTTCCTGACGACGCCGCTGTCTGGTCCGTCAGCGTATTCATGTGGTGCTCATAGGCCGCCTGAACCAGTTCGTCCTTGGATGAGAAATAGTGCCGGATCAAACCTTGGGTCACATTCGCGCGGGCTGCGATCTCGCGCACCGTGGCACCCCGAACGCCCATCTCGGCGATCAGGTCCAAAGTCGCCAGAATCAGCGCCTCGCGGCGAAACTCGGCAGACTCACGTTTGAATTTGCGGCTGTCGTCCTGCACGTCAGTGTCATCCATGGCACGAATTTATTATACACTTGCATAATTGCGAGATTCGGGGCTTACTGCAAGCTGAAATCAGAAGATTCTTGGATATGGACACAGCCAAAGCAGTTTCACCCGCACCCGAAACAACCACGTCTGACGAGGCGATCAAGGTTGAGGATCTGCACAAATCCTTTGGCACGCTGGAGGTTTTGAAAGGCGTATCCCTGACCGCAAACAAGGGTGATGTTGTCGCCATTATCGGGGGGTCAGGCTCGGGCAAATCCACCATGCTGCGCTGCATCAACTTTCTGGAAACGCCGAGTTCCGGAAAGATAACCATCGGCGGGGAACCGGTTGAAATGCACGCCGATGGCAGCCCGTCCAACCGCCGCCAGATCGAACGTATCCGCACGCGTCTGGCCATGGTTTTCCAGCAGTTCAATCTGTGGACACACCGCACGCTTCTTGAGAATGTGATCGAAGTGCCGGTGCATGTGCTCAAGGTGCCAAAAGCCCAGGCGATCGCACGCGCGCATGAGCTGCTGACGCGGGTGGGCCTTGGCGACAAGGCCGACACCTATCCGGCCTATCTTTCGGGTGGTCAGCAACAGCGCGCCGCCATTGCCCGGGCGCTTGCGGTCGATCCTTCGGTGATGCTTTTCGATGAACCCACGTCAGCGCTTGATCCCGAGCTTGTTGGCGAAGTTCTGACCGTGATCCGCGATCTTGCCGCCGAAGGGCGCACAATGCTGCTTGTCACCCATGAAATGAAATTCGCACGCGAAGTCGCAGACCACGTTGTCTATCTCTTCGAGGGCCGCATCGAAGAGCAGGGCCCACCTGCCGAGGTCTTCGGAAACTCGAAATCAGAGCGCCTGAAGCAGTTCCTCAGCTCGGTCGCCTGAACCAAAAAAGCAAAACAAAATGAACCAAAAGGGAGTATCAAAATGAACGTCAAGAAACTGCTCGCGTCCGGCCTTGCCGCCGCTGTCCTTTCGGCTGGTATCGCCAGTGCAGAAGAGGTCAAGATCGGCATCGCGGCCGAACCGTATCCGCCATTCGCGTCTCTGGACAGTTCAGGCAATTGGGTCGGCTGGGAAGTCGATGTCATCAATGCGGTCTGCGCCGCAGCGGAACTTGACTGTATCATCACGCCGGTCGCCTGGGATGGTATCATCCCGTCGCTGACAGGACAGCAGATCGACGCCATCATGGCGTCTATGTCGATCACCGAAGAGCGGCTGAAAACCATTGATTTCAGCGATCCTTACTACAACACACCTGCCGTCATCGTCGCGGACAAATCGATGGATATCGAAGCGACCCCCGAGTCGCTGGCCGGTAAGGTTGTCGGCGTTCAGGCGTCGACCATCCACCAGGCTTATGCGCAGGAATATTTCAAGGATTCCGAACTGAAGGTTTATCAAACTCAGGATGAGGCCAACCAGGACCTGTTCGCAGGTCGTATTGACGCCACTCAGGCCGACAGTATCGCCATGGCGGACTTTGTGAATTCGGATGCCGGGGCATGCTGTGAAATCAAAGGCGCCGTCGCAGATGATCCGGCCATCCTGGGCCGGGGCGTTGGTGCGGGTGTTCGCAAGGGCGACGATGACCTGCTTGCAGCGCTGAACAAAGGCATCGCGGCAATTCTTGCCGATGGAACGCACGAGAAGATCACTTCGAACTATTTCTCGGCCAGCATCTACTAAGCGACTGCCGTGACCGGACTGTTGGAATCGCTTGGATTGGCGCAGAGCGCAGAGCTTCTGTCGCTGTCGCCACCGGGTTGGGGGGGCAATCTGCTGCGCGGATTGTCCCACTCATTGCAGATCGCTTTTGGTGCATATGCGCTCGGCCTCGTGATCGGATTGTTCGGAGCCTATGGCAAGCTTTACGGCGGGAAGGTCACGCGCGATCTTCTTGCCATCTACACGACCGTGATCCGGGCCGTGCCGGAACTGGTCCTGATCCTGATCCTCTATTATGTGGGATCTGACATCATCAACAAAATCTCTGCTGCAATGGGCGGAGGACGGGTCGAGGTCAATGGCGTCGCCGCGGGCATCTGGGTTCTGGGCGTCGTTCAGGGCGCATATGCAACCGAGATTCTACGCGGAGCCATACAGGCGGTTCCACCCGGACAGATCGAGGCCGCCAAATCCTACGGGATGCCCGCCTTCATGACCATGCGCCGCGTGACGATCCCCGCCATGATGAGCTTTGCCGTACCCGGTCTGGCCAACTTGTGGCTGATCGCCACCAAGGACACCGCCCTGCTCGCGGTCGTGGGATTCAACGAACTGACACTGGAAACCCGGCAGGCCGCCAGCAGCACACGCGCCTATTTCACCTTCTTTCTGGCGGCGGGTTTTCTCTATCTCATGGTCACCCTGTTTTCGGGCGCCATCTTCGCGCGGATCGAAAAATGGGCGCGTCGCGGTCAACCTTCTCTGAAAGGAGGCGGCAGATGATCGATCTCAGGTCCTTGATGCAACCCCATCGCATCGTGATGATGCTGATCTTTGCCGGGATCGTGATCTGGTGTGCCATGTCTTTGCGATGGGATTGGTTGCCAAAATACGCACCGCTTGCGTTGCAGGGAATCTGGACCACGCTCTGGCTGCTTGTTGTCACCGTCGTTCTCGGGTTTCTGCTGGCCGTACCACTCGGGTTGGCCCAGGCCGTTGGGCCCTGGTTCCTTGCGGCCCCCGCCAAGGCGTTTTGCACCATCATTCGGGGCACACCCCTGCTTTTGCAGCTTTGGTTGCTGTATTATGGCCTCGGCTCATTGTTCCCTCAATTCCCATGGATACGATCGTCCGAGCTTTGGCCGTATCTGCGTCAGGCCTGGCCTTATGCGGTGCTGGCTTTGACGCTTTCTTATGCCGGCTATGAAGGTGAGGTCATGCGCGGAGCCTTCAAAGGCGTCGCCAAGGGCCAGCTGGAGGCCGCCAAATCGTTCGGCATGCCTAGGCTGACGATGTTCCGCCGCATCTGGCTGCCACAGGCAATCCGCAACGTTCTGCCCACCCTGGGCGGTGAAACCATCCTCCAGTTGAAGGCGACGCCCTTGGTCGCCACGATTACGGTGGTGGATATCTATGCCGTGTCATCCCGGGTGCGGTCTGACACGTTCATCATCTACGAGCCGCTCATCCTGCTGGCCGTATTCTACATTCTCGTTGCCGGTATTATTGCCCTGATGTTCCACTGGCTGGAAGTGAAGGTGCTGGGAACCGGACGCAGAAATGGGCCAGCCGAATAGTACAAGCCGGAAGTAAAGCGAGATCCACGGCCCCACTCCGGGCACAGGTTTCGTCGGCGCGTTTTCAGGCCGATTGAAACCATGGGCACACGATCAAGACGGTTGCCCGAAATGATTTAGGGAAGGTTCGGCTTGCAGGCCCCTGCGGCGAAGGCACTGGCAGCCCAGGGCCAGAGCCTGACTTTCTTATCCATTGCACAACGACCTGGAACACCGCGGCGCAATCGTCTGGTTGGCGCAGTGGCGGATGTCACGAAGCATTGCAAACTTGCCCCCCTCGTCCTTTGGGGCCCGTTGCACAAGACGTGCATTCGGCACAGCCCCGACAGAACCTAATGTCGCAAACCCGTATTCAGATTTGAACCGACGACCATCATTTTTTGGGGTGAAACACCTTTGATCGCGCGAATGGGCAGTATCTGCACTGAACGCAGGTCGTGGTGAGCCACGAACTGGTCATACCCATCGGGTCTGTTTGCCAATCAGAATAACGCTCAGATCGCCAGATACTCCTCACGAAGACCGGTGTCCTCAAGCACTTCTTTTGCCGTTCCGTCGAACACGATGGTACCGGTGTCAAGAATGATCGCGCGATCCGCCAGTTCCAAAGCGCGCACAGCGTTCTGTTCAACGATGATCGTGGTCATGCCCTGCTGCTTGACATGTATGAGGGTTTTTTCGATTTCGTCGACGATAACAGGCGCCAAACCTTCATACGGCTCATCCAAAAGCAGCACCTTGATGTCCCTGGCAAGCGCTCTGGCGATTGACAGCATCTGCTGTTCGCCACCTGACAATGTAATCCCCTCCTGCTTCCTGCGCTCACCGAGACGCGGAAACAGCTCGTAAAGCCGTTCAAGGGACCATCCGATCGGAGGCGCAATCTGTGCAAGTTGCAGGTTTTCTTCGACTGTCAGGCCGGGAATAATGCGCCTGTCTTCCGGTACAAGACCAAGGCCAGCCGCTGCTGCTTCATAGCTTGTCATGTTGTGCAGCGGTTTGTGGTCCAACCAGATTTCGCCATGTCTTACTTCGGGTTCTCCAACCCTTGCAATCGAGCGCAGTGTCGAGGTTTTGCCCGCACCGTTGCGCCCAAGAAGAGCAAGGATCTCGCCTTCATGCACATTGAAGCTGACACCCTGCACGATATAGCTTTCTCCATAATAGGAGTGCATATCCCAAACGGAAAGAAACGCAGGGGCGGTGCTGGCCATATTGGCGTTTTTCGAAAAGTCAGGTTTCTCGTTCATAGCTTTTCCTTACGCAGCCTCGCCCAGATAGGCTTCGCGAACCTTTGGGTTTCCGCGGATGTTTTCAGGAGTATCTTCAACCAGGGGTGTCCCCTGGGCCAGAACAGTGATGCGTTCGGCAAGGCTGAAGACAACATGCATGTCATGCTCGATGATCGCGATGGTGATGTCGCGTTCTTCCTTGATCTGTTTCAGCAGGTCGATCGTGTTGTTGGTATCCGCCCGCGCCATCCCCGCCGTCGGTTCGTCCAGCAGCAACAGCCTCGGATTCTGGCTGAGGCACATGCCGATCTCGAGCCGGCGCTTGTCGCCGCGCGACAGCGAGGCCGCGTGCATCTCGCGCTTGTCGGCCATGTTCATCTCTTCCAGCATGGCTTCGGCCTGTTCAACAACAGCCTTTTCGTTGGCGATGGTCTCATAAGCGTGCATCCGGAACGCCCCATCCCGCATGGCGAAGATCGGAATCAACATGTTCTCCATCACCGTCAATTCACCAAAAATCTCGGGTGTCTGAAACACGCGGCTTATGCCCATCTGGTTGATCTGGAAGGGTTCAAGCCCCAAGACCGATGCGTTGTCGAACAATACGGACCCGGTATCTGGCATGAGCTTGCCGACCAGACAATTCAGCAAGGTCGACTTGCCCGCACCGTTGGGCCCGATGATTGCGTGAACCGAATTCTCCTCGACGCTGAGATTCACGTCCGTGAGCGCCTTGAGACCGCCGAAACGCTTGCTGACGTCTTTGACTCTTAGAATTGCCATGGCTCGCCCCTTATTCCGCCGGTTCCGTTTTGCCCGACGTCGCGTCGTCGGATTTTGATTTCTTGCGCTTGAGCCGGTTCAGCAAACGCTGACCACCTTCGACAAGACCACCCGGCAAGTAGATAACGACAAGCATGAAAAGAATGCCCAGCGTCAGATGCCAGCCCTTGCCGATGAACGGATGGATCAAGAAAACCACCGCGTCCTCCAGCCCGTCAGGCAGGAATGCAAACCAGCTGTGCAACACGTTGTCGTTGATCTTCGAGAAGATATTTTCGAAGTACTTGATGAAGCCCGCACCCAGCACCGGCCCGATCAGTGTGCCGGTGCCGCCCAGGATCGTCATCAGAACGACCTCGCCCGATGCGGTCCACTGCATACGTTCGGCACCTGCCAGCGGGTCCATTGCGGCCATCAGCCCACCAGCCAGGCCGGCATACATGCCAGAGATGACAAATGCCGCCAGCGTGTAGGGTTTCGAGTTCAGGCCGGTATAGTTCATCCGCTGCTGGTTTGATTTGACGGCCCGCAGCATCATCCCGAAAGGTGAACGGAAAATTCGGATGGACAGATAGAACACCACCATCATGATCACTGCACACAGATAGTATCCCGCGTTGAAATCAAAACTCCACGCACCCACGTCTAATGTGTAGGTTGCGCGCATCGGCAACCCGAACAAATGCGGCAGGTCCGGCGAATTCGCCCCTTGCAGAATCTGTGGATCATCCGCGTAAACCTGCAATCCCGTTTCCCCGTTCGTCAGGTTGAATTTGGGGTTGGACAACACCGAATAAGCCAACGCAAAGCTCATCTGGGCGAAAGCCAGCGTGAGGATCGAAAAATAGATGCCCGACCGGCGCAGGCTGACGAACCCGATCAGCAATGAGAACACCCCGGCGACCACAACGCTGAGTGCGATGGCCGGGATGATGTTGTAACTCAGCAGCTTGAACATCCATACGGCGGAATAGGATCCAACGCCCAGAAAGGCCGCGTGTCCGAATGACAGGTATCCGGTAAGGCCGAACAGGATGTTGAAGCCGATGGCAAAGATGCCAAAGATGACAAAGCGCTGCATCAGATCCGGATAGCCCGCGTTGAACTGCGCCATGGCGCTGCCTTCCGGGAACGGATTCAGGATGAAGGGTGCCAGCATCGTAAGGATGCCGACGATGATCAGCAGGCTGGTATCTTTTTTGTTCAGTCCCAACATCGATTATTCCTCCATCACGCCTTTGCGTCCCATCAAACCGCGCGGGCGTGTGAGCAGCACAATAATGGCAACAAGGTAGATGATGATTTGGTTGATGCCCGGGATCGTCGTCGTGGCCCAGGTCGTAGAGGCGAAGCTTTCGAGAATGCCCAGCAGAAAGCCAGCCAGCACCGCGCCGGGAAGAGACCCCATGCCACCAACAACAACCACAACGAAGCTGAGGACCAGAAAATCCATCCCCATGTGATAGTTTGGTGGGTTGAGCGGCCCGTACATGACGCCCGCCAAACCGGCCACCGCGGCAGCGATCCCGAACATGATCGTAAAGCGCCGGTCGATGTTGATCCCCAGCAAGCCCACAGTTTCGCGATCCGCCATGCCGGCGCGCACAACCATGCCGAAGGTGGTGAATTGCAGGAATGAGAAGACGGCACCGATAATGGCAACTGCAAAGCCAAAATAGACGAGGCGCCAGATCGGGTAGATGATCGCGTTGGGATCAAACCCGATCATGGTGCCAAGATCGATAGAGCCACTCAGCGCGTCGGGCGGCGGGGTCTGGATGGGGTTGGCACCAAAGAAATACTTTACGATTTCCTGCAACACGATCGCCAGGCCGAACGTGACAAGGATCTGGTCCGCGTGGGGGCGTTTGTAGAAATGCTTGATAAGCCCGCGTTCCATCACATAGCCAACCGCCAGCATGATCGGGATCGCAAACAGGATTGCCAATGGAACGGACCAGTCGATGATCGTCGCCCCGAACTCCGGGCCGAACCATGCCTCGACATAAGGTGTTTCCACCTTCAGCGGGTTGCCAAGAAAGTCGGTTTGGCTCTCGTCGATGGTTACAAAGCTCAGGTTCATGAGCTTTTGCAAAGTGACGGCACAGAACGCACCGATCATGAACAGGGCCCCGTGGGCAAAGTTCACAACGCCGAGCGTCCCAAAAATAAGCGTCAGCCCCAGCGCAATCAGCGCATAAGCCGACCCTTTGTCCAGACCGTTCAGAATTTGCAATAGGATGGCGTCCATTGGCCCACCTCAGGGTTGGTCAGTGTGAATTGAGTGGCACAACAGGATCACCCCTGCTGTAAGTGTCTGGCCACCATTTTGGCAGCCAGACTTTGATACGCGGTCTTATGCGCCCGGGTTACACTCACCCAGTGCGCCACCGGCGAACATCGGATGCTCCGGATCGTATTCAACCTGCGCGCGTGGGGTGATCTCGACGATCTCCAGCGTGTCATAGGCGTTGGTCGGGTTCATGTTGCCACGCACGACCAGTACGTCCTTGAAGCACTGGTGATCCGCGCCGCGATACCAGGTCGGGCCGTTGCCCAGGCCGTCGAACTCGAAGTCTTCCAGCGCTTCAACAACACCGCATGGGTTGAACGTACCGGCACGCTCGCAAGCATCAGCATATAGCAGAACCTGGGCATAGCAGGTTTGCGCCGAATTGGACGGCGGCTTGCCGTATTTTTCGCCGAAGGATTTCACGAAGGCTTTGGTGCCTTCATCCTGCAACTGCCAGTTCCAGTTCATCGAACCCAGCACGCCCTTGATGTTCTCGCCAGCACCGGCGGCCATCAGTTCCGAGTACAGCGGCACGACGATCTTGAAGTCCTTGCCGTTGGCGACTTTGTCGAGCAGGCCGAACTGAATCGCGTTGGTCAGCGAGTTCACCATGTTGCCGCCATAGTGGTTCAGAACCAAAACGTCCGCGCCCGAGTTCAGAACCGGAGTGATGTAGGACGAGAAGTCTGTTGACGCGAGTGGCGTTTTGACGGTGTTGACCGTTTCCCATCCCAGGGCTTCGGTCGAGGCGACGATCGACTCTTCCTGGGTCCAGCCCCAGTTGTAGTCCGCTGTCAGGTGATAGGCGCGGCGGTCATTGCCCATCTCGGCAGCCAGCACCGGCGCAAGCGCAGCGCCCGACATGTAGGCGTTGAAGAAATGGCGGAAACCATTGGCTTTCTTGTCCTTGCCGGTCGTGTCGTTGGCGTGGGTCAGACCCGCCATAAAGATCACACCCGCTTCCTGACACAGGCCCTGAACCGCAACGGCCACGCCCGAGGACGACCCGCCGTTGATCATGATCGCACCGTCTTTTTCGATCATCGACTTTGCAGACGCACGTGCGGCGTCTGACTTGGTCTGGGTGTCACCTGTGACGAACTCGACCTTCTTGCCGAGAATGCCATTGCCCTTCAGCGCCTTGGACGTGAAGGTGTTCAGGCAACCGCCGTCACCCTCTCCGTTCAGGTGTTCCACCGCCAGCTGTTGCGCCAGCAGCTCGTCATTGCCCTCTTCCGCATACGGACCGGTCTGGGGAACATTGAAGCCCAGGGTCACGGACCCTCCGGTTGGTTCGTTGGTGTAAGCGGCCGCCGACGAAGCCGTGAAGATCGTAGGCAGGGCCAGACCGGTGCCTGCAACGGCACCAGACTTCAACACGCCGCGGCGTGTGACAGATTTGTTGGTCATTAATTCCTCCCATTTCCCTTTCTCTCGTCGTCTGGCTCCTCTTCCAGCAGACGAAAGCGCACTTATGTGCATTTCAATAATGGAAAGGCGGTGGAAAATTTCACAACAAATTACTGGATTTGAAACAAAATTTTGTAAACGTCTTGACGAAAATGAAGATCGTTTGAAAAGCTTTTTCGTTTTCTTACGTTTAAACATATATTTTTCATATATTTAAATGTAAATATCGGTGACACATTTGTCGGGCATGACACCAATATTCGTTGTCTGCGGCACCAAAAGCCGATTTGCAATACAAAGCCAGCATTTTCAGCACGCTGAATGGAAACAAGCTCTTCGCTCATCTGACGGTCCAGTTTGATTGTTGGCGCATGATCGTCCACGGGTTTGCCGGTATGATCGTGCCCGGCACGGGTGGGCGGCATCCCAGTGCGCCGAGCGGTCTTTCGTGCTCCGGTGTTCCGTCCGTTCCTCGATCAGGATCCGTTTGCCTAAGCCACCACCCTAATTTCGGATGCTGACGTCCGCTGTGACTTGTCAAGCCGGTGCGGGGCGCGACAGACCATTGGTCAGGGAACCAAAACCGCTGCACCTTGCAATCGTCCGGCGCCCAGATCCGCGAGGGCTGTGTTGGCGTCTTTCAGTGAATATCTTTGGGTCCGTGTCTGGATGCCTGCGGCTTGAGCCATTGCAAAAAACTCCTCACCATCCTGACGCGTCAGGTTTGCGACAGACAGGATTTGACGTTCCCCCCAAAGATCTCTGTAGGGAAAGGAAGGAATATCGCTCATGTGAATTCCGCCGCAAACCACGCGGCCGCCCTTGCGGACAGCTTGCAGCGCTTTGGGCACAAGGGCTCCGACAGGTGCGAATATGATTGCAGCATCCAGTTCCGCCGGTGGTCGTTCGTCGGATCCACCAGACCATACCGCGCCAAGCTCACGCGCAAACTCCTGCGCCTCAATATCGCCGGGCCGGGTCAGTGCATATACTTTCCGGTCCTGCCAGACGGCCAGTTGTGCAAGGATATGCGCGGCAGCTCCGAAGCCATAAAAGCCGATTTCCTTGGCATCCTGGGCCATTCGCAGACAGCGAAACCCGATAAGCCCGGCACATAACAACGGCGCCAGTGCAACCGGATCGGCAATCTCTGGCAAGGCAAAGACATACCGTGCATCCGCAAGGCAGGCTTCGGCAAATCCACCGTTTCGCGTGTATCCCGTGAACACCGGCGCGTCACACAGGTTTTCCTGTGCGCGGCGGCAATACGGACATTTACCACAAGTGGACCCAAGCCAAGGCACGCCCACGCTCTGACCGGCATCCAGCCCTGTTACGGCATCCCCCTTTCGAACGATCCGCCCAACGATTTCGTGGCCCGGAATCAGTGGAAGTTCAGGATGTTTGAGGTCACCGTCGACGATGTGCAGATCCGTTCGGCAGACACCACAAGCCTCGATCTGGATCTCGATGTCATGAGGGCCCGGCGCCGGAAGTTCGATGTCTTCCAGTCTCAGCGCGCGGCCGGGCTCGTTCAAAACCATTGCACGTGTCATGGTCCAACTCTCCAGATACATCCGCCCGAAATCATCTGTGTATTGCCTCTTTTCGTTGCAAATTGCGGGCTCAGCCTTCGACAAAACCGCAAATGTGGCGCTGGGTTCCGACGACCTGAACGATAACACACGTGCGCCGCGGCAAGGCTTGATCCATCGCAAAGTCCCAGATCTGACCGAGCGACCAAAATCTCAACTGCACCAGAAGGGCTTGCGCAGGATGTCCAAAAAAGATCGACCGGGCACTGACGGGTCTGACCCTCGCCACCGGTTTCAGGTCTGATGAATGTAGCTGCCCGGCGCTTTGGGCAGGTTTTCAGCCCCCCTTCGTTTTCCGCCCATCGGCGGCGGCGCAGTTTCGCCCGATGAACGGTCTTTGATCCAATCCACCATCGCTGGCCACCAGGAACCTTGCTTTTCTTCGGCCGACTCGAACCACTCATCCGGCGAGGTATACAGCGCGTCGGCCGGCCTGTGGCCCAACCGATAGTGGCGGTGCTTGTGCCCCGGCTCGCTCAGGATGCCGCCATTGTGACCACCGTTGGTCAGCACGAATGTAAGATCTCCGTCGGTAAACAGCCGAATTTTGTACACTGATCGCCACGGGGCAATGTGGTCGGATTCCGTTCCGACCACAAACATGGGTACGCGTATATCCTTGAGCGCAACAACCCGACCTTCGACTGAAAAGCGCCCAGCGCTCAGCCGGTTTTCCAGGAACAGACCGCGCAAATACTCGGAATGCATTCGCGCCGGCATCCGGGTCGTGTCATTGTTCCAGACGGTCAGATCCGTAGGCAGGTCGTCTTCACCCAGAAAATAGCGACGGACAGCCCGGGCATAGATCAGATCCTCGGCGCGGATTGTCGTGAAAGTTCGCGTCATCTGCGGGCGGTCCAGATAGCCCTGCAACCACATCAGGTCTTCGACAAAAGCGACCTGGCTGTCATCGATAAACAGCAAAAGCTCACCGGCTTCGGCGAAATCAACCTGCGCCGCCATCAGCGTAACGCTTGCAAGCCGGTCATCGCCATCGCGTTGCATAACCGCAGCTGCAATCGCCAGAAGTGTGCCGCCAAGGCAATACCCATTGGCGTGAATCTTTTGACCTGGAACGATTTTCTCGATGGCCTCGATCGCGGCCATGACACCGTTCAGGCGATAATCCTCGAGGCTGAGATCAGCCTGATCAGCCATGGGATTGACCCAGGAGATCATGAAAACGGTAAAGCCCTGCTCGACCAGATAACGCACCATGGAGTTTTCCGGAGAAAGGTCGAGCACATAGTATTTCATGATCCATGCAGGCACGAAAAGGACCGGTTCGGCCTGTACGCGCTTGGTGCGCGGTGTGTATTGAATCAGCTCGAACAGCGCGTTGCGATAAACGACCCCGCCGGGGGTTGCGGCAATGTCTCTACCGATTTCATACCCCTGAGGGGCAGGTTCATGCTGTTGCGTTATGGTATGGGCAACATCCTCAAGAAAGTGGGCGGCGCCCTCTATCAAATTGCGACCGCCGGTCTGAAAGGTGCGATTGATGATTTCCGGGTTTGACCACAGGAAGTTCGAAGGAGAGACAAGATCAAGTGCCTGGCGAATCTGAAATTGCGCGCGTTCGGCGTCGCGGGGGGCGATGCCCGGCATTTCGTCCGTTGCGGCCTGCCACCAATCCTGTGCGCTCAGAAAAGCCTGCTGCCAAACGGAAAATGGCGCCTTCTGCCAGCCGGGCGCATTGAAACGGTGATCCTGCTTGCGTGGCTGAAAAGGCGGAGTGGCCTTCGCGCCGGTCGCCATCTCGCTGGCATAGACCCAAAGTTTGGCCGCATCGCGTGCCGCGCGTTCTGTCAGTTCAAGCTGGCGTCCGGGTGAACGACCCAGGTGCAGGGCCCAATCCATCCAGGTGGCCATTATCGAATGCGGGGAAACACCGGCGGTGGCACGGGCAAGGGCCGCGCGCGTTGCGCGATCAAGTTTCTCATAGGGGTGTGGCGGGCCATTCTTGCCGGTATCTGCCGCACAAACCCCGGCCTCGGCAGACAGCTTGTCAGGTGAGAGTTCGGTCATCTGGGTTCTCCGATCCGGGCAGAATGCTTAAATGCTGCAAGCCTAAATCCATCTGTCCACCAAGCCCCGGACCGACCAGTCAACCGCCCATTTTGACTGGACGTACTTGATGCAGCGCCGGACCTGGCGAGGCTTCCTGAAATGGACGCAAGCGCTTGGGAACCCGTGTTGCCGGGCGCCGTTCGCTATTTTGGCAACATAAAGAACTCTTCGAGTACAATCTTGCCATCCTCAACGGAATAAATGGCAATCTCGCTAAGGTTCATTCTTTGTCCGGTGTCTTTCTGCACGACCTCGGCATTGAAACGCACGCCAAAGCGATTGGGCGGATGAACAAAAGGACCATCTGCCGTAAGCGTTTGGATTTCATGCGTTTTCAGCCAGTCTTCCCGCTTTGCTTTGATGGCGTCGCGACCCTTTGTAATCCGAAATTGCCGCACCGGAGGCACAACCGCCTCTATGGATTGAGCGTTTTCCGCGTACATCTCGTCAACACTTGCCAAGCCATTGCGATCACGCATCGCCTGAACAAATGTCCGCCCAATTTCGACCAGTCTTTCCATGCAAGACCTCCTGATACATTGGTGACTGTATCTCGTCGGGCCGCATCCAACTTTGACAAAGATCAAAATGAGACGGTTCTGCAAAGATTGGCCACCGGGCTTGCTTCGGAACAGGTAGAACTGCACCTTATAAATTTGGACGCAACAAGTAGCCGCCATTCGTTGGGCAAGATGTGATCCTACGGGTCTTGGCGCATCTCAACTCTGTACCGGACGACACCATACTGCTCGAAACTGGCAACAACACTCCTGCCGATATGCGCTTGACGCCAGCTCAGGGCAGGAAGGTGCTGGCCCCTGCCCCTGATACTTCCGGGTGCTGAAGAGCGGAATTGGTATGGGAAACCTATTTCTGCACGCCCCTTGTTTCAGACGGCAGCTCTCGGAAAAACAGCCTGTAGTCGCGCGCGAACTGGCCCATATGCCAAAATCCGAGCCGGTTTGCAGCATCGGTTATTCTTCCGCTGAAAGACCCTGAAAGAAGGTCCTCGCGAACACGGTTCAACCTGAGACGCATATAATACGACTTGGGGCTTTGTCCGAACTGTTCCTTGAACGCGCGATCCAGAGTTCGCCAAGACGCCCCGCTTTCTTTACAAATCTCTTCAATTGAAATCGGATCTTCCAGATTGGCAACCATAAGATCGGTTGCGCGTTCCAGGGCACGCCGCCTGGTGCCCGCCTGACTCCTGTCAAAATGCGCTTCGTTGTCGGTCAGAATAATCAGGGCTTCCAGCATCAGGGCTTGCTCAGCCGCCTCAGACCACTGCGCATCACCATTGTTGAGAAGCCCGGCTACGCGACCCTCCAGTTTCGCCATGCTGGCCAAGCCCGCTTTGGACCTCAGCCTGTGGGCGTCCGGGGTGTCGCGCGCCAGGTGAAATCCGCAGGACTCTGCAAAATTCTCCAATCTGCGCGTCTGGAAGGAAATGACATTTCCCGAGAAACCGGCCGTCGAAACACCGTCAAACCCATCACTGTCACCGAAGGACAGGAATGCGTTATCGGTTACGTCCTTTGCCTGCCATTTGTCGACCGCACCATTTGACGGAATCCCGAACGTCATCCAGTCCTTGGGCGAAACACCACGTTGATGAACGCGTTGGTTCATCGCGATGCTGAGAGCGGAGACCGAACGCCCTGAGCGCACCCTGATGGACGTCGACAATCGACCGGGATCGAGCTGGCGGAAGTCTATCTCCCACGGCGTGATTTCCCCGATTTTGTTGGGATGTTCGAATTTCAGAACGGCTGCGGGCGTCACCCCGCCCGATACGGAAGGGACACCCTTTTGCGAATTTGGCGAATTCTTGATGCGGTCCATTCCCAGAGCCTGACACTTTACCGGTAATGTAGCGAATTCGAACGGCAGGGAGTCAAGTGTCAGCAAAAACTCCAAACCTCGCCACCATGGGCCGACCACGGCTTCCTGAGGCCGATGCCCGATCAGAGCGCGTGGTGACGTTTCTAACGCCACCAGAACACCAGCGGTTATCTGAGCTGGCGCATCAGTCAAACCAATCTCTTTCAGCAAAATGTCGCGACCTGATTGTTCAGGCGATGAACTTCAGGAGCACCAAAGGGGGAACGAAGAATGACTAATGTTGTCCAAAGGACTGGCATCGCAGCCTGTTTGCTAGCAGCGTTGAGCACCACACAATCGGCCGCACAACAAGACGCGATTGTGCATGACGGTGAATTTGCGTTCCTGCGCGCCCAATTTGGCGAGCAATGGGATGCGCAGGACGTCGAGATTGATGCGAGGCTGGCTGAACTTCGGGAAGCCAACGGCGGCAAACCCCCAAATTTCCTGTACATCCTCATCGATGACATCAGCTTTGGCCAGATGGGCGAACGCAAACTCAACTATGTGATGGGCATTGAAACCCCGAATATCAATGACTTTGCCAGCGAAGGCATGTCGTTGATGCGGATGTACACCGAGCCCTCATGTACACCCACTCGTACGGCCATGCTGACCGGGCGCCACCCGATCCGGGCCGGCGTGGAAGAGGTGAAAGTGGCTTTGGTGGGGGAAGGGCTTCCTGCCAGCGAAGTGACGCTGCCGGAAATCCTGAAACAGGCGGGCTACAACACCTCGCATGTCGGCAAATGGCATCAAGGCGATATCGAAGAGGCCTATCCGCACAATCAGGGCTTTGACTGGGCGGCCTTCCCGCTGCATCAGCAGGTTCAGCTGAGCCTGATGACCCGCGAGGCGATGCAGGCGAACAACATGTTGGGGTACCACGCGTCGGGACAGAACAATGCCCTTCTGCTGGATGAGCGTTTCAAGCCCTATGGTTTGGTGACAGGTGTCGAAGCCGAGGCCGGAGGGCAAGCCCGCGAAGTCGAAATGGCCGCAGGTGAAGAATGGACCCAAGCCAAATACGAAGAGATGAACGAGCGCTACCAGACGCAGGCAATTGAACAGCTCGAGCGTGTCGCAGCCTTGGATGAGCCGTTTTTCCTGCAATACTGGCCGCTTTATCCGCTGAACTTTGTCTATCCCGATCAGGCACTGTCACGTAACGGCGGCTTCCACGCGGACAAGTTGCAGCTTCTGGACGGTTGGATCGGCGAAATTCTCGACGCGCTGGAGAAGACCGGCGAGGCGGACAACACCATCGTCATGATCATGGCCGACAACGGGTTGATGTACCATTACGAAGGAACATCCGGGCTGAACCAACTGATCTATCGCGGCGGCAAGACCCAACATCTCGAAGGGGGTGTGCGCACTGATGCATTCATTCGCTGGCCCGGTGTGATCGAGGCTGACAGCGCCGCCGGTGACATTTTTCATGTATCGGATATCTACACGACGATGGCGCGTATCGCTGGCGCCACTGACTATATCCCGCGTGATCGGGTGATCGATGGGATCGATCAGACGGCGCTGCTGCTGGAAGGCGAAGGCAATGGGCGACGCGACTACGTCTACGTGTACGAGGGCCCGGTTCTGCGCTCGGTCGTGAAACAGGAGTTCAAGATGCACCTGCCTGCTCCGGGCGCGCCCGGAGCCGCCGCGCCAACGTACAACATCTATCGCGACCCGCGCGAACTGCATCCGCTGGTCGGGTACTCCCTCTGGGCCGGCGCATCGTTCCAGGACATGATCAAGCGACATCAGAAGATGATCGCCAAGTATCCGAACTCGGAAATCGGTAAAGACGTCCCCTATGGCGGCATCGAGAACCTGCGCCCCGAAAGCGAAAAGGCGCGGCAGGTTTTCATGAGCTGGCAAGAGTGAAGCCTTGTTGGCGCGCGGAACCTGCCCGCGCGCCAACGACAACCTATGCAGTCAAGACAACACTGGGCCACTCCCCTAGGCTTGGACAAGATTCCGCGTGGCCCAAGCCAATGGAATGCCGAGGAAGGTAATGTTCTAAGGCAATCTTTGAACGCATCGGCGCCAGTGTTTGCCCTGATATTGTTCAATCTGGTAGCAACTGGCTTTTTAGGCTTTCACCGGGTGTGTTATTTTTGCGGATCGTTTGACCGATGTGCCAACCGTATTCCAACCCAGCTGGACAAATCACCGTGCCCCAAAAAACCTCTGCTTTGAATACTGACCAACTCAGCCGCCGAAGCTTTTTGAAAGCCTCCATGAGCGTGGCCGCATCGCCTGCGATGCTGGGCGCTGCCGGGAACAACGTCACAACCAAGGTTGAGGCCCGACAGTCCGAACCGGGGCTTGAATGAACTTTGATCGGGTACTCCTCACGGTTCTGCTGCCGCCGAGGAGACGGGATCGAAATCAAGGTCAGCGCTTTCAACAAAGATATTGATCCGAACGCGGCCCGTATCACATCGCCAGCATCGGTGCCACGGTGGCCGAGCAATACATCGTATCGCGCTAGGACACGGTTTCGCAAACAGGTTGGGCGCAGCTGATCGAAGGCCAGGGCGAGGTCTTCTGCGCGGGCACCATCTATTGGTTCCTGGGTCTCAAGTGGAAGGACCGCACCACTCAGCAAATCACGCATAACATTCTCAGCCGTTTTACAGCCTGAACCTAAGCAATTGCAGATAGGCTGGCTTGGCTGATCCTTCCCAGCCGGAAAGAGCCCGCCGACGCCATCTTGGCAAAGCTACAGCCTGTACGACATTCCATTCAACACTCTGACCTGCGCAGAGACCCTGCCATTGTTTCGAATCCTGCTTTTCCGCGTTGCAGGCCTCTGACAATTTCGCCGCAGAGCCATCGTACCGAATATCTGCCACGAAGAGCTGCCCTGCCGCATACCGGAGGGTGGCTCAACGGCGGTCACGAGAAGACCAACACCTGATTGCAACACCCGTTCCACGCAACTTGCAGTTTGCAAATCTGTTCATCCTCTCTGCAATCGGACCGTGATTTCGGACAGCCGGGACCAGGATTGGAACGTGATCGGCAAAGCAAGTGCGGCTTCAGCAAATTCCCATGAGTAGCTGACAATCGAAAAGATCATTCCGGGTGTCGCATCCAGATTTTGCGTCGCGAACCACAGGTTGAACAGGATCAGACCTATCAGCAGAACGAAGATCACACCGTACAGGTAGGCTTCGGTATCCGAGAGCTTCACTTCGAAACGACGCAGTTTCATCAGGTGGACAAGCACCGGGCGGACGCGGCGTTGCTCCAGAATGCTGACCTGATGTTCCATCTGCTCATTCAGGGCCCGGTTCCATTGCCAGAACGTCGAATGAAACAGGGCGTAGATGCATATCATTCCCACAAGCACCCCGCAGGCTGACAGAGCCAGCACCGGCGAGAAGTAAAACAGCAATATTGCTGAGACGACGAACTGCATGATTCCTGAAATGGCCGAAGGCAGGATCTCTTCCAGAAAGTCGGCCAGTTCGCGCCCCATTCCGATCCGGGCGTTCAACAAAGAAATCGGCAGGTTTGAAAAACGCGCAGCAAGCGCCTTGCCCAGTTCGACGCGGATCGTTCCGTAGACACGCGTATCGTATATCCGCCGGATCACGCCGATCAGCGTGAGGGCGACCATAAGAGCGCCCAAATGCACAAAGGGCTGAAACTGTCCGCTCAGCAATCCATCTATGGCAAAGCCGATAAACAGCGGGATCAACACGGTTAATGCAGTTTCCGACAGTATCAGAAACCATGTGATCCCGACACGCCACCGAAACACGCTCAGCAACGTACCGATAGTCAGTTTTCTGTCCCTCAGCATGCGGCATCACTGATCATAGTGGACACGAACGCGGACATCGCCCGGCCAGACCGAGGCGGCCTCGAAATCAGGCATGTCCTGAGGGTTCGGGGCGCCGGTTGAACCCAGCCCCTCCAAAAGCTTCGTCTCGGTCATGTTCAGGTCTTCGTCCTTGTTTTCGTCGTGAAACAGCAGCACCGCATAGGGGCCGGCCGTCAGGTCGGGAAACTCATGGCTGACACTGCCTTTGCGGGACGGAACCTGGGCGTAGTCAATCGCGCTCTGGACATCCAAACCGTCAAAGGCGCGCGCGTCGTCGAAAACAAGGATCACAATGTTTCCCTTGGCGTTGCGGATACCCTCCACAATCACGTTCAGACCATCAGATGCGGCAGGCGTTGCAAGCGCCATCAGGGCGAATGCGGGGGCCAGAATGCTACGTGTCATAAATATGTCCTTTCTCCGGAAGGGTGCGGCGGGGCTGGCTTGAAGACGACAAGGACATCTTCGGCAATGGCGATCAGCACGGGCACCAGCAGCAGCATGAGGGCGGTGCCGAACAGTTCGCCAAAAGCCAGAGAAATGGCGGCAGGGATCAGATACTGCGCCTGTTCCGAGGTTTCCGTCAGCAAGGGCAGCAAGCCGATCACCGTCGTTGCGGTGGTCAGAAAGATCGCCTTGAAACGTCCGATGCCGGCGCTTTTCAGCGCCAGGTTCACGGGCTGACCTTCCTGGCGCGCCTGATTGTATCGGGTGATCATGACCAGACTGTCGTTCACGATCACGCCGGTCAGCGCCAGCATGCCGAAGAACGAAAACAGCGACAGCGACACATCCATGATCAGGTGCCCGACCGCAGCCGCGATAAAACCAAAGGGCACGATGGCCAGAATGACGAAAGGTTGCCAATAGCTTTTCAACGGCACGGCCATCAACACATAGATCAGAACCGCCGCCAGCAGCAGCGCACGTTTCAAGCCACCGCTGATATCGGCCATCTCTTCCAGTTCACCGGCGGGCAAAACTGTGACGCTCGGGTACTTTTCGCGGAGTTTCGGGACCAGCTGATCGAACACTGCCTGACCAACCTCTTCGGGGGCAACACGGTCACGGTCGATGGACGCGGCCACGATGTTCATGCGCTTGCCATCGCGGCGATCGACGGTGCCAGAGGTGTAGGTGCCTTCGATTTCGGCAACCGTCTCAAGCGGCACCCAGGCACCGGATGCACTGCGCAACTGGGTCTGCATCAGATCGGCCAGCGTATCGCGGTTTTCCCGCGCGTTCTGCACGACCACGCGAATTTCGGACCCGTCGCGCCGAACCTTGGTCACCTCGGCCCCGCCAAACCCATAGCCAATCTGTCTGGCCAAAGCCTCGGCATTGAAGCCAAGGTGCCGCGCGTCCGGACGCAGGCGGAGCTTCAGTTCGGGCTGGCCGCCCGCCAGCCCATCCCGAACATTCGCCACGCCCTCGATGTTCGATAGGAAGTCTTTCATCTCGGTGCTCGCCTGTCGCAGCAGGTCTTCGTCTCTTGACGCCAACCAGATGCGGAATCCTCCGGCGAGCGTTTCCGATCCGGTGAACTCCAGTTCGGTTGCGCCTTCGACCGCTCCGACCCGGTCGCGCCATACGCGAACCACGGAAAGGATCGGAACATCCGGTCGTTCGGCCACCGGGATCATCTCGGCGTATATTTGTGCGCTGCCCGCGCTGTTGATGATGCTGAACACGGTCTGAACGGGCGGCGCGGCCATACTTGCGTCTTCGGCAAGCTCGGCGTTCAGATCGCTCAACACAGTTTCGATCCGATCCACGTTCGCGCGGGTCAGTGCAAAGGGCGCGCGGGCGTCCATTTCCAGGTTCATCGTGATGATCTGACCGGGCACTTCGGGAAAGAACACCATTCTGACCTTGCCCTTGTACATCAGGCCAAGCCCCAGCGTCGCGGCGGCGACGAACAGGATCAGCACGGCATAGCGCTGCCGCACTGCCGCAACGAGCAGCGGCTGATAGATGCGATCCCGCCCCCAGTCCAGGCCGCCCTGCGCGGTATCCTGTACGCGGCCCCAGAGGCGGGACAGCAGGTACCTTCGCTCTTGCCTCATCGAAACCTGCGCCAGATGGGCGGGCAGGATGAACTTGCTTTCGATGAGCGAAAAGACCAGCGTCAGGATCACGATCCCCGCGAACCCGGCCAGCACCTTGCCCAACGGGTTGTCGATCAGCAGCATCGGGAAGAACGCCGCGATTGTCGTCAGCACGCCGAAGACTGTTGCGACCGCCACGCGGTGCACGCCGCGTTCAGTGTCCTGTATCGGGTCCGTGCCCTTTCGACGTTCATCGTAAACGCTTTCTCCGACCACAACGGCATCATCGACCAGAATGCCCAGGGCGATGATCAGACCAAAGGTGGTGACATCGTTGAGCGAATAGTCCACCCATTTTGAACCCGAAACGGCTATGGCCCCCATGACCGAAACCGGAATGCCCATGGCGACCCAGAAGGCCAGGCGCACGTTCAGAAACACCGACAGCATCAAAGTCACAAGGATCAGCCCCTGCACCCCGTTGGACCGCAACAGCGCCAGCCGGTCCGAGATATAGCCGGCGCTGTCGCCCCAGACATCGACCTGAACCTGCGACGGCAACTGGCGGCTGAACTCATCCACCGTGCGGCGCACAACGTCACTGATCGTCAGCAGGTTCTCTTTCTGCCCGACCAGAACCTCCATCCCGACGGTTGGTTTGCCGTTCAGCCGAAACAGGTACTCGCCGTCCTGAAACCCGTCTTCGATCTTGGCGATATCACCCAAGGGCACAAAAGACCCGTCGTCACGTTCGATGATCGGCAGGGCCGCGTACTCAGGAGCGTATTTTGCGCGATCATCGGCCCGCAGATAGATCGTGCCGCCCTCGGTCCGCAAACGGCCTGCCTGAAATGTCACCGAGTTTTCCTCGATTGCGCGGGTCACATCCGCCACGGTCAGGCCATAGTGGCGCAACAGCGCAGGGTCGATTTCGATGCGTAGTTCCCGCGGGATCAGACCCCAGATTTGCAGCCGGGACAATTCCGGTTGCGCCAGTAGCTCTTCCTTCAGGCGCTGCGCCAGGCTCTGCAATGTGGCCGGGTCTGTTTCGCCGTAGAGGTTCAGATAGAGCGCTGGAAAATCGAAACCCGACGCTTCGATCACAGGGCGGCGCGCGGTATCGGGCAGATCGGTCAACCCATCGATGCGAATGCGGACACGATCCAGAACGGCTTGCAGTTTCTGGCCACCCGCGCGGCGGACGGTCACGACACTCAGATCGTTTTGGGATCGCGAAGTCACACTGCGCACGCCCTCCAACCCTTCCAGCGCCTGCTCAACTTTCCGGGTCACCAATTCATCGACCTGTTCGGAAGTGGCGTCCGGGAACTCGATCGAAATCGTAACGCTTTCCGCAGGTATGCGAGGGAAGCCCTCGATCCGAATATTCAGCAGCGTCTGCACCCCAAGAAAGAGGATCAGCGCCATCATCAGATTGGCGGCGACAGGGTTGCGGATAAACCAGGATGTCAGTGCGTGCATGGCTCAACCCCCATCCGACAGCGACGTGACGCGTTGACCCGGCAGAAACGAGGCCAAAGGTGTCTTGGCCACGCGCCATGGGCCGTTCCCGTCGGGGGCCTGTATCGTGACAGCACCTTCGCTGCGGAACAGGATGTTCGGGCTGAATCTCTGAAGGTGGTCGTTTTCATCCACTATCCAAATGTACCCCGCGCGCGTCAGGGCGCTTTCCGGCAGGGTCACGGTGTCAGCAATTCGCCGTCCGGGAATGTGCACTTTCAGAAAGTCTCCGGCGAGTATGCCGTCACCGGGGTTTGCGACATCCAAAAAGACGCGCACCTGTCGTGTGTCCTGATCCAGAAAACCGCCTCCACGCCGGACGCGTGCCTGACCCAGGTTTTCGCCCGAACGGTGCGTCAGGTCAGCAGCAACGCCAGAGATCGGATGATCGAACAACGCCCAATCCGCTTGGCTGAACCCGGCAACCAGTTCGAATTGCCGGTTGTCCGACAGGTGTATCAGGGGATCGCCCGGGTTGACCGTCTGGCCAAGGCTGGCAAAACGACGGGTGACAAAGCCTGAAAACGGGGCAACAATTTCTGCTTCCTTCAGGTCATTTCTCGCCGCATTCAGGCGTGCCTGCGCCGCTGCAACGGTTTTTTCGGCGACGCGCAATTGCGGCAGGTTCACGGCCAGTTCGTTTGGAGGTTCCACCCCATCCCGTTCGAACTGCCGTTTCGCGACGGTTACGTTGTTGTGCGCGCGCAACAGCGCAAGCTCCGCTCGCTCAAGCTCCATCTCGGCGGCTGCAACGGCGCTTTGATAGGGGGCATTTTCGATTGAAAACAAGGGGTCGCCCCCTTCCACCTGTGTCCCGGCCAAAGCACCGGCATGGACTGCGGTGATGCGCCCGGACACAGCAGATCGCAGCTCGGCATCCCAACGAGGCCGAACTTCGGCAAATGCAGAAACTCGCGCCTGCACGGTTTCCGGAACAACAGTTACGACAGAGACGGTCGGTGGCGGAGGTGAGATGTTTGTTGCCTGAACATCAACCGTATCTTCCGCGTCAAATAACAAGATGACGATCGCCACAAACAGCATCAGCGACAATCCAATCCAGAGCCATCGTCGGGCTGGTCTTCGCTGAGCTTCTGAGGTTTTGTCTGTCATTGTCCTGTTTTTCCTGAGCCGCCTGAACCATTGCGCCTTGTGGTGCACGATTGGATGTCATATACTATGAACGATCGTTCGTTCAATATGAAAAAGCAAAAATGTCTGAAGACACCAAAAAACCAGGGTCAACCCGGGAAAAGGCTACAGCCAAGCGCCGCAACCAGATTTTGGAAGCCGCCGTCATGTGTTTTCTCGAGCGCGGCTATCATCAGACCGGCGTCCGCGATATCGCAGCGCGGGCGGGCGTCAGCCTTGGAAACCTCTACAACCATTTTCGCGGCAAGCATGATGTGCTTGTGGAAATCGCAATGCTCGAACGCCGCGAACTGGAGCCGTTTCTGAAAGTCCTGAATTCAAATGCACCCGCACCCAAAGTGTTGAAAAAGTTCATCCGGGCCTACGCCAACTATCTGGCTGCGCCGGAAAACGTCATCCTCACCTTGGAGATTTCGAGCGAAGCCGTTCGTCAACAGGATATCGCGCGACTGTTCGTCGAAAACCGAGCCAGACTGACGGAGGCGCTTGAAGAAGTAGTGAGACGCGGCGTGGAGGCAGGAGATCTGCGCGCTGTTCCGGATCCTCTACAGGCGTCGCAATTGGTGATAGAGGTTCTGGAAGGAAGCGCGTATCGCAGCGTTCTGTCGGAAACGCCCATGAGCAAAATCGCTGGAAGCATGGAGGATTTCATTCTGAGCTCTCTGCTGGCGCGTCGATGAAGCCTGTGTCACTTGTCTATTCGAGGCTGATGAAAGCCTGCGAACGGGAAGACGCACTGTGGCAATCGTGCGGATAGCTGAGTTCAGCTTTCCGCCCATCCTTCAGGAAAACGAAGCCTCCCCAAGTTACCTTTAACCCAATTTGGGAAATCGGCGAGATGCGCATATTTTTTCATCCAAGCCAATGGTTGCTGTCTAAAATTTAATCACATGATGTGAAATTAAGCAGATTCCGACGCTGCAGGTTAGTGTTCCGATACTTCAACAGAGAAACAGGTGGCAGCAAAACGAAGCGCTGTAGGTGCCCTATTACACAAGTTGCAACCATATTACCCGCGCACAGCGCAGTACCACCGCGCGCAGCAGGCACCGTCAGCTTAAGCACCAAGCAATTGGGCAACAGGACCGTGCTGAACAAGTTTCGCCAATCTGGGTCTTTCAAATGCCTATTCCCCAGAACCACGACACCTGAACTTGATGCGGTTCTGCTAAACTCGGCTGGCGGAGTGACCGGAGGAGATTCATTTCGGTTTTCTTGCAAGGCAGCAAAAGGCACGGCGCTGACCTTGACTACGCAAGCTTGCGAGCGCGCTTACAAGGCCCAGCCCAAAGAATGGGGCCAGGTTACAAATCATTTGACGGTAGAGGCTGGAGCCCGGCTGAACTGGTTGCCGCAAGAGACTATTCTGTACAATGGCAGTGCGTTGGACCGGCGCCTCAGGATCGACCTGTCACCGGATGCCGAAATGCTGATGGTGGAACCGCTTGTTTTTGGACGCGTCGCCATGGGTGAAACGTTGACTGAAATCCGCTTGCGCGATCAGATCGAGATTTGGCGCGAAGGAACGCCGGTGTTTCTCGATGCGATTAGGTTCGCTGGTGATTGGCACACTCACTTGGCTAAGCGGCATATTGCAAACGGCGCAGGGGCGATGGCCCTGATCGTCTTAATGTCGAGTTCCGCCGAAGGTCATCTGGAACCTGTCAGGGAATTGCTACCGGACGCCGCCGGGGCAACTCTGATCCGGAAAGACCTACTGGTCATTCGCATTCTGGCCGGCGACAGCTTTGCACTGCGCCGCACAATGATGCCGGTTCTGCGCCGGCTGAACAAAGACACATTACCCCGATGCTGGATGCTCTGACATGAACCTGACCCCTCGTGAAAAAGACAAACTGCTGGTCGCTATGGCCGCCGAGGTCGCTCGCAAACGGCTGGCGCGTGGCGTCAAGCTGAATCACCCCGAGGCCATTGCGTTGATTACCGATGCCGTGGTCGAAGGCGCGCGCGATGGCCGTTCGGTCGCCGACATGATGCAAGCTGGGGCTGAAGTGATCTCTCGGGAACACTGCATGGAGGGCGTGCCCGAGATGATCCACGAGGTGCAGGTCGAAGCCACTTTCCCGGATGGCACAAAACTTGTGACTGTCCACAACCCCATTCGCTAATTTCCAAAGGAGCCACCCATGATCCGCATGCTGTTTCCCGCTCTCATTCTGGCTGGCCCGGCCACGGCCCATTCGGATACCCATATTCACGCCCATGGCAGCGATTACGCCGCGCTTGCAGCTGGGTTGGCTTTGATCGGGGTCATCGCCATAACCGTGATTTTGAAGCTGCCGAAATGATTCCGGGTGAGATCATTCCTGCCGAAGGCTCACTGACGCTGAACGCGGGACGCAGCAGCCGTCTTGTTATTGTCGCCAATACAGGCGATCGACCCATACAGGTCGGCAGCCACTACCATTTTTCCGAAGCAAACTCGGCCCTGGATTTTGATCGGTATGCAGCTTTGGGTATGCGGCTGGACATCCCGGCGGGTACCGCGGTGCGATTTGAGCCAGGCCAAACTCGCGAAGTTATACTGGTGCCATTTGAAGGGCGCCGGCACATTTACGGTTTCAATATGCATATCATGGGGGCTCTGAAAGATGCCGGGCAAGATCAGTCGGAGTGACTATGCCTCCATGTTCGGCCCCACGGTCGGCGACAAAGTACGATTGGCAGATACCGATCTGATCATCGAGGTAGAAAAAGACCTTATCGTGGAGCGCGCAACAACTGCGCGTTTTAGTGAAACCGGCCACCGCGAAGATGTCTATGGTGAAGAGGTCAAGTTCGGTGGCGGCAAAGTCATTCGAGATGGGATGGGGCAGTCTCAGGCCACGCGTGCCGAAGGTGCCGTGGACACTGTGATCACCAATGCTCTGATCGTGGATCACTCGGGTATCTACAAGGCGGATGTCGGTCTGAAGAACGGGCGCATCGGCAAGATCGGCAAAGCCGGAAATCCAGATACGCAACCCGGAGTAGACATCATCATCGGTCCCGGCACAGAAGCCATCGCGGGCGAAGGTCGCATCCTGACGGCTGGCGGGTTCGACAGCCATATTCACTTCATCTGCCCGCAACAGATCGAGGACGCGCTGCATTCTGGCCTGACGACCATGCTTGGCGGTGGCACCGGCCCGGCACATGGAACTCTGGCGACCACATGTACCCCGGGCCCGTGGCATATTGGCCGGATGTTGCAGGCGGCGGATGCTTTTCCCATGAATCTTGCTTTTGCAGGCAAGGGAAATGCTTCGCTTCCAGCTGCTTTGGAGGAGCAGGTCAAAGCCGGGGCTTGTGCCCTGAAACTGCACGAGGATTGGGGTACGACCCCGGCGGCCATTGATTGCTGCCTTTCGGTCGCTGACGCGATGGACGTTCAGGTGATGATCCACACTGACACGCTCAACGAATCCGGGTTTGTTGAAAACACGGTTGCCGCGATAAAGGGTCGTACTATCCACGCTTTCCACACTGAAGGCGCGGGCGGCGGCCACGCACCAGATATCATCAAAATCTGCGGAGAGGACCATGTCCTGCCCTCCTCTACCAACCCCACGCGGCCTTTTACGGTAAACACGGTCGAGGAACATCTGGACATGCTGATGGTCTGCCATCACCTCGACAAATCCATCCCCGAGGACGTGGCTTTTGCTGAAAGCCGCATCCGGCGTGAGACCATCGCGGCTGAAGATATCCTGCACGACATGGGCGCGTTCAGCATCATTGCGTCCGACAGTCAGGCTATGGGCCGCGTGGGCGAAGTGTTGATCCGGACGTGGCAAACCGCTGACAAAATGAAGAAACAGCGCGGGCGCCTTCCCGAGGAAACAGGCGAAAACGACAACCTGCGCGTCAGACGCTATATCGCCAAATACACGATCAACCCGGCCATTGCCCATGGCCTGAGCCACGAGATTGGCAGTATCGAAGAAGGCAAACGTGCCGATCTCGTTTTATGGAACCCTGCCTTTTTTGGTGTGAAACCCGAGATGGTTTTGCTGGGCGGTACGATTGCCTGTGCCCAGATGGGTGACCCCAACGCCTCGATCCCGACACCGCAACCAGTCTATAGCCGCCCGATGTTCGGGGCCTATGGCCGCTCGGTCGAGCATTCGGCAATCACATTTGTCTCTGAGGCCGCACAGGCCGACAGGATTGGCGATACACTGGGCTTGGCGAAGCAGACCGTCGCTGTCCAAAACACACGAGAGATTGGCAAACAGGATCTTTTGCTCAACAACGCGACGCCGCATGTCGAGGTTGATCCGGAAACCTATGAGGTCCGGGCAGACGGTGAATTGCTGACCTGCCAACCGGCCGAAGTGCTGCCTATGGCACAGCGATACTTTATGTTCTGACTAAAAATTATGCTGCATTGCACCGTACGCAAGGCAGAAATGACCAAACACCCACTTCAACGTGAGGCCGATATGACAGATATTAATGCTCAAGGGAGGACCAACGTTTACGAGGGTCCAAATGGCACACTCAGCAACACAATCACACGCAGGCTTTTCGCTGCCCGGTCTGATCGCGTCCATCGGATCATCAATTTACGGGGCTCTGATCAGTGTGGCCGAAGCTCAATCGCGCGTGCGGCAAGTCGAATTCCTGCAATCGCTCAGCGACGAAGAGTTGAAAAAACGCGGCCTATCACGCGAACGGATCGTGCATCGGGTGTTTTCGGATTCGATCTGGCTCTGACCATTTCTGCTCCAGAGGAGGCGACGGTATGACCGCCCTGCTCTGCACCGCCCGCCGTTACTCGGATCACATGCACGACGACACTGCCGATTGCCTGTCGTTGACCTATGACGATCGGTTTTTGCGTCGAAAGGTTTTAACATGCGAAAGCGGCGAACAGATTCTGGTCGACCTGGCTCAGACAACCTCACTGGATCACGGTGGCGCGCTGATCCTGGACGATGGGCGCGCGGTTGAAATCCAAGCCGCGCCCGAAGCCTTGCTGGAAGTCTCGGCTCCGGATCTGACACGTATCGCATGGCATATCGGCAATCGCCACACGCCCTGCCAGATCGAAAAGGATCGTCTGTTGATCCAGGTCGATCATGTGATCCGAGACATGCTGTTGAAAATCGGGGCCACAGTACGTGAGGTGCACGAACCGTTCACCCCTGAAGGCGGGGCCTACGGCCACGGCAGGACACATGGCCACGCCCACTGAAGCTGATATCCTGACGCTGACCCAGTGGTTGTCTCCGGCATATCCTGTGGGAGGCTTTGCATATTCTCATGGGCTGGAAGCCGCAATTGACGAGGGGGCTGTCGCCAGTTCACAAGACGCCGAAGCCTGGATTTCTGATGTGCTGGAACATGGGTCGGGATGGAATGACGCTCTGTTCGTAGTGTCCGCTTACGACGCGCAGGATAGTGATGAGCTTATCAGCGTTGATACCAAGGCACGGGCGATCTGCGCATCATCGGAAAGAAAAATGGAAACCGAATTGCTGGGGCAGGCATTCGGGACCGTCACAGGAGATGTCTGGGATTTAGACATCCAACTGCTTTCCTATCCAGTGTCGGTGGGCTATGCCGCGCATCTGCAGAGCCTTCCCATACTGTTAACGACAAAGCTGTATCTACAAGCATTTGCAAGCAACTTGGTCGCGTGCGCAACGCGCCTTGTACCGCTGGGGCAAACCGACGCTCAAAAGCTGATCCGTAATTTAACACCGCTATGTGCTCATATCGCTGAACAAGCGCAAATGGCAGGCTTGGACGAATTGAGTTCGACTGCGTTCCTGACGGACATCGCGTCGATGAGACACGAAACACAGTATTCAAGGATATTCCGAACATGAGCAGTATGAACGGCCCTCTTCGCGTCGGCATCGGTGGTCCGGTTGGAGCCGGAAAGACCACCTTGACGGCTGCCCTATCTGAAACCCTGCGCGATGTTTGTTCAGTGGGCGTTATCACCAATGATATTTACACTCAGGAAGACGCCGAGGCGCTGATGCGCTTGCAGGTCTTGCCAAGAGACAGGATCATCGGTGTCGAAACGGGGGGTTGCCCACATACAGCTATCCGTGAGGATGCATCGATAAACCTTGCAGCGGTTGCTGAAATGCGAAACCGGCATCCCGATCTTGACATCGTTCTGATCGAAAGTGGCGGCGACAACCTGTCGGCTACATTCAGTCCAGAACTCGCAGACCTTACAATCTATGTGATCGACGTCGCAGCAGGAGAGGAAATCCCGCGAAAAGGCGGACCGGCAATAACGAAATCCGACATCCTGGTCATAAACAAGACCGATCTGGCGCCGCATGTTGGCGCTTCACTGGAGGTCATGGATAGAGATGCAGCCAGAATGCGCAAAGGGCGGCCCTTTTTGTTCACGTCCCTTCGTCACAAAAAAGGAGTCGGCGCAATTGTCGACCTTTTAGTGAAGAAGGGGGGGTTAATGATTCCAGAAAGGAATTAACGCTCAGAGCAAAGATGCCAATCTGTCGACACCTGTCATCGGCTCTGCCGTTCAGAGGCACCTAATCCATAGATTTTTCGTCATTCTATTTTCGATTGGCGCACAGATTTTACCACGCGCGACTCCAAGCTTTTCCATCAATTCCGCACCTTTCGTGGCGGTATCTTTCAGTGCCGCTGAGAAATATTCACGCGAACCCTTTGGGACGTTGACTGCCACCCGCGACACAGCGTCCTTCGATTTTAAATGCGTTTTCCTTTGCCTCACTCAGGAAATGCGGGCTGCTAGCGGACCACCGACACATCTCTTTTTCGTTGCGCATCCCTGACAAGGGCAGCAACCCGATAGAAACCGTGCGCCATTTTTGTGTAAGGCGTAAGAAGGAAGAACGCGAGAACCGACCCCAGATGGACGGCAAGCAGCGCAGGCATTACTGCGGATAAACCGAAAGCGTAAAGAACAAGCCCGCTCAACGCTACAAACCCAAGCAGTAATATAAATCCGATTTCTCCGCCCCAAGCTGAAACATCGCCGAGATTGCGGTCTGACTTCTGTTTCAGCCGGACCATCATGTAGCAGCCAACAGTGAGCAAAACGCCCCCTGTGACTCCAAACAGCTTCGGCAATGACCAAAACCCGTAAGGTGCGTGCAGATCGAACCCGTAATGCATGATCGTCGCCACCGAAGTCGAAGCAAAACACAGCAGAAACCCGTACATGATCGCATGATGCACGTGGCGGCGGGCCTGGCTAAAACGGTCTTCGTCCTCGAAATTGCAACCCTCCCCGTGGCCAGCAGCCAGGTCCTGCATTTTGGCCGTTCGACTTAGCGCGGCTTTCAAGTCGCCCGGTTGGATCGGCTGGCCTCCAACTGCGTGCCAATAGCGCCGCAAGCTGATGCCAATGCTGAACAACGGCAGAAGGAATGCCGGAGCAAAAATCAACACCATCGCATTGTGAGAGAGGACAGAGTAGAAGCCTTCGCCTCCGGTCGAGCCGATCGCGCGAATGGCCCAAAAAATAAGCGCGAAGCCGACGACCAGAGCCAGGGCGATCGCTCCACCATGGCTATGGAAGCAGCGCGCCACTGGTTGCGGCCAGGCGAAGCTTTCCCAACTGTCGCGCCGGACCTCGGCCAGAGCCTTCGGCAGGTTGAGGTCGAACTCATGCGGCGCCGTATATTGGCAAGCATAGTAACATCCTCTGCAGTTATGGCAGAGATTGGCCAATTGCGTGATATCGCCGTCCGAGAATGCGCGTTCAGCGTGAAGCGACGGAAAGACCGAGCAATAGCCTTCGCAATACCGGCAGGCATTGCAGATCTCAGCCTGACGGCGGGCTTCCTGTATCAGTTCAGTTCGCATAAGAAGCGGCCTCTCGTCCTGCAATGCGTCCGAAGACGGTTCCGATGGTCATGCCGAACCCGGCCAGATAACCCTGCCCCAAAATCGACCCAGCCATGGTTTCGCCTGCCGCCCAGAGGTTCTGGATTTTGCCGTTTGACAATGAACATTGCGCAGATTCATCCACCTTGAGCCCCAGATATGTGAAGGTCACACCGGTGCGCAGCGAGTAGCCATAGTAAGGAGGTTCGGTGATCGGGCGCGCCCAATTGGTTTTGGGTGGCGTCAGGCCGGTAGTTGAAACTCCGTCCAATTCTGTTGGATGAAAGCCACTTATGTCACCGCAGGCGGCATTGAATTCTGCGACGGTCGTGGTCAGTTTATCGGCGGGCAGACCCATCGCTTTGGCCAGTTCCTCGAGCGTGTCCGCCTTTAACGGCGGAAAAACCGACGGCATGAACAGGTTCAGCGATTTGGCATCAATGATCACATAGCCCACCTGATCCGGCTGGGCTGCGACCAGGCGACCCCAGATCGCGTAACGCTTTGGCCAGACGTCCTCGCCCTCGTCATAGAACCGCTCGGCATCTTTGTTGACAACAATTGAGAATGGAACGCAGTCCAGACGGGTGACGATTCCGCCATCGAATTTCGGAGCACGCCCGTCGACGGCAACGGCGTGGCATTGGGTCGGGTCTCCAACGCTCTCAACGCCTTGATCCAGAAGATCGGCCAGCACGACACCCCGGTTATAGGGCGTGCCCCGGATCAGGAAGTTGCGTGCCGCAGGTCCCCACGCACGCGTCAGCCAATCGGTGTCAGCCTGAAAACCGCCGGAAGCGACGATGACTGCTTTGGGTGTTATGCGATGGGATTGGCCTTCGCAGGTGAAGTCTACCCACTCAATCCGGTCTCCGTTCAATTCGAGATGCGTGACGGCGGCTTCGTACAGGACTTCGACGCCCAGCTTCGCTGCTGTCCGGTAATAGGCATTTACCAGCGATTTACCGCCGCCCATAAAGAACGCATTCGTCCGCGCCAGCGATAGCGTCCCCGACAAAGAGGGCTGGAACCGAACTCCGTGCTCCTCCATCCAGGGAAGACATTCCTCAGACGTGCGAATTGCGAGGCGCGCCAGATCTTTGTCGGTTTTGCCCCCGGTAACCTTGAGCAGATCTGACAGGTATTCGTCTTCGCTGTATTCTTCGACCAGCGGGCCCAACGGGCTGGAATGCATACAGCGAAAGTTTCGCGTGTGGCGCGAGTTTCCGCCACGATAGGGTTTTGGCGCCGCTTCGAGGATAAGAACGCGCGCGCCTGCTTCAGCGGCGGTCATCGCAGCGCACAAGGCGGCGTTACCTCCGCCAATCACAGCGATATCGTAGGCTTCCTTTTGGGTGGCCATGTGGTTTCCGCCTATTGAGTTTGGTCCGTTGTTCGGTCGCGCTCCTGCAAGGCGCGAATGCGCATGCGTTGTGCTGCGTGGATATGAGCGCGCATCTCATTTTCAGCCGCCGCGCCATCCCGGGCTTTCAAGGCGGCCATGATAAGGCGGTGTTCGGCTACTGCGGCCTCGGCTCGGTCGCCGTCCAGCAATTGCGACGGGCCCAGGATCAGCAACGCCTTTTGTAAAGACAACATGGATTTAGCCAGAAACCGATTCTTGGCCGCATCCAGAAGCGTCGCATGGAAAATCCGATTGATCCGCGCGGCCTCCGGACCGGTGCCTGCCTCGGCCAGCCGGTCATTCAGCACATCCAGCTCATCCAGTTCGACATCGGACGCCGCCCTTGCCGCCAAACGGGCCGCAGTGCCCTCGAGCACAGCGCGCATCTCATAGAGCTCCATCACTTCGGCGTAATCCAGGCTGCGTACCGTCGCGCCTTGACGGGGGATATGTGTTACCAAGCCATCCGCTTCCAGCTGTCGGATCGCTTCGCGCACAGGCGTGCGGCTAACTCCCAACCTCTCGGACAACTCTATCTCGCGCAGGCGTTCGCCGGGCGGCAGGCTACCTTCGCGAATCTCATCCAGCAGGCGCTGATAGGCGGAATTGCCTTGCGGGCCTGGCTGTAACGGGTCGTCCTGCAGGGTCATCACGCGCTCACTTGTGTTATTGCGTCCATTTGCATACATTTGGATACACACTAAGTCAACCGCACCGGAATCTACATTTTGTCCACCCAGATCAACGCACCCTCCTCAGCGAAAAAACGTGCAGTGACCTTCGCGCTTGCAGTGTTGGGCACCGGAGCATTCTGGTTAATGAATTTGCCCCTGCCCTTCCTGTTCGGCCCAATGAGCGCCTGTCTGATTGCAGCCCTGGCGCATGCGCCGATGGAGGGATTCGGGCAGGTCTCGGTGGCGGCACGCACTATCCTGGGCGTTGCCGTGGGAGCATCGATCACTCCGGCCCTGTTTGCCGAATTGCCGAAAATGGCCGCGTCGATTGCGCTGGTTCCGTTCTTTATCCTGCTGATCGCACTGGTCGGAGTGCCATTCTTCCGCAAGGTTTGGGGCTTCGATACTACAACCGCTTTTTATGCTGCCATGCCGGGCGGGTTGCAGGACATGATCATCTTCGGATCCGAGGCGGGTGCCAATCCGCGCACGTTGTCGCTGATCCACGGCACACGCGTGCTGATCATAGTGACGTTGGCCCCGCTATTTCTGACTGTTTTCTATGGCGCTGAATTGACCAACCCAATCGGTGAACCCGCACACGCCCTGCCGGTTCACGAACTGGCCCTGATGGTGTTGGCCGCCTTTATCGGCTGGAAGGGCGGCGAGCGCATCGGTCTCTTCGGCGCGTCGATCCTGGGACCGATGATCCTGACAGCTGCTTTGTCACTTGGGGACTTCATCCATACCCGCCCCCCGCGCGAGGCCATCCTGGCCGCGCAATTCTTCATCGGTTGCGGAATCGGAGTGAAGTTTGTCGGTGTCACCTGGGTGGAAATGCGCAAGGTCGTGGCAGCGGGTTGCGCCTATGTGGTTGTCCTGGCCGTGTTGGCGGCGGCCTTCACTGCTGTTGTCACCACGTTAGGGCTTGGCAAGCCGGTCGAGGCGTTTCTGGCCTTCGCGCCCGGCGGGCAGGCCGAGATGACAGTTCTGGCCATCGTTTCAGGCGCGGACCTGGGCTTTGTGATCACTCACCATCTGACAAGGATTGTGCTGGTGATCATCGGTGCGCCCATCGCCGCCAATCTTATTCTACGGTGGTCCAAACCTCGGGGTTGATCATGTGGATCGGCGCGCCGTCTGCGTAAGCATTTACCTGATCGAAGATATCGGCAAATTGCAGGTCGAACTCATCCTCGGTCACAAAACCAATATGCGGCGTCGCGAGCAGGTTGGGATGTGCCAGCAAAGGATCGGTCGCGTCAGTCAGTGGCTCGGAATCGAATACATCAATCGCGGCTTTGCCGGGGCGACCGGCGTTGAGCGCTTCAAGCAAAGCGCCCGGAGCAATCAGCCCGGCCCGTGAAGTGTTCACGAAGATCGCCCCGGGCTGCATCTGCGCAAAATCCGATGCGGTAATGATCGCACGCGTGTCCGGTTTCAGGCGCACATGGATCGAAACAACATCACTATCGGCAAAAAACGCCTCGCGGCTCGGCGCGACCCTAGCGCCATCCGCTTGCGCACGCGACCGACCTTCATCGGACGACCACCAAACGACATTCATTCCGAACGCCTCGGCATAACCCGCAACCGCACGCGCGATACGGCCGTAACCATAGAGCCCCAATTGACGACCGCGTAGCGTCTTGCCTACCCCTGCCTGCCAGTGCCCTGCCTTGACCGAGGCCATCTGAGCGGGCAAATCCCGCATCCCAGCCATGATCAGCGCCCAAGTGAGTTCCGCCGCAGCATAAGACGGCGTGCCGCTATGCATATTCGAACACAGTAAAACACCCTGATCTGTACAGGCCGGCACATCAACATGGGGATAGACGCTGCGCTGGCTGATCAGCTGTAAATTCGGCAGCTTTTCCAGCAAGGCGCGAGTGACTTTGGTCCGCTCTCGGAACAGCACCAGCACTTGAGCCTCCTGCAAACGCTTGGCCAAGATGTCAAGATCCTCGACATGATCCGTCCACACCGTCACTTCATGAGCGTTGAGTCTCTCAAAACATGGCAGCCCACGCAGTGTGTCGAACCAATCGTCCAGAATGTGTACTTTCATCGGCTTTCTATACTCTGCCCGGTGGTCAGTTTTCTGGGTGTCGGCACAAAATGCTGCACGTCAAGTGCTGCCAGCGCGTTTCGGACGCGTTCGCTTTGGTCCAACAGATGATTAAATTGCTCGTCGCATCCCGCGATTGGCGTGGGGTATTCGGCCATATCCCGCCGCAAGGCAGCTTGCGCCAACCGGAGCTCCTGACGCGCGATATCGAGGCATTCCGAGTAGTCGTCCATCGTAACCTCTCTCGTTTGTATACAAAGGTATACCAATTTAGAAATGCCCAATCAACTCCCTTTCCACACGGATTGTGGAACGTACACATGGCCGTCTGCCAACTTGCGCGCGGTACGAACCAAGCCTGCTGCGTTTACAGTGAACCCATTCTCAGTGGTGAAATCCACCAATACGTCGATCGTGCCCGAGGCATGTTCCAATATGACTTCAGCCGGGCTTGTCGTCGGGCGATCCAGCAAACCGTCCGCGACCGTGCCGGGCGTCAAAGCGCAGGACGCCATGCACTGCGCACCGGTAACCGCCATGGTCGGGTGGGTCTTCCACGGCATAAAATACCGCACCGCAAGCGTTCCGCCCGCTTTGGCAGGAGCTACAAGGCCGAATTTGGGGGTCACGGATTTGGACACATCTCCCATCCCCATCCGTTCCCCGGCTTCGATCCGAACGGCTTCCATCCGGTCAAAAAAGGCGCGGTTGGCGTCGAGATCCTCGGCGCTTTCATAACCCGTCAGTCCGAAATCGGCGGCGCAGGCAATGGCCATTGGCATGGCGACGTCCATGCAAGTCAGTTCGATCCCCTGTACTGTGTCACGCAGGTTGCCGGTGGGCAGGAAAGCACCGGTTGCTGACCCAACCACCCCCATGAAACTCAGCTGCACCGGTGCAGACTGGCCGGGCACCCCGGCAATACCTGTATCACCCTCATAGGTCAGCCTTCCCCCGGGTGTCTGAATCCGGGCCACTACACGGGCCCCGGTGTTGACCGCCCGGATACGGATTTCGGTTTCATCGCCTTGGGGCTCAAACAACCCCATTTCGATTGCAGCGGGGGCGACACCTGACAGGATGTTGCCGCAAGTTGGTTTGAAGTCGACCAACTTATCCTCGACCGCAACCTGCGCGAAGAAATAGTCGATATCGGCCCAGTCATCCTCGCTGACCGACAGCATCGCGACCTTGGTCGTGACCGCCGCGCCACCGCCGATACCATCAATGTTCAGCGACTGCCCGGCCCCGAGGGCAGCGATCAGCACTTTGGCCGAAGTGTCCAGATCCTCGGGCAGATCCGAGCGGCGGAAATACGGGCCCCGAGAGGTTCCGCCCCGCATGAATACATATGGGATTGCTGTTTGGGTCATCGGGTCCCCCCTGGCCAAGACTGAGTGGTGTTTCTTCTGCCCGGCCCGGTACACAGGCCGAGCGATGTCATCGGGCTGCTCATTTCAATGGCCAGGGCAAGCTGACCATGTCCTGCAACAGTCCAGGTGGGAAATCGCGGTTCAGAGCACCCGCCATCAGGCACATGAAGCCAATACCGCAGGCGGTCAGGATCAGCGCCATCTGCCAGCTGGCCCCCGCCCGAATACGGAAAAACGCGATCAGGAAACCCAGCAATGCAAGGATGAACCCCACCACCCATGTCGCCGCGATGAGACCGGCGAACCACGCCAGCGTGGACCACAAACCATGGGGGGCACTGGCGTCCTCACCCGCAATTTCCTTGTCTGCAAAGATCGCGTCGCCCTCGGGCCGCCGCATCATCTGGATCAGCAGGATCACGCAGCAGAACAAAGAGATGCAGCCGATCACCAGGGGGATGATTTTGTCGGTCATGTTGTAGTCAGGGATCATGTTAGCATTGACCAAAGCCACGATCAGATAGGCCATGATCACCAGTAGAAAGACCAATGGCGCACGCTTTGTACCTGCCTGGACCTCACCCTCGGCCATGATCATCTTGGCTTGCCGGATGCCCAGAATAACCGAGGCAACCGTGACGACGATCAAGACAATGACGATGGGGCTGAAGACATATTCCATCCCTTCGCCAAAGCTCTTTCGGAAACGGAACGATGCAATCTGGAAGGCCTGATTGGTGAACTTTTCAACCGGGTTCGACAGAACAAAGCCGATCAGGAAAGCCGGGCGCGACCAGTCGAACCGTCGCAGGAAGATGCCGATCAAACCAATCACAAACAAGGCCAGCAGGTCTTCGAAGTTCTGACCGGATTGGAAGGCTGCAAAGCTGATCAACATGAACAGGAACGGCGCCAGATAGGTAAAGCGGATCGTGGTCAGCTTGGCGATCCCGCCCGAGGCCGCGATGCACAGGATGGTGCCCACCACGTTGGCCAGCGCCAGCAGCCAGACGATCGAATAGGTGATGTCGAGATTGTCCTGAAGCATGCTCGGACCGACTTCGATATCCCCCGACCCCAGCAACGCAACCGCACCAATGAAGATTGCCATCGAGCCCGAGCCTGGAATTCCGAACAGAAGCGTCGGCACCAGACCGCCGCCTTCCTTAGCGTTGTTCGAGCTTTCCGGGCCGATGACCCCGCGCACTTCGCCTTTGCCGAAATTACTTTTGTCCTTGGTGGTTTGAACCGAATGACCATAAGCGATCCAGTCAACGACCGAACCGCCGAGGCCCGGAATGACGCCGACGACGACCCCGATGATCGAACAGCGGACCGACAGCCAGATATTCGCAAACCAGTCTTTGACGCCGTCCAGCCATCCAGCACCTATCGAGGCGCCTTTCGCAATCGACCGATCCTGCCGCAGCAGCGAGACGATTTCGGGCACCGCAAAAATACCCAAACCGACAATGACAAGTTTCAAGCCATCGGTAAGATAGGGAATGTCATAGGTCGCCATCCGAAGCGATCCACCGGCATCGGCCTCGCCAATTGTGCCGACCATCAGGCCTAATCCAGCGGCGGCGACGCCTTTCAGTGGGATACGTCCTGCCAAAATGGCGACCATCGACAGGCCGAGAATAGTGATCATCAACATCTCGGGCAGTCCAAAGGCCAGAACGATTGGGCGCGCGATCAGAATGAACATGGTCAGAAAGGTCGCGCCGACCAGCCCTCCGAACAGGGACGAGGAAAAGGCCGCCGACAGCGCACGCGCGGCCTCGCCCTTTTTGGCCATGGGGAAGCCATCCAGCACTGTGGCCTGCGATGCCGAACTGCCGGGGATGCCCATAAGGACCGATGCGAAAGTGTCAGAGGTCGGAACCACCGCCACCATCCCGATCATCAGGGCCAGACCCAGGATCGGGTCCATGCCGAACATGAAAGGGAGCAAGAGCGACAGGCCGGCAATGCCTCCAAGCCCCGGGAAAACACCCACGGCCAGCCCCATAACGACGCCGAGCACGAGATAGCCCAGAACGATGGGTTGCAGGATCAGACCCCACGCATCACCAAGCGCAGGTAGAGCGGTGGCGAAAACCTCCATAGCGGCCGCCTTTCATAAATTGTCTTGTATGTAGAAAAGCGCGCGCCCTTCGGTGGGCGCGCGACGACGTGTCGGCTTAGTTCAGCTCGACACCATAGGCTTCCTTCAGCCAGTTCAGGACATATTGCTTGGCATTGTCATCCACATTGGTCGCGGTTTGCAGCGCAGCTTTTGAGCCGTCGCCGACGAACACCGGATACTTGCCTACGCGTTTGGACGAAATGTCTGCAAAGTCACCACGCTCTGTTACAGCTTGGAACGCCGCGGTGTAGGCATCGACGACCTCTGGTGGCGTGTCACCGGGCAGGAAGGCCAGTTTCTGAACTGGGAAGCCCGCCACGAAGAAGGCTTTCCATGCGTCCCATGCTTCACCGCTGGTTTCACAGCCATCGGTGGCCTCGCAGACCTCTTTGAAAGTCGGGATATCCGGGAAAGTCGGATCGCGCACGATGTTGCCGTCTGCATCCAAGGCACCCCATGTCATCATCGGCACGGCCTGACCAGCCTCGACCAGCGGCGCCGAACCGCCCAGATAGCCCGAGGAGGTTTGATAATCGATGTTGGCCTCTCCACGTTCGAACATCAGGCGTCCGTCTCCACGGCCTTTGATGCCAAAGACAGGCTCAACGTTCATGCCTAGCATCTGCCATGCAAGCAACGGCACAAGGTCCAGACGGGTTGCGCCTTGAGAGCCATAGATGAAATTGGTGTCTTTCAGTGCATTTGCCGATCCATCAAACTTGGCACCATCTTCTGCGTTCAGATAGGCGACGCCACCGGTTCCCGATGCCATGACCGGAATCCAGTCGTTATATTCATAACGCACGCGCGGATCGTTCAGCAGATACGGGAATTGAGTTGAACCCGAGGTACCGAACAGCAGCGTACCGTCATCATGGCTTTGCTCCTGAAACCAGTTCGCACCCTTAGTCGAACCCGCGCCCGGCATAAATTTCACCACCACGGTCGGTTGACCCGGCAGCGCCTCGGACAGAAGCGGCGCAAAGAAGTTGGCCCATTTGGCAGACCCGCCGGTTTCCGAAAACGGGATGACCCATTCGATGGTCTTGCCCGAGAAATCGACCTCGGCTGCGGCGGGTGTTGCGATACAGGCGGCGGCGATCAGCCCCACGACGGCGCGACGGGTGAAGTTGGAAATGGCCATTGGTTCCTCCCTGTTGACCAGACAACCACGTCGGCGCCCTCCGCGCCACCGTGATCGCAAATAGAACTGTGGGGTTGATTCCCCCTCCCATCTGGCAATCATGGAGCGCCAACCTTGCGCGAAACTTGCAGGAGCCCGAATGCGGATCGTCATCGTCGAGGATAATGAGACCCTCGCCAACGCCATTGCCTATCGCCTGCGGGATCGGGGCCATGCTGCTGATGTACTGACAGACGGCGATGCAGCCGATCTGTATCTAGAGCAGGAAGGCGCGGACCTGATCGTTCTGGACATCAACCTTCCGGGTCGGTCAGGGCTTGAAATCTTGCGGTCGTTGCGCAACCGGGGTGACAGCGCCCCGGTTATTCTGCTGACCGCGCGCACCGAGACCAGTGACCGAGTGTCTGGTCTGGATATGGGCGCTGACGACTACTTGGTCAAACCTTTCGAGATGGACGAGCTCGAGGCGCGCATCCGCGCCCTGTCTCGTCGCAAGCAACTGGATTACGGCTCGCAAGAGACCATCGGAGAACTGGAATTTGACCGCACCGCGCGGCAGGTCAGCGTAAAGGGACAGGTGCTTGACGTGCCACGCCGAGAAATGGCTGTGCTTGAATGCCTGCTGGAACGGCGCGGCAGAATTGTCCCCAAGGGCCAGCTGACTGACTATGTCTATGGCGTGGGTGCGGATGTCGAAGACTCTGCCGTTGAACCTCATGTATCGCGATTGCGCAAACGCCTTCAGAACCTTGGCATTAGGATCAAAACCGCCCGCGGTCTTGGGTATCTGCTTGAGGTGCAGAAGTGATCAGGCATGGTTCGCTCCGGCTTAGGCTGTTCATTCTGATCCTGACGCCCTTGGTGTTGCTCGCGATCCTGCTTGGATATTGGCGCTACACGGTTGCCCGGGAAACGGCGCAAGAGCTTTTTGACGACAGCCTGTTATCTGCTGGTCTGGCGATCTCGCGCGATGTGGCGGTGTCAGACGGCGATGCTTTATCGCCCTCCACCCGCAGCTTAATCCGCGATGCATCGGGGGGAGAGATTTTTTACCACGTGACCGGACCCGGCGGTATCTACGTGACCGGTTACGCATATCCACCTGCCTCGGCAAACCCGACAGAACAGGACGTTTACCAACCCCAGTTTTTCGAAGCTGTCTATCGTAACGAGCCGGTGCGCGTATTGAAAATGACCGAACGGGTCACTCTGGATAACCTGGTAGGAGATGCGACGGTCACCGCATGGCAACGCATCGCGGATCGCAACGCGTTTGCCAATGAATTGTCGATCCGAGCAGCTATACTGATGGGCATCCTAATGGCCACCCTTGGCTTTGTCGTCTGGTTCGGCGTAGCGCGCGGCCTGCGACCGTTGCTAGACTTGCAGGACGCCATTGACCTGCGTTCGCCCGACGACCTCAGCAAGATAAAACGCCCGGTCCCGACCGAAGTCCATGGCATTGTTCAGACCCTGAACCGGCTGTTTGGGCAGGTCGAAGACAGTATAAACGCCCATCAAGTGTTTATCTCAGAAGCCGCACATCAACTGCGAAATCCAGCAGCCGCAGTCCAGTCCATGGCCGAGGCGCTGCGAGATGCAAAAACGGATGAAGACAGGGACGAACGCATTGTCGAGCTTGTGGCAGCAGCAAAGAACTCGGCCACTGTGGCGGAACAGCTGTTATCACTGGAACGGCTGCGGCAACCTACGCATCAGGATCAGATGGAAAAGATTGATTTCCGCTTGGTCGTTGAAGAAGCTTGTGCAGAGATGGGCGTACAAATTCTGGCAAATGGGATCGATTTTGAGGTCACGATGCCTGGGTCTGCAATCATGGTAACAGGGGATCGGGTATTTTTGACCGAAGCCATCAAAAACCTGCTGGACAATGCAGTTAAACATGGTGGCGCTAAGTTGAGCCGAATATCAATTGTGCTGCTCTGTGACGGAGGAAATGTCAAACTTACTGTGGCCGATGACGGAACTGGTCTTTCACCCGCCCAAAGCGAAGCAGCATTTAGTCGGTTTTCACAGCTAGAGTACTCGGAAGGCAGCGGCCTTGGATTGTCAATTGTCTCAGCGGTGGCAAAACGCCATGGAGGAGTGGTTGAAATCAACCAAGTGGAAAAAGGAGCGAGCGTTACACTTGAGCTTCCCATAGCCCTGTAAGTCGTTTCCAGCATTTAGAAGCCCGAAACTCTTCAATATCAAAGGGTACTCTTTGCGGTTGCAGCGAACTGGTGCTTCGTTGCGCATTGCGGTTGTTGCCGGACTATGTTCTGAACGGCTGGCCTCGCAACCATCGGCTAAATTTCCGCGTCATAACAAACCGCCCACGTCGATAAGACCGATGTTGGGTCAAGCGATCTATGGTTGAGTTGTGGCCGTTCGATGGAGCGCGTACGAGAGACTGCCTGGCGGAACAAAGCAAGCGCTCTTCTGAGACGCCTGTGTTCTGCTTTCCGACATAAAGCCGTTCCTGACGACCACTAGAGTCTCACACCCGTTTTTTTATGTATGTCCCCCGTCAGTGCAGATCAATGATGTCGCGTAGGCTGTTCAACGACCACATATTACGCCAGCAAGGTGTTTGATCCTGTACCAGTTGGCCCAACTTATCGAATGTTGTCCACGATGCGGATACCTGCAAATCTATCTATGTTGCCAGCCGGAGACATTCATTGCCTTTGAGATACGCTGATATCTATCCGTCAGAACCGCTTTTGAACAGCGATGCGATGCAGCGCCCTTCGGCGGCTGGTTTGATGTCAGTGCGGTATTTTCGGGCCGAACCTGATCGGATGCCCGAGGAAGTTTTTGCAGAACATCATGTCCTTCTGAACCTTCAGGAAAATGGGCATCGTGTTCAGAACTGGCGGGACGGCACGCTACGGGATTTCACCTTTTGCAAAGATGAAGTCATCGTGACCCCGGCAGGCATGCGGTCGGGGTGGCGATGGTACGGGCAGTCCGACGTGATCGTGATCACCTTGCATCCAGACAAGGTTCAGCGCTTTGCGCAGTCGGAACTCGGTATGCTGTTGGCGCCGGAGCAGTTTCACGACCAGCCGCAGTTTTACGACCCTGACCTATGTGCTGCAGGCGTCATTTTGCGCGACGCGCTTGAAGCCGACGATATGTCATCTGCGGTAATGTTCGAAGCCATGAGCCGGGTATTTCTGGTCAAGCTGCTGCGGAAATACGGCAAACGCCGCGCTGAAGAGGTCGAGCTGTCCGCGCGCTTTACCTCTCAGCACTATCAACGGGTGCTGGCCTACGTTCAGGACCGTTTGGATCAGACGATCACCGTCGATCAGATGGCGTCCGAGGCGGGCATGAGCCCCTCGCATTTCGCGCGGGTTTTCAAGGAGACGCTGGGCTCGACTCCCATGCAATATGTCATGGCCTACCGGGTCGAGCAGGCGATGAAGATGATGGAAGACCCGGCGCGCCCTCTGGGGGATATCGCCATGGCCTGTGGGTTCTCAGATCAGGCGCATTTCACGCGCAGTTTCAAACAGGTAGTAGGGCAGACCCCCCGCGCATTTCGTGCGGCAAATGCTGTCTGAAGCAGAATCTTTCAAAAACGCGGCAGTCCGGTACAAGTATGCCTGCCGTCGACAGCGTATCTCAGGTGTCATCGGGCTTATGCCCATCCAGAAAGACTTTGGGAGATATCGCTATGAACACCCTCGCTTTGAACACCGCCGCAGCACTTATGGCGTCGACGGCCGCCGTCGCGCAGGTTGAAACCCGCACCGTCACATTCGAGAACGAAGGCGCCACCCTGTCCGGCACGCTGTACCTGCCGGAAGAGCGCGGATCTGAACCGCTGCCGACGGTCGTCGTGACCGGGGCCTGGACCTCGGTTCAGGAACAGATGCCCGCCAACTATGCCCGCGAGATGGCCGAGCGCGGCTTTGCTGCCTTCACCTTTGATTTCCGCGGTTGGGGCAAATCGGGCGATCTGCCGAACAACGTGCGCTTCATCGAAAGCCCCGAGGCCAAGACATCGGACATCAAAGCTGCCATCGCATTCGTCGCGACCCTTCCCGAAGTGGACGCCGATCACATCAACGGTCTGGGGATCTGCGCCTCGGCTGGCTACATGGTCGATGCGGTCTCCGGCAACCCGCTGGTTCAGCGGCTGGGCTTGGTTGCACCATGGTTGCAGAATGAAGAGATCGTCGAGGCGGTCTATGGCGGCGCAGACGGTGTCGCCGGGCTGATCGAGGTATCCCACGCCGCCGAGGCCGCAGGGGGTCAGATCATTCCTGCAGCAGGCCCCGAAGGTGCCGAGGGCGTTCTGATGCCAATCGGCGGGTACTACTATGAGGCCGACCGTGGCGCGATCCCGGAGTATGACGACAAGTGGAACAATGCGGGCTGGGAAGGCTGGTTGACCTATCACCCAGCCGACAATCCGCAGCGTTTGGATAAGCCACTGGCCATTGTGCACTCGGAAAGCGCGGCGATCCCACAAGGCGTACAGACTTTTCTTGCCGGTTTCGCAGGCGATGCGACCGCGCAATGGCTGGAGGATGTCACGCAGTTCGATTTCTACGACAACCCCGAGGATGTCACCCGGGCGGCCGATACCGTCGCTGACCACTTCCGCGCCGGTTCGAGCAACTAAGCCCTGTCTGGACACCGAGCAGTCGTTCGGCGTCCACCCTCATCTATTCGGAGCATCCCCATGCGTAGAAAACTCAAATCGACTCTTGCTGCCGTCTCCATGATCGGAACCGCAGCTTTCGCCGAACCACAGGCAGGCATCTCGACCGCAATCACCGATATCGCGGCAGGCGCAGACCGCCACGACTGGGCCCGCGTGCGCGACGCGTTTGCCGATACCGTCACGACGGATTACACCAGCCTCTGGGGCGGAGACCCGGTTACACAACCCGCTGATGAGCTTGTGGCGGGATGGTCCGCCTTTCTGCCCGGTTTCGACGCGACGCATCATATGGTGACCAATCACACGATCACCTCTCTGTCCGATACATCCGCCATGGCACAGGCTGATTTCACAGCAACCCATCGCCTTGATAAAGACTTGTGGGTGCTGGGTGGTCGCTATGACTATATCTTGGAGACATCAGACGACCGTTGGGTCGTTACTGCGATGACAATGACGGCACTTTGGGAAACCGGAGATCGTGGGCTTGTGGCTCTTGCCGGCCAGCGCGCTGCCGAGGCGAATTGAGGGAAGCAACATGACCAGTCAGCGCATCGCACTCGTGACGGGAGCCAATCGCGGCATTGGTAAAGAAGTGTCCCGGCAATTGGCCCGAGACCACGGGATGAAGGTTTTGATGGGTGCACGCGATCTGGCAAAAGGGCAGGCTGCTGCGGATGAAATCGGATATGCGGCGGAAGCCTTGGAATTGGATGTCTCAAGTCCGGACTCTGTCGCTGCCGCCTTCTTTTTGATGGTTGAACCTATCTACGGTCGTCTCGATGTTCTGGTGAACAATGCGGGTGTGGACTATGACACCGACCAACAGGTCCACCTCGCCGATCTGGATCGGGTTCGCCGCGCTTTTGATACGAACCTTTTCGGCCCTTGGGATACCACGATTGCGGCGGTGCCACTGTTGCAACGCGGCACGGATGCTCGGATCGTCAACGTCTCATCTGGCGCGGGGTCGCTGAACAGCATGTCCGCCGGCACACCCGGTTACGGCGTTTCCAAAGCGGCTTTGAATGCGCTAACCCTCAAGACCGCTGCCGCGTTGAAACCCCTGGGCATTCTCGTTAACGCCGTGTGCCCCGGTTGGGTTGCAACAGATATGGATATGGGCGGCGGAGGACGTCCGATTTCTGAGGGTGCCAAGGGCGTTGTCTGGGCCGCGACCTTGCCGAAAGGCGGCCCAACCGGAGGGTTCTTTCGCGACGGCGTTGCAATTGATTGGTAGGTTTATCCGGGCGCCATAAAATCAATCAGCTTCCTGACCCGAGCGGGCAAAAGGCGACGACTGGGATAGACTGCGAACATATCCCGCGTCAAAGGGATAGTGTCCGTGACCTCAAGCCGTTGCAGGTCTCCGTCCACCATATCCAAAGGCAGCATCGCGACACCCAGGTTGCGGCGGGCCGCCTGAGCAATGACATCAAGGTCCGTTAAACTGTGCGCGGTGTGCTTCGGTTGCAGAGTTTCCCCGCTCTCAAGCACCCAGGGCTGACCAGCTGTCAGAGCGGGCAAAGCAAGAAAGTCCGGTCTGTATATCGGCCCGTCCAACGCACGCTCCCGAATGAAGCCCTGTCCCGCACAAAAGCAATAGGGAACCGACCAGAGCCGTTTCGCGACAAGGCTGGAATCTGTCAACGGGCCGACCCGAAAGGCCAGGTCGATATTGTCGCGAAAGAAATCCAACATGATGTTGGCCGTGGTCACCTCAAGTGCCACATCCGGATTCTGCTCCGCAAAATCCAACAGCCGAGGGCCAATGGTCGTGCGCGCGGCCAACGGAGGCGCCGTGATGCGGATGCTCTGGCGTCTGGTATCGTCGGTAAAGCCCGCGATACCCTGCAACGACTCAATCGGGTCCTGGCATCGATCCAGAAGGCGGCGGCCCTCTTCCGTCAGGCGAACCTGGCGGGTTGTCCGCTCGAACAGTTTGGTGCCCAGATGGCCTTCCAACTCTGCAATCCTTCGGCTGACCCGGCTGAGGGGTATACCCAGGCGGTCCGCAGCCCTGGAAAAGCTGAGATGGTTGGCGACGACAGTAAACAGGGCAAGGTCGTTGTAGATCATTATTCTAATTTTGGGATTATATCTTCCAATATCAACTATTATCTTCCGATGACGTGACCTCTACCTTCTGCGCAACAGAAGGAGACAGCTCATGCCTTTCGCCATTGAAATCACCCAGACCGGCAAACCGGACGTTTTATGCAAAGCCAACAGGGCGACGCCGACCCTCGGCGCCGGGGAAATCCTGATCCGCAACAAAGCCGGAGCGGTCAACTTTATCGACACGATCATCCGTCGCGGTGAGATGCCTGAGGGGATGATGCCCGATCTGCCTCATGTACCCGGTATCGAGGGGGGCGGAATTGTAGAGGAGCTGGGTGAGGGTGTCGAAGGCTTCTGTGTAGGGGACCGCGTGGCATGGATGGGGACGATTGGTGCCGGTGGGTACGGGACCCATTCAGTGATCGCTGCGCCCTATGTCACCCGGCTGGCTGAAACGGCGGACTTCGAAACCGCGGCTGCTATCCCTGTCAACGGGATGACCGCCTATCACTTGCTGGTCAATTTGGGTGGCGCAATGGCAGGCAAATCCGTGCTGGTTCACGCGGCAGCCGGGGGTGTTGGGACCATGGCACTGCACATCGCAAAGCATCTGGGCATGACAGTGATCGCTTCGACCAGCACGGACAAGGTTGGGTATGCCAAAGATCAAGGTGCCGATCACGTCGTCGACTATCGCACCGAGGACGTTACTGCGCGGGTGATGGAACTTACCGACGGGCGCGGCGTGGATCTAACGCTGAACCCGGTTTCCGGAGAGTCTCTGAAATCAGATCTCGATGTGCTGGCGCCTCTGGGCACCGCAGTTCTGTTCGGATTTCTTGCCGGTCCGCCCGCAGGCAGTTTTGCCGAGGACTTGGCGAAGCACTTCCGGAAATCCGTCTCGGTCCGTGTCAGCGAAATATACACCTATCTCGTCAATCGCCCCGATCAGTTTAGCGCGGATATGGCCACAGTGTTTGATCTGCTTGAGACGGGAATTCTGCGCCCGCAGGTCACCGCCCTGCCCATTGCCCAAGCCGCCGAGGCGCACCGCCGACTGGAAGCCGGTGAAACCACCGGCAAGCTGGTGCTGAGTATCGACTGATCAATCCAACAAAAAAGGAGCCATAGAAATGAGCACGGTTTTCGAAACCGCCCTGAAAGGCAAGCACATTGTGATTGTCGGCGGTAGCAGCGGTATGGGGAAGGCAACTGCAAAGATGGCCACCGCCCTCGGGGCAAAGATCACAATCGCAAGCCGCAGTGCTGCCAAGCTGCATGCGGCGGCAGACGAGATCGGCGGCGGGGTGCAGATTGCACCGGTCGATACAACCGATGAGACCGGCGTGAAATCATGGGCCGGTGTATTGGGCCCGGTGGATCACCTGGTGATCTCAGCCTCAAGTGCTGCGCATGGTGCGTTCACCGATCTGCCAACAGACGATCTGCGCGCCATGTTCGAGGCCAAGTTTATCGGCCCCTATTTGGCTGCGCGCGAAGTGTTGCCTGTCTTGGTCAAAGGCGGCTCCATCACATTCTTTTCCGGTGTGCTCAGCCGCCGCCCATCCGCCGGGGCCACGGGCCTCGGTGCCGTGAATGCCGCGGTTGAGGCGTTGGCGAAGGGGTTGGCGCTGGAGCTGTCCGGACGGGCGCGAGTGAATTGCATCAGCCCCGGCATGGTCGCAACCGAAGCCTATGCCGCAATGTCGGAAGAAGCACGTGAAGGCATGTTTGCGCAGGTTGGTGGCAGCCTGCCTGTGGGACGCGTCGGAGAGGCCGAGGACATCGCGCAAGCCGTGATCATGGCGATGACAAACAGGTTTTTAACCGGCTCCGTTCTGGATGTGGATGGCGGCCATCTTGTACGTGATTGACGCCTGACCCAAGTCTGGCGTTAAGAACACAGCCTGCCCAAAACAGCCTTTGGTCTGGCTTTGGTCAAAGCTGGCAAATCGTTTGAAGGCGGTGCGCAAGTTGGGCCGAACGCAAGCGCAGGCGCAATTTCTTAGGCTCCCGGCTCATTGATTTACAGCTAAGACAGAACGGTTGCCGCGAGAGCGCTTGCTGAGGGGGAGATCTTCGGGCGTCTGTCATACCGAGTGGCGACACGGCACCAGTCCTTCAGGCGTCCGAACATGATTTCAATCCTATTTCGTCGTTTGTAGCGGCGCTTGTCCTACCGGGCAGGCTTGCCGCGTGATTTGCGGCCTGGGATGCACGGTGTTAGTCCCTTGTCTACCATGGCTTCTCTGAACCCGTCGGCATCGTATCCGCGATATCCCAACAGCCAGTCAGCCGATGGTATACTGTTCACCAGAGCCCTGGCGACCTTGTAATCGCTCATATGGCCAGCGGAGATAAAGAACCGAAGAAGGCGACCGACGCTGTCAGTGGTGGCATGCAGTTTGGTGTTCATGCCGCCCTTGGTGCGACCGATCAGTCTTGCACGCCCCTTTTTTCAGCCGCAGGCTGGAGGACGTGCGGTGTGCTTTGAGGCAGGTTGCATCCACTGCCCGGCAGGGCATTGCGCAGCAATGTCCCGAGAGGGGATCATGAGGGTCTTATGATCGGCTCCCTCCGCAGCGAGCCCCATCATGATCCGAGCGAACACACCCATATCGCTCCACCGCTTCCAACGGTTGTACAGCGTCTTTGGCGGCTCATATTCGCGAAATGCATCAGACCACCGCAACCCATTACGATTGATAAAAATAATCCCGCTCAGCAAACGTCGGTCATCCACTCGCGGCTTGCCATGGCTTTTCGGAAAGTAGGGCCGTAAACGCGCCATCTGTTCGTCAGTCAGCCAGAATAGGTTGCTCATGATACATCTCTGAAACTCAGCAGCTTGAAGCACGCAGCCAAGGCGACGGCAACCAAATCAATGAGTCCTGACCTTAGAGTGCGCCCGTAAGGCATCGTTTTTAACAATCCGACGGGAGTTCGAGTCTCTCATCACCCACTATCATTCCCCAAAATTTCCTGCGCTGTTCCGCATCCGGGGCCAATCATCATTGATGCGGGTCCTGAACGTCTATCGCGAATAAAACCCTTCTCGCAGTTCCTGTCTGAGAAGCAGACGCTCGGGATATTCTTTCAGAAATTGTTCGGGGGGCTTGCCTTCCCAGACTTGCGCGTAAACCCGCATCTTGTTGCCGCCATAGATCTTTTCGAGGTCTTCATCGGAATAACCCCTGGCCCAGAGATCATCGGTGATTGCCGCAAGGATTTTGGCCAGCTCACCGTTGCCGGTCGCCCCTTTATTGAACGCGTCGATCATATAGCCGCCATCATCATACATGCTTGCGTTTGCAGTCGCGAACTGCACAACCAATTCAGTCGAGAACATGTCGTCGGTTGCGATCCCAACGTGGTCGACCCCAACAAGTTGGACATAGTAGTCGATCATGTCGGCGGCTTGCTTGGGTGAGATATCTTCAGGCCAAACGCCGTCCATCATCCATTCAGTGAATGTCGGAGAAACATAGCCGCCCGATTTGGCCGCTCGCAGGGCCTCGTCGTCGGGAATGGCCCGATAACACCCGCGTGGCGTCGCACCGGGTTCGTTTGCGTAAAGGCCGGCAGGAACCGAATGCGTGTAAACATAAGGCACGCCGGGATAGTTTTCGTCCATGTAGTCCATGGCGTCGTTGGCCGTTTTGGAACCCGTGTGGCTCAGGTCCAGAAGGATGCCGAAACGCACCATTTCATCGATCACCGACTTGCCCCAAGGGGTCAGGCCGATATCGCGCCCGTTATAGGCCGCCAACTGCCCCGACCCGGTGCGGAAGATATCGTTGTAGGCCAGGATCATACTCTTGATCCCCATATCCTTAAGCAACGCCATCTTCCTCAGGTCGCCATCCAGAATCGTCGCCGTCTGGCTGTTCCAGATGACCGCCGTCTTGCCTTGAATATGGGCAGCTTCGATATCGCGGGTTTCATTCACGATCAGGTAATTCTCTGGCTGTTGCGCCATCGCCGACCGGAAGTGGTAGTGCTGATCAAGAAAGGTCTCAAAAGACATATCCGCTGCGGCCAGCGTCATCTCATGACCTGTTATTCCGTTGTCCCGAGCCCGCGCGAAGTAAGTGTGCAGCTGTTCGTCTTCAGTCCAGCCGGTGCCGTAGGGGCTGGCCAACATGCCAAGAACGATTGTGTCCTTCACAAACTGCTTCGCCTCATCCGACGCGTCCCATGTCTTGCTTTCCTCGCTCGCGTGCAGCGCGGCACCGGATACGATTGCAATGGCGCTTGCGGCCAACAAAGTTTTCATGACTGAGCCTCCCAAATTGGTTTCGTGTGAATTGCTGCTTTCGAGCCGCATCAAAAAACGATCCGGGTGCGCAGGCTGAACAACGTGATGCTATCCTGATTGGCGTTCAGCAGCGGATTGGAAATGAACTGTAGTGACGGCGTGATTTGCAGACCGGGTGAGATTGAAAAGCGATAGAATGCTTCCAGCGTGAACTGATCGCCGTCGATGTTTCTTGCTTCGGCCCAGTTCAAACCCAAACCGGCCAGATCGGTGTTTCGGCCGTAATAGCCCAGCCCGGCAGAAACCGAACGATCATACAGCGCTGCCGTGCCTTTCGACGCCCCTGCCCGAAAGAACGGCATCCATTTGTTTTCGACAAACCAAGCCGCGGAAAACACGGCGCCATAATCTTCTGCACGGCTGCCATCGTCGGCCGCATCTGCATGCCAAAGGGTCAGGTGGACATTGTCGAAATAGATGCGATCAAAGCCCGAAGTGTAACCAATCTCAAACGATTTGAAGAGATTGCCATCGCTGAACACGTCAAAACTTGGATCAGACGGATCGGCGTTTGCGTCAGCAACGCTGGCAACGGCGTAGAAGTTTTCGCTCAGCTTTATCCCACCGGCAATGCCAATTCCCTGGTTGGGCGTGTTGATTGTCGGATTGGTGTTGAACGACAGGTTTTGGAACCCGCTGTAGGGGCTGACCAATCCATAGATATCCACAAAGTCCGTCACATCAATCTGGCCGACTTGCAGCGTCCACGCGCCGTTCTCGGCCCTTTGGGTCCAGAACAGGTTGGTCAGCAACAAACCATTGTCGTTGAAGGCTGTCCCGGTGATCGACAATGCGCCTCCGTCCAGCCCAAGGAATTGCGGGGCAACATCGGTGTATCCGTGCCGATCTTCGATTTTGAATGTCAATGAACCCCGCTCGGTTGCCTGCCAACTGCCGTAGACGCGAGCGATTCCACCTGCGGCTTCACCGGTTCCCAAATCGGCGTTCGTGGATTGACCCAACGCCAGGTAATCCACGTTGAACCGAAATCCGCTCTCGGCCAGCCGGTCTTTCCACCGAAACCAACCCGGCGCGATGTTGCGCGGAAATCCGGAACGGTATTGCGGATCGGTCAGGCCATCGCCAGGTTTCAGCTCGGCCTCGACCGAAGAAGGCCCGGACAACCCCTGCGCAGACGCCGTACCCGCGCAGGCAATACTCAATGCGGCAACAAGGCGCCTTATCATTCCGACGCCTTTGCGCCGCCAGTTTTACGATTGCCAGCAGCTCGGACGCGATCGGCTACACGCTGTCTCCATTCCAGACCGTCGGCCTTCGTTACCAGCGTTTCAACGCTGTCCGTCTCCAATTTGAAGGTTGCATTCATCGGCACAAGCCCATCCACGACCATCATGTTCTGAACCGAGGGTTCAATCGTCAGCCTACCTGTGAGCCGAACGGGTTCATGGAAGTAACTGGGGGCCCAGTCGCCGTTCAACCGCACCCGGATCATCTGATTGGGCGGAGGCGGGGGCATGTGGCTGCACATCCCGCGTTCTGGCACCAAATATGCAACCGCTCGCCCGTCCGGATCATTCGGCGCGGGAATGGCAAAGCCTGTCAGCGTAACACTCTGGCCATCAAGTTGCGGATTTCCGTTTGTTCCTGCCTTTCTTCGCCGCTCTTTCACATCCTCTCGCTGATCGAGCAGCCAGTCGACATCAACGCCACCCTCGGCCAAGGCGTCTTCAGTCTCGGTCAGAAGCTCTTGCCATTTCTGTCTTTCCTCAACGCTGCCGACATCCTGCTGCAACCTGCCGCGCAAGCGCACGACGAATAGGACATCGTCAAACTGTTCAGGGCTCAGATCACGATAAGGGTCATCGAACACCTGCACCGACGGATCCGGAAGGTCAGACCAGTCAAGCGTCGCATGGGGCGTTGCCATTGCGGAATGACCGCTCAGGACCAAGCCAGCGAAAACTGCGGCGCGAAACCAAGGGAACATCAAATCTCTCCAACCGTTTTTTTGGGTCAGTCCAGTGTGTTCTTGTATATCACACCGTCCTTCATAATCAGTCGGATCGTTTCCGGGCTTTCCGGCCTCGGGTCGGCGCCAAACCATTGATCCCCGGTTCCAACGACGGAAAAGTCTTCAAGTGGGTTTCCGTCGATCAGCAGGATATCCGCATAAGCCCCTTCCTCGATCACACCCAGTTTTCCGGCCGTATACGGGTTCATGAAATCGCCGGACAGCGCCACGATCTCGCCACCGATCGACGTCAAAGTGACCATCGACTGATAGGGCCCAAAAAATTCATTGTTCAGGTGCTTCTCGTAGGCAATCTGGATATTGCACGCCTCGACCGAACCAACACAATCGGTCTGGAACCCCCGCTTTACCGGGCATTCCTTCATATTGTCGATATAGCCCGCAAAAGTGGCGGATGCGGATTTTGCCTTGGCCAGGCTCGACGGCACGTTTGCCACAGCCGGAATGTCCAGCAATCCGGGGTCGAAGGCCGTCAGGTTGGTGGTGATGTAGGCCCCTTTTTCGTTCATGACCTGGGCAATGTCACAGTCGAACGAGAAACCATGTTCAATCGACATCACACCCGCGTCCAGCGCACTAAGGATTGCCTCCTTACGATAGGAATGCGCCATGACATAGCTGCCATATTCATTGGCGACCTGTACCGCGGCTCGAATTTCCTCGGGCGATCCAGCAAGCAATTGCCATGGATCGAAGGCTGAAACGACACCGCCGGATTGCATGAATTTCAACTGCGTTGCGCCCATGCGGAAATTGTTACGCGCGAATTTATAAACGTCATCGACGCCGCTAACCTCTTGCGCCAAGTTTAGGCGGCTCATGTTGGTCTCTGAACCCGGCGGCGCGGTGAAATTCGCAAAGTCAGCGTGACCACCTCGCGTTCCTATAAATGCGCCAGACGGGTAATAACGGGGGCCATCGATTTGCCCCGAGTCAATTGCCCTGCGCAACCCACCATTGGCCCCCCCGGCGTCTCTGACCGTGGTAAAACCTTGCATGAGATACATCTCAGCCATTCGTGCACCGTGAATGGCGAAGTCCTCCCATGTTGTGTTGGCTTCCATCGCTGGCAGCGTAGGCCCCATCAACATCAAATGGGCATGGTTCTCGACAAAGCCCGGGCTCAACGTCCGCCCCCCGCCGTCAATCACAACGGCGTTGGGCGCGTCCACCGCTTCGGTTGAAACAGTCTTGATCAGGTTGCCCTCGACCAGAACATTTGCATTCTCGATACGTTGCTCATTCACGCCATCAAAGACGTGCACATTGGTAAACAGCGTTTGAGGATCTTCTTGATCCTGAGCCTGCGCAGCCGCCGAAAAACCAAAAACTGCCGCGACCACTACCGCCGGGCAAATGGACATTCGCATGTTGGTCATAGGTCTTCCCTTCACATTCACGTTTTACCAAACGTAGCCCGAAAACTCTTGGGCGGGTTGCCACTTTTGGACTAACATGTGCGAATGTGACCGCAAAAAAGGCCACTGAACGAAACCATCGGTTTTAACAAGGGTGACGGGCGTGCCACTCAGCTCCACTTCTGAAGCGCATAGCGAAGGCTTTATCCGCCTCGCGCTGGCCGCCCCGTTTCTGCAATATCTCACCGACCGCGGGATCAATCCGCAACCGGCCTTGGATCAGGTCGGCTTGAAGGCCGACCTGCTGTCCGACCCATCTGTCTATGTCCACTCAGAACTGGTCTATGGTCTGTTGAATGCCTTCTCAGAGTTGTCAGGGGATCGATACCTTGGCCTGAATGTAGGAGAGACATTTGACCTGCAAGGATGGCCGCCATTCGCCCGGTCGCTGCAATCCTCGAACACTCTGTTCGAGTTTTTTGCCCGGTTCGTAAGGCTTGTTCCACAAGAGTCCAACGCCGTCCGGCACAGTCTTGTCGTGGAAGCAGACAAAGCGATCTATCGGATCGCACGGCAACAAGAACCAACCGTTCCGCCCGTTCAGGTTACCGGGTTTGGAGCTGCCATCTATGTGCGCCTGTTGCAAAGCGTGGTCGGAAACGCGTGGGATCCGTCCCGGGTGCGATGGGAAAGCAGATACATCCTTGGCTTGCCACGCGGTTACAAAGGTATCGAAGTCGGCCTTGGACCCAACCCCGGAATGCAGATCAGTTTTCCCGTGGAATGGTTGTTTCTACAACATGCGGCAGAGGAGTCCGAAACGCCGACAGCCACGATTCGGCACAATGAAGACGTCACCGTAGTGGCCGCTTTGCGGTCTGTCCTGCGCGGAAAACTGGATGAGTCAGAGCTGGGGCCGGAGGTTGTGGCCGGATTGCTGGGTATCCAGCCCGAGCGGTTCCTGAAAGCACTTCAGAAACATCAGACAACACTTCCCCGAGAGGTAAGGCGTCTGCGGGTCGATGTCGCCAAGGAGCACCTCAGAGAAAGCAAAATGACAGTTGCCGAGATCGGCCTCATGCTTGGCTATTCCGACAAGTCCCACTTCACTCGGTTTTTTCGAAGCCAGACCGGTGTGACGCCAACAAAATTCCGTCTTGGATAGCAACTGCGCTGCGAATGGGCGGGTTGGCGTTCCACTGCCTCTCTCATGTATGTCCACCAAGGGATGGCCATGATTTGCGCCACGTTCATGGATCAATACCAAAGGTTGAAAAAGCAATTGCCCGATGGCCCTTTTGGCAACGCATGCGACGTCACGCATGCCTGTTGCGGCTCGATCGGATGTGATCTTGAAAGCGGCAGGAAAGGATATGCCCTTGAACCGCTCCGCAGTTTGTGCAACTTCAAATCGCTGACAACACCGGGTGTCTCTGGGAACCTGTGCCCTTGGCGGCAGTGCAAGACGGCGCTTGGGTGCATCTGCGGATTGGAAAATGCGCTTCTGTTTTGCTGAAGATGTCAGGAGTTCGAGTGTCTCATCACCCGCCTTTTTGCCTGCAAAGTTTCGACGCTCAAACACGGTTGAATCTTCGTGGTAGGGTTGCAACCGGTTGCAAGTTCAGGTCGATGATGCATAATGCTGGGGCAATGCCAAACTTACCTGCCTTCCTGCCTCGCTTTAATCGGAGTCCCGCAGCGTGAGTGTGACCCTGAAAGACGTGGCCGCCTTGGCTGGCGTTTCACGGTCCGCCGTTTCGCGCACCTTTACAGAAGGTGCCTCGGTTTCCGCAAAAACTCGCAGCAAGGTTGAAAAGGCGGCCCGTGAGCTGGGCTACAGCCCCAATGCTCTGGCTTCGTCTCTGACGACCGGGCGCACCAAACTGATCGGGTTGATTTCGAACAACTTTCACAACCCGATCTTTCTGGAAGTCTTCGACCAGTTTACACGCGCCTTGCAGGAACGCGGCCTGCGCCCGCTGATCGTGAACCTGACGGACGAGACCGAGCCCGCCAATTCCGTACGCATGCTGCGGCAATACTCAGTGGATGCGGTGATCGTCGCCTCGTCGACCTTGCCGCCCAGCTTTGCCAAGGCGTTCCACGATGCGGGCGTACCGGTGGTGCACACGTTCGGCCGGTCTGCCACCTCGCCCGAGGTGCATGTGGTCGGGATCGACAATGTGGAATGCGGGCGCATGGCCGCGCGCGAGCTGGTCGCGCGGGGTTATGCCAGCGTGGGCTATCTGGGCGGGCCGCAGGATGCGACCTCGTCCCTGGACCGACAGCGGGGCTTTATCGAAGAAATGGCCAACCATGCGCAGATTCCGGTCAACCACTCCTTCGCCGGGGCTTATTCCTTCGAGGCCGGCCGGGCCGAGATGCTGCGCCTGCTGGCCGGTGACCCGGCGCAGGCCTATTTCTGCGGCGACGACATCCTGTCGATCGGGGCGCTGTCGGCGCTGGCCGATCACGGGCTGAAACCGGGTACCGATATCGGGATCATCGGCCTGAACGACATGGAAATGTCGCGCTGGGAATACATCAAACTGACCACCATCCATCAGCCGATCAAGCAGATCATCACCTCGTCGGTCGATCTGGTCGAAGAGATGCTGAAAACGCCCGACCGCTACCCCGAAGCGCGTATCTTCCCCTGCCGGGTGGTCGAGCGGGGCACGTTGCGGCCCCACCCCTGATCAGCGGAACATCGGCGGGCGGGCGTCCTGCCAGGCACCATCTGCCTTGCCCGACGCAACGGCCGCGTGCACCGCTGCGATCGATCGCACGCCATCCGCCGCGTTGGGCAGGCCATCCCGGCTTTCACCGCGGATCGCATCCGCCAGATCGCAATAGATATTGGCAACGGCCAGCGGGAAGCCTTCGGGGTGCGCGATGGCGACCCGAGACAGGCGCTGCACTTCATCATGCAGACCCCCCTCGCCCTTTTCGATGATCTGGGTGCGCCCTCCTACCGGGGTGTAGATCAACTGGTTGGGTTGCTCTGACGCCCAGCGCAACCCGCCGGTTTCGCCAAAGACCTGTATGTCAAAGCCATGCTGGCGCCCGATCGCCACGGAAGATGTCCAAAGACGCCCGACCGTGCCGCCTTCCATACGGAAGTTGATCATTGCATCGTCTTCCAGTTCCCGGCTTGCGATCGTTGAGGCCATATCAGCCGAAAGCGTCTTCACCTCGTCATCACAGATAAAACTGGCCATATGCAGGGCGTGGATACCGCAATCGGCGAACTGCCCGGAAACCCCTGCCATCGCAGGGTCATAGCGCCAGCGCACGCGCGGATTGTCCGCATCGGTGGCATCCCCGTGGTGGCCATGGCTGAAATTGGTCACCACAAGACGCACCTGTCCGATTTCGCCCGAGCGCACCATAGCGCGGGCCTGCCGCACCATCGGATAGGCGGAATAGCAGTAGTTCACCGCGCAGATCTTTCCCGATGCTTCGGCGACGCGGACAATTTCCTCACCCTCTTCCACAGTCATGGTCATCGGCTTTTCACACAGGACATTGAAGCCCGCCTCAAGATACGCCTTGGCGATCTCGAAATGTGTCGAATTCGGCGTGGCGATTGTCACCAGATCAATCCGGTCTTCACGGTCCTTCTCACCGGCCAGCATTTCTTGCCAGTCGCCATAGGCGCGATCGGCGGCAACGCCCAATCGCTGCGCGTATTCCCGGCCCGCTTCGGGCCGGTGATCCAGCGCACCAGCGGCAAATTCAAACAGCCCGTCAGCCTGTGCCCCCAAGCGGTGCGCGGGGCCAATCTGGCTGCCTTCACCACCACCGATCATGCCCCATCTCAACTTAGCCATGGTCATTGTCTCTCATTGGAAGTTTTTTGTTTGAGCGATCAGAAATCGCGGATGTCTTTCCACTGCCGCTGCTCGGACGATGCCAAGGCGGCGGCAAGCACCCGGTTGACCTCATGCCCGTCGCGAAAGGTCGGCCAAGCGGCTTTTCCGGTGTGGATGGCCTGAAGAAAATCTTTGGCCTCGATAATGATCTGGTCCTGATAGCCTGTTCCGTGGCCCGGACCCTGGCAGAAGGGCTCGTAATCCGGATGCGCCGGGCCGGTCAGAATTTTTGTGAACCCACGGGACGCTTCGGGCCCTTCCCGCTTATACAGCCACAGCGCGTTCTGGTCCTCCTGATCGAACCGGATGGCGCCCTTTGTTCCCGATATTTCATAAGCATAGCCCATTTTTCGCCCCGTCGCGACGCGGCTGAAATACAGGTTGCCCATAACACCGTTTTCAAAACGGCACATCATCTGGGCATGGTCGTCATTTGTCACCTCACCGCCCGGTCGGGTTCTGTGAACCGTTTCAACATCCGCCATAACCTGCGCGATCGGACCAACCAGCGCCAATGCACCGTTGACCATATGCGGTGCCAGATCTCCGATGGTGCCATTGGCCATACCCGTCGTACGCCAGGAGGCAGGAGCGTGCGGGTCGGCATAGAAATCCTCGGTGTGCTCCCCCCGGAACCAGGTGATATCCCCGATATCACCATTGGCAATAAGCTGGCGGGCGTATTGGGTCGCAGGTGTACGAACATAGTTGAACCCCACCATGTTGACCGCGCCAGACGCTTCGGCAGCAGCAACCATGGCCAGACTGTCGTCAAGGGATGCGCCCAGTGGTTTTTCACACAAGACCGGTTTACCCAATTCAAACGCCGCTTCGGCAATCTGACGATGTGTCGATTGAGGCGAGGCGATGACGATTGCCTGAACCCTGGGATCCTCAACCAATATCCGCCAATCATCGGTTGCTTTGTCAAATCCATAGGCCGTCCTGTAACGTTCGGCGCTTTCGGGGCTGGACGCACAAATGACCTCGAGCCGGGGTCGCAATGCCGTGTTGAACACCGCGCCGACCGCTGACATGGCCACGGAATGGGCCTTGCCCATATAGCCGCCGCCGACGATTCCAATTCCGATTTCAGGCATCTGCAACGGCTCCGAACATATCATTTGCAACCGGTTGCAAAATCAGTATCGTGTGAATCGATTCAACGCAAGGTCCAAACTTTGCCGACCCATTCTGCCGGAGGACAAAACTTGAGCGCTTTGATGGATGGTATCAAAGGAAACCGCTTCGCCGTTCTGGGTCGCGCAGGCATGGACCTGTACGCCGACCCAATCGGCGTCAAAAGCGAGGATGCCAGCACGTTTCATGCCGACCTGGGTGGTTCTTCCGCCAATATTTGTGCCGGGCTGGTCAAGTTGGGCAGCGAGGCGTCGCTGATTACGTCCGTCTCGGACGATGCGATTGGGCGGTTCTGTCTGAACCGGTTGCGGCATTACGGTGTGGACACATCCTATATCCGCGTTCTGGGCGGCGAATACCGCATGTCTCTGGCCGTGTACGAAAGCCGGATCGAGGACTTTCAGAATGTGATCTATCGCAACGGGGCCGTTGATTTCCAGGTCACCAAAGAGGATATGGACAGGGTCGATTATTCATCTTTCTCGGCAATCATCTCGGCAGGAACGGTCTTTGCGTCCGAACCGTCGCGCAGCGCCACATTCCGGGCCTTCGAGAACGCCCAAAGCGCAGGGCTGCCGATCATTTTCGACATCGATTACCGCCCATACAGCTGGCCCTCGGCCGAGGTGGCTGCCGAAGTTCTGTCCCGGGCTGGCGAAGCCAGCAACCTGATCGTCGGCAACGACGAAGAGTTCGGATTCATGGCCGGCGGCATCGAAAAGGGTTTTGCCAAGGCGCAGGAACTTGCCCAAAAACCGGGTCGGATCGTCATCTACAAGATGGGCGAAAAAGGTGCTGTCACCTTTGTGGACGGGCAAGAGCTGCGAACCGGTATTTACCCGGTTACGGCCGTCAAACCCAACGGGGCTGGCGACAGTTTCATGGCCGGGCTGCTGGCCTCGATCGCGGCCGGGCACGATCTGAAAGACGCGGTCATGCGCGGTTCGGCCTGCGCGTCGATCGTGGTGTCGCATCCCGGTTGCGCACCCGCCATGCCAACGACACCAGAACTGGACGCGTTTCTCGCTTCGCATCCCGGCCCGACCACATAGGAGAGTACCATGCATATCGCACCCTATGACAATCAGAACAAACCCATCGTAGACGCCGATGATCCAACGGTTCCGCTGAACTATTTCAACATCGTCAAACTGAAAAAGGGCGAGGCCTTCGAGTACCAGATCCCGGGTTACGAAACCTGCATCGTGCCCGCCACCGGCAGCGTCGACGTGGATGTCGAAGGCGTGCGCTTTGCCCATCTAGGCAACCGGGGCGAAGATGTCTGGGATGGCGAGCCCGAGGGCGCCTATGTCCCGTCGGGGGCACCGGCGCAGATGGTCTGCGTGTCAGAGACGGCCGAGGTGTTCGTGGCCGGCGCAAAGTATGACAAAGTGCTGGATCCCTTCGACGTGCGCGAGCATGACCTGGTGCAATATGGCAGCGACGACACCAAGACCCATCGCAAGATCAAGCACATCCTGGGCCAGAAGCAGCATGACAAGGTCGGCCGCCTGCTGGTCAGCGAGTTGTTCACCGTGGGTCAGGGCGGCTGGTCGGGCTTTCCCAGCCACAAGCACGACACCAACCGCCTGCCGGACGAGACCCGACATGACGAAACCTACAATTTCCGCTTCAAACCCAATTGGGGCTCGGGCCTGCAGATGCTGCAGCGCGAGGACAACGAACCAGGCGATGCCTATCACATCGTCGATGGCTCCACGATCTGCATCGACAAGGGCTATCACCCCTGCTGCGTGCTGCCGGGATACGAGATGTATTACTTCACCATCCTCGGCGGGCTGACCCAGCGGTCGCTGGTGCAGTATTTCCAACCCACCCATGCCTATCAGATCGAAACGATCCCGGGCATCAAAGACATGATCGCCAAATTCAAATGACCCTCGCTACGCTCAAAGACGTCCTGCAACCGGCCTATGAACAGGGCTATGCCGTCGGCGGCCTGGTGACGCTGGGCTGGGAGGACATGCGCGCCTATGTCGCCGCCGCCGAGGCCGAGAACGCCCCGGTGATCCTACAAGCCGGACCCAGCTGCCGCGAGCACACCCCGCTGCCGATCCTGGGCAAGATGTTCCGGTATCTGGCCGAAAACGCCTCGGTGCCCTTGGTGGCGCATCTGGATCACGGCTATACTTTCGAGGATTGCAAGATCGCGTTGGACAGCGGGTTCACCTCGCTGATGTTCGACGGGTCGCGCAAGCCCTTGCAGCAGAACATCGATGAAACCGCCGCGATTGCCGAAATGGCCCACGCCGCCGGGATCTCGTGCGAGGGCGAGATCGGCTTCGTCGGCTATTCCGGCGGTGAAGGCTCAAACGGCACGGATCCCGAGGAAGCCGCGAAGTTTGCCCGCGACAGCGGCGTCGACGCTATGGCAATCTCGGTCGGAAACGTCCACCTTCAGCAGAACAAGGAAGGCGGTCTGGACGAGGACCGCATACACCAAATCGACTCCATGACCGAGGTTCCACTGGTCATCCATGGCGGTTCGGGTGTGCCGGTCGAACAGCGCGCGCGGCTGGCGCGCGAGACCTCCATCTGCAAATTCAACATCGGGACCGAACTGCGCATGGCCTTCGGCACCGCCCTGCGCGAGGCCGTGAACCGCGACCCCGACCGGTTCGACCGGGTGACGATCCTGAAGGAAACACACGATCCGGTCATGGCTGCCGCCCGCACGGTGATCCGCGCCTTTGGTGCGCCGCCGCAGCGGTGACGCTCAGAGCGTGAATGCCGACCGGAAGGCGACCAGCGCGTCTTCCGGGTCGCCTGCGGCGAAGGCTTCCATCCCGACCGGGCCGCGATAGCCCAGATCGTTCAACGCACGCGCCACGGCGGCATAGTTGATCTCACCGGTTCCGGGCTCGCACCGACCGGGATTGTCGGCCACCTGCACCTCTCCGATCCAGGGCAGACATTTTTCACACCAGCGGATCAGATCCCCCTCGCCGATCTGGGTATGGTAGAGGTCGAGATTGATCCGCAACTGCGAACGATCAACCGACGAAACCAAGGAAAGCACGTCCGCCGTTGACCCAAATGGACAGCCGGGATGGTCCAGCAGGTTCAGGTTTTCAAGCGTGAACACTACATCTTCGGCCTGGGCCAGATCACAGATCCGGTTCAGGGTATCCCTGGCCTTGAGCCACATCGGCCCTGTGACCTCGTCATGTTGCCAGATCGGTATACCACCGTCACCCAACCCGGTGCCGTGCAGATTCAGTCGCGCAACGCCCAGACGCTTGCCGACCTGAATTGTTTCGGCCGCCGAGGCCAGCAGCATCTCGGCCCCGTCATCGTCGGCCAGCCGCCCCTGAAGATAGCCGTTCATGATGGTGAAACTGGCACCGGTCGCGACCAGCCTGGGAATATCGAGCTCCGGCCAGTTCCACAGCCCGACGCCGAACCCCATCTCGGCCAGCCGGGCGGCACGCCAATCCATCGGCCTGTCCAGCCACAGCATCTCGGCGCAAGCTGCCAGTTCGAACGGTTGAGTCATCGAACCACCTTTCGGAATGTGTGGGCTCAGATCGACCCGCCTTCGACCATGAAGTTTCCGGCACTGCACATGGCTGCATCGTCCGAGGCCAGAAACAGCACCATCCGCGCCACATAGACCGGGTCGATCGGGTCGGGCAGACACTGACGATCCACTTGCTTGGCCAGAGCCTCGGGGGTGACCCACAGATCTTTCTGGCGCTGGGTCATGATCCAGCCGGGCACGACCGTGTTGACGCGGATGCGGTGATCACCCAGCTCGCGCGCCATGGTGCGGGTCAGTCCATGCACAGCGGATTTGGCGGTGGCATATGCAGGGAAACCCGCCCCGGCCTCCCACCACGAATTCGACCCGATATTGATGATCGAACCTGCACCCTTGGCGATCATTCCGGGTGCCACCGACTGAATGGCAAAGAACATGTGGCGGATATTGGTCGCCATGCGCTCATCCCAATAGTCAGGCGTGACCTCGCGCCAGTCGTGCCGGTCATCCCGGGCCGCGTTGTTCACCAGAACATCCGCCGCGCCCAGTTCTTCCACCAATTGCCCTATTGCGGCGTTCATCTCGTCAATGTCTCGCAGATCGCATTGGGCGAATGCATGCTCTCCGTCCAGTTCGGAAAGCAAAGCAAGCCCGGCATCAGCGTTGAGGTCCAAAAACCCAACCTTTGCCCCCTGTTCGGCAAAGGCCCGAACGGTTTCCGCGCCAATTCCGCCGGCGCCTCCGGTGATGAAAACCGTCTTACCTGCAAGGCTTGGGTAATTGGCGAAAGTATGGCTCATCCGTCACGCTCCATGATCCATTCGACCTCGGGGGCCGGAACAAACCGCCATTTCCGCAGCGGTCCGGCCATGACGTTCAGATAGTACATCTCGAACCCATAGGGCGCACCGCAAGGGTGATGGCCACGCGGGACGATCACAACGTCGCCATCGGATACCGCCATCGTCTTATCCAACTGGCCGTCATCGGTGTAAACCCGCTGGATCCCAAACCCGTTCGACGGGTTCAGGCGGTGGTAGTAGGTCTCTTCCAGATAGGTGATGCGGGGATAGTCATCCTCGTCGTGGCGGTGGCTGGGATAGGAGGACCAGTGGCCGTTCGGGGTGAACACCTCGGTCACCAGCAGGCTGTCGGCGTAATCCTCGGCCTCCATCGCGATGTTGTTGATATAGCGTGTGTTTACGCCCTTTCCACGTTCAGTCAGCGTGATCCCGTCCGGGCCGATCCGCCGCGCCGGGTGCCCGCCCTTGCCCGGGGCAGAGCAGACGGCGATAACGCAGTCGGTTTCGGCCACGGCCTCCCATTCGGTTCCGTTGGGCAGATACAGGCAATGAGGCGGGGTCTTTTCAAAGACGTTCATCCGCTCGCCCAACACGCCCCAGTCCTGACCTGCCCCGGTGATCCGCGCCTTGCCTTCAACCATCACAAGGATGACTTCGCGATCCGCGGTCACTTCGTTTGCGCGATCCCCGGCCTTTAGATGATAAAGCCCAAAGCCCACATAATTCCATCCAGCGCTTGACGGAGTGATGTCATGTACCTTGCCGTGGGTTCCGATCGGTTTCTTCAGCAGGTCTGCCATTCTTGTTCTCCTTCTTGGGCGGCCCCCGAGTGCCCGCCTGTGTTGAATTCAGGCAGCTTGCCTTTGGTTCCGGGCCGATAGGGACTGGGCCAGCCGCGCCTCGGTCCATCCTTCCGCAACCGCGCGACGCAGAATATCTGCCTGGCTTTCCGGCGCATTGCCCCCGACCGGGGGGTCCGTGTCCAGATTGGTCGGGAAGGGATAGCCCTCAGCCGTCGCCGCAATTGCGGCCTCCACCTGCGCTGCGTCCAGCGCCCCGCGCTGTTTCAAGGCGATCAGAGACGGGAACGCCGCCAAGGACATCGCCTGCCGGTCCACCGACTCCATCGCGCGCCCGAAGGCGGAAGAGATTTGCAGCAGGTTTGCCATGCGATTGATGTCGGCGCTGCTGTTCGCGCCCGCCGCATGGAACAGCGCCGGATTGAAGAACACCGCATCACCCTTCTCCAGCGGCAACTGGATACAGCTGTCTTCGAAATGCGCCCGGTGTGCCTCATCGTGGAACGCCAGATAGCCCGGCGGGTAAAGCTGCGAGAACGGCAACAACTTGGTCGGCCCGCTTTCCACCGGCATGTCACAATGAGCCACGGCCCCCTGCAATGTCAGCGAGGCCGTCACCAGATGGGCGTGAACCGGATAGCGCACCGCGTTATCAGCGTTTTGGAATCCCAAATGGTAGTCTCGATGCGCCTGCTGGGCCTTGCCTCTGGGGCGCACCTGATTGATTTGCGCGGTCACCTGATAGTTCGGGCCAAGCCATGCTTCACATGCCGCCGCAATCGCCGTGTTCCCGAAATAGAGCGCAAAGCCCTCGGGGTCGCGCAGGCATTGCTTTTGCAGCGCGTTCCACACCCGGTCATTCGCGCCCGAGGCGGCAAAATGATCGCCCTCACCGGCGCCACCCTGGCGTTCTTCTTCGATGATTTCACGAAACACATCCGTCGCCCGATCAATGATCGACGTGTCGGGATACGCCCCTTTCAGGGCGATCACACCGGCGGATTTGCCCAGTACCCGGCCCCATTCCGCCAGCAAGGCCCTGCGCGTATCAGGCCGTTCCAAACCGGGACTCAGTGCCTGCATATCATAGACGGGCACGTTCTTTTCGACCGAGGCGGCAAAAGGCACCGTCTCGGCGGAAAGAGTCTGAGAGGTCAACACCTTGAATTCATCCAGATCACAGGATTCCCGGTCGAAATAGCCGACATATCCAAGGTCCTGTTGTACCATGACGTGCTCCTCTCTGATGGCTTCGGTGTTGCCCCGTTGTGGTGGTGATCTATGAGGTGATCTTCAGCCCGGCCTTGCCGCAGACCTCGACGATGTGGTCATAGCCCATTTTCGAGTACTCATAGGGCGGCGCCTTAACCGGGTCCTGCTCTGCCTCGACCACGATCCAGCCGTTGTAATCCATTGCTTTCAGTGCATCGGCCACGGCCTGAAAGTCGATGCAACCGTCACCCGGCACGGTGAACGCGCCCGCGATCACCGCATCCAGAAAACTGCGATTGTTCTCACGCCTGTCCTGTACGATTTCAGGGCGGATATCCTTGAAATGCACGTGATGCACCCGATCGCCCCAACGGTTCAGCGTGGCCATCACATCGCCGCCACCAAACAGCAGATGGCCCGTATCGAAACACAGGCTCAATTCGGGGCCTGACCCCTCCATCAGCCAGTTCACCTCATCTTCGCTTTCGATGATCGTGCCCATGTGATGGTGATAGGCCATGGGCATGCCCTGATCCGCCATCCACTTGGCAAGTTCGGTCAGCTTGCCCGCATAGGCCAGAACCTCGTCCCGCGACAGTCTGGGGCGATCATTTACAGGCGTTCCGATCTGTCCCTGGACGGTATTGGAGCATTCGGCATAGACGATGCACGGGCTGTTCAGCGCAACGAATTGTTCGACCTGGTCGCGCACGACGGCGATCTCGGCGTGCAAGTCGTTGACCAGCGTGCTGCCCGAGCACCACCCCCCACACAACGCGATGTCATTTGCATCCAGATAGGCCCGCAACCCTTCGGTGTCGGCGGGCATCCTCTGGCCCCGTTCGACACCTGTATAGCCAATCTCGCGCGCTTCTTTCAGCGCCTGCTCCATCGTGTAAGCTGCGGTCAGGTCCGGCAGATCGTCATTCTGCCAAGCAATCGGAGAGATGCCGATCTTAACGCTCATTTCGTGTTTCTTTCCTTGATGGCGGCTTCATAGGCCGCGCGTTTTTCATTCACTTCGGGGCGGGTGCTGACCTCGGGCACCGCCACTTCCCACCAGGTTCCGCCATATTCGGTCGATGGATAGGGATCGGTGTCGATCACCACGACATAGGGGCCTTTGACCTCATCGCGTTTGGCCAGCGCGTCTTCGAGCTCGGCAATCGAACTGACCTTGACCGAAGTCGCCCCCATCGCTGCCGCATGGGCGGCAAAATCGATGGCTGATTTTGTCTCGTGCACAGTGTGGTCGAGAAGGTTGTTGAACTCGGCCCCGCCTGTCCCCATTTGCAGACGGTTGATGCACCCAAACCCGCGGTTGTCCGTGACGACAACGGTGAACGAAATCCCCATCATCGCCGCCGTCGCCATTTCCGAGTTGGCCATCATATAAGTGCCATCACCGGTAAAGCAGATCACGTCGCGGTCGGGCTGGGCCATCTTGATGCCCATGGCACCAGCGATCTCGTACCCCATGCAGCTGAAACCATATTCCATGTGATAGGCACCGGGGCGTGGTGCCTTCCAAAGCTTGTGCAGCTCACCCGGCATCGTGCCGGCAGCGCACATCGCAACAGTGTTTTCCTTGGCGGCCCGCTGCACGGCGCCGATCACCTGCATATCCGTGGGCAGCGCATTGCTGTCCGTCGGGGCATCCGTCAGCGCATCAACTTTGCCGAACCAATCAGATTTCAATGCCGCGGGCAGATCCGGCGCGCGATGGCCGCCCAGCGCTTCGCTGAGTTCATCCAAACCAACCCGAGCGTCGGCCTGCAACGGCATCGCTCCGTGCTTTTCGGCGTCGTAGGCAGCGGTGTTCAGGCTGATCAACTCACGCCCGGGGTTCGCGAACAAACCCCATGACCCGGTGGTGAAGTCCTGAAACCGGGTGCCGACGCCCAGCACAAGATCCGCCTTTGCGCAAATGTCGTTGGCGGGTTCGCCCCCGGTCACACCAACAGGACCAAGGTTGAGCGGATGATCCCAGGCCAATGCGGACTTGCCGGCCTGTGTCTCGGCCACGGGGACATTGTGTGCCTCGGCAAAACGCTGCAACGTGGCGGTTGCGTCCGAATAATGCACACCTCCGCCGGCAACGACAACGGGGCGCTTGGCGGCCTTGATCGCGGCAACGGCACGCGCCAGTTCCCCCTCATCCGGGCGAATGCGGCGCTGATACCAGACGCGGGGCTCAAAGAAGCTTTCGGGATAGTCATATGCTTCGGCCTGCACGTCCTGACAAAAGGCCAGCGTCGCCGGGCCGCAATCCGCCGGGTCCGTCATCGTGCGGAAGGCGCGTGGCAGAGCCGTCAGCAGGTGTTCCGGGCGGGTGATGCGGTCGAAATACCGGCTGACCGGTCTGAAACAATCATTTGCACTGATGGTTCCATCCGAGAACACTTCGGGTTGCTGCAAAACCGGATCGGGGCCACGCGTCGCAAATACATCGCCTGGCAGAAACAAAACAGGCAGACGGTTCACGTGGGCCAGAGCAGCGGCCGTAACCATGTTGGTGGCCCCCGGTCCGATCGATGACGTCACCGCCATGGCGCGCCGCCGGCCCAACTGCTTAGCATAAGCAATCGCGCTGTGTGCCATGGTCTGTTCGTTGTGACCGCGATAGGTGGGAAGACTGTCTTTCACCCCATGCAGCGCCTCGCCCAAACTTGCCACGTTGCCATGGCCGAAGATCGCCCACACACCTGCGATGAACGGCTCTCCGGCCTCGTTCATCTGCGCCCCGAGATAGCGCACCAGAGCCTGCGCCGCGGTCAATCGGACTGTTTTGCTCATCATGATCCCTTTCAACTCGGAGCCGCCATCGGCGGTCCGCGGGTTTTCTCATTTTCGAAGGTGTCAGGCCTTTTGTCAGAGCCTGAAATCAGAGTGGCGTCAGGTGCCACCGCCCGATGGATGCCCCCGTGAGGGCATCCGAGCGTTTTGCTTTAGACAGTACCGCCCAGCGATCCCTCAAGCTCAGCCATTTCCTGACCGCCGGCCATCAGGTCCTGCAACTCTTCGGGTGTGATTTCACCGCGTTTGGCAGTGCCCAGAGTTTTGCCGCGGTTCAGTACGGTAAAACGATCACCCACCGCCAGCGCATGGCGCACGTTGTGGCTGATGAAAACCACGCCGACACCCTGGCTGCGCACCCGGTCGATCGTGGCAAGAACATTCGACGTCTGACGCACACCAAGCGCCGAGGTCGGTTCGTCGAGGATCAGGATCTTGGCGCCGAAATACACCGCCCGCGCGATGGCCACCGTCTGACGTTCGCCGCCGGACAATGTCCCAACCGCCTGATCCGGTGCGCGCAGATTGATGCCCATCTTGCGCATCTCTTCCATGCAGACTTCGTTTGCATGATCCACATCGAACCGCTTGAGCAGCCCTTTGCCCTTGGTGGGTTCGCGCCCCATGAAGAAATTGCGCGTCACGCTCATCAGCGGGATCATCGCAAGATCCTGAAACACGGTCGCGATGCCCGCTTCCATCGCGTCACGCGGCGTGTCGAAATGCAACGGCTGACCTTCGAACAGAATCTCGCCCTTGGTGGGTTTGTGTACCCCGGACATGGTCTTGATGAAGGTAGACTTGCCCGCGCCGTTGTCGCCCAGCAGGCAATGGCATTCCCCGGGCTTGACGTCAAAGCTGACGCCAGCAAGCGCGATGATATTGCCAAAGTGCTTTTCGATGTCTTTCATCTGAACGATGGGCGCCTGGTCATCGACGGCATCGCCATGGTGGAATTTGGTGTCTTCGGTCATATCAGCGCTCCCCGGTTACGCGTTTGCGGATCGCGTTGTTGAACAGAACGGCAATCAACAGCATGGCACCCAGGAAGACCTGGAACCAATCCTGATCAAAGTCGGTATAGGTCAGTCCGATGACGACCATTCCAAAGATGATCGAGCCGAAGAAAGCCCCGATGGCCGAGCCGTATCCACCGGTCAGCAGGCAGCCACCGATGACCGCAGCAATGATCGCCTCGAATTCTTTCTGGAACCCCCGCCGCGCATCGGTCGAGCCCGCGTCCATGACGGTAATGATCGCCACAAGGGCGGCACAGCACGCCGTCAGCATGAACAGTGAAACCTTGACGCGGTTCACCGGTACACCCGAATTGGATGCAGCCGTGCTGTCACCACCCGAGGCGAAAATCCAGTTCCCCACCGGGGTACGCAGCAGCACGTAGGTCGCTGCCAGTGTAATGACGATGAACCACAGGATTTCGACCGGAATACCCGGGACCTTGGGCGCACCGCTTTTGAATGTATCGATCATGCCGTTGGCGGCCAGCCATGCGAACAGGCTGCCGAATGCTTCGCCCGAAAAGAAGGGGGCCAGCCAGTCGTTTTCGACCGCGTCGCGCACGCCGCGCAGCTGGGTCGAACCGCCTGTCGCCATTTTCAGACCCACCAGTGACAGGCCACGAAGGATGAACAGAAACGCCAGCGTTACAATGAACGAAGGCAGGCCCGAACGGATCACGATATTGCCGTTGACCGCACCGACACAGGCCGCAAATACGAATGTCATCGGGATGGCAAAGATCAGCGGCAATTGCCAGGTCACGACGCAGACGCCGAAAAACAGCCCCGAGAACGCGACCATCGATCCGATCGACAGGTCGAACTCTCCACCGATCATCAGCAGTGCCGCACCGATCGCCAGGATACCCAACTGTGCCGCGGGGGTCATGAAGTTCATGACACCGGCCAGAGTGAACATCGATTCATCTGCGGTGATCGCAAAGAACACGAATACCAGAACCGCACCTGCAATGGCGCCCAGCTCGGGTCTTTTCATCAGTTTGGTCAGGAACGGTTCTTTCTTGACCCTTTCGTCCGACAGGACGGGCGCTGATTCACTCATGGTTTCCTCCCAATTCGGTGAGACCGGCGCGTTGGCGCCGATCCTGTTGTTTGTCGAGCCGCGCCGAAATCAGCGGATACCTTGCGCGGACAGTTCGATGACCTGTGCGGCCTTGTCCTGAGTGATCAGGTTCGGACCCGAAGGCACGTCGCCACCCGGCATCAGGCCGTATTTGGCGTGCAGACCCATGAAGTTCACCGACAGGTAGCCCTGAAGGTACTGCTGCTGGTCGATGGCAAAGGCCGCGTCACCATCCACGATTGACTGGAGGAAGTTGGCCGAAAGGTCGAACGAGGCAACATTCAAATCCCGCCCCGAGGCTTTGGCCGCGGCGACCGAAGGCTCGCCGGCCGAGCTTGCGCCCAGAGCCATAACGGTATCAACGCTTTCGTCAGCGGCCAACGCGGCGGCAACTTTGGACTCGATCTCGGACGGATCGTTCGAGGTCGGCAGAACGGTTACTTTACCGCCGAACCCTTCGGTGAAGCCTTCGCAGCGCAGGTCAAGTGACACGTTGCCGACCTCGTGGTTGACACAGATCGCATTGGTTCCACCCATCGAGGCCAGTTTTTCACCAGCCGCCTTGCCCGCATCATATTCGTCCTGACCCACATGCAGCAAAGCACCCAGTTCCTTGGCCACTTCCGCACCCGAGTTGATCGAGATCACCGGGATACCGGCGGCAACCGCACGTTCGATCGAGGGGCCAAGCGCATCGGCATCCGGGATCGAGACGATCAGCCCGTCGGGCTCCTGGTTCACGGCTGCGTCGATCAGCTGCGACATGGCAACCATGTCAAAGGTCTCAGGTGCACGATATTCCACGTTGACACCGACATCTTTTCCGGCCTGCTCAACACCGTTCTTCACAACGTTCCAGAATGCGTCATTGGCCTGGCCATGCGACACGACCACGATTTCCTGCGCAAGTGCAGGTGTGGCCAAGGCCAGTGCCCCCGCAGCAAGCGCGCCTTTAACGAATTTCTTCATTTCAGTTTCCTCCCAATGGTTCAGTCTGATCTTCTGTCGGGGTACCAGCCCCGATCATCCGGCTGTGCCGAATCTCAGTGGCTGCGGCGCTGGGCCGAGCTGCCGTTAGTTTGAAGTATTTCAATCATTTTGCAACCGGTTTCAAAATTTCTTCCATCCGTACCGGTTTTCCTGCCCGCGCCGACAGGGTTGCGGCCTCGGCCATCGCCAGCGCTGCAACACCGTCCTTCAGCGTGACCGGAACTTCGGATCCACTTTCAACAGCGTCGACAAATGCGGCCCATTCCACGCGGTATGCAGGCATGTAGCGTTCCAGGAAGAAATAGGTAGGCTTGGCACCCACGACACCGTCCGCCGTTGACTTGACGACAGTGTTTTCCAGCATGTTCTGAGCCTGTAGCAACCCCTCGGAGCCCAGCAGTTCGACCCGCTGGTCATAGCCATAGGCCGCGCGCCGCGAATTCTTGATGACCGCGATGCGGCCATCCGCGTAAGTCATTGTAACTGCCGCTGTATCCACATCCCCCGCGGCGCCGATTTCAGCATCCACAAGCGAAGACCCAACCGCCGAGATTGTTTCGGGAACGTCCCCCATCAGGAAGTTCGCCATGTCAAAATCATGAATCATCATGTCCCGAAACAAACCGCCAGACACCTTTACGTAGCTGACCGGTGGTGGCGCCGGGTCAAAAGATGTGATCGACAGGAGCTCTGCCTTGCCAATCTCACCCGCATCCAACCCCGCCTTCAAGGTCGCAAAATTGGGATCAAATCGCCGATTGAACCCTATCATGACCGGCTTGCCGCGTTCCGAGACCGAATTGAGACATTCCGTGGCGCGCTTCAGGTCCAAATCAACGGGCTTTTCACACAGGACGGTTTTTCCTGCGCCTGTCGCTGCTTCAATCAGGTCAGAATGCGTATCTGTCGGAGTTGCAATCAGAACCGCGCAGATTTCCGGATCCGCAATGATCTCTTCGGAGCTGCGCGCCTTGGCCCCATGATCGCTGGCAAGGCTGGCCGCAGCCTCGGGCAAGGCATCGGAAACAGCAATGAGTTTGCTGCCCGGATGCGATGCAATCGCCTGCGCATGAACACGCCCGATGCGCCCGGCACCCAACAATCCGACGTTCAACATACAGATCTCCCGAATCTTGTTGTTGCGCGCAACAATGATTCTATTTGCAACCGGTTGCAATATTTTTTTCACAACCTTGGTGCTTTTACGGCCCAGGCCCCAAATCATCCTGAAGAATTCGCGTTATGACCCCGGATCCCGATCCGCCAGCTGCAACTCACACGCTGAAATCCACGCATTCGCCGTCCTACGGGAATCCCCCAATTTCGGAACATGGTGAATCAGGTTAATGTTTGGTTAAGGAACACACACTACCACTCTGTGACCCCTTAGAAGGGCTGGCATGACCCCCTCGTCCAGCCCTTCATACCTCACCCAACAACCGCGAAGAAACAGCCCGCATTGCGGCCTGACGTGTTCATCGAAATCGAAATTCGAGAATGGCGATCCCTGAAGGACTCGAACCCTCAACCTGCTGATTAGAAGTCAGCTGCTCTATCCAGTTGAGCTAAGGGACCGCTGCACCCTTCTTGCGGTTTTTACGAGCGGGGTTCAAGAGCCAAGCGCATGAATGCGCTGTTCGGATCGTCACTGTACCCAAAGATCGGTCCGCAATAGGAATAGCCCAACGCTTCGTAGAGTTTGCGGGCGGCATCATACTCTGGAAGATGCTCTGCCCCGGTTTCCAAAACCAAAGCTTCGACGCCTTCTGCGCGCGCCAGATCGGCCAGATGAGTCATTATGACACGCGCCAGTCCGCGCCCCCGTGCCTGTGCGAGGATATGCACCGACTTCACCTCGGCCGTGCCATCGGGCAACAGCTTCAAGGCGCCGCAGCCCAACGCCTGCTGATCGTCGTAAATCGCACAGAATCGAATGCCCGGTCCGGCCAATGTTTCTGCGCTCATCGTATGGTTGCTTTCCGCAGGACCGGCCGATTCGCTGTGAGCGAAATGAGCTTCCACAATCGGGCGCAACACGTCCGAGGTCGGGTCGGCCTCGCGAATTTCGATCATTCAGTGAGTCCAGGGGCCACGGCGGTCAGTGGCGAAGTTTTCTCCGTAGCCGCGTGCGCGCAGGTTGGGTTTGCGCTTGTGCGGCTCGCTGACTTGCGCATCGATGCCATTGTCCCTGGCATAATCCATCGCCTCTTTCTTGGTGTCGAATTTCAGGCGTATCTGGGTTTGCGTATCATTGGATGATGTCCAGCCCATCAGCGGATCAACCTCACGTGCCGAAGCGGGAGCATATTCCAGAACCCACTTGCGTGTCTTGGCCATCCCTGAAGTCATCGCATTCCTTGCAGGCTGGTAAATCCGTGCGCGCATGTCGCCTCTCCGTACTCACTTGGCTGGACCTGTTTATGCGTCAGAGCGCAGCCCGGGACAAGATAACAATTGTCGCGGATTGTCGACGCAAGCCAATGACAGAAACTGTCATCAGGGCCAACTATGATCTTCGACAAATCAGCCGAAGGATAAGCGGATGATCCATCGTGAGTGCATTCTGGGCGTCGACGCGAACCCCGGACACAACCGGGCGATGCCCTCGACCGAAGCCCATGCCGTGATCGCCGGCCAACCGATGATGACGAAGGCTCTCGAAGGCGAGCTTGCCGCGTTGGCCGGCAAGGTTGGCTCGGATCACAATCCGGATGCGTATCTGCCCAGTGTTGAAACTTGGGGATTTGTACCGGATCAGCCCTTGCAGTTGGACAAAATAAGAACAAATGTAAGGGCCTGATCCGGAGCCTGCCCATGCCATACGCCCATTCCGACAAGACCCAAATGACAACCGAAGATGTTCGGGCCCGCCTGAAACTGGAAGGCGGCAAACGGTTTGTCATGCATACGGAGTTCGCCCCCGCAGGAGACCAGCCAACCGCGATCAAGGAACTTGCGGGCGGAATTCTGGATGGAGAGCGCGATCAGGTTCTGTTGGGGGCGACCGGAACGGGCAAAACCTTCACCATGGCCAAGGTGATCGAGGAAACTCAGCGCCCGGCCATCATCCTGGCCCCCAACAAGACATTGGCGGCGCAGCTATATGGCGAGTTCAAAGGCTTCTTCCCGGAAAACGCGGTCGAATACTTCGTCTCCTACTACGACTACTACCAGCCAGAAGCCTATGTCGCGCGATCAGACACGTATATCGAGAAGGAATCGCAGATCAACGAACAGATCGACCGGATGCGCCACTCGGCCACGCGGGCGCTGCTGGAACGAGACGACGTGATAATCGTGGCCTCGGTCTCGTGCATCTATGGCATCGGCTCGGTCGAGACCTACGGGGCGATGACGCAGGATCTGAAGGTCGGACACGAATACGACCAGCGGCAGGTGATGGCCGATCTGGTGGCCCAGCAATACCGCCGCAACGATCAGGCATTTCAGCGCGGGTCATTCCGGGTGCGGGGCGACAGCCTTGAAATCTGGCCCGCCCACCTTGAGGATCGCGCCTGGAAATTCTCGTTCTTCGGTGAGGAACTGGAAAGCATCACCGAATTCGACCCGCTGACCGGCGAGCGCGCCGCGACAATGGAACAGGTGCGCGTCTATGCGAACTCGCACTATGTCACGCCGAAACCGACGATGCAGCAGGCCATCATCGGCATCAAAAAGGAACTGCGCCAGCGGCTGGATCAGCTGGTGGGCGAGGGCAAGCTGCTCGAGGCGCAGCGGCTGGAACAGCGCACCAATTTCGATCTGGAGATGCTCGAGGCCACCGGCGTCTGCAACGGGATCGAGAACTACTCGCGCTATCTGACCGGTCGTGCGCCGGGCGAACCGCCCCCGACCCTGTTCGAATTCATCCCCGACAACGCCATCGTTTTCGCCGATGAATCCCACGTCAGCGTGCCGCAGATCGGCGGCATGTATCGGGGCGACTATCGCCGCAAGTTCACGCTGGCCGAACACGGGTTCCGTCTGCCGTCCTGCATGGACAACCGCCCGCTGAAGTTCGAGGAATGGGACGCCATGCGCCCGCAATCCGTCTTCGTCTCGGCCACTCCGGCGAAGTGGGAGATCGAACAGACCGGCGGCGTCTTCACCGAACAGGTGATTCGCCCCACGGGCCTTTTGGACCCCGAGGTCGAAATTCGCCCCGTCGAGATGCAAGTGGACGACCTGCTGGACGAGGTGCGCAAAGTTGCCGCCAATGGCTTCCGCACGCTGGTGACGACGCTGACCAAACGCATGGCCGAGGACCTGACCGAATACCTGCATGAACAGGGCATCAAGGTCCGCTACATGCACTCGGACATCGACACGCTGGAACGCATCGAGATCCTGCGCGACCTGCGGCTGGGGGCGTTCGACGTGCTGGTGGGCATCAACCTGCTGCGCGAGGGGCTCGACATCCCCGAATGCGGGCTGGTCGCCATTCTGGACGCGGATAAAGAGGGCTTCCTGCGGTCCGAGACCTCGCTGATCCAGACCATCGGCCGCGCCGCGCGGAATGCCGATGGCCGCGTGATCATGTATGCCGACAAGATCACTGGCAGCATGGAGCGCGCGCTGGAGGAAACCAACCGCCGCCGCGCCAAGCAGATCGCCTATAACGAGGAACACGGCATCACGCCCGAGACGGTTAAGAAGAATGTCGAGGACGTTCTGGCCGGTCTCTACGAGGGCGACGTCGACATGAACCGCGTCACAGCCACCATCGACAAACCGATGCACGGCGCGAATTTGGAGGCGCATCTGGACGGGTTGCGCGAGAAGATGCGCAAAGCCGCCGAGAACCTGGAATTCGAAGAGGCCGCCAACATCCGGGATGAGATCAAACGTCTGGAAGCGGTCGACCTCGCCGTCGCCGACGACCCCATGGCGCGGCAATGGGCGGTCGAGAAAGCCTCGGAAGACGCGGTGCGGTCGCAGGGGCGGTCAACGGCTGGACGGCCGGGGCAGCGGGGTGGAAATGTGAAGCGGCGGAAGCGATAGAACTTTCTACAGCCCGATCACGGATGCCAAGTAGGCAGTAATTAACCCGATCATCACAGTACTCAATGTTGAGAGACCTACCCGCCCGATTGTTTTCCCTGTTGTGTGCGCGTTTTTCGCGACTAGTTCGGCATCGGCTTGTGTTAACTGAATCAGTGACAAAGGCATAAGCCTTGCAATTTGGTTTTCGGCATAGAAACCGATTCTACGCGATACGGCTATAGTCAGGATTACGCAAAACAAACTTACAACCCCTGCGCGAAATAGAGACTGCAAGTCAAAGGGGTAATCATTGAAATGCATCAGTAGAACGGAGCAAACAGCGAATGCGCCTAAGCCTTGAATGACAATGGAAGTTGCCTTCTCCGCCTTCTTAATTACAGAATGCACTCTTCCTGCGCACTGTTTCCTGAGTCCGGAATACCAGTCTTCTACTTGAGCTTCGATACTTCTAGCAACTGCGAGATCTACATACTCTATGGCCATCCGCCCAGTTAACCTCATCGAATCAAAAGATAGCCTTCTTTGAATATCGGAAGCTTGCAGGTCTTCCATTTTCTTTGGAAGCGCCATGGTGTTTCTAAGGCCTATTTCGAGCGAGTAAGGTTTTGCCTCGCTTGTTTTGGGAAGCAAAATCAAAAAATTATATTCAATTTCAATTTGCTCAATACACTCGTTTCTTGTTGCACCTTGGGCAGCAAATTTTTGGAAGCTACTTACTCGCTCCGTTTTTTCATCGATGTATCGAATTGTGATTGAGCAGTTGGAACCAACGCAATGGTACTGTTCCATTAGGGCTTGAATTGAGCGGTGTAAGTTTTCAATATCTGAGAATTCTATTTGGTGGGCGTCAAAGAAATATCGACTTAACCGCTCAGTTCTGCCGGTAATGTCGTTATAAACATCCTGAACAACCTGAAGTGACACTTCACCACCAGTCGATATTTTGACTTTGTCGAGCAACTCTAGATTCCCTGTAAATAGCTAATCTTTTGGATGTTTTTCCACTAGCAGAGCTGTCACTAGAGGATCAACCCGGCAATCTTAGGGTGAGTTAAATTATCACTGCACACCTCGGGTCTTTCTATCTCGTCGTGATCATTTCTAACGCGACCAACTCACAAAAGGTCATTACATTTGGGCACATTGAGATGTCACTCAGACCCACACTCCACCCTTGCACCCCACCCCTCCGTCCTCCACGTTTGAAATCACAAATTGTGATTCCAAACGGGTGCCATGACAAACGCCAAGAACCTGCCCTCCACGCATGAGGTCCAAAGCGCCATTCACCGGGTGCGCGGCACCCGCGTGGTGCTGGCCGAGGATCTGGCGCAGTTCTACGGAAAATCCGTCAGCGCCTTCAATCAGGCCGTCTCGCGCAACAAGGACCTGTTCGAGGGCTACCGCTTTCAGCTGACCGATGCCGAGGTGGCCGATTTGATATCACAGAATGTGATCTCAAAACCCAAAGGCCGCGGCGGGCGGCGGGTCAACCCGTGGGTCTACACCGACTACGGCGTGGCCATCGCCTCGACCCTGTTCAAGGACCCGCGCGCGATCAAGATCACCCGCATGATCACCGAGGCATTCGTCGATGGCGCCAACGCCCTGGCTGAAACCCCGCGCAGCGCGCCCGAGATCCTGCCGCCCGAAAGCACCCCCGCCCCGTTGCTGCCCAATGGAGATCAGTTGCGGGCGCTGGCCGAAAACATCCTCGATTCCGGGCAGCAGAGCCTTGTCGATTATATCGCCAACCCCACCACCAAGCGCCAACAGGCCGTGGCCGTGATCATGAAGACGCTGGCGGAAACCGCCGGCGAAGAGGTGCGCACCCAGCACGAGCGTCTGCGCCTGCGCATCGCCGAACGGTTGGCCGCCGGCGATTATGCCGATGATGACGACCGCAAGGGGTTGCTGGAACTGCTGAATGCGATGAAAGGCTGACGCAGCCCTTGCCCCGGACCTTTCGGCCGCTAGACTCCGCCCAATGCGCATTGTCCTGTTATCACTGATCCTCGGCACACCCGCCGCCGCGTGGGAAGCAACGGTGGGCCAGATCTGCACCCTGTCACACGTGACGGACACGGCAGAGATATTCCTGACCTATGACCCGGCAAAGCCGCTCTATACCCTGTCCGTGACCCGCAAGACCGAAGGTTGGACCAATACCCCATGGTTCGCGATGCGGTTCGAGGGGCCGAACCCGATCGAAATCGCCACTCCGCATCATGTTCTGTCCGACGGTGCATCGATGCTGACGGTTACCGATACCGGATTTGGAAACGTGCTGGACGGGCTGGAATACAACCTGACCGCCTATGCGTTTACGCAGGACAGGGTGAGTGAATTTCCCCTGGACGGTGCAGCGCCCCAGGTTCGCATTTTCCGCGAATGTGCCGGGGCTCAGCTGTCCTGACCGGGTCAGAAATCGAACAGATCTTCCAGAAAGCCGCCACGCTTCTTTTTCTTGCGATAGCCGTGATCCGCCCGGTCATCGTAGCCGGGTTGTGGCGGAGAATACGCTGTTGACCGCTCGATGATCTTGTCCAGTTCGCCCCGATCCAGCCAGACACCTCGGCATTGCGGACAATAGTCGATTTCTACCCCGTTTCTGTCCGTGATGACCAGTTGAGTTCCGTCAATCGGGCATTGCATCATACGATCTCCTGTTTTGCCATCTAATCTATATGAGATGGGGTTGATCCGCTGCATTGCCATCCCTCTGTGACATGACGCCCGTTCGCTTGGGTCAAGCGGTATGACACAGGCAACTGGCCCCGGCCCAGGCAGAATTTCTGGACTTCGCGATTACAACCGTCAGGGGCGCACGAACTTGGCCGTTCCAAGAGACCGCTGTTGCGGTTCGGGACTGTTGTGAACTTGCGGCGCAGTTGCCCGGGACGGGCTGGCAGCGCCACAGGCGACCCCGTCGCCATCCGGGTCATTGCGCTTGTGATAACCCGCCTGCCCCTCGTAAAACGGCCCCACCCCCAGCGACTGCGTCGCATCACAACCTGCCAATGCGATCAGGTGGATCACCGCCTCTTCCCGCTCAAATTCGGACAGGCGCAGAAAAACACCCGTGGCGATCAGCACGGTGGTCAGCGGCAACAACAGAACCATGACCAGTATGCGTAGCGGAGACAGCGCGTGCCTGCGCGTCGCCTCTGCGCGCCGGTGTCGTCTGGACGGCCGTGGCTTCGGATCAGGCGTATCCTGCGAGGGTTTCTTGAACAGCATTGCCTGATCTGTAACGTCGATTTGTGGCAAAGCCGAGGCAATCCCATAACGCTGAGGTAAAACAAATGGCGCAATCCATTTCAGGCACTTAAGATGACAGGGAACCGTCATCTGCCCGATTTTTTGCTGCCGAACCGATATCGTGACCCTATCCGATCCTTATCACACGCCCGACGCAGCGGCGCGCTTGCAAGCACAAGACCTTCTCGTTCAGGCCAAATTTGCCGCACTGGCCTTTCTGCGCCCTGACACCGGGTTGCCGTCTGTCTCACGGATCGCGTTGGCCACGGATGAAGCAGGTTGCCCTGTCTCGCTGATTTCAACCCTTGCGGAACATACGCGCGCGCTGAGCACTTGCCCCAACTGCGCCCTTCTGATCGGAGAGCCCGCAGACAAGGGCGAACCGCTGACCCATCCGCGCCTGACATTGCACGTGATCGCTCAGCCAGTTCACCGGGACTTGGCAGGCTATGGTGACTTGCGCGACCGGTACTTGGCGCGACGGCCCAAAGCGAAACTCTATATCGATTTCGCCGATTTCGGACTGGTCCGGTTCGCCATTCAGGACGGTCTTTTGAACGCCGGATTTGGCAAGGCCTATCGCCTTACCGCACAGGATTTCTAGCCATCAGCGGACCACATGCACGGCACATCCCGCATGACGAACGACATGAGACGCGGTAGAGCCCAGAAGCAGGTCCTGCATCCCCGGCCGGTGGGACGCAATTATGATCAGATCGGGCTTGTTCGCCTCGGCCCAATCCAGAATGGTCCGGCCGGAATGTCCCTCGATCACCAAACCCTTGGCATTCGGCAGCTGCGATGCCAGTTCATCCAGTTCTGTCTGAATCGCCTTACGCGCCTCTGTCAGATATTCGGACGGCATATACGAGATTGCATAGTTTGGAATATGCTCGACCACATGCAACAATGTCACCTGCGCGTCTGGCGTGGCCAGAATCTGGGCCAGCTTCAAAGGCCCGGATGTATCTCTTTCAGCATCGAACGAGATGGGGACCAGAATGTTGTGATACATGATGTGAGCCTCCAATTTTGCAGGCTAACTTTGAAACAGATATGAATTGCAGGCTTTGATTCAGGTCAGGAACTGCCGAATGTCTCAGCGACGTCATACATGACCGGCTCAAAGCTTTTGCAGAGTTCGTTGATCTTGCGGTTGCGATCGCGCATTTCCGGCGTGCGCAGCATGGCAAGGAAATCTTCGCGGCGCTCCCATTGCGAATAGTTTGCTATTCGGGTTTGTGCGTCATTGACGTGCAGCCCGGCGGAAACGAAACCTGGCTGCTTTGAAATGAACTCGGCATAGGCATCCGTCAAAGCTTCCAGAAGGTCCTGACAGGTGCCGGGCGTCATTTCAAAGGTCGTGATAACTGTTTGAACACTGGCGTTTTTGGCGATTTTCAGCATCGGGATTCTCCACTTTCTGTCCCAAGCCTAACACATCAAAATGAAACGTCGCCTATTTCCTGCCGACCTTGCAAACCGGGTCAGTCATTTACGGTCAGATCAGAGTGAAATGGCCACCCTTTTCGGGGTGGCCAGACAGCCTTTTAACGTTCCATGCGCATCAGAACCGAGGCCGTACCTTTCACATGCTCTGGCCAACGCAACAGAAAAATGTCGCCTGTCGCCCCCTGTTCGACCTCAACATGAGGCGCACTGAAGACATGGTTGTTGAACACCCCTGAAAGCACACCGATCGTCGCAACCCCATCGCAGCCTCGTGCCTTGCCGTCGAAAGGCAACTGCCCGTTTGCCGAAACAGGCCAAAGATTGGACACCGAGTGCTGCGTATAGCGAACCCTCAACGGGTTTGCGGATTTCCTGGTTACGCCATGATACGTATTGTTCTGGAAAGTCACGTTCGTGTGCCTGTCTTTGTTCAAGTCGGCGAAGGTTGTATCTACACGTTCCGCTCGAAAGATCCCACCGCTCGTGGCACGAAACTTGTTGCCGGTCACGACCAGGCCATTGAGAAAATGCCCGGGCCCATAGGGGCGAACGACGATGAAACTAAACCAGGACGGGGCCTGACTGGAATAAAAGATGTTGTCCGTGATGCTCATCGCACTGAACGAAAAACCACTCGTGTATGTCGGCGACGGGTCGCGTTCATTCGTCCATTCGATGAAACAGTTGTCGACATAATTCTCGGCGATAGTGGAACTGTTGTAGGTGCCGATCATGATCAAACCGGCCGTACGCACACCTTGCGGGATGCTATCGCCCTGAAAGACATGGTTGCCCAGAATCATGTTGTTGTCACCGCCCAGAACAGCGAAATGTCTGAAGCGCACGGCTCGGTTGTGGCGCAGCTTCACATCGTTTGAATTAGTATTCAACGCAATGGAATACCGGTCCGTTACGACAAGCGCTTCTTCTGCTGACAGGAACTGGCAATTGTCGATCAGCATGCCCTTGCAACCCGTTCCGGTCGACGTGATCCCCCGGTCTTTCGGGCGGCTGATAAAACAGTCGTTCAACGAAAATGTACTGCCGGCGGCCGCCAAACGAATTCCGCTGCATCGGCTGTTGCACTGAAATTCGATCTGCTCCATGCCGAATTTTCGAAGCGTGCTGAAGCCGCTGAAATCCAGCAGGTACTTGAAGGAATAGAATGTGAAAGACTGGGTCCCCGACGCCCCCACAAGAGGCGCGCTCAGTGTGATCTCACCCGCACCGACATTCTTTGACCGTACATAGATTTCACGCCCAACCCCGCTGCCGGCAACGTAGGACCCGACGGGAATGTTTGCGACATTCGCGACATTGGTCAGACGCGTTTTGTCCGACGGATCATAGGTCGCAGTCGAGGTGAACGTTTCCGTATCCCAAGCCGAACTGCTTTTGACGTCAAACTGACCATTCCGGATCACGCGACGGGTTGAAAAACCACTCTGCTTGTTGGGAACCGCTGCGGCCATGTCGATCGGCGCGGTGACGGAAATCTTGCGACCACCCAAATCCAGCGAGTCATGATCCGAATTGTTCAGAAGGGCCTGAAACGCTTTTTTGAACGCCAGTTCTTCGTCTCCGAAAGCCGAAATGTAAGCCGGCAGATGGAAATCCTTTGTCAGCAACAGCATCTTGTCATCCGGCATGGTGACTGTGCCTTCAAAGTCCATTTCGGACGTCATACTGGTGTTTTCGGCCAGATGATAAGTCCCTTGCGGAACGTAAACCCGACGGCCACCCGCCGCCTGATCGGCCGCTTCAAACGCAGCTGAATCATCCGTCACACCGTCGCCGATGGCCCCATAGTCGCGCACATCCACAACACTGATCATCTCACGCAGGAAAACACCGGTGACATCCGTGATCTCCAGGTCGTCGACACGCACCAGCGCCCCATTCGCGCCCTCAATATCCAGACCGAAATGGCCATACAAGGCGGCCAGCCCCCAAGGCATGTCCACGCCGGGGCGTTTGCCGGTTCCGACAATCGCAGTTATTTCGTGCACGCTTCCATAGCCCGACAGCTGTGTTGCGGGCCCCTGCTCCACGACACTTGCCACATGCGTGTCACCAGCACCCCCGGCCCAGGCCGCTATGCGCACCGACGGCAAGGGGCCGCTGATCGCCTTGACCCGCGCTTTGATCTGCAAATAGCAACCGGGCAAAATCGGCGTCTGGCCCATATACCGAAGCTGTTGGGTGGTTTGGACTTTCAGGATCTCCAGACAGCCACCAAAATCGGCATCCGCAGGCACGAAAACCCCGGTGCCGGATCCGCCATATGTGGGTGAGCCGGGCGTACCGTCCCCCGCAGACCAAACGGTCAGGCCATTCGCGAATTGAGGCGGCATGAAGACGATGCCGTCAGTGATTGCCTTGTTCATTGAAAACCCTTTCTAAATCGCGCCGCACCAATCTGGCGACGCGTCCAAACCCCGTGTCCAGGTCCGCCCCGAACGCGTCAGTCTGAATACTGAAAGAGAGTTAACCACGGCTCATATCACCGTGACGGTGGTGTTGCCTCAGGCCGCAGGATCAGCGTTGCCCAACAATTGGACGCCGTTGATTTTCCAACCGTCCTCCAGAGGGATCATCTGATAGTCCAGTATGTGCACACGCCCGTTTGCGTCGGTGATCATCACCTTCTGCCACAGGGCTCCTGCAATTTCACGCAACTCCAGAAAACGTATGTCGGAAGGACGCCAGACCATCGGATACCCATTGCGTACCATTGCTCCGAAATTGTCGGGGTTCTGAAAAAGGCGCTGGATGCTGGGGCTGGCAAAGGTGAAGGCCGTGGCAAAATCATCCGCCTTGAAGGCCTGTATCTGCGCCGAAATGTTTGCTTCTATCTCTGCGTTTTGCGCAAATGCGCCCGACCCCAGCCCAACACTCAGGGATACAACAAGCAAAAATCGACGCATGGGGCCACCTCCTGCAAAAAAGAGTAGCCCCATACGGGATCACGTCAAATCAGACCAGCTCTCCGGCCAGCGCCTTGTCGATCAGGGCAATTGTTTCAGGCACACCGTACAGCGCGATAAAGCCGCCAAAACGCGGGCCCTGCGATGCACCCAGAAGCACTTCGTACAACGCCGTGAACCAACTGCGCATGGGGTCGAACCGCTCCCGCCCGATGGAATAGACAACTGATTGCAGCGCCTCGTCCTCGGTCGGGCCATCATATGCTTCAAGCGCGGCTTTCAGCGCTTCCAGCGCCTCGCGCTCCTGATCCGTGGGGGCGCGATGTTTGCGCGTCGGTTTGACGAAATCGTTGAAGTAGCGAACCGCAAAGCCCGCAGCCTGATCCAGATCGGGATGGCTTTCAGCTGTTGCTTCCGGCGCATAGCGGCGAATAAAGCCCCACAGCGTCTCCTTGTCTTCCGCGCCCGAGACCGACGCCAGGTTCAGCAACATCGCAAACGGTACGATCAGGGTCGATTCGGGAACGTCGCCACCATGAATGTGCCAGACCGGATTGTTCAGCTGAGCTTTCAGGTCCTGCCCCGGATAGGCGCGCAACTGTTGATGATATTCGTCATAAGCCTTCGGGATCACGTCGAAATGCATCCGCTTGGCTGTCTTGGGCTTTTGATACATGAAATACGCCAGGCTTTCGGTTGGCGCGTAGGTCAGCCATTCGTCGATCGACACGCCATTGCCGGACGATTTCGAGATCTTCTGGCCATTCTCATCCAGGAACAATTCATAAGAAAAATGCTCGGGCGCGCGGCCGCCCAATGCACGGCAGATCGCGTCATAGATTTTTTCGTTGGTAGCATGTTCCTTGCCGTACATCTCGAAATCGACGCCCAGCGCTGCCCAGCGCGCCCCGAAATCAGGCTTCCATTGCAATTTCACGTTGCCGCCAGTGACGGGCAAGGTCCATTCCTTGCCGTCCTCGTCATCGAATGTGACGGTATAGGTCTCTGCACACACTTTCTTCATCGGCACATACAAAACCCGCCCGGTTTCCGGATGGATCGGCAGGAAAATCGAATAGGTCTGTTGGCGCTCTTCCCGAAGGCTTTTGAGCATGATGGCCATGATGTCGTCATAGCGCTCGACCGCGCGCTTCAGGATCTCGTCGAACTGGCCTGACCGATAGAAATCGCGTGCAGAATAGAACTCATAGTCGAATCCGAAAGTATCGAGGAACCGGCGCAACATCGCGTTGTTGTGCTCGCCGAAGCTGGGGTATTCGCCAAATGGATCGGGAACCGAAGTCAACGGGCGCTGCAAATGTTCTTCAAGCGCCTCCGGGTTGGGCACGTTGCTGGGCACTTTGCGCATCCCGTCCAGATCGTCCGAAAAACAGATCAACTTGGTCGGTATGTCCGAAAGCGCCTCGAACGCGCGCTTGACCATCGTGGTCCGCGCGACCTCGCCGAATGTTCCGATATGCGGCAAGCCAGACGGGCCGTAACCGGTTTCGAACAGCACGTACCCCTTTTCCGGAGCGCCCTTCTGATAGCGTTTGAGCAACCGGCGCGCCTCTTCAAAAGGCCAGGCCTTGGACGACATCGCGGTTTCACGCAGTTCAGACATTTCAATGTGCTCCATCGGGGAAAGTGTCGCGGTCACCCCATGCAACCGGACCGGCCCCTCCTATTGTGCCAGTGCAGCATGAGTCAATAAAGCAGTGGCGCAATTCGCGACACACTGCGCCAAAAAACAGTCGCCCTCGGGCAGGTAGGGAAACGTTCCTTGGCCCGCAAACACTCTGCCCGGGATATCTGCGCTGCATTTTCACCGGCCAGCCTTGCTCAGGCTACAATGGTGGGCCGATTGTTCCCCCGAAACAAAAAAGACACGGGCGCGGGCGCAAACTTGACCCGGTTGTTTCGCACGCTCACCGGGCAGTGTTAGACAAAGGCGACACGGGGGAGGTCCCCGGACCAGAGGAAACGGGATGCGACGCGAAACCACCAACCGTATACGCTTTGTACTCGAAGATATCGTGCCGCCTATCCTGCGTGACAGCGCCGCGTTTCATTGGCTGGCATGCAGGGTTTGGGGCGACCATATCACGCGCCTTGCCGAATTCCGTGAACGCGCAACCTATCTGACGGATGACGAATACGAAAAGCTCTACCGCGATCATCCGCGCGTGCATCAGGGCACCGACAATTCCGAAGCCTGCATCAAGCGGATTGCCACGGATATCGTCGGGCAGAGCATCTGCGATATCGGCTGCGGCACCGGAGTTCTTTTGCAACGCATAAAGGCCGCCCGGCCCGACATCACGCAACTGACAGGGGTGGATTTCGTCGTCGATGATGCGGCTGCCATCGACAATATCGACTATGTTGCAGCTCGGATCGAAGAACTGCCGTTTGAAGACAACAGCTTTGACACCGTAATCTGTACCCACGTGATCGAGCATCTTCTGGAATACCGTCAAGCAATCGCTGAACTGCGTCGTGTCGCGCGAAAACGCGTCATTATCGTCGTCCCGCGTGAACGCGAAAGCAGGTACACCTTCAATCCGCATTTCAACTTTTTCCCCTACACCCACAGCTTTCTGCGCGCGGTGCATCCCAGCCCGGACATCCATGTCTGCGAAGATCTGGGGCGCGACATCTACTATTGCGAAGACCGCCCCGAGGAAAAACCGGAACCGGAGCACCAAGGATGACTCCGCCCGCCCCAACGACACTGGTCTGGGCTGGTTTGCTGTTCACACCAGTTATGATCTCGGCCGGGCAGATTCTGTTCAAACTGGCAGGAAACCGGATTGATGGGCGCGAAGCCACCGGATTGGCGGGCCTCATCCAGACGCTGTTCGATCCTTTCCTTCTGACAGCCTTTGCCATCTATGGCTCGGCTACGGTGCTGTGGGTGTATGTCCTGCGGTATCTGACCCTGTCCCAGGCCTACCCTTTCATGGCCCTCAGCTTCGTTCTTGTGCCACTGGCCTCGCACGTCTTCTTCGGCGAAACACTTGGGCTGCGCTACTGGCTGGGGGCCGCGCTTTTGATTTCCGGAATGATGGTCATGAATACCTGATCGCGCGGGATGGATGAAACAAGGTGTTGAACCTGACCCGCTGCGCTCATATCGTGCGTCCTCGAACGACCCCAATCAGGACCATCCCATGACCGAGCAAGTGCCCCACCCGATGTCCCCGCAGGATTGCCTTGTGGCGATCATGGTTGCAGTCTCGGCCTCTGACGAAAACATCCGAACCGCCGAGCTGGTCAAGATCGAGGTTGCCGTGAACATGCTGCCGGTCTTTGCCGGGTATGACATCGATCGGACCCGTCGTGTATCACAGATTGTTTTTGACCTGTTCGAACAGGAAGACGGTTTGGATGCGCTGTTTGGCCTGATCCGCGAAAACCTGCCCGAGCGTCTGAACGAAACGGCCTATGCGCTGGCTTGCGATGTTGCAGCCGCCGACGGTTCGCTGGCTGAAACGGAACTGCGCCTGCTGGAAGAAATCCGGTACGAACTGAATATCGACCGCCTGCATGCTGCCGCAATCGAACGCGGGGCGCGCGCGCGCCACACGGTCTGATCCGGGCACTCTGCGGGTTTCAGCTTCCGTAGAGCGAACCCCAACGTTCCAGCAAGGCCCGTTGCAGTTTCCGCGACCTGCGGTTCCAGCTGCGCGCGCCTTCAGGCCGTTCGCGTTGTGCGCGAGGAATCTTGGCGCGGTGGGCCACGTCCGCCGTAAAAATGGCAAAGGCCAGATCGACCCCGTCCGCCGTTGTCAGGAAACCGCCCAACCCGGATACGAAGTTCAATGTGCCTGTCTTGGCATCGACCTTGATCGGGTGGTTCTTGACCGGCCGCCCATTTCGATCCGTCAAGGCAAAAGGCTTCATCAATGGGCGCAATACGCCCATTCTCCGGGCCGCGACAAGGGCCGCGACCAGATCCGCCGGCACCATACGCGAGGCATCGCCAAGACCGGAATGATCGACCATCGCGATCCCGTTCACGCCAAAGCTCTGAGATGCCCAACGGTTCATCTCGGCCGCCGACTCCGCCAGGTTGCGCGGGTCAACGCCCCGCGCTTTGGTTGCGGCCAGCCCGACCATCTCGGCCGTCAGGTTCGTCGAGTATTTCAGCATCCCCCGCAAAATACTGTTCAATGGATCGCTGCGATGCACCACAAGGTCGACGCCTTTTGGCGCCTCTCGTGTCACCTGCACGTGGTTCAGAACGATTCCGTTGGATCGGGCCAAAGTACGGAACACATCACCGGCGTATAAGGCTGGTTTGCGCACAGGCAGCCAGCGCGCCCCGCCATTGCCCAGCGCGCCCTTGGCCACGGTCCAGCGGTCCTGCCGCGCACTTGGCTGATAGGTATAGATAGGCAAGCTGCGGTTCTCGACCCGCATGGCTGCCACATCAACTGCCGGCACATATCGCGCGCTGCGGGCATCCATGGTCACATCGTACCCCTTACCGGCACGCTTCCACTCGAAATGGACCCGATTGAAATTCAACGATATCCCGCTTACCGCCGGGCTGTACCCCACATGATCCGGCTGACCGGGATCAATGCTGAACACGAAGGGCAGCGCCCCGTCATAGACCTTGAAGGCTCCTCGAACCTCGGTGATTCCGGCTTCGCGCAGGTTGGCCGCCATCGTGGCCAGCGCATCCGTATCCAACAGCGGGTCACCCCCGCCTGCCAATATCAGATCGCCATGCAAAATCCCGTTTTCAATTGGCCCATCTGCGATCAAACGGGTTTCGAACCGGTGGTCGGGCCCCAGAACGTCCAGCGCATAAAGCGCTGTCATCGCCTTGCCGACACTGGCCGGGGGCAAGCCCGCACCTTCACCAAAAACCTCCAGCGGCTTTCCGGTCGCCACATCCGCGACGGCGAAAACAACTTCGCCCGTCAACCCTGCGGCCGCAACCAAACGCTCGGCGCCACTCAACAGCGCCGCACGCGCGCGCGGCCTGAGCGAGACCAGCGGCGCCTGTGCCAGACCAGCTGCCGGGATCAGAGACGCCCCCAATCCTCCCAGAAACTCACGACGTGAAAAACGACCAGCCATAGTTGGAATAAAATCCCACAGATCAAATGCGCGCAACCACTCGCTGCGATTATGCGCCGGGCAAGGCTATTCCGGCAACACTTCCGCGCGCCATTCGCCGCGCGTCCGAATTTCCGTGGAACTGACATCAACCATCGGCACATTCACGAAACACCAAGCCGGAGCTTGCGCCCGCCCCAAAAGATGCCGCGCCTGCCCGTCGATCCTGTACTTGGCATAGACCCGTGCCGCCCTGGACATCCGGGCGGATATCCGGTCGCCGGGCCGTGCGACTACACCAACAGGGACACAGTCCATGATCACCCGCCAGTCTTTCCAGCGGTGAAACTGCGCCAGATTGTCCGCCCCCATCAGCCAGACAAATCGCACCTGTGGATACAATCGCTGCAACGCTGTCAGAGTATCCGCAGTCGCGCGTGTACCTGTCAGCGCCTCGATGTCCGTCACCTCGACACGCGGATGCTGCATCACATTCCGCGCTGCCGCCATTCGCCTGTCCATGGGCGCGGGCCCGCGTTCCTTCAACGGATTGCCCGGCGATACCAGCCACCAAACCCGATCCAGCCCGAACGCCTTCATCGCCTCAAGCGTGACATGCACATGGCCCTGATGCGGTGGATCAAACGACCCGCCGAACAGACCGACGACCTGCCCAGGTCGCGCATAGGGTATGCCGTACCGCTCCATACCCTGCTGATGTTCAGAACTGTCGGGCGTTGTCAATCAGCAGGTTGCACCACATCACCCAGCCGAACCCACCCGGGTCGCACGACTTCGGCGCACCATCCTCCGTGCCCACGCACGGCGGAATAGCCACCCTTGCCCAGCGCTTCTTCCATCCGGCTGCATGGCGCACAAATCACGGTGGGGCGCAAAATTGCCTCGCCCACCAGCACCTCGCGCCCCTTGAGCGCCGCCAGATTGATCCCCGAAACCACCAGGTTGCGCCGAAGGATCACAGGCGCAACCGGCCCCTGCCCCAGGTACGACCCAATCGCCGCCAGATGCTCCTGCTGGATCAGGGTAACCGCGCGTTTGCCTGCCCGGCTGCGGTCACCTTCGAGGCCATCTGCGGAGATCATACTCACCTCCACTGACTGCATCTCTGCGCGCCGATCAGGCCGCAATCCAATCCACCCAACACGACCGGGTTGCGCAAGTGCAGCAATCAAAGCCGCCAAATTCGCCACGGCAGTCCCCACCAGCCTTTTCATCGCAGATTATCTGATGCAACCTGAGATGGTACTTCAAGGTCTCAATCATAACATGCAATCAAAACTGTTACCACGCAGCCTCTTGGTCCCCTCAACTATCGCCATCCTCATCACAGCCAAATCTCTGCTTGCAGGCACAGATGTCTACGCTCCGGCATCTGCGGATCACAGTCAGGCTTGGTGCGAAGGGGAATCTGTCCAATCACACAGAGATGCCATCGCTTACCGAGATGGAGGCGTTGTGCAGATTGGGTCACACTATTTTCGTGTCTGCCGTGAGCTTCTGTCGCCCAAACCCGATGGGAAACGCGTCATGCGGTTCTATTATAATCCACGACGTGTCGAAGACCTGAGTTTCGATAAGTCCATGATTGGCTTGATGGTTAATGGATCAATACCTTGGGAAAGAAGCCTAGTTTCACAGTTTACCAACAGCAAGACTACAGATAAAAGACAGTTTGGCGACGCGACCTATGTAGTTTACCGAAGTATTGTTGGTGGTGATCCGTATCGTGAAGGTGCGAAATTCCTAGTCTACAACCCTATCTACAATAGACATGATTTAGATACCCCCTTGCACATTGTCACATGTACCAAAGACTTTGAGTTGCAACCGGAGCAAAGTGTGTTTTGCTCATTGAAGGTTGGTTACAACCAAATTTGGGCCAGCCTGTTGTTCCTGGGTGGTGGGCCTGATGTGGAACCTATCCCAATGGAGTTGTTCCCTGCTTTTGCGCAAGATATTGTTCGCATTCTTCAAACTGCCGATGTGACCGAAGAAGTCACGGCTGGGACAATCAACCTGCCAAGGTTGGACAAGTAATTTCACAAAACCACCAGCTTGCCCCGCCCGTCCCGCTCGGATATCCAGCGTTTCAACCAAATTTCCCGACCCAGAGGACGCGACATGGCCGCCTATCAATATGTCTACCACATGCAGGGTGTCTCCAAGACCTATCCCGGTGGCAAGAAGTGCTTTGAAAACATCCACCTCAGCTTTCTGCCCGGCGTGAAAATCGGTGTCGTCGGCGTCAACGGCGCCGGTAAATCGACGCTGATGAAGATCATGGCCGGTCTAGACACCGACTTCACCGGTGAGGCATGGGCGGCCGAGGGCGCCAAGGTCGGCTATCTGCCGCAGGAACCGCAACTGGATGAATCCCTGACCGTTCGCGAAAACGTCATGCTGGGCGTGGCCGGGAAAAAGGCCAAGGTCGATCGCTTCAACGAGATCGCGATGGAGATCGCCGAGAACTACTCGGACGAGCTGATGGAGGAAATGACCACCCTTCAGGACGCGATCGACGCGGAAAACCTGTGGGATCTGGACAGCCAGATCGATGTGTCGATGGAGGCGCTGCGCTGCCCGCCGGATGACGCCGACATCGCCAACCTCTCGGGTGGTGAGAAACGCCGCGTGGCGCTGTGCAAGCTGCTGCTGGAAGCGCCCGACATGCTGCTCTTGGACGAACCGACCAACCACCTGGACGCGGAAACCATCGCCTGGCTGCAACAGCACCTGATCGACTACAAAGGCACCATCCTGATCGTCACCCACGACCGTTATTTCCTGGATGACATCACCGGCTGGATTCTCGAATTGGACCGCGGCCGTGGCATTCCGTACGAGGGCAACTATTCCTCGTGGCTGGAGCAGAAAGCTAAGCGGCTTGAGCAAGAGGCCCGCGAGGACAAATCCAAGCAGAAGACGCTTCAGCGCGAACTGGAATGGATGCGTCAGGGTCAAAAGGCGCGTCAGGCCAAATCCAAAGCCCGGATCAACGCCTATAACGAGTTGGCGGAACAGTCCGAACGCGAAAAGCTGACCCGCGCCCAGATCGTCATCCCCAACGGCCCGCGCCTTGGCAGCAAGGTGATCGAGGTCAACGGGCTGGCCAAGCACATGGGCGACAAGCAACTGATCGAGGATCTCTCGTTCAGCCTGCCGCCCGGTGGCATCGTCGGCGTGATCGGCCCCAACGGCGCCGGTAAATCGACCCTGTTCAAAATGCTCACCGGCCATGAAAAGCCGGATGCCGGCACCATCGAATACGGCGACACGGTGCAGCTGTCCTATGTCGATCAGTCGCGCGACGACCTCAACGACAACGACACCGTGTGGGAGGCGATCACCGGCGGCGCCGAGATCATCCAGCTGGGCGACGCGCAGGTCAATTCCCGCGCCTATTGCTCGTCCTTCAACTTCAAGGGCGGCGACCAGCAGAAAAAGGTCTCTCTGCTGTCAGGGGGTGAGCGTAACCGCGTCCACATGGCCCGCCTGCTGAAAGAGGGCGGCAACGTCCTGCTGCTGGACGAACCGACCAACGATCTGGACGTCGAAACCCTGCGCGCGCTGGAAGATGCGCTTGTCGATTTCGCCGGCTGCGCCGTGGTGATCTCGCACGACCGTTTCTTCCTCGACCGGATCTGTACGCACATCCTGGCCTTTGAAGGTGATGCCCATGTGGAATGGTTCGAGGGTAACTTCGAGGACTATGAAGAGGACAAAAAGCGCCGCCTCGGACCGGATGCGCTGGAGCCGAAGCGGTTGAAGCATAAAAAGTTTGCGCGGTAGACGCCCCAGAGCAATAAATTGATGACCAGAACAGGCCGCTCTTGGAATACCAAGCGGCCTGTTTTTTTACCGTTATTCTCAAAGCCAGGCAAATTTGATACTCTAATTGCAATTCTTTTGTTTGAGTATTGTTATGGCAGAACCCATCACCGCACTTGCTGCACCCCTGATGCCATTTCTGGACTATCTGCGGCCAAACAAATCACCCTATGTGCTGGTATCTGTCGCAATTCTGACGTGCTTGCTGTTACCTCAGAACAACCTGTTTGAGAGCCCATTTGGATGGATGTACCATATTCCAATTTACTGCGTGATTGCCTGTACGGTCGTGCTGTCCTTTTTGTACCGCCCACCCGAGGTTGTACGGCACAACGCCAAAGCATCCGGGCACTTGGCCACGACGACAAACCTGACCGAGGTGTCCGATGACAGCATGGTCGACATGGATCATCAGCTAAAGTTCTCTCGGTCGTTCTGTCTAATATGTGGGCTCGTCTCTCTCTACATTTTGTTCAAGTCCGAAAGCAGACCATTTTTCGAAATATTCACCGTGCTTTATTTTGTTATCGTTTTTCATATTGCGGTGTTCATGGGTTATCTTCTGTTTCGATCCCTGCGAGAAGAAAGCATAAACAAATTTGCGGTTTTTCAGATTGGTTTCATTACAGGAATAAGCCTACTCGGAACCGCACTGTCTTACGACCAAATCAACAAGAATGATTATTCCATTCTGTCGAATTGCACTCAAAACTCGCTACTCATTCTGGACAACAACGAAAATATCGCAAGGTTCGAGGAAGAAAGGGGAATATTTCTGGACGGAATGCCTATTCCACCGGAAGACCAAGGCTTTCCCCCAGCCGAGACGGCATATACCAAATGCGATACACCGGAAACGGTCGTTTTTTCCGGTTACTTGTATGAGATTGACCCCAAGGACATCACCAAAAGAATCGATTGGAAAGCAACAAACACCATTATCTTCGCGATAGCCTGGCTTGCATTTATGTTGTTTTGGGTTCTTCGTTTGAAGAAATTCATTCGCGTGGTGTTCGTAGATTAAAAGGCGAAGAGGAATAACCTTCCAACCAATCTCTCGCAACGCTCAGGGCTGAAAACCTTTGGATGAACGCAACGGCGCGGCCTTCTTCGCCGACTGAAACCATCGCAAGATACCTGACAAAATCGACAAATGCAGATACAAGCGGCAAAACCACGTCAAGATTACGTGTGGTTTCCATGGCCACAGAAGAAGTTTGACACTCTCTCTTGTCACCCGGCCCCAACACTGCTAAACGCACCCAATCTTGCGGCCTCGGATTCGTTCCGGGGCCTTAGATATTTTGAACCGGGGACCTTCGGGGCCCTATACCCTTGGCACCTACGGGGGCCTCTCACATAGCGGGGAACCCCCTCGCACTTGCTAAACGGAAGACAGAAAGCATGGCACTCAAGTCGTACAAGCCGACGACGCCGGGCCAGCGCGGGCTGGTGCTGATCGACCGTTCGGAGCTTTGGAAAGGACGTCCGGTCAAATCTCTCACTGAGGGTTTGACCAAATCGGGCGGCCGGAACAACACCGGACGGATCACTTCACGCCGCCGCGGCGGTGGCGCAAAGCGTCTCTACCGGATCGTTGACTTCAAACGGAACAAATTTGATGTCGCGGCAACCGTCGAGCGGATCGAATACGACCCGAACCGGACCGCATTCATCGCACTGGTAAAATACGAAGACGGCGAGCAGGCCTATATCCTGGCTCCGCAGCGTCTGGCTGTTGGTGACAAGGTCATCGCGTCGGCAAAAGCTGACATCAAGCCGGGCAACGCAATGCCGTTCTCGGGCATGCCCATTGGTACCATCGTCCACAATATCGAGATGAAGCCTGGCAAAGGCGGTCAGATCGCACGTGCGGCCGGTACTTACGCTCAGTTCGTTGGTCGCGATGGCGGCTACGCTCAGATCCGTCTGAGCTCGGGCGAGCTGCGCATGGTCCGTCAGGAATGCATGGCCACCGTTGGTGCCGTGTCCAACCCCGACAACTCGAACCAGAACCTCGGTAAAGCCGGTCGTATGCGCCACAAAGGCGTTCGTCCGTCGGTTCGTGGTGTTGCAATGAACCCGATCGATCACCCGCACGGTGGTGGTGAAGGTCGTACCTCGGGTGGCCGTACACCGGTTACACCGTGGGGTAAGGACACCAAGGGTAAGCGTACCCGCAACAAGAACAAAGCGTCCCAGAAGCTGATCATCCGCTCGCGGCACGCCAAGAAGAAGGGACGTTAATCTATGTCTCGCTCTGTTTGGAAGGGTCCTTTCGTCGATGCTTATGTGCTTAAAAAAGCCGAAGCAGCGCGCGAGTCGGGCCGCAACGAAGTCATCAAGATCTGGTCGCGTCGTTCCACCATTCTGCCCCAATTCGTGGGTCTGACCTTTGGTGTGTACAATGGCCAGAAGCATATCCCGGTAAACGTCACGGAAGACATGATTGGTCAGAAGTTCGGTGAATACTCGCCAACTCGTACCTACTATGGTCACGCCGCAGACAAAAAAGCGAAGCGGAAGTAAGTCATGGGCAAGGAAAAGAACCCCCGCCGCGTGGCTGAAAACGAAGCAATGGCGAAAACTCGCATGCTTCGCACCAGCCCGCAGAAACTGAACCTGGTTGCGCAAATGATCCGCGGCAAGAAAGTCGAGAAGGCTCTGACCGACCTGACTTTCTCGAACAAGCGTGTCGCGCAGGACGTCAAGAAGTGCCTGCAGTCCGCAATCGCGAATGCCGAAAACAACCACAACCTGGACGTTGACGAACTGATCGTCGCCGAAGCTTGGGTTGGCAAGAACCTGGTCATGAAGCGCGGTCGTCCGCGTGCCCGTGGCCGTTTCGGCAAGATCATGAAGCCGTTCTCGGAGATCACCATCAAGGTGCGTCAAGTTGAGGAGCAAGCCTAATGGGACATAAAGTCAATCCGATCGGCATGCGCCTGCAGGTCAACCGCACCTGGGACAGCCGCTGGTACGCTGACACCAAGGATTACGGTGATCTTCTTCTGGAAGACATCAAGATCCGTGAGTTCATCCAGAAAGAGTGCAAGCAGGCCGGTGTTGCACGTGTGATCATCGAACGTCCGCACAAGAAGTGCCGCGTCACGATCCACACCGCACGTCCGGGTGTTATCATCGGCAAGAAAGGTGCAGACATCGAAGTTCTGCGCAAGAAGCTGGCCCAGATGACCGACAGCGAACTGCACCTGAACATCGTCGAAGTGCGCAAGCCCGAGCTTGACGCGCAGCTGGTTGCCGAGTCGATCGCTCAGCAGCTGGAACGTCGTGTTTCGTTCCGTCGCGCAATGAAGCGCTCGGTTCAGAACGCCATGCGCATGGGCGCCCTGGGTATCCGGGTGAACGTCGCTGGCCGTCTGGGCGGTGCCGAAATCGCACGGACCGAGTGGTACCGCGAAGGCCGCGTGCCTCTGCACACCCTGCGTGCCGACATCGATTACGCACATGCCGAAGCGATGACCCCGTACGGGATTATCGGGATCAAGGTCTGGATCTTCAAAGGTGAGATCATGGAGCACGATCCGCAGGCACGTGACCGTAAAGCACAGGAACTCCAGGATGGTCCGGCACCTCGCGGTGCAGGCGGCCGTCGCTAAGGAGGATTTGAGATGCTTCAACCAAAGCGTACGAAATTCCGCAAGATGCACAAAGGCCGGATCAAGGGAGAAGCCAAGGGCGGCTCTGATCTGAACTTTGGCACCTACGGTCTGAAAGCCCTGCAGCCCGAGCGCGTCACCGCACGTCAGATCGAAGCTGCACGTCGTGCCATGACCCGTCACATGAAACGTCAGGGTCGTGTCTGGATCCGTATCTTCCCCGACACTCCGGTCACTGCAAAGCCGATCGAAGTTCGTATGGGTAAAGGTAAGGGTTCGGTGGACCGCTGGGTTTGCAAGGTCAAGCCCGGCCGCGTGATGTTCGAGATCGACGGCGTCAATGACGACATCGCCCGCGAGGCCCTGCGCCTGGCCGCGATGAAGCTGCCGATCAAGACCCGCGTCGTGGTTCGCGAAGACTGGTAAGCGATCCGGGGTTTCCCCGTTCGTGGCAAAATTGACCCCCGTCGGGAAACCGGCGGGGGTTATCATTTGGGGGCGCTGCCCCCGCCTCGGCAAGCCGCGACTCCCCCGGGATTTTTGTGGCCAGATGAAGCAGGGGATCCGGATTTCATCTGGCAAAAAATATCCCGGAGCGCGAGGCAGAGCCTCGCAAAAGAGCCATCGCAATCGCGATGAGGCTGGGTTAAGAGGGCGCTATGGCACAGATTGAATCACTATTCGTAACCCGTCTCTATCGCGCAGCTTTGTCCGAGTTCGGTCCCGGGATCGATGCGGAAGAGCTGGAAAACTCGTGCCTTGTCATCGCCGAAGATGACGAGGCCGGGCAACAATGGTGTGAGGAAAACGGCTATCCCGGCTATACCAGCTATGCCTCGCTGACCGACCTGCCGTGGCGGTTCCCGATCTTTGCCGATCTGGTGAAAGTACTGGATCAGCACGTGGCGGCCTTTGCCAAGGATCTGGAATTCGATCTGGGCGAAGGCGAGCTAAAGCTCGAGGACCTCTGGATCAACATCCTGCCCGAGGGTGGCATGCATTCCAGCCACCTACACCCGCACAGCGTGATCTCGGGCACGACCTATGTGGCCATGCCCGAAGGGGCGAGTGCATTGAAACTGGAAGACCCCCGCTCAGGCCGCATGATGGCCGCGCCGACGCGTCTGAAAGGTGGGCGACGCGATTTGCAGCCGTTCATCTATATGAAACCGCAGGTGGGCGACGTGCTGCTCTGGGAAAGCTGGCTGCGCCACGAGGTGCCGATGAACATGGCCGAGGAAGAGCGGATATCGGTCAGTTTTAACTATCGGTGGGACTGAACGCTCCCACCGAATAACGGCATCTTGAATGCAGGCGAACACCGTTGGCACTCCGCCCAGAATGAACGAAAGCCCTGTCAGGCGGCAGGTGAAGGCCACGAAAATTCTGGACGGAACGCTTCATATACCGGTCGTCCGTCATCAGGCTTGGGGTACCCTTTGCTGTCATCGTAAAACGCGTGGTAAGTCGCTGCAGGAAACTTGCTGTCATCATACCCCATCACGTTGGGTACAGCCACGCGTATGCGCTTTTGCTTATCATCCAGCATCAGCGCGGCGCCGCACTCAGAACAGGTGCAAAGCTCTAAAGGGCCATCGGGATTGTTGGCGTTGAATGGTTGACGGTTCATCTTATCTTCGGGGTCTGCTGACAGGTCTGAGTAGTTAAAGAACGCAACATGGGTTGTGTGCTGTCCGGTCACGGACTTACAGACATCACAGTGGCATTCATGGTTGTCTATCGGTTCTGCCGTCGCGACTATCTTGACGTGTTCACATCCTCCTGAATAAGGGCTGGTCATTTTCTTACCTCCTCTGTGAACTTCAGGCTTTTGGGCCTTCTCTATTGGGCGCCGAACGCGGCCCGTTGGCAATACAGACCTTGGCCTGAGTTTGGATGAGGAATACTTCGCGGAAGTTTCGTGATTGGTAACCCGTTCGGCGACCGAGAGCATCCAATTCCCTCGCCATCAAGAAGACGTCAAACTTTCCCTTGCCACCCAACCCCCAAACCCTTATACGGCGGCATCCTGCGGTCTCCCGGCGTTGTCGGGCGATTCGCATGTCTATCATTCATCCACCAGGTCCAAGGTGACCCGTGTACGGGGCCTTCTGGTGTTTTGAGCAAAGGAAAAAGGCGATGAACGCCCAAGAACTGCGTGAAAAGACCCCGGACCAGCTCCGCGAGGAACTGGCCAACCTGAAGAAAGAAAGCTTTAATCTGCGCTTTCAACAGGCAACCGGTCAGCTGGAAAATACGGCTGGTATCAAAGCGGCCCGCCGCAATGCTGCCCGCGTCAAAACCATTCTGAACGAAAAGGCCGCTGCCGCGGCATCGGAGGAGTAATCCCATGCCCAAGCGTATCCTGTCCGGAGTAGTAACCAGCGACGCCAACGAGCAGACCGTGACTGTTTCGGTTGAACGCCGTTTCAAGCACCCGCTGCTGCACAAAACCGTTCGTAAGTCCAAGAAATACCGGGCTCATGACGAAAAGAACGCCTTCAAGGTCGGCGACACCGTACGCATCATCGAATGCGCGCCGAAATCGAAGACGAAACGTTGGGAGGTTCTGGAGGCGTAAGCCCCCAGACCTTTCCATTTGTCGAAACCCTGGGGGAATTAACAAGACCAGCCCCCACAGGTCGGGAGAAACCACATGATCCAGATGCAGACCAATCTGGATGTCGCTGACAACTCCGGCGCTCGCCGAGTTCAGTGCATCAAGGTCCTGGGTGGTTCCAAGCGTAAATACGCCTCCGTCGGCGACATCATTGTCGTCTCGGTGAAGGAAGCCATCCCGCGCGGCCGCGTGAAGAAAGGTGACGTCCGCAAGGCCGTCGTCGTGCGCACCGCCAAGGAAGTCCGTCGCGAAGACGGCACCGCGATCCGTTTCGATCGCAACGCCGCCGTCATCCTGAACAACAACAACGAGCCGATCGGTACCCGTATCTTTGGCCCCGTTGTTCGTGAACTGCGCGGCAAGAACTTCATGAAAATCATCTCGCTGGCTCCGGAGGTGCTGTAATCATGGCTGCTAAACTCCGCAAAGGCGACAAGGTCGTCGTGCTGGCCGGCAAGGACAAGGGCAAAGAGGGCACCATTTCCTCGGTTGACCCCAAAGCCGGAAAAGCTGTTGTTGATGGCATCAACATCGCCATCCGTCACACCCGCCAGTCGCAAAACTCGCAAGGTGGTCGTCTGCCTCAGGCAAACCCGATCGACCTGTCGAACCTGGCACTGCTGGACAAGAACGGCAAAGCGACCCGCGTTGGCTTCCGCATGGAAGGTGACAAGAAGGTCCGCTTTGCCAAGACCACAGGGGACGTGATCGATGCTTGATAACGCAACCTACACCCCGCGTCTGAAAACTCAGTACGTTGAAACCATCCGCGCCGCTCTGAAAGAAGAGTTCGGTTACAAGAACGACATGCAGCTGCCCAAGCTGGAGAAGATCGTTCTGAACATCGGCTGTGGTGCCGAGGCCGTCAAAGACTCGAAGAAAGCGAAAGCTGCGGTCGAGGATCTGACTGCGATTGCCGGTCAAAAGGCCGTTGCAACCAAGGCGAAGAAGTCGATCGCGGGCTTCCGCGTCCGTGAGGACATGCCGCTGGGCGCGAAAGTGACCCTGCGTGGTGACCGGATGTACGAATTCCTGGATCGTCTGATCACCATCGCGCTGCCGCGCGTTCGTGACTTCCGCGGTGTAAAGCCTTCTTTCGATGGTCAGGGCAACTTTGCCATGGGCATGAAAGAGCACATCGTTTTCCCGGAAATCGATTTCGACAAGGTCGACGAGGTCTGGGGCATGGATATCGTAATTGCCACCACAGCGAAAACCGACGCTGAAGCAAAGGCACTGTTGAAAGCGTTCAACATGCCGTTCAACGCATAAGCGCCGGGAGGATTGAGACATGGCTAAAAAAGCAATGATCGAACGCGAAAAGAAGCGCGAACGCCTGGTGGCCAAATATGCCGCGAAGCGTGCCGAGCTGAAAGAAATCGCGAATGACGAGAGCAAGCCGATGGAAGAGCGCTTCAAAGCGCGTCTGAAACTGGCGAAGCTGCCGCGCAACAGCTCGGCCACACGTCTGCACAACCGCTGTCAGCTGACAGGTCGTCCCCACGCTTACTACCGTAAGCTGAAGGTCAGCCGTATCGCGCTGCGCGAGCTGGGTTCTGCTGGTCAGATCCCCGGCATGGTGAAATCGAGCTGGTAAGGGAGACATAGATATGAATGATCCTATCGGCGATATGCTCACCCGTATCCGCAACGCGCAAATGCGCGGCAAGTCCACCGTTTCCACCCCGGCTTCCAAGCTGCGCGGTTGGGTTCTGGACGTGCTGGCGGACGAAGGCTACATCCGTGGCTATGAAAAGACGACCGGTGAAAACGGTCATCCGGCCATCGAAATCAGCCTGAAGTACTACGAAGGCACCCCTGTCATTCGCGAACTGAAGCGGGTCTCGAAGCCTGGCCGTCGCGTATACATGGGCGTCAATGACATCCCGCAGGTCCGTCAGGGTCTGGGTGTGTCGATTGTCAGCACTCCGAAAGGTGTGATGTCGGACGCAAACGCTCGCTCCAACAATGTTGGCGGCGAAGTGCTCTGCACCGTCTTCTAAGGAGGTCTGCAATGTCTCGTATTGGTAAAAAACCGGTCGAGCTGCCCAGCGGCGTTACCGCCTCTGTGTCCGGCCAGACCATCGAAGTCAAAGGTCCGAAAGGCACCCGCAGCTTCACCGCCACCGACGACGTGACGCTGTCGGTTGAAGACAACGTGGTCAAGATCGACCCCCGTGGCATGTCCAAGCGTGCCCGCCAGCAGTGGGGCATGAGCCGCACCATGGTTGCCAACCTGGTAACCGGTGTGACGACCGGCTTCAAAAAAGAGCTGGAGATCCAGGGTGTTGGTTACCGGGCTCAGATGCAGGGCAACACCCTGAAACTGAACCTGGGCTACAGCCACGATGTTGATTTCACTGCTCCGGAAGGTGTCACCATCACCGCGCCGAAGCAGACCGAAATCGTTGTGGAAGGTATCGACCAGCAGCTGGTGGGCGAAACCGCGGCGAAAATCCGCGAGTGGCGCCGCCCCGAGCCTTACAAAGGCAAAGGCATCCGCTACAAGGGCGAGTTCATCTTCCGCAAGGAAGGCAAGAAGAAGTAAGGACGAACACAATGGCAAACAGCAAAAGAACCCTGTTTCTGAAGCGCCGCCTGCGCGTTCGGAACAAACTTCGCAAGGTCAACGCGGGTCGTCCGCGTCTGTCCGTACACCGTTCGAACAAGAACATCTCTGTTCAGTTGATCGACGACGTACGTGGCGTGACCCTGGCCTCGGCCTCGACCCTGGAAAAGGATCTGGGCGTTGTTGGCAAAAACAACATCGATGCGGCGACCAAAGTCGGCGCGGCCATCGCAGAGCGTGCCAAGAAGGCAGGCGTCGAAGAGGCCTATTTCGATCGTGGTGGCTTCCTGTTCCACGGCAAGGTGAAGGCTCTGGCCGACGCCGCGCGTGAAGGTGGTCTGAAGATCTAAGACCTGCGGGCGGGTTTCGATCCGCCCCGATGATCCGGGGGCCTCGGCAACAGTCGGGGCTCACTTGGATTGAAGAAACGGCGCCGTATGCGCCACATGAGAAAAGGGATGCCAAATGGCAGAACGTGAAAACCGTCGGGGCCGTGGCCGCGACCGTGAGGAAGCACCGGAATTTGCAGATCGTCTGGTTGCGATCAACCGCGTGTCGAAAACCGTAAAAGGTGGTAAGCGCTTTGGCTTCGCCGCTCTGGTGGTTGTCGGCGATCAGAAAGGCCGCGTGGGCTTTGGCAAGGGTAAAGCGAAAGAAGTACCCGAGGCCATCCGCAAGGCGACCGAACAAGCCAAGCGTCAGATGATCCGCGTGCAACTGCGCGAAGGTCGGACCCTGCACCACGACATCGAGGGCCGTCACGGCGCCGGTAAAGTGGTTATGCGCACCGCACCTGAAGGTACTGGTATCATCGCCGGTGGTCCGATGCGTGCCGTGTTCGAAATGCTGGGCGTCAAGGACGTTGTGTCCAAGTCGCTGGGCTCGCAGAACCCGTACAACATGATCCGCGCCACCATCAACGGCCTGCAAAAAGAGCAGAGCCCGCGTTCGGTTGCCGCACGTCGTGGCAAAAAGGTTGCCGACATCCTGCCCAAGCGGGACGAAGCACCGGCTGCTGCTGAAGCAGAAGCATAAGGAGAGCGACCCATGGCAAAAACCATCGTCGTCAAGCAGATCGGTTCCCCGATCCGCCGCCCCGCCGAACAGCGCGCAACCCTGATCGGCCTGGGCCTGAACAAGATGCACAAAACCCGTGAGCTGGAAGATACTCCTTCGGTCCGCGGCATGATCCGCAAGATCCCGCATCTGGTAGAGATCGTCGAAGAGCGCGGCTAAGCGCTAAATCTTCGCAGAGTTTGAAACGCCCCTGATATTTTTCAGGGGCGTTTTTTCTTGCGTTTAACTGCGCCTGACGTATCGTTTTGATCCATTTTGATTAAAGAGTGAGAAAAGATGAAACTGTTCCTATCCGCGCTTTGCGCGACGGCCATTGGTGTCTCAGCGCACGCAGCCTGCCCCAACAAGGCTCCAAAACTTTCGAAAAGCTATTTCTCAGACGGCGACCAGAAAGTGAATGCAGCCTGGCTCCAAAACAACCTTGCGGGACGCAAAGTCGTTTACACTGGCAAAGACACAGAAACATATTTTTCCGACGGAACCTATTCCTACAAAAGGGATGGCCAAACATGGAAAGCAAACTCATACAAATTCTATGACAACGGGATGCGTTGCATTGGATATCAAAACCCTCGTTTTGATCTTTACGTCGTGAACAACGGCAAACTGATTTTGGTTAATGAACAAAAAGAGCGATACGAGGGGCAGATAAGGAAATAGTCGGTTTTAGGGCATTTCCTACAACTTTGTCGCAAGGCGTCAGCACTGCCACACGGCCTGCGTTCAATAGGAGAAGCGCCCTTACGGCAGTTTCTGAGTGTTTCCGACGCAAGTACATAGCATTCCGAATGTCTTGCGCGATCCGTAGTGCGCTGGGGTCAACCTTTGTCATACCGAAAACGCATAGCGGCTAGACCGAAACCTATATTGTTAGCGATAACTATTAGCCCTATCTCAGCCTTGTCCAAACAAGGAACACAAAAGGTAACGTCAGGGAATTCGCCCTGATTTGAGAAAGGAACACAGAAATGACAACCGCAACACTGACAAATACCGGCTTCAACTTCGGCACCCGGATCATGGACATGATCGAACGGATCAAAACCGCACGCAAACGGGCCGCTGAATATCAGCGCACATACCGCGAACTGCAAAGCCTGACCAACCGCGAACTGGATGACATCGGCATCCGCCGCTGCGACATCGCAGATATTGCGCACAAACATGTTTACTGCTCTTGATCGCGGATAATCCGCAGCAAGACACAAAGGCGCCGAATGGCGCCTTTTTTGTATCACGCGTTGGCTCACAGCACGACCAGTAGACGCGTAACAGCAGGATAGCCCACTGAAGATCACGATGCCGCTGTACGGAGCTAAAATCCGGCTCTACGGCGGTTTCCAACCGTGGGCTCCCGCAACATACGTTTCCCTGACCCCTGGCCTTCTGACGCCCTACCCCAACGACCGCCTGCGGCAGAGTGGTTCAGACTCCACTGCAATCCGCTGTTTGAGCTTGATATGGCCGAGAACTTCTCGAAAGGCACGGTGCTTGGGTTTGCCTTCCAGATAATCCGCCAGCTTTAGCAGGTTGATTGGGTGCTTCTCAACAAGCGCTTCGATCCGCTGCACGGCTTCGTCCAACACATAATGATCGATGAACTGGCAAGCCACCTGTGTGGGGGTCAGCAGGCAATAGTCCTGAGCGCGCTTGTCTGTGTAGCGCGTAATGTCAAAGGGCGACGCGCCGAGGGCGTGGAACTTTGGAATATGTACACGCATGTCGGCTTTCACATGCTCCAGCACCGTGCCGGAAATCTGCCGAAACCCCAATGGACCAAGCTTGCTGACAACATGCTTACGCATCGCCGGAGAGATCATGTCTACATCCGCCCGATCGTATTTCAGATCATCAAATACCGACAAGAGCCCCAGCTTTTCATCGGCTATCTGGAAATACGGCTCACCTTTAAACGCGCGCATTTTCTCCAGCACCAGCTCACGTTCCGCTGTTGGATCAGAGACGAAAGCGACCTCCTCGGTTTGAACCGCCGAGGTCGCGAAACCACCCAGCAAGCGTCGTAGCAATGTGTGCTGCTTTTTTCCCTGCTGCTGTGTGTTCTTTGAATCAGCCATAGCATTCAATGTAGCGCCAGCGGGCTGACTTACCATTCTTACCCGTCAGCCTTCATCTCGGTGTCGATGAGGATGGTGATCGGCCCGGTCGAGAATGGTCCGACGCCAAACTCCGTATGGTCAATCTCAGCTTCGGCCGAGAACGCCACCCAGTCGCCTTGATAGTATTCAATGGCACCGCCCAGCGGGTGCGGGCCTTGGTGAGTCAACGTGGCCGTCAGAGTCACGGGTTTGGTAACTCCATGTATGGTCAGGTCGCCGGTCACACCCGCCGTGGTGTCGCCCGTCCGTTCAATTTCAGTGCTGACGAAAGTGATTTCCGGATAGGTTTCGACCTCGAGAAAATCCGCCGACTTCAGATGATCGTCCAAAGGCCCAAACCCCGAGGACAAGCTGTTTGTGTCGATCGTCACGTTCAGTGTCGATGCCTCGACATCATCCGCGTTCAGATCCAGTACACCTTCGACTTTGGTGAATTCGCCATGCTGGGTGGACACCCCTGCATGGCTCCAGCTGAAGCGGACTTCTGTATGCCCCTGGTCAGTCTTGTAGGTCTGCGCATAGACAGGTGCCACGGCAACGGTCAGGGCGACGGCAGCGATCATAGAGTTAAAGCTCATGGCTGAGTTCTTTTCATCCGGTAGGGGCTGGATATTAGATGAATTTTCATCTAATTGAACGCGCAGGAAATCGCAATCGGAATCAAGGAGAACACGAAGTTGTGAAGAGTGATCTGCCAACATCGCTGGAAACCGACATCTGGGTTGCAATGAACCGGACGACACGGCTCATCCAGTTTGAAATCAGTGCCGCCCTGAAAGACGCTGGCCTTCCGCCTTTGAAATGGTACGACATCCTTTGGTCCCTCGAGCGGCACGGCGGCCAACTGCGCCCCTACGAGCTGGCGCAGGACACCATATTCGAGCAATCGAACCTGTCCCATTTGAGCAGGCGCCTGGTTGCAGAAGGACTGATCACTTATGTGTCCTTTGACGGTGACCGGCGAGGGAAAGTCCTGAAGATTACCGACAAGGGGAAAGAGCTGCGAAAACGTATGTGGGAAATCTACGGCCCCTTGCTGCACGAAAAGATGCGCGCCTTTGGCAAGTCGGATGGCTGGCAGGCCTTCATCGAAACCGCGCGCAAGCAAGCTGAATAGGAAGCCGCTAAGGGCGCAGAGCACACAGTCTGTGCCAAACAAAAAAACCCCCGCTCGCGCGGGGGTTCTGATTTTCTAAACGACGGGTCCGATCAGAGACCGGTGGTCACGTCGATGGTGTTCCCCTCTTCCAGGGTCACATATGCTTTTTTGACGTCTTTCCGACGGCCCAACTGGCCGCGGAACCGCTTGACCTTGCCTTTGGTCACGGTGGTGTTCACCGCTTTGACCTTCACACCAAACAGTGCCTCAACGGCCTCTTTGATCTGCGGCTTGTTGCTGTCGATCGCCACTTCAAAGACAACCGCGCCGTTTTCGGACGCCATGGTCGACTTTTCAGTGATGATCGGCTTGCGGATCACGTCGTAGTGTTCTGCCTTCGCGCTCATTTCAGACGAGCCTCCAGTGCTTCGACAGCCGCTTTGGTGAGCACCAGGGTGTCACGCTTGAGGATGTCATAAACGTTTGCACCCATCGACGGCAGGATATCCAGACCTTCGATGTTGCGCGACGCCTTCAGGAAACCTTCGTTCACGGTCGCACCGTCGATGACCAGAGCGCGTTTCCAACCCAGGTTTGCAACCTGTTTGGCCAGAGCAGCGGTCTTGCCTTCGGCTTCGGCGCTCTCGATCACAACCAGTTCACCTGCTTTGGCTTTTGCCGACAGAGCGTGGCGCAGGCCAAGCTTGCGGAACTTCTTCGGCAGGTCGTGGCCGTGCGAACGAGGGGTCGGGCCCTTGTAGATACCACCCTTGCGGAAGATCGGCGCGTTGCGGTCACCATGGCGTGCGCCACCGGTACCCTTCTGGCGATAGATCTTCTTGGTCGAGTAGCTGGTTTCCGAGCGGGTCTTGACCTTGTGGGTGCCGGCCTGCGCGTTGTTGCGCTGCCAACGGACCACACGGTGCAGGATGTCTGCACGCGGCTCGAGACCGAACAGATCGGCGTTCAGCTCGATGTCGCCGGCTTTGCCGCCGTCCAGTTTGATTACATCAAGTTTCATGCTTCACCACCTTCCGCGGGAGCTTCTTCCGCAGGTGCATCAGATGCAGCCGATTTCACAGCAGCCGGGAAAGGCAGGCCTTCCGGTGCTTTCTTCTTCACGGCGTCCTTGACGGTGACCCAGCCCGATTTCGGTCCGGGAACGGCGCCTTTGATGAAGACCAGACCACGCTCGGCGTCGGTTTTGACGACTTCCAGGTTCTGGGTCGTTACACGGGCAGCACCCATGTGACCGGCCATCTTCTTGCCTTTGAACACCTTGCCCGGGTCCTGACACTGACCGGTCGAACCGTGCGAACGGTGGCTGATCGAAACACCGTGCGAGGCGCGCAGACCACCGAAGTTGTGGCGCTTCATCGCACCGGCAAAGCCTTTACCGATCGAGGTGCCCGAAACGTCAACCTTCTGACCTTCCAGGAAGTGTTCTGCCGAAATCTCGGCACCCACTTCGATCAGGCCATCTTCGGAGACGCGGAACTCGGCCAGCTTACGCTTGGGCTCGACCTTGGCAGCGGCATAGTGACCGCGCATGGCTTTCGAGGTGCGTTTTGCCTTGGCAGCACCGGCGCCCAGCTGAACGGCAGTGTAGCCATCTTTGTCAGCGGTCCGCTGTGCAACGACCTGCAGGTTGTCCAGGTGAAGAACGGTCACAGGGATCTGCTTGCCGTCTTCCATGAACAGGCGGGTCATGCCAACTTTTTTTGCGATAATACCAGAGCGCATTCTCATACCCTCCGATTACGACTGCAACTTGATCTCGACGTCCACACCAGCAGCGAGGTCGAGCTTCATCAGCGCGTCAACGGTCTGGGGGGTCGGATCAACGATGTCGAGAAGACGCTTGTGCGTGCGGATCTCGAACTGGTCGCGGGATTTCTTGTCAACGTGAGGGCCACGGAGAACCGTGAACTTCTCGATCTTGTTCGGCAGCGGGATCGGTCCGCGCACGTTCGCGCCGGTCCGCTTGGCAGTGTTGACGATCTCTTGCGTGCTGGCATCCAGAACGCGATAGTCAAATGCCTTCAGCCGAATACGGATGTTTTGGCTTTGCATATTAACAGCCTTTTATTCAGGCGTTGGAGTTGAGAGGAGGACAGACGCGCATCGCCAACCCTCATCGAACCCAAAAGGCGGGAATCACCCCGCCTTGATGTTCTTATTGAGAACCCGCGCGTACTATAGCGACCTGAGCGTTTTTGCAAGAGGCAAATGCCAGAATGAAAACCTTCTATTCACCTCCAGAAACGCCATTGGTTAACCATGGACTTTCGACCTTCATTCCTTGGTAAACCGCGTGCAAAAAAAGATGCGCAATAACTGGGTCACTGGAAAATGGAGAAAAACGCATCTTTCCCTCTCTGACACCTTCTTCAGCTTCGTAAACAACCTCATCACCTTTGACGGTTACAAGCACTTTGAGCTCGGCTAGGGTCTCTGGATCGACCGTCGTAGGATCGTCAGACAAGATCACAAAGTCTGCAACTTTTCCAACTTCGATCGACCCCTTCTCGTTTTCCTCAAAATGCTGCCACGCAGGCCAAATAGTCATGGCCTTAAGTGCAGTCATGACGTCCACCCTTTGATGCGGCCCCAATATGTCGCCCGAACGGGTGCGGCGAGTGACCGTCGCGGCAAGAACCCGCATACTGTCGGGAAACGCGACCGGGGCATCGTGATGTGTGCCGAACATCATGTCCCTTTCTCGCAGCCATCCCGTGGGTGAGATGTTGTCGGCATTGACCGGTCCCACAGTATGATCCCGGTGCCAATCGCCCCAATAGAACGTGTGCATCGGGAAAAGCGACGGGAACACGCCAAGCCGTTTGAAACTGGCAACCTGATCCTCCCTCAGAAACTGGCCGTGTATCAGAACGGGGCGGTTGCCCGGGTCGCCATACTTGATCTGCGCTTCTTCAAGGGCCGCAATCAGCATATCGGATGCTCCTTCGCCGTTGGAATGCACAAGGATCTGGAAGCCGTTCTCATAACACCAGTTCACCGCGTCCTGAAGCTGCTCCATCGTTATGGCCGCATATCCGGCATACCCGGCGGCATAATTTCCAACCGGATTGTAATAGGGTCGATCCCGCAAGGCTGTGAAACCCTGCGGTGAACCGTCGATTGTCAGCTTGCAACCCCCAACCCGGACCCGGTTCTCGTAGTCTGCGGATGTGTTTTCTCTGATGAACTCCCGAGCTTCCAAAACGTCCGGAAACGCGACCACGTCGATGGGCAGCCCTTTTTCGGCAGCAACTTTCCTGAGAACCTCGACAATCTCGCCGGACGATCGGCCTTCTTGTCCGGTTGTATATCCAAACTTAGCCCAAAGCTCTGTTCCGGCCTTCGCGAATGCCGCCAAGCCTTTCTCACCCAGATTTCCAAGCATAGGAACAAGAACCGAAAAGAACGCGTATTCTTCCAGAACGCCGTTAGGCTCACCAGCTTCATCGCGCTGAATCACACCGCCCGGAGGTGCTTCTGAGGTGGCGGTGATACCTGCCAACTCCAGAGCTTTTGAATTTGCGACCCCCAAATGCCCGGATTGATGAATGATGATGACCGGCAAGTCTTGGGACACCATATCCAGTTCTTGCCGTGTCGGGTGACGCAGCTCTTTCAGCTGCGCGTTGTCGTAACCAAAGCCAACGATCATTTTCACCTGCTCAACGGCTTCCGCATTCTCAGCGGCCCAGTTGGACAGTGTTGATTGCAGGCTTGCGATATCAACGACATCTCCATCCGGCGGCGCGAGAAGGTTGGCTGACAGTGCCTGCAAACCTCCCATGACAACATGCCCGTGGCTGTCCACAAAGCCCGGCAGCATCGCGCGTCCGTTCAGATCGAAGGTTTCCGTTCCATCACCTTGATACGCAGATAGATCAGACAGCGATCCGACGGCCAGAATACGCCCGTCTTTGACTGCAACCGCTTCGGCGGAGGGGCCTTCGTCATTCATCGTGACGATTGGACCGCCAAGATAAATGCGATCCGCGATTTGTTGGGACGATGCCGAGGTGGATGAAAACGCGATTGCTGCGGCAAGACAGAGTGAACGTGCCGTTACGTGCATCTTATAACCTCTTTCGAATTGCAATGTTTCAATACGGAAAAGGGTAACATCTCGGTGTGCGTTTCCGAAACTGAAAAAGGGCGCCCCGCGGGGCGCCCTTTCCGTCTGATCATTCGCTTGCGCGAATTACTCGATGATTTTCGACACGACGCCGGCACCGACGGTGCGGCCGCCTTCGCGGATCGCGAAACGCAGGCCGTTTTCCATCGCGATCGGCGCGATCAGCTCAACGCCGAACGACACGTTGTCGCCGGGCATGACCATCTCGGTGCCTTCGGCCAGGGTCACGGTGCCGGTCACGTCCGTCGTACGGAAGTAGAACTGCGGACGGTAGTTCGCGAAGAACGGGGTGTGACGGCCGCCTTCTTCCTTGGTCAGGATATAGGCTTCGGCTTCGAACTTGGTGTGCGGTGTAACCGAACCCGGCTTGCACAGAACCTGGCCACGCTCAACGCCGTCACGGTCAACACCACGCAGCAGCGCGCCGATGTTGTCGCCCGCTTCACCGCGGTCCAGCAGCTTGCGGAACATTTCAACGCCGGTGCAGGTGGTCTTGGTAGTGTCGCGGATGCCGACGATTTCAATCTCGTCACCAACGTTGATCACGCCACGCTCGACACGACCGGTCACAACGGTACCACGGCCCGAGATCGAGAACACGTCTTCGATCGGCATCAGGAACGGCTGGTCAACGGCACGCTCGGGGGTGTCGATATACTCATCAACAGCCGCCATCAACTCGCGGATCTTGTTCTCGCCGATTTCCGGGTTGTTGCCTTCCATCGCCGCCAGAGCCGAACCTGCGATGATCGGGATATCGTCGCCGGGGTAGTCGTAGCTGGACAGCAGTTCGCGAACTTCCATCTCAACCAGTTCCAGCAGCTCTTCGTCGTCAACCTGGTCAACTTTGTTCAGGAACACGACCATCTTCGGGATGCCAACCTGGCGGCCCAGCAGGATGTGCTCGCGCGTCTGCGGCATCGGGCCGTCAGCGGCGTTCACAACCAGGATCGCGCCGTCCATCTGCGCCGCACCGGTGATCATGTTCTTGACGTAGTCGGCGTGGCCGGGGCAGTCAACGTGCGCATAGTGGCGGTTGTCGGTCTCGTATTCCACGTGGGCGGTCGAGATGGTGATGCCGCGCGCTTTTTCTTCCGGCGCACCGTCAATCTGGTCATACGCTTTGAAGTCACCGAAATACTTGGTGATTGCTGCGGTCAGCGTGGTCTTGCCGTGGTCAACGTGGCCAATCGTGCCGATGTTGACGTGCGGTTTTGTACGCTCAAACTTTTCCTTTGCCATTCCTCAGGCGCCCTTTTGCGATTTGGGGGACCCTTGGTCCCGTGGTTACATCTGCGCGCGCGAGATATTTGGTTCAAAGGGGAAAATCAAGCACATCCTGAGGGAAATGCGCCGATCACGTTGGATTTTGCGTGACCTCGACGGATTCCAGAGGCTGGATCAGGTCCGGCCGCCGGTCGAACCAGCCATTTTCCTTGTGCTCTTCAGCCAGCCATTCCTCGACACGGTCGGCTATTTTGAGGGCCAGACCGCTCATCTGTTCTTCTTTTGTGCGCTCATGCCCCGATCCTTTGAGGGCACTTCCGCCGGTGGTGTCTTCCAGCACCTGGAATTGCTTACCCTTGGCCAGAAACTCTTTTTTCTTCACGTCATAGACGTTGACCAACACAATCGCAGTGCTTTTGGGGTTGTAGATCACAGGGATCCCCGGCGGGGCCAGCATGTAACCCTCAAGGCTGATGCCAAGGTCATATTCCTGTTTGCCTTCGTAACGCCCCAGACGAATATCAACCGCGTTCTGGATCGCCTTCGTCCATTCGTCAGGTGTGGCGTCCCGCGATACAGGTCCCTGAACGGCCTTGTCCGCAAAGGCATAATTCACACGAAGCTTGAATTCTCCTAGGGATTCAGGCGGCTCATACACCTGTGTCTGTGTGCAAGCGGCCATCAGGGCCAGTCCGGTGATCAGCGTCAGAATGCGCAACATGTCTCGTCTCGATAGGCCTGTTTTTTGTTGATCTAGCGCACCGATACGGGTTGTGCAAAGCCGTATCGGCGGAAATTCACCCGCGCAGCAGCGCGATCACGAAAACTTATAGTCGCGCGGGAAGCCATAGGGCGGTTTTTTCCCGACACTGGCCCGTTTTGCCAGCCATTGCGTCATATCCGCCTCATGTCGGGTCTTGTCGCCGCCCATGGACCATTTCAGGCCCTCTTCCCAGTTGAAGGTCGTTACATCCGACAATCCGCCATCCAGCTCGAGCGTTCCCTGCCGGCCGCGTGCCATATTGTACTTTTGCAAACGCACGCCTTTTCCGCGCGTCATCTCGGGCAGTTCCTGGGTTGGGAAAACCAGGAACTTGCCGTTTTGCGACACCACGGCGACGTGGTCTCCGTCAACCGGCTTGCAGATCATCGCGGTCTCGTCACCCTTGACGTTCAGCACCTGTTTGCCGTTGCGCGTCTGCGCCAGCACGTCATCCTCGGGCACGATGAACCCGTTGCCCGCGTCCGAGGCCACCAGCAGCTTGCGCCCTGGCTTGTGGATCAGAATATCGACGATCTGCGCCTCGTTGGGCAGATCCACCATCAGGCGCAAGGGCTCGCCCATGCCGCGCCCGCCGGGCAGGTTCGCTGCGCTGACGGTATAGAATCGGCCATTCGAGGCAAAGACCAGCAGACGATCCGTTGTTTCCGCGTGAAAGATGAAACGCGGGCCGTCGCCGTCCTTGAACTTCAACTCGCGCTTCAGGTCGATATGGCCGGTCATGGCGCGAATCCAGCCCATCTGCGAGCAGACGACCGTGATCGGTTCCTTGTCGATCATCGCCTCAAGCGGCACTTCCTCGACCTGCCCCGCCTCGGCAAACCGGGTGCGGCGTGCGCCGCCTTCGTAGTCTTTGCCAAAGGTCTTCTTCGTCTCTTTCAACTGCTCGGCAATCTTGGCCCATTGTAGGGCGGGATCGGCCAGCAGATCTTCGAGATTGGCGCGCTCTTCCATCAGCGCGTCACGCTCGCGAACCAGCTCCATCTCTTCCAGACGGCGCAAGGAGCGCAGGCGCATGTTGAGGATGGCGTCGACCTGAACTTCGGACAGTTCGCCCTCGCCCGGTTTGGGCGAGACATAGTCGGCCTCACTGGTCGCCCGGACATGATCGATGCCCCAGTCCTCGCGCATCAGCGCGGCCTTGGGGTCGTCGTCATAGCGGATGATGTCGATCACACGGTCGAGGTTCAGGAAGGCGACGATAAAGCCTTCGAGCACTTCCAACCGGTGGTCGATCTTGGCCATGCGGTGACGCGAGCGGCGCAGCAGCACCTCTTGCCGGTGGTCAAGGAAGGCGCGCAGCACTTCCTTCATTGAACAGACCTTGGGTGTCACCCCGTCGATCAGCACGTTCATGTTCAGGCTGAACCGCACCTCGAGGTCCGAGTTGCGGTATAACATGCCCATCAGCACCTCGGGGTCCACGTTTTTCGAACGCGGTTCGAGGATCAGACGGATATCGTCGGCGGATTCGTCGCGCACATCTGCGAGGATCGGGACTTTCTTGGCCTGGATCAGTTCCGCGATCTTTTCGATCAGTTTGGATTTCTGAACCTGATAGGGAATCTCGGTGACCACGATCTGCCACTGGCCGCGCCCCAGATCCTCGACCTCGAACTTGCAGCGCAGCCGGAATGAGCCGCGCCCGGTGCGATAAGCCTGGGCGATGTTCTCGGGTGGTTCGACGATCACGCCACCGGTCGGAAAATCCGGGCCGGGGACATAGTTCAGCAACGTATCATCCCGCGCGTCCGGCGTTTTGATCAGATGCAGGCAGGCGTCGCAAAGCTCCGAGATGTTGTGCGGCGGGATGTTGGTGGCCATGCCGACTGCGATACCGCTGGCGCCGTTGGCCAAAAGATTCGGAAACTGCGCAGGCAGCACCACAGGTTCAGTCAGCGTGCCATCATAGTTGTCGCGGAAATCCACAGCGTCTTCGTTCAGACCTTCCAGCAGCGCCTCGGCCACGATGGTCATCCGCGCCTCGGTATATCGCGAGGCCGCCGGGTTGTCGCCGTCGATATTCCCGAAATTCCCTTGCCCGTCGACCAGCGGGTAACGCACGTTGAAGTCCTGCGCCAGGCGCGCCATTGCGTCGTAAATCGCGGCGTCGCCATGCGGGTGGTAATTGCCCATCACGTCGCCGGAAATCTTGGCGGACTTGCGAAAGCCTCCGGTTGCACTGAGTCGCAGCTCTCTCATCGCATAGAGGATTCGCCTGTGCACCGGCTTCAATCCGTCCCGCGCGTCCGGCAGGGCGCGATGCATGATTGTGGACAGCGCATAGGTCAGGTAACGCTCGCCTATCGCGCGGCGCAGCGGTTCTGCAACCTCACCCCCGTGGTCGGGGGCCTCCATGTTGGGGTCGTCGATCGTATCGTTCATATATGATGTGATACGACGCAAGAACGCCTTGGTAAAGCAAGCAACGCGTATTTTACTGGGGACAAGTCGGGCTTTTTGCAACAGGGGGAGGCAAGTCGGTGTTTTCCCCGAATTTTCGACTCTGCCCTTCTATTATGCTACCATTCCAACAATTGAATGATTGCTGCCTATTTTGTTGTTACGATTGAATTGGGGGATGCGCCATGACGCGCCTTGTACTTGTTACTTTCGCCGCACTCGGCTGGACTTTTTACGTGATGAGCGGAGGTCCTGACTTTGAGCCGCGCGGGGTCCGCACAGCGGAGCCCGAGCGTGTTGCCATTGCCCCGAGGCCTTCGAAACCAGCTATCGAATCCGCGCCCGCCGAAACTTTGGTCGCGCGTGCTGTGGTAAAGCCCTCGGCGCCGGTCGCACCGGTCACTGAACCCGTGGCCGAGCTGGACGAGGCAGAAACCAAAGCATTGTTGTCGCAAGTCGCAGCTGGTCTGAAGGCAAACCCATCACTGTTCGCTGATGAAAACGTCACTCTGACCCTTGCGTCGCTGGAACAGGGTCTGGCTTCCCTCGAACAAGTCACCACCGACGCCGAGCTGCCAACGGTTGAACTGCCCGCCCCTGTCGAGGCCGCCAAGGATATCCGTGAAATTTCCGGAACCCGCGTGAACCTGCGTGATGGGCCGGGGACGATCTATCCGATCATCGGCAAAGCCAGGATCGGCCAGCAGGTTGAGGTATTCGGGGATTCAGGTACCGGCTGGTTGCGCCTGCGCGTGTTGCCGGGGCAACAGGTTGGGTGGATTTCGGCATCACTCGTCCGGAAAACAACGAACTGACATCGAAGTGTCATTGCCCTGCCGCAAACCCCGCCATAGCTATGGGCGGGGATCAGGCTCGGAAGGCATATGCAGAAATCGATTCTTATCACGGGATGCTCGTCAGGCATCGGTCTGGACGCGGCACACGGTATGCGTGCAAAAGGCTGGCGCGTTTTTGCATCCTGCCGCCAGCAACGCGACTGTGATCGCCTACGCGCACAAGGCTTTGAAAGCCCCAGAATCGACTACACTGATGCAGACAGCATTACATCAGGTTTGTCCCACGTTCTCGAGGCTACAGGCGGCTCGCTGGATGCCCTTTTCAACAATGGCGCACATGGCTTGCCCGGCGCGGTCGAGGATGTTCCGACGGATGGCCTGCGCCATATATTTGAGACCAATGTCTTTGGCTGGCACGAGCTGACCCGACAGGTCATTCCCGTCATGCGGGAACAGGGTCATGGCCGGATTGTGCAGTGTTCCTCGGTTCTGGGGCTTGTCGCCTTCCCGTGGCGCGGCGCATATGTCGCCACAAAATACGCGATCGAAGGGCTTACCGACACGCTGCGGCTGGAACTTCGGGATACCGACATTCACGTCGTCTTGATCGAGCCCGGCCCCATCACCTCAAAACTCCGGGAAAAGGCGATCCCATTGTTCGAGAAATACATCGACTGGGAAAACTCGGCCATTCGGGAGAAGTACGAAGGCTCGTTACTGAAGCGCCTTTATGAAAGCAGTGGGCCAGACCGATTTGAATTGCCCGCCTCTGCCGTCACGGACAAGCTAGCCCATGCGGTCGAGGCCCGACGCCCCAAACCACGTTACTATGTGACCACTCCGACATATATCGCCGGGATACTGCGCCGCATTCTGCCTACAAACGCCTCTGATCGAATCCTTTCGGATATCTGAGACGATATTTCCCGTTCGCTTTTCGACGCCCTGACGCTAGATGGGTGGTAATCGAAAAAAACCGGACGGTGACTTCAAATGGACCTTGTGATGGTCATTCTGCTTCTGGCTATGGCGGCAGTTGTCGTAGTGCTGGCCTTAGGCATCGCGAATTTCGGCAAAGGCGGCATGGAAGCGGCCAAGAAAAGCAACAAGATGATGCGCCTGCGCATTCTCTTTCAGTTCATCGCCGTGTTGCTGATCGTGCTTTTCGTATATCTGCGCGGACAGGGAGTTCAATAAATGGTCGTACTCAACAAAATCTATACACGCACTGGCGATGACGGGAAAACCGCTCTGGGCAACGGAGAGCGCGTGGCAAAATATTCGGGCCGCGTCGCAGCCTATGGCACCGTGGACGAACTGAACGCTTTTGTCGGCGTGGCACGGACCGAGGCCGAAGGTGATGTCGAAACCGCGCTGTCGCGCATTCAAAATGACCTGTTCGATCTGGGTGCCGACTTCTGTCGCCCCGACATGGAAAAAGACGCCGAGGCCGATTATCCCCCCCTGCGTATCGTGCCTGCCCAGATCGACCGGCTGGAAGCCGAGATCGACGCAATGAACGTGACGCTGGAACCTCTGCGCAGCTTCATCCTGCCCGGTGGCTCGCGTCTGGCAGCACATCTGCACGTTTGCCGGACCGTTTCGCGTCGGGCGGAACGGCTTGCGGTCGAGCTGACGAATATGGAGCCCGTCAACGACGTGGCGGTCAAATACCTCAACCGTCTCAGCGATTGGTTCTTTGTTGCAGCACGCTGCGCAAACGCAAACGGCAAAGACGACGTGTTGTGGGTTCCGGGCGCGAACCGCTGATCGCGAAATACAGAGTCGCGGGTAATATTCTTTCGCCTCTTGGCAAAAAAATTGCAAAACGCGACGTCCCGACGCCATGACGTGACGATTTTGCTCTGTTGTGCCACTGCGGCAGGCGCTATCTAGTCGGTCGAGAGCATTGGTGGAGTCGCCTGCGCGGCTTACCGTTTTTTGAGGAGAAAGCGCTACAATGAAGGTACTGGTGCCTGTCAAACGCGTGATTGACTACAATGTGAAGGTCCGCGTGAAAGCGGACGGTAGCGGTGTTGATCTCGCCAATGTCAAAATGTCGATGAACCCGTTCGACGAAATTGCAGTAGAGGAAGCGATCCGCCTGAAAGAAGCCGGCAAGGCCGACGAAGTCGTTGCTGTTTCGATCGGCGTAAAGCAGGCGCAGGAAACCTTGCGCACCGCGCTGGCCATGGGTGCCGACCGCGCAATCCTGGTTGTGGCGGCTGACGATGTACACACCGATATCGAGCCTCTGGCCGTTGCCAAGATCCTGGCCAAAGTGGTCGAGGAAGAGCAGCCAGGCATTGTTCTGGCAGGCAAGCAGGCGATCGACAACGACATGAACGCCACCGGCCAGATGCTGTCGGCCCTGCTGGGTTGGTCCCAGGGCACCTTTGCGTCCGAGCTGGACATCGAAGGTGACACCGCCAAGGTCACCCGCGAGGTCGATGGCGGGTTGCAGACCATCAGCGTCAAGATGCCGGCCATCATTACCGTGGACCTGCGCCTGAACGAGCCGCGCTATGCCTCGCTGCCCAACATCATGAAGGCGAAGAAGAAGCCGCTGGATGAAAAAACCGCCGCCGATTACGGCGTCGACGTCACCCCGCGTCTGGAAATCGTCAAGACCGAAGAGCCGCCGGCACGCGCGGCGGGTATCATCGTGGGCTCGGTTGACGAGCTGGTCGAGAAACTCAAAGAAGCGGGGGCTGTGTAATGGCTGTACTTCTGCTTGCCGAAGTGAACAACGGCGAACTGGCGATGGATGCGACCGCAAAGGCCGTGACCGCCGCGAAAGTGCTGGGTGACGTAACCGTTCTGGCCGCAGGCGGGTCTGCCGCTGCTGCCGGTGAGGCCGCAGCCAAGATCGACGGTGTCTCCAAGGTGCTGGTCGCCGAAGACCCGTCGCTGGGCCACCGCCTGGCGGAATCGACCGCAGCCCTGATCGTGGGCCTGGCCGATGGCTACGAGCACATCGTGGCGCCTGCCACCACCGACGCCAAGAACGTGATGCCCCGCGTTGCAGCCCTGCTGGACGTGATGGTGATCTCGGATGCCTCCGGCGTGGTTGACGGCTCGACCTTCGAGCGCCCGATCTACGCGGGCAACGCGATCCAGACCGTCAAGTCCAACGACGCCAAGAAAGTCGTCACCATCCGGACCGCCAGCTTTGACGCGGCGGGCGAAGGCGGCTCGGCCGCGGTCGAGACCGTGTCGGTCGGCGAAAACCCCGGCCTGTCGGAATGGGTCGAGGACAAGGTGGCGGAAAGCGACCGTCCAGAGCTGACCTCGGCTGGCGTCGTTGTTTCGGGCGGCCGTGGTGTCGGCTCGGAAGAAGACTTCAAACTGATCGAAACGCTGGCCGACAAGCTGGGTGCCGCGGTTGGTGCGTCGCGTGCGGCCGTTGACTCGGGCTATGCACCGAACGACTGGCAGGTGGGTCAGACCGGCAAGGTTGTTGCCCCGGATCTGTATGTCGCCGTCGGTATTTCGGGCGCGATCCAGCACCTGGCCGGCATGAAGGACTCGAAGGTCATCGTGGCGATCAACAAGGACGAAGAGGCGCCGATCTTCCAGGTCGCCGATTTCGGCCTGGTCGCGGACCTGTTTCAGGCCGTGCCGGAACTGACCGAAAAGCTCGGCTGAACCGGATATCCGGAGTGATCCGCAAAGGCCCGCCAACAGGCGGGCCTTTTTCAGTTCAGGTTCCGCAAGGCGATCAGCAGGTGTTCTGCAATTTCTCGGTGCGCGGACGGGCCGATCATATGTTCCGCAATTGGCTGCTGAAGCGTCCCGAACATTACGTCTTCGAGAGCATCCGATCGAGCGGATACAGCGACCGAAACCTCGACGACATCAGCGCAGAGCGGGCGGAGCTGTTCGATCATGGCGGCGTCAGGCACGACATGGTCGACATGCGATCCGGTTTGCCGCTGCACATGCAGCCAAAGCAGAACCACGCCGGGTTCGATCCGTTCTATCAAGTCCCCGGTGGCGCGTATCCAGACCTCTCGCAATTCCTGCGCTACGACTTCGAATCGAGCGTCTTCTGTTGCGCTCAGCTGCTCCAACAAATGGCGCACAAAATGGATTTCCGTGAAGTCAACATCCGGGTACAGCCCCAGCAAGTCTGCGGTGGGTTCGAGAAACCGATCGTTGCGACGCGGGTGTACGCGGTAAAACCGGTTCGATTGGCGCAGAAGATCGGGCACTTGCAACACGCATAGGTCTGACTGATTGGCCAGATTCAGCACCCCGGGATCAGTGGACAACGCTTCGATTCCGCAAAACAGGCTGCCGAAGTTGGCGCATGGCTTTCTCAATCGCTTCTCGAGCACGGCAGGAAACGGGCAATCGACGAATCTGCCGAAAGTTTCCTCTCCTCCCAGACAGGCCACATAGGGCTGATCCAACGTGCCGGGTGGACCCCGGAACCAAAGTTTCGAATTGGCATATTGGCAGGCGGACTCCCTACCGCTGTTTGTCTGATGAAAGCTCATATCAAGCCCCCGTTTTCTCACCCGGCGCCATCTTGTGGTCATAGATATTGAGATTTTCCTAATGCGCGCATTTGAAGCGAAATTGACCGCCTTGATCCTCTTGCCGCCTGCCCCGGTCTGCCGATACTGTCGCGGTATCCTACAGGGCAAAGGCAGCTGAACATGGAAGTTAAATCGGTCGGGGTGATTGGTGCGGGGCAAATGGGCAACGGCATTGCCCATGTTATGGCGTTGGCGGGATACGACGTCTTGCTGAACGATGTCAGCCAGGATGCTCTGGAAAACGCCATTGCCACGATCGAAGGTAACCTGGCGCGGCAGGCGTCGCGTGGCAAAATCACCGACGAGGCGATGAAGGCCGCGCTGAAACGGATTACGACCACTCTTGATCTGCCGAAACTGGGTCAAACCGATCTGGTTATCGAGGCAGCAACCGAGCGGGAAACGATTAAGCAGGCGATTTTCGAGGACCTCCAACCGCACCTGCTGCCGCATACGATTCTGACGTCAAATACATCCTCGATTTCCATCACCCGTCTGGCAAGCCGCACGGATCGGCCCGAACGATTCATGGGTTTTCATTTCATGAACCCTGTCCCTGTTATGCAATTGGTGGAATTGATCCGCGGCATCGCCACGGACGAAGAAACCTTCAACGCCTGCAAAGCGGTGGTGGATCGGTTGGGCAAAACGGCGGCCAGCGCCGAGGACTTCCCGGCCTTTATCGTGAACCGGATCCTGATGCCCATGATCAACGAGGCGGTCTACACACTCTATGAAGGTGTGGGGAACGTTCAATCCATCGACCAGTCCATGAAACTTGGGGCGAATCATCCCATGGGCCCGTTGGAATTGGCGGATTTCATCGGGTTGGATACCTGTCTGGCGATCATGAACGTGCTGCATGACGGGTTGGCTGATACCAAATATCGTCCCTGCCCTCTCCTGACGAAATATGTCGAGGCCGGGTGGCTGGGGCGCAAGACCGAGCGCGGTTTTTATGATTACCGAGGCGAAGTTCCGGTACCTACACGCTGAAGGGGGCCAGCCCCCCTCGCCCGGACTTTGTCCGGGCTCACCCCCGGGATATTTTTGGCCAGATGAAGACGCGGATCAGGTCTGTTCCGACTTGCCCAAAGACATGGTGTGGTTTCTAAGCCAGGCCATGAAACCGCGCGGGTCGCGCTCCAGCAGCTCCATATCGTGGTCCGAAATCGGTTCGCCGATCACCGGCGACTGGGGTTTGTTGCAGGATCGGACGATCTCATGCAGCAACAGTCCCTGCCGTAGAATTGCAGAGACACGGTTGGCGATCTGATACCAGCGTGAATTGCAGCCCGGAAAGAAGATCGGGATCACACGCGCGCCGGAACGGCGGATCATCTTGGCAGTGAACACGTTCCATTCCCGCTCGATCGCAGGCCCGAACCAATCATCCGAGGACATCACAACACCGGATGGGAACAGCGCCACAACGCCGCCGTTTTTGAGATGCTCCATAGCTTTGCCGCGCATTTCCAGCATCTTGGCCTGCGCCTCGGGGTCGTGGGGAAACGGAACCGGAATCATGAATGACGTGGCCGCTTCGTCCAGACCCGTCAGAACTGAACGGGTCAGGATGCGGTAATCGCTGCGTACCCGGCCGATCAGTTCCGCCAGAATCATGCCATCGACCATACCGTGCGGGTGGTTGGCGACGACGACAACCGGGCCGGTCTTGGGAATGCGGTCAATCTGTTCCTGCGGTGTGGTCAGGTCGATTCCCATAGTCTTGAGGGCACCGCCCCAGAACCGCTGGCCGCGATAGTATTCGTTCTTTTTTTCGAACTTGTTGACCATGCGCAAAATGGTCAGCTTGCCTGTGCACCACTCGATGGCCCGAATGGCGGTCGCTGTCCAGGCATCGTCGAATGAATTCGCATAGGTCAGCGTTCTACGGTCGTAGATCTCACCCTGATCTGTGGTCCCATCCACCACCGGGTTTGTCTTGGTCTCGTGCGTCGTTTCCGCCAATTCCTGGTCTTCCCGTTCTTCCTGTCCCGGCGGGGTGGCTTAGAACCCCTCTCCGAACTTGTCGTTCACAAGCGTTTCCAGAGCTTCTGCCAATGCCTCAGCATCCGGCCCGGACGTCTCGACGTCAATAGTTGTTCCGCGCGATGCTGCCAACATCAAAAGGCCCATGATGCTGTCGCCTGATGCAGAAAGTCCGTCTTTTGACACCTCAGCATGTGCATCAAACCCCTCTACAACCTCAACCAGCTTTGCCGAGGCGCGTGCATGCAGGCCCTTTTCATTGATAATTTTCAGGCTTCGGCTCGTCATATTCAATAATCCGTTTTTAATCCAATGTCACATTCTGCGCATTGATGTACTTCCGTCCAGCCTCCATTGCCTGACGGACGGCATCACCAATGGGCAAGTGGCGACTTTTGGCCAATTTGATCAGCATCGGCAGGTTTGCCCCATACAGAATACGCCGGTCCTGAGGCGCGCAGGCACGCAGGCTGAGATTCGAGGGGCTTCCGCCAAAGAGGTCGGTGACAACAACGACACCATCGCCAGTGTCCACTTCGTCAGCGGCACGGCAGATTTCGGCCTGTTTTTCGTCCCGGTCATGGTCAGCCTCGATCGCGACCGCCACGAGGCTGGCCTGTGGTCCGACCACGTGTTGTGTGGCGGCCAGGTATTCCTGAGCCAACCCACCATGTGCAACGATCACAATTCCGATCAATCCGACCTCACATTCAACGACCGACGTTCCATCTCGCGATGCCTAATTGCCACCTGCTGCCCATCTTCCGCAAGGGCCTTTGCAACGGCCTCTGCCAGGGCAACTGATCTGTGCTGGCCCCCTGTGCACCCAAACGCCACGGAAAGATGCGCTTTGCCCTCGGCCCGAAAGGCCGGCAGCAACAGGGTCAGCAAGTCCAGCACACGTTCAAAAAACGGTAAGTAGTTAGCGTCTGATTGCACATAGTGCGCAACGTCAGGGTTTCGACCATCCGCTGCGCGAAATTCCGGGCGCCAGTATGGATTCGCTAGAAATCTGCAATCGAACACCATGTCCAATCCACGCGGAAGGCCACGTTTGTAAGAAAAGGATTCGATGGAAACCGCCAGATGCCGCCCGCCTTGCGGGGCGAACCAGTGCTCGACCTCTTCCCGCAGCTGATGCACGTTCAGAAGGCTGGTGTCGATCAGCGTATCCGCAATCTCTCGTATCGGCGCCAGCAGCTCTTTTTCGCGCTGAACGCCGGTTTCCGGGCTGGCATTCTTGGCGACGGGATGCCGCCTTCGGGTTTCTGAAAACCTGCGCACCAGAACATCATCACTGCAATCCAGGTACAGAACCGTCAGATCGACCTGCGCCAAGCGGCCCAGCTTTTCAGCCAATTCTATGAAACCGATCGTCGAGAAATCCCGGTTGCGGGCATCTATACCCAAAGCCATGGGACGGTCGCTGTCAGCACTGTCGAGCAAGCGCGACAAAAGACCCATCGGCAGATTGTCGATGGCTTCAAAGCCCAGATCTTCCAGCACATGAATGGCCGTGGATCTTCCTGCCCCGGAGGGCCCCGTGACAAGTACGATCCGCCTTTGCGATGTCATGAATTCGGCCATTCCGGGTTTACGCGCCCATTTCCTAGAAGCTGCATCATCGCTACAGCCAAGTTGGGCACGCCCGCGCCCCGAAGCAAGGGAACAGTTTGCCTCAGCACGGAAACCGTCAAAGGTTCGGGCAGACGCTCGGGCTCTGGCTGATCCAGATCCACAACGTAATCCAGCGGAACCGGACCACTGGGTTCGGCTTTGATCAGGCCAATTTGGCGCGCCTCGATCAAGCCGCGGATCTGCGATACGGCCGAAGCGATCACCCGATTCTGCCGCATCTCCAAATTGACGCGGTCATCGGCGACCAGTTTCGCGCCGAAGGCCATCATTTGCAACGCCAGCCCGGACTTCCCTGTGCCGGAAGCACCGATGATCAAAAGCCCGCGTCCGGCAATCGAAACGCAGGAGGCATGAATACAGGCGCTGCCCTGATCTTTCGCGAGTGACAACGAATCAATATGCATGGATTTAGACGGGCAACCCCACGACAAAGCGGGCACCCAGCGGATCCGATGTGATATCTGCCTCTGTCGGGCGGATGTTCTCAGCCCAGATCACCCCGCCATGGGCTTCGACAATCTGCTTGGAGATCGCCAAGCCGAGGCCAGAATTATTGCCGAAATGTTCCGCCGGACGCTGCGAGTAGAATCGCTTGAACACTTTGGTAAGCGCCTGTTCGGGAATCCCCGGGCCGGTGTCTTCGACAACCACCAGCACGCGGTTGTCCCGCTGCCGGACCCAGACGCGAATTGCGTCATTTTCTTCGCAGAACGAAATCGCGTTGGTGATCAGATTGACAAAGACCTGCGCAAGACGCGCTTCCAGCCCGTTGATCACAATTGGCTCAGAGGGCAGATCCGTAATGTAATCGATGCCCTTGGAGCGCGCATCCTCACCCAGATACTGGCCGAGATTGCCCAGCAGCTTGAGCAGGTCAAAGGGCTGCTCTTCTTCCTTGACCAGTTCCGCATCCAGACGCGACGCATTTGATATGTCGCTGACCAGCCGGTCCAGACGCCGTACGTCATGCTCGATCACGTCCAGCAGCTTGTCGCGCTGATCCTCGCGCTTGACCATCCGCAGCGTTCCCACGGCGGATTGCAGGCTGGCCAGCGGGTTTTTGATTTCATGGGCGACATCGGCGGCAAACTGTTCGTTTGCGTCGATCCGGTTGTAGAGCGCGGTCACCATACCCCGCAATGCGCGGCTGAGGCGTCCAATTTCATCAGGACGGGCGCTGAGGTCGGGAATGCGGATACGCCCGGGATTGACACCCGTGCCCCGGTCTTTGCCCATCTCTGCCGCGGATGCCAGATCGGCCAGCGGGTTGGCAATGGTCGAGGCCAGGACAAGGCTGAGGCCCACGGAAACCAGCAGCGCCACGACAAACATCTGAAGAATGCGCTCCTGCTCGCGGCGGGCAAGCGCGTCGATTTCACCAGCCGGGCCGGTAATCGCCACCGCGCCGGCGGGTACATCCTGATAAAGAATTGGTGCCGCAGCCACGATGACCGTCTCACCCGCGCCATCCTGTACCGCCTGCACCTGACTTTGACCGGCAATCGCTTGTGGAATAATGGTCTGAACACGCTGCGCCAACGTCGGTGCCTCGGTTTCAGTCGACCAGTTGAGCAGGTTTGACAAACCCGTCCAAACGGCATTCAGCGTGTCGCTGATCACCGTACTGCCGGTCTGCATCTCGGCCTCGGATTGCAGAAGAACCGGCATGTCAGAGGCTTGCGGGGCACCACGTGTCCAGCCGATCAGCGTGCCACTGGCGTCATAAACAAAAACCTCGCCCCCTTCGGGCAAGGTGAGGCCAGACAGGGTATCCTTGACGTCCAGGTTCCCGGCATTCTGCCCGGATTGCTGTGCGCCCTGACGCAACTGGGTTTCAAAAACGTTGCTGACAAGTTGCGCATCGCCCAGCAGATTGCGGGCGGTCTGCTGAACCTTCTCTTTTCGCGAGTCGTCCAGATACAACAACCCGGTGACCAGGATCACCAGAGCGATCAGGTTGAACGTGATGATTTTGCGCGCCAGGGGCGAACCACGCAGCGAAAACAGGTTTCTCCGCGATCGCTTTTCCCTCAGCTCCGCTGACTCGGGGTCCTGGGGAATGACCCAGTCATCCCCAAGAACGACGTCACCGTCGCGCAATTCGCTGGCTTGTTCGGTGTCGCGCACGAGACCCCATTACCTCTTGCAGGCGGCCGCGCCTATTCTTCGTTGTACCGGTAACCGATACCATACAAGGTCTCAATCGCCGAGAACTCGGGATCAGCCGCGCGCATCTTTTTCCGCAGACGCTTTATGTGGCTGTCGATCGTCCGGTCATCCACATAGACCTGATCATCATAGGCGACATCCATCAACTGGTCGCGGCTTTTGACGAATCCCGGACGTTGGGCCAGGGCCTGAAGCAGCAGGAACTCGGTCACGGTCAGGGACACATCATTGCCTTTCCAGCTGACCGCATGGCGCAGCGGATCCATCCTCAGGTCGCCGCGTTCCATGACTTTGGTGTCATTGCTGTTGGATGCGACCGCATCGCCGCTTGTCGCCTCTTGGCGGCGCAGCAAGGCCCGAATGCGTTCGACCAGTAAACGCTGCGAAAAAGGCTTCTTTACATAGTCATCCGCGCCCATGCGCAGGCCCAGTACCTCGTCGATCTCATCGTCTTTCGAGGTCAGGAAGATCACCGGCATCTGCGTCTTCTGACGCAGCCGTTGCAACAGATCCATGCCGTCCATCCGCGGCATCTTAATATCCAGAACGGCCATGTCCGGCAGTTTCTTGTTGAACGCATCCAACGCGGCCTGGCCATCATTATATGTTTCAACCTCGAAACCTTCGGCTTCGAGGGTCATGGATACGGACGTCAGAATGTTTCTATCGTCATCCACAAGTGCAATCTTTGACATCGGGCTCACCCCTATTCCTGCTCACTCGCGCAATAATTCGCTTATTTGTAAGGCATTGTTGGCGGTTTTAAGACGCCGAATCAATCCGTAACTGCGAATCATGCCTTTGTTGCGGCAGGTCTGCGGCAAATTTGCCTTGATGCCCGCAAAAATCTGCCCGCTTTTCCGACATTGAATTTCTGATGGCGCTAAACCCGGACTTGGTTGCGCTAACTGCGTCAAACCCGCCTGTTCATGCCATGAACGACCGTGATAAGACGCGCTCAGCCGCCGGTTTTCCCGGCTCACTGCCCCAAAGGCGCAACGGCCAACGACCTTCGCGCCGCCACAGGAGAAGACACACATGACATCTGGACGGGTTAACCCGCAATTCCGCCTCGAAGATCAGGGCATCGAGGGTCTGGGCAATGTCTATTACAACTTCATGGAACCGGCGCTGATCGAAGAGGCGCTGAAGCGCGGCGAAGGCACACTTGGCAATGGTGGAGCGTTCCTGGTTACCACAGGAAAGTTCACCGGCCGGTCGCCCAAGGACAAACACGTGGTCAAGACCGACAGCGTTGCCGACACCATTTGGTGGGAAAACAATGCCGAAATGAGCCCCGAGGGCTTTGACGCACTGTACGAAGACATGCTGGCCCACATGAAGGGCCGCGATTATTTTGTGCAGGACCTCGTCGGAGGCGCGGACCCGGCTTACGCAATCAATGTTCGAATGATTACCGAACTGGCGTGGCACAACCTGTTCATCCGCCACCTGCTGCGTCGCCCGGACCGTGAAGACCTGGATGAGTTCACGGCCGATTTCACCGTCATAAACTGCCCCAGCTTTCAGGCCGACCCGGCAAAGCACGGTTGCCGCAGCGAGACCGTGATTGCAATGAACTTCGACCGCAAACTGATCCTGATCGGCGGCACTGAATATGCCGGTGAAAACAAGAAGTCCGTTTTCACCCTGTTGAACTACATGCTTCCTGAAAAAGGCGTGATGCCGATGCATTGTTCGGCCAACCATGCTGTTGGCAACCCGGTCGATACGGCCGTGTTCTTTGGCCTGTCCGGCACCGGAAAGACCACCTTGTCCGCCGATCCTTCGCGCATTCTGATCGGGGATGACGAGCACGGCTGGTCCGATCGCGGTACCTTCAACTTCGAAGGCGGTTGCTATGCCAAGACCATCAACCTGAATGCCGAGGCAGAGCCGGAAATCTACGCCACCACTTCGAAGTTCGGAACCGTGATCGAAAACATGGTCTTCGACCCCGAAACCAAGGAACTGGATTTCGACGATGACTCGCTGACCGCCAACATGCGCTGCGCCTATCCGCTCGAGTATATCTCGAACGCATCCAAAAGCGCACTGGGTGGTCACCCGAAGAACATCATCATGCTGACCTGCGACGCCTTCGGCGTGCTGCCTCCGATCGCGCGGCTGACGCCGGCCCAGGCCATGTATCACTTCCTGTCAGGGTTCACGTCAAAAGTGGCCGGGACCGAACGTGGCATCACCGAGCCGCAGCCAACATTCTCGACCTGTTTCGGCGCGCCGTTCATGCCGCGTCGTCCTGAGGAATACGGCAACCTGCTGCGCGACAAGATCGCCCAGCACGGCGCGACCTGCTGGCTTGTGAATACCGGCTGGACCGGCGGCGCCTATGGCGTGGGCAGCCGGATGCCGATCCGCGCGACACGCGCCTTGCTGACCGCCGCTCTGGAAGGGTCTCTGCGCGACGCCGAATTCCGCAAGGATGCCAATTTCGGCTTTGACGTTCCGGTCTCGGTGCCGGGAGTTGCCGAAGTTCTGCTGGACCCGCGCCGTACCTGGGACGATCAGGCCGCCTTCGACAAACAGGCCGAAAAACTGGTGCAGATGTTTGCCGAAAACTTTGAACAGTATCTGCCCTTCATCGACGACGACATCAAAGCCGTTGCAATTGGATAAGACAGGAAGAGGGGCCACAGCGCCCCTTTTTTATTTCGCCCACTGTACTTCTCGCTAAGGTTGTTTGTCGCAAAAAGCACATACAATTGCGTTGTTTCAAAATGCAATTTGCGCTAGCCCTGATAATCGCTAAGACGAAAAAACCCGGCACTTTTGCGCCGGGCACTGACTGAAATTAGATTGGGGGTCGCTCATGTGCGCACACTCACAGCGCTGGATTGAGCAACCTAATCAGTCACCTAGTCTAAGCGAGAGGGGATGAGTGTCAATACGAGACTTGCTGACTTGCGCGTCATTCAGCATGGCTCAAACAGTCGCAATTAGGCGGCAAATGGCACGGCAACGATAGGTAACATTATGACTGAGATCTCGAAACTCACCGAACTGCGCAAGCTGATGCAAAGCATGGAGCGTACATTAGGCTTGGAGAAACTATCTCCGGTTGAACGCGACATCTACTATGCCGCCGAAGAGCTTTCCAAATCCGATCAGGAGGTGCGCACATTCGGTTTGATCGAGCACACGTTGGTTCAAAGTGTTTCGCGCCCAACATTCTTTCGCGCGCTGAAATCGCTGGTCGAAAAAGGCTATCTTTCTCAAAGCGGCAGCGCCAACCGGGGACGGTACATCGTTCATGCACCCAAATGATGCGATCCACCCGCGCAAGAAGCCGTGATAACTTTGCGCGGGTGGGCTACTGAAACGCTTTTGGCCTCTTTGGCCTATGTGCTGGCGTCGTTCCTTACATTCGCCGTCCTGATGCCGTTGCAGAACGTGTTTTTCCCGGAATACCCAAGCCGCGCGAGCCTGTTGTTTCTGCCGCATGGCGTGCGGGTTCTGACAGCCTGGCTGTTGGGGTGGCGCGCCGTTTTCGCATTATTGCCCGGCGTGTTCATCGTTTTTGCCTATTTGGGTGGAACGGATGTGTTCCTGCCCAGCCGCCTGATGGCCATGGCGATTGCGGTTCTGACGGTCCCGACCGTTTTCTATCTTCTCAAAGCAATCGGGTGGGATCTGTTTCCCCGTCCTGATCGCAAACCCTGTTGGATATGTGTGATGGGCGTCGGAATCGTGACATCCTTCCTTGTCTCCGGATTGACCAATCTGGCTTTTGGCAGCGCGACGGTGGAATATATCGCATTCCTGATCGGCGATATCTCGGGTCTGTTCTTCCTGATGCTGGGCCTGTATTTTGCTTTTCGGCTCGCCGACAAGCGGCCGAGTTGACGTGTTACCCCACCAATCCGCGTCGCAGCAGATTCAGGCCCGCAATCAGCAATACCAACAAGGTCGCTTTGCGAAAGCTTGCCTGATCAATACGGTCCTGCAATTTCATGCCGATCCACATCCCGGCCACGGCCGGAACGATCAGAACTGTGGAAAACTGAAGTGTTTCTGCATGCAGGATGCCTGAGCCAAGATGTGCGGCCAGCAGCAAAACCGCCCCCAAACCATAGATAACGCCCTGAATTCGGATCTGTTCGGTCTTGGGGGTGTTCAGCGCCGTCAGATAGGCGACTGTCGGAGGCCCCCAAACTCCTGACATGCCGCCGACAAACCCCGCCACGCCACCTACCACGGCCTCGACTGCGGTCGACGGTTGGCTCAGCGTCATCCTGAACCCAAGAACCTGCAACAGCGCAAAAACCGACACGAAACCGCCCATCAGAACCAGAAAGACAGACCCCGGGATCAAAGCGACCAACTGCGCGCTCAGCAGCAGAAGAAGACCGCCGACAACAAGGAAAACCCGAAACCGCCGAATCGAGGCGACCGCGGCGACACGGCCACCGCGAAGGGCCTGCTGCCCATTGGTCACCAGCGTGGGCAGGATAAGTCCCGCCAAGGCCAGATCCGGCGGCAGGAATGAATTCAACCCCGATACCAAAATCATGGGCATTGCGAAACCAACCATGCCTTTGACCCATCCAGAGGCAAACGCGATTGCCATGGCCATCAGCAGTTCCTGCGGGGAAAGAATGGAAAACAGGGTCATGTCCCCTAGATATCATCTGGATTTTCTTCTGCATTGCAAAAATGTTGGAGTAATATTTGAACTTTTTCGCAGCGTAATAAGTATTTTTGTTGCGCTGCACGTGCAGCATGATATGACCAGACGACCGAGGAAAGGACGCGATTTATGGCCCACGACGGACAGGATATGACCGAGATGACAACTGCTGCAGTTTTGCCCGATCTTCTGAACTTGACCCGGGCTGCCGTACCCGCGGTAGCAGCCGTTTTTGAAAAAGCCCGCGAATCCGTGCGCAGCATGGTCTCGGCGGATGGCCGTATCTCTGGTGCTTTGATCGAGGCAAACCAGACCGCCGCGCATGGACTGGCATGGCTGGCCACGTATAATCAGTCGCTGCGACAGATGCAGCGCTGGGCCGAAGCACTTCAGGCCGAAGGCAAGTTCGGCGAACTCGAGCAGTTGCTTCACCAGATCGCCTTTGGCGAGTACCTGCATCAGGTCGCTGGTGGCATCCCGATGAACCAGGGCGAGGTCGTGCGCCTTCAGGATATGGGTCTCGGCTGGGATGCGCTGTCGGGCTTTCAGTCGTCCGAAGTACAGACCTTGATGGCGCAGGCGAATTCACAAGCCGCACGCAGCCGTTTGGTCGAGCTGATGCAGGATCAGGCCGGCGCCACAATGTTCGGCGCGTCGGGCCTGGACGAAGAACTTGAAATGATCCGCGACCAGTTCCGCCGCTATGCGCAGGAAAAGGTCGAACCGTACGCCCATGAATGGCACCTCAAGGATGAGCTGATCCCGCTGGAAATCATCGAAGAACTGGCGGAAATGGGCGTTTTCGGGCTGACCATCCCGGAAGAGTTTGGCGGTTTCGGACTGTCCAAAGCATCCATGTGCGTCGTTTCCGAAGAACTGTCGCGTGGCTATATTGGCGTCGGCTCGCTTGGCACCCGTTCGGAAATCGCGGCCGAGTTGATCATCGCCGGCGGCACGGACGAGCAAAAGGCCAACTGGCTGCCAAAACTGGCCAGCGCCGAAATTCTGCCGACGGCTGTCTTCACTGAACCCAACACCGGCTCGGATCTTGGCAGCCTGCGCACCCGTGCCGTAAAGGACGAGAACGGTGATTACCAGATCACCGGCAACAAAACCTGGATCACCCACGCCGCGCGGACCCATGTCATGACCTTGCTGGCGCGGACCGATCCCGACAGCACCGATCACCGCGGCCTGTCCATGTTCCTGGCGGAAAAGACACCGGGCACGGACGACAATCCCTTCCCCACCCCCGGCATGACCGGTGGTGAGATCGAGGTTCTGGGATACCGCGGCATGAAGGAATACGAGCTGGGCTTTGATGGCTTCCACGTCAAGGGTGAAAACCTGCTGGGCGGTGAAGAAGGCAAGGGTTTCAAACAGCTGATGGAAACCTTTGAAAGTGCCCGCATCCAGACCGCCGCGCGCGCCATCGGCGTGGCGCAAAGCGCGCTGGATATCGCCATGCAATATGCCATCGACCGCAAGCAATTCGGCAAATCGCTGATCAACTTCCCGCGTGTCTCGGGCAAGTTGGCAATGATGGCGGTCGAGATCATGATCGCGCGCCAGCTGACCTATTTCAGCGCGTGGGAAAAAGACCACGGCCAACGCTGTGATCTTGAGGCGGGCATGGCCAAGCTGCTGGGTGCCCGTGTGGCCTGGGCAGCCGCCGATAACGGGTTGCAAATCCACGGCGGGAACGGCTTTGCACTGGAATACAAGATCAGCCGCGTTCTGTGCGACGCGCGCATTCTCAACATTTTCGAAGGGGCGGCCGAGATTCAGGCACAGGTCATCGCACGACGTCTGCTCGGGTGACCGGAACCGGCGCCCGTTTCCCCAACTGACCCGGCCATTGCGCCGGGTCTTTTTCTTGATTTTATGTGGTTTTGTACGCCTTCTACCCGCAGACCTTCCGTTTTGTACTCACCATTTCTGCATCTCTGACCGGCAGGGCAACGGCGAACCGTGTCCGCAGCAATCCAAACTTCCCCTTTGATCCCGGCCCATTCGCCGTTAGAGCGTCAGATTGACCCGACCGAAACCCGATCAGCACCTGGTACATCGCATGACCCGATCCTTCTTTGCACTTTGCGCCACTCTGGCTGTGCTCGTTCTTGCGGGCTGCACCACCCCTGCGCCAACAGCCGATCAGAGCGATGTCGAAGCGCTTGCCCGGTCGATCCGAATGCTCGGGCCGGATGTCGATCCGGCTGAGGCTCAGAGGGCGGCCACCATCGCCTATTCCTACTCGCAGCAGTTGGCGCGGGATTGGAATGTCACCGACCCCGCCATCATCCACAACGCCAAGGTCATCAACGGGTTCCGCGAAAAGGGGCTGTGCAACGATTGGGCAGAAGCCATGACCAAGCGGCTGCGGCAGGAAAACTTCCGAACATTGGATCTGCACTGGGCCACGTCGCCGCCGACGTCTTTTCGCATCATCCACCATTCGGCATTGATCAGCGCCAAGGGGGATTCGATGTATGACGGCATCATCCTTGATCCCTGGCGCAACAGTGGCGCGTTGTTCTGGGCGCCGGTGCGTGAAGATACGCGCTATAACTGGAAACCCCGGCAGGAAGTGCGTGCGCAACTGCTGAACGGGTCTCCTACCTACTGATCCGGTTCCAACGACATCCTCTATGCGCTAAGACCCAGCCATGACTCGCCTGATCCTGACCCTGCCCTTGTTGGCACTGTTCCAATGCAACAAGGACGAAACCGTCGCCGCCTATGGTGCGGCGGACCAGACTTGGGTGCTGAGGGAGATCGATGGTCAGCCCTATGAGGAGAGCGCTCTGCTGCGGTTTCCCGAAGAAGGCAGGATTGCCGGGAACGCTCCGTGCAACAGCTATGACGGAACACTCAACGCGCCCTACCCGTGGTTCGAGGTTCAGAACCTCAACGCGACGCGCGCCGCCTGCGCGGGGCTCGAAGCGGAAGGGTTCTACTTTGCCGCCCTCATGGCCATGACCCAATCCGAGGTGTCAGGCAATGTGCTGATCCTGCGCAATGAGGACGGGCACGAGATGGTGTTCACAGCCGCCGAGTGACCTGATCCACGAACCGGGCCCGCGCTTCGGGCAGCGAATTATGCCCCAAAGACGGAGCAACGCGGTGCTCCAGAAAATATCCGGTCGTGCGCAGGGCCTCTGCGACCTCGGCATCGGGCGCAGTGCCTTCACCTCGCAGACAAGGCGGCAGCGGCAACAGCTTGTCCGCCCATTCCCCGGCGCCATTGGCGCTGACGGACCGGCCTGTTTTGGGGGATACATAGATCAATCCTTCGGTCACACCGGTCACGGCGCAGGCTGTCAGATCAAGGCCAAAGCCAAGCTCGTCAAGCAACGCGAGCTCCCATCGCAGATAGGCCAGAGGCCAGACTTCATCTTGCCCCAACAGATCCATCAACTGTTCCGTCCGGGAATAAAGCGCGGGGTGTGGTTCCCGTTCGGGCAGACAAAAGGACAACAGCGAAACGACCGCGTTCAGCCCGGACAGTGCTAGCCGCCCTGAAAACGCGGCTGCCGCGCGGGACCGCAGGGGTTCGACCTGAAAGGTGCCGATATGTTCTTCCAGCCGCGCGCGCCACAGCACGTCCAGTTGCGCCCCAGGTTGCAGGATCGGCGCGATCTTGCGGCTGGTCCCGCCACGCACCACACCGGCGTGACGCCCGTGGCCTTCGGTAAAGACCTCGATGATCGCCGCTGTTTCACCATGGCGGCGTAATGTCAGGAGTATTCCATGATCGCGCCAGTCCAAAACCTGACCCTGTTGCTGCTTTGGTTGGTTCGCAGAAAATCCCAAGCGACGTTTGCACGCAAGAGCGGAAGTGCTTCAACCCCTTTTCAGCGCGCGTTCATTTCCGAAGCCGCCATAGTTTTGTGACTTCGCGCCACCCGGCTTGTACGCGTTTTTTCGACCCCCAACTGCGCATCAACAGAAGGGGCCGTACCATGATCGATGACGAACCGAAACCCGCCACATATTACGACGAACGCGAAATCTGGACACCGGACCCAACGGCGGCCGACATGCAGGTCTATGAGACATTTGCGTCGACCGTCGTCGAACTTGTGCAGGTGCTGGATGACAACAAGCCGATGTTGTCGAGGGATGTCTACGCACGCTTTTCTGCGTCTCTGCTGCACCTGTCCAGGGTGTTGGGCGAGTACGAAGACGGGTGGAACGGCGGACATGGCGCGTGATCCCAAGACATGCATAGACTGAAGTGCAGAGTATCGGCATTTCATTGCAACGGTCCGGCACGATATAGCGACCAGACCTGACCACGGTGGATTCCGTTGTGCCTCAACATGAACCCGCCGCCAGTCTTCAGACCACCTATGCGCCCCGGCAGAACGCGCCTGCTGCCCCTTGGCCCGATGGAACCCCCGTCTGCCGTCCGGGGCACCGCCAGATGCGTGCAAAAGAAAGCGTTGCTTAAATCCCGTTCAGGCCATAATGTTCTACTTATGTTCTAAAATGGGATTCCCAAAATGTCTCTTAATTACGTCATGATCGGTTCCAACGACGTTGCCAAGGCACGCAGCTATTACGACGCGGTTTTGCCCCGGATCGGCGGAAAGGTCGTCGCCGAGTATATGCCGCATGCTGTATGCTATGAGCTGCGCGGCGGCGGATGCATATGGGTCGCGACACCGTTCGACAAAAAAGACGCGACGATCGGCAACGGAAACATGGTTGGCCTGTTGTGCCAAAGCACAGAGGAAGTGCGTGATGCGCACGCGACCGCGCTTGCAAATGGCGGAACAAACGAAGGTGATCCGGGGGACCGCCCCCAATATGGCCCGAACTTTTTTGGTGCCTACGCACGCGACCCTGACGGGAACAAGATGAGCTTTGTCTATTTTGGCGACGCGGATTGATGGACCCGAGCATCGTCTGCGACCGCGAACAAGAAAGACCCAAGCCAGCGTGAAGTTCAGAACGTCACACCCGCATGAACCAGAATTCCTATGACCATCAGCAGGTTCAGCACCATCGAGATACCGTTGCCCACATAGATGGGCAACTTGCCCACCACCAGACCATATGCAAACCACAGGAAGGACAGCCCGGCATAAAGCGACCAGGACAGAAGCGACTGACCAGTAGCGTGTTCTGAATGGGTAAAGTAGAGCTTGACCAGTTGCGGAAGCGTGGCAAAAGGACCGACAACCCCGACAAAGACCATGAAGCTTTCGAACCGCTGCATCCAGTGGCCGAGTTCCGATTTTTCCAGTTTCTCAGCAAGCGTTTCAGCCACGAAAGCACCTCTTGGTTGCGCCTGTCCACAGGGCAAGCCAGCCCTGCCAGTATAATTGCCGGGGTAAAATAGTCATTTTGGTCTCTGCGTCAAAGACCCTTCAGTACTGGTCACTCCAGCCCTTCTTCGCCCAGCAGGTGCCGCCCCTGCCGGTCTTCGACCTCGATCACCCAGAGGTCGGGGTCAAAGCTGCGTTGGCGCTGAATGGCCTGGTCCACGTCACCTTCAAGGCCGGACGAGAGTTCGACCCATTTCCGTTCGCCACTCACCAGATCAAAGCTGCGTTGAAAGGCAACGGCCCGCCCGTCCAGTGTGTTCAGCTTGACCAGAACTGCGCCTGCGGTGTCATCGCCATGGGCCACCACATAGGCCGGGATATCCTGAAATCGCAGCCGCGCCAGATAGGCGTGAACCCAGAATTCCGCCGTCAGCCGCGTCATGCGTTTCCGTCTTTGAAATCCAGCCCCATTTCCGAATACCGCTCGGATTCTTCCAGCCAATTGGGCCGGACCTTCACTTGCAGGAACAGGTGGATCCTGCGGTCGAGGAACTCTTCCAGCTCGGCGCGCGCGGCCTGGCTGACGGCTTTGATCGTCTCACCCTTTTTGCCCAGCACGATGCCTTTGTGGCCGTCGCGCATGACATAGATGACCTGATCGATCTTGGCAGAGCCGTCTGTGCGCTCTTCCCAGTTTTCGGTCTCGACGGTCAGTTGATAGGGCAATTCCTGATGCAGGCGCAGGGTCAGCTTCTCGCGCGTCATTTCCGCGGCGATCATGCGCAGGGGCAGATCGGCGATCTGGTCTTCGGGATACAACCACGGGCCTTCGGGCAGTTCCGAGGCCAGCCATTTGCGCAGGTCCTCGACGCCGTGTCCCTTTTCAGCAGAGATCATGAAGGTTTCGGCAAACGGGTAACGCGCGTTCAGGTCACTGGTCAGCGCCAGCAGCTTCTCGGACGGCACCTTGTCGATCTTGTTGATCGCCAACGCGATCGTGCGGCCTTGCCCGATCTCTTCCAGACCTTCGAGGATGCGCTCGACACCTTCAGTGATGCCACGATGCGCCTCGACCATAAGCACAACGATGTCGGCATCCGCAGCCCCGCCCCATGCGGCGGCGACCATGGCGCGATCCAGGCGGCGGCGGGGTTTGAACAGGCCGGGCGTGTCGACGAAAACCAGCTGCGCGTCGCCCTCCATCGCCACGCCGCGGATACGCGCGCGGGTGGTCTGCACCTTATGCGTCACGATCGACACCTTGGCCCCGACCATGCGGTTCAGCAGGGTGGACTTGCCCGCATTGGGCTCTCCGATCAGGGCGATAAATCCGGCGCGTGTGGTCATGAGTCTGGCGATCCTGTTTGCAGGTGCGCACCCCTATAGCAGAAAGGTCCGGCGGACCAGAGGGATTTGTCGCATTGCGGCCTTGCGTTTGAGGTGTCAGATGGACGCGGACGCCCAGCCAATCCCAGCCCGGCATCAGATCCGTTCAGTGAGGTTTTCATGAAACGTCGCGAGTTTCTTCTTGGAAGCAGCGCCGCTGCCGGTGCTTTGGGTTTGGGAGGGTTGTCTCTGGCGGCCAGCGATCCCGTTCAGGAACTGGTGGTACAACCTGCCAGCTATCGGTTGCGCGGTCAGCGGACCACGGGGATGGTCAGCCTGTCACCGGATGCGCCGCCGCCGGTTCTTTACGGGCGCCAGGGCGAAACACTGCGTTTGACGGTGCGCAATACCCTGCCCGATTATACTGCGATGCATTGGCACGGGCTGCGCATCCGCAACGAAATGGACGGTGTGCCCTATCTGACCCAGATGCCCATCGGCGAAAACGACAGCTTTACCTATGAACTCACGCCGCCGGATGCGGGCACGTATTGGTATCATCCCCATTGCATGACGATGGACCAGATGGCCCGTGGGCTGACCGGTGTGATGGTGATTGCCGAACCGGAAGACCCGGGATTCGACAGCGAACAGGTGATCAATCTGCGGGATTTCCGGCTGGACGAAGACGATGCGTTTCTGCCGGCCTATACCGCCCGCGGCGCGGCGCGGGCCGGCACGTTCGGCAACGTGCAGACCGCCAATTGGCAGAGCGAGGCAGTATATGACCACGCCGCAGGCAGCCTGGTGCGCGTACGGGTGGTCAACACGGACACGACCCGTATCTACAACTTGCATCCCGAAGGGGCCGAGACCCGTATCATCGCATGGGACGGACATCCGGTCGAGATCGATCTGCCGGTGCCAACGGCGGACGAACCGCTCTTGCTGGCCCCGGGTCAACGGGTGGATTTGGCCGTTCGGATGCCGGACGACGAAGGGCAATCAGCCCTGCTGTTGGCAAAGTTTCCCGGGCAGAAACACCGCGCCATGGTCCGGTTGCGAGCCACGGGACACTCCATCGCGCGAGACCTGCGAGAGCTGCGCCCGTTGCGGGCAAACCCTGTCCCGCGCCCCGATCTTGATCAGGCCGAGTTGCATAAGTTCGTGTTCGGCTGGACTCCGGAAGGCGGCGCCCCGAATGACGGGTTCTGCGGGTCTTTGGGCTATAGTTTCTGGTCGATCAACCGCACGCCCTGGCCGGGCGATGCGGCGCAGGGAACCGGGCCGCTGGCCGTTCTGCAACGGGGCAAGAGCTATGTTCTGCGACTGCGCAATGAATCGCCCAATCTGCACCCGATCCACCTGCACGGGCTGGCCTTCGTTCCGCTAACGTCGAACCTGCGCAAACTGCCACCGTTGCTGTCTGATACCATGCTTTTGCTGAAAGACGAGACCGTCGACATCGCGCTGGTCGCGGACAATCCCGGCGACTGGGCGTTTCATTGCCACGTGATCGAACACCAGAAAACCGGGCTGACCGGGTTCATCCGGGTGATTTGACGCTAGCCCAGTGGTGGCAGGTTCAACGCTAGAACGTGGTTCGGATAGACTTGGTTCGCGATACGGAAATCCGTGACGCCGACCTGACGGAAACCTTTGGACAGGTAGAAATCGATGGCCGGAGCGTTTTCGGAATTGGTCGTCAGCCAAATTTCGGTGCGGCCTTTGTTGCGGCAATGGTCGATGGCCACCTGCAACAAAGCTGACCCGATGCCCTTTCCGTGGTGACGCGGCTGCACGTAAAAGGTCACGATCTCAAGATCGGACAGCCCGTCGATCGGGGCGGGACGGCCCTCTGCCAACCGAATGTACCCATCTATGCCATCGCGGTTTTCCGAAACAATCAGAAGGTCCTTGCCTTCTTCAAGCAGCGCTTCGAACCGTGCAGCGGTGAACTCGGACAGTGCGAACTCGGCGAAGAAGGCGCTCACGCCATGGCGCAGATAGGTGCTGATCCAGACTTCGATCGACAGCGCCGCCAGGCTGGCGGCGTCCGATTTCCGGGCTGGTCTGAGCCGCATGTACCTAGGAAGACCCGGCCGGGCTGAGCTGTTCCAGCAGAGCTTTCGCCGCCGCCTGTTCGGCCTGACGTTTGGATCCCGCGGTGGCCTGCGCCTCGGTGCCGTCCTGAAGACGGGCCGCAATGGTGAAGATCGGGGCGTGGTCCGGGCCACTGCGTTTAACCTCGACGTATGAGGGAGGCTTTTGCCCACGCGCCTGCGCCCATTCCTGCAAAGAGGTCTTGGCGTCACGCGCATCTGCCTCGACCTTGTGGATGCGGTCCCCCCAAAGCGCCAGGATGACATCGCGGGCAGCCTCGAACCCGGCATCGCGATAGATGGCGGCGATCACGGCCTCCATCGCGTCGCCCAGCAGCGCTTGCTTGCGACGGCCACCGGACAGCATTTCGGACCGGCCGAGCTTCAGCACCGCGCCCAGATCAATCTGGCGGGCTACATCGGCGCAGGCCTCTTTGCGGACCAGTGCATTGAACCGTGGGGCCAACTGACCTTCGGACGCCTTTTTGTCGGCCTCAAGCAGCGCAGTGGCCATGACCAGGCCCAGAACGCGGTCTCCCAAAAACTCCAGCCGCTGATTGTCAGGTCGGGTGGACGAAGACACCGAGCCATGGGTCAGCGCGCGCACCAGCAGTTCGGGGTTCTTGAACTCATACCCCAATCGCCGCTGGAACGCCTTTATTTCAGCCGAGAGCTTCAATTGACCGCCTTGAAGAACCGATCACCGCGCCATGTCCAGAAGAACAGCATCGAACGGCCCGCGGACGAGAACATGATCCGGTCGGCACGACCGATCAGGTTTTCGTAAGGCACGTATCCGACACCACCGGCAGATTGCGGCAGACGGCTGTCGCTGGAATTGTCACGGTTGTCACCCATGAAGAAATAATGGCCCTCGGGCACGGTATAGATGCCGGTATTGTCCGATGCCTGGTTGCCGATATTCAGCACGTCATAGGACACACCGTTGGGCAGGGTTTCGATCAGGCGCGACTTTTCACAGGTGCCGCCTATTCCAACAGGGCCGTTTTCACAGCGGGGGCGCAGGCGCTGCGGGCCTTGCGGTTCGGCAATTTCGGTAAACACGCCGTCGGGCTGCTGAGGAACCGGAGTGCCATTGAGGATGATCTGGCCATTGCGGACCTGGATCCGGTCGCCCGGCAACCCAATCAGGCGCTTGATATAATCACGTCCGGTGACCGGATGGCGAAAGACGATGACATCGCCACGTTCGGGATCACCGCCCCAGATACGGGTATTGTCTTCACCCTGCATCCAGCCACAGATATCTTCGGCATCCACGTTCAGGCCGACGCTTGGGATGATCAGGCTGGGGCAGGATGCGTAGGAATAGCCATAGGCCATCTTGTTGACGAAGAGGAAATCGCCGATCAGCAGCGTCTGCTTCATCGAGCCCGAGGGGATCCAGAACGGTTGAAAGAAGAGGGTGCGGAACACGCCGGCAATCAACAGCGCGTAGACGATGGTCTTGATCGTCTCCCAGACGGGATTTCCGGTTTTGGCGTCCTCGGCCATTCTGCTCGCTCCAGTTCTTTGCTTGGCTTCGCTGCTACATGCGGGGGGGATGGGGGCAAGTCAAGGCTGCGCGGCCTGATCTTGAACCGGACGCGCCTCGATCACCACAAAAGCCTGCGCCCAGGGGTGATCATCGGTCAGGGTGACATGGATGGTCGCCTCGTGCCCGTCGGGGGTCATTTCCTTGAGGCGCTCGGCGGCCCAGCCGGTCACGTGCATCACCGGTTGGCCGGTGCGCAGATTGGTGACGGCCATGTCCTTCCACGCGATGCCCATCCGCAGACCGGTGCCCAGCGCCTTGGAACAGGCCTCTTTCGCAGCCCAGCGCTTGGCATAGGTTCCGGCAGTATCGGCGCGGCGTTCGGCCTTGCGCTGTTCGGTGTCGGTGAAGACCCGGTTGCGGAAGCGGTCGCCGAACCGGTCGAGCGTGCCCTGGATGCGGTCGATGTTTGCGAGGTCTGTGCCGATGCCGAGGATCATTTTCTCAGTTTCTTTTTTCGCCAAAAAAGCGTTTGCTTTGTCTGTATAGCTTGCCCCAACACAGCACGACAAATAGCTGTGGCAACCCCTGCCCAGAAAAGTAAAAAGACGTTTTTCAGGATCAGGTCCCAGAAGTCAATTCTATGCCAATGCCTAAATCCGTAAACCAATACTGAGATTTGAGCAGCCCATAAAACCGACAATGACAGACCAACCATGTAAGTGGCGTTGTACAACAGTGTAGCGTTTGGAGTCGCTTGAGTAAGCCGCTTAGACCATAGAAGAGTTTGGACCAACGATGCCATAATAACTGGGAATACCAAGGCATCGAGCGGAAAGAAAAAAACACCTTTCAGGCCCAATTTTTCTTCGGCAAAGCCTGAGCCTCCCGACAAAACAAGAAAAATCATGAACAACGCCACGTATCCAACCCGGTTAAACAACAAGGTTTTCTGTTCGGGTGTCCAAAGTTTCATCACCCCAACCGCACCGTCAAAATCTTGTAACTCGCCACCCCGAAGAACCCGGCAAAGGCGAAGTCGAACCAGCGGCGGGCGCGACGGTAGGTTCGGACCATGCGCTCGGAGGAAAACAGAAACGCATAGCCGATGAAGATCATCAACGATCCAGCATAGAGCATGGCGAAATAGCCCAGCAGCATCGACAGGCTGGCATCATTGGGCGCGACGATGGCATAGATCGAGCCCCAGCTGAGGATCGCCTTGGGGTTCGTCAGGTGGATGGCGGCACCTTTGGCGAAGATCGTCGGCAGCGAACCTGTGGCCGGTTTGCCCAAAGCGACCTCATCCGCTGTCATCGCGCGGCGCAGGGCCTTGAGGGCCAGCCAACCCAGATAGGCCACGCCGACATATCGGATCACCTCGAATACCCAGACATTGGCCAGCATGATCGCCGACAAGCCAAGTGCTGCGGCAATGCCCCAGGCGGCGGACCCGGCACAGATGCCCAGCGCAAAGACCAGACCGGCGCGGCGGCCTTCGTTCATGGCGGTTCCGGCAATGCCCATCGTGGCAGGACCCGGAGAGCCGCCAGCCATCAGCCAGGCCAGCCAGATGGCAACAAAGCCGGGCGTGATCACGCGCGCGCCTCGTCCATCAGGCGACGCATTTCCTGAATGGCCGGGGTCAGGCCCAGAAAAATCGCCTCGCCAATCAGGAAATGACCGATATTCAGCTCTTTGACTTCTGGGAAGGCGGCAACCGGTTTTACGGTGTCATAGGTCAGGCCATGGCCCGCATGAACCTCGAGCCCCAGCGAATGGGCGAAGGTGGACATCTGGCGCAGCGACTCAAGCTCGCGTTCGGCATCTTCCATGCGACCTTCAGCATGGGCGTCGCAATAGGCGCCGGTGTGCAGCTCGATCACTTCGGCACCGATGCGATGCGCAGCTTCGATCTGACGCTGATCGGCGGCAATGAAGATCGACACGCGGCAGCCAGCCTCACGCAGAGGCGCGATGAAATGCGCCAGCTTGTTTTCCTCGCGCGCGACTTCAAGCCCGCCTTCGGTGGTGCGCTCTTCGCGCTTTTCGGGCACGATGCAGACCGCGTGAGGCTTGTGGCGCAGGGCGATTTTCTGCATCTCGGGCGTTGCGGCCATCTCAAAATTCAGCGGCACCGACAGAACCTCCATCAGCCCGTCGATATCGACGTCCGATATATGGCGCCGATCTTCGCGCAGGTGCGCGGTGATGCCATCCGCCCCCGCTTCTTCCGCCAATTTGGCAGCGCGCAGCGGATCTGGATAATCCCCACCCCGCGCATTGCGCACGGTGGCCACGTGATCGATGTTCACACCCAGACGCAGATGGTTCTCAGACATCACTCGATTCCTTTTGCATGTTCTTGCCCGAGCCTAGAGGCTCTGCCGAAGAAACGGCAGCCGAATCTTCGGCCAAACGCTTGATTTCCTCGAACTTCGCCTTGATCTTGGCGCGGCGGCGCTGCTGATACGTCAGGATCAGCGGCAGGCTGAGGTAATAGCAGATCACCCCCGCAACGACGCCCGGAATGATCCCACCGATCATGTAGGGATAGAAGACGTCATCGTAGAACTGCGACAGCCCGTGCCAGTCGGCCACGCGATCCGTAAACAACGCCAGAAAATTGTTCTTGAGATCCCCTATGGCGCTGGCGAATTTGCCCATCAGCCCTTGTGTGTCGCCTTCTTCGTATTCGGTACCCAGCAGGAAATGCCCGGTCTGAAGGCAGATCACCCCGATCGGAACATAAGTGAGCGGGTTGCCGAAAAACGTGCCGCTGAGCGCGGCCAGTATGTTTCCCTTGATCAGCCGGGCACCGATGGCGGCGACAAGAAAATGCAACCCGTAAAACGGCGTAAAGGCGGCAAACACCCCTGCCCCGATGCCGCGCGCAATCCGGTCAGGGGTATCCGGCAAGCGCCGGACGCGGTGTTTCACGTAATGGAAGGCGCGGGTCCATCCGCCACGCGGATAGACGAAATCCGATGCGATCTGGACTGGAGAGCGTCGGTCTCGGCGCTTGAATACCACCCGTGATCACCCCTTCTCAGCCAGCCGCAACCGAAGTTTTGACCTGATCCCGATAGCGTTCGACCGCAGCAACATCGCTTTCCGCCTCCAGCATCAGCATGAGTGAATGAAGCTGTTCAAGGTCGCGCAGTTCGACATTGATCAGAAGGCGGTAAAAATCCGGTTTGCGGTCAACAAACTCGAGGTTCGAGATATTGGCCTTTTTCTCGCCGATCAATGTACAAATACGCCCCAGAACCCCGGCATCGTTGCCAATGGTCAGATCCAGCGTCGCGCCATAGACGGCCGGGTGCGTGCCCGAATGCCAGTGCAGATCGACCCACCGGTCAGGTTCGCCTTCGAACTCGCTGAGCCGATCGCAATCGATGGCATGCACGACCACGCCCTTGCCCCGATAGGTGATGCCGACGATACGTTCCCCCGGCAGCGGCTGACAGCAGGGGGCCCGGTCGAACTTCTGCCCCGGCTCCAGACCGATCACCGCGCGGCGCAGCGGAATGGCGTCGCCGTCGTCCTTGGCAAGTTCCGGATAGACGGCCTGAACCACCTCATGCGCAGTCAGTTCGGCACTGCCAAGGCGGGCCAGCAGCTCGTGCCGATCTTTCAGGCGCAGGTGTTTTGCCGCGGTATCGAGTGCTTTGTCGGTCGCCTTGCGGCCCACATGCTCGAACCCGGAACGGGCCAGTTCTTTGCCCAGCTTGATGAATCGTTCCCGATCCACTTCGCGCAGGGCGCGGCGAATGGCGGTACGGGCCTTGCCGGTGACTGCAATCTCCAGCCACGTGACCTGTGGCGTCTGACCATCGGCGGTAATGATGTCCACGGACTGGCCATTTTTGAGCCGCGTCCAGAGCGGAACGCGGATACCATCAACCTTGGCCCCGACACAGGCATGACCGATCCGGGTGTGAATGGCATAGGCAAAATCGATCGGCGTCGCGCCACGCGGCAGCTTCACCACGTCGCCCTTGGGGGTGAAACAGAACACTTGGTCCGAATACATCTCGAGCTTGACGGCCTCGAGGAAGTCTTCGTGATCTTCCTCGTTGTCGAACTGCTCGGTCAGATTGGAAATCCATTTGGCCGGGTCGACGGCGAACGGGTTCTCGGTGCGCACACCGTCGCGATAGGACCAATGCGCCGCGACCCCGGTTTCGGCCACGTCGTGCATCTGGCGGGTGCGGATCTGGACCTCGACCCGTTTACCGTCCCGGCCCGACACCGTGGTGTGGATCGAGCGGTAACCGTTCGATTTGGGCTGGCTGATATAGTCCTTGAAGCGCCCCGGCACCGCGCGCCAGCGCTGGTGGATGGCCCCCAGGGTTCGATAGCAGTCTTCTTCGGTCTGCGTGATGATGCGGAACCCATAGATGTCTGACAGGCGCGAGAAGCCCTGATCCTTTTCCTGCATCTTGCGCCAGATCGAATAGGGTTTCTTGGCGCGGCCGAACACCTCGGCCTCGATCCCGGCCTTTTCCAACTCGTGCCGCATGTCGCCGGTGATGCGATGGATCACGTCGCCGGTCTCGCGTTGCAGGGTAATAAAGCGGCGGATGATCGACTGGCGGCCTTCAGGGTTGAGGACACGGAAAGCCAGGTCTTCAAGTTCCTCACGCATCCACTGCATACCCATCCGGCCCGCAAGCGGTGCGTAGATATCCATCGTCTCGCGGGCCTTGACGATCTGTTTTTCGGGACGCATCGCCTTGATCGTCCGCATGTTGTGCAAACGGTCGGCGAGCTTGACCAGAATCACGCGCAAGTCCTTGGACATGGCCATGAACAGCTTGCGGAAGTTCTCGGCCTGCTTGGTCTCGCGGCTGGACAGTTGCAGATTGGTCAGCTTGGTGACGCCGTCGACCAGTTTGGCGACTTCATCCCCAAAAAGTTCAGCCACCTTGCCATAGTTGGCCTTGGTGTCTTCGATCGTGTCGTGAAGCAGCGCCGTGATGATGGTCGCATCATCCAGACGCTGTTCGGTCAGGATGGCGGCAACGGCAACGGGATGGGTGAAATAGGGCTCGCCGGAATGGCGGAACTGCCCTTCGTGCATCTGCTGGCCAAATTCATAGGCCAGCGCAATGCGGTCAGCATTCGTCTTGGGATTGTAGTTGCGGACCAGCGCAATCAGATCGTCAGCAGAAATCATCCGGTCCGCACCTTCGTCTTCAGGGCTTACCCCTGCCCTTGAGCCTCCATCAGAGCGCGCAGGAGCTTCTCTTCCGACATGTCATCCATGGCGGGCTTGTCCGTTTCGGCACCCATCAGCAGCGCCATCTGATCTTCTTCGGGCTCGTCAACCTCGATCTGGGTCTGGTTGGCCTCGATCAGGCGCTCGCGCAGTTCGTCCGCGCTTTGGGTTTCGTCGGCGATCTCACGCAGAGACACGACAGGGTTCTTGTCGTTGTCGCGGTCAACGGTAATCGCTGCACCGGCGGAAATCTCACGCGCCCGATGGGCGGCGAGCATCACCAGCTCGAACCGGTTTGGAACCTTGTCTACGCAATCTTCAACCGTCACGCGGGCCATTGGGCGCTCTCCGTTTCTGAATCCATGTCAGGAAGGGGTCTATCTAAGCGCGAATCCGCGCCTTGACAAGCAGGAAATGCTGCATTTGCACGGATCACAGCGCCGTGACCGCCGCAACCTCTGCCGCGGAAAGGGTCTGGATCATCTCGCCGACCGTGCGACCCAGAACCGGATGACGCCAGTCGGGCACGATATCGGCCATCGGCACCAGGACAAAGGCGCGATCCTGAAGGCGCGGATGCGGCAAGATCAACTGATCCGGTGCCTCTTGCCTTTGCGCGTCGGTCGGCAGGGTCAGCCAGCGATCAAACGTGGCGCGATCCGGCAGGACCTGATCTTCGAAACAGACCAGATCCAGATCCAGCGTCCGCATCCCCCAGCGCTGCACCCGTTCGCGCCCGAATTCCTGCTCCACCTCATGCAGCACCTGCAACAGCTGCGAAGGAGACCTCTCGGTCGCAATCAGCGCCGCGGCATTCACATAGTCCGGGCCGGCCCCGGCGGGAAAGCACGGCGTGGCAAAAAAACGACTGACGGAGCGAATCACCACATTGTGACGCGATAACGCGTCAAGCGCGTTCTGAAGTGTTACAGCGGGACCGTTTCCTCTCAAATCGAGATTTGCGCCCAGCGCAACAACGGCATTTGGCATGGATTTGCTCATGTGATACCCTACATTCGACCCATTGCATACTTGCGATAATCGACAGAAGTTCTAATTATAGGCGTACCAGAGCGCGTCATTTTATCACTCACTCACTCACGTAACGCGGCACGCACTGGATTATACCGGAAGGGAACATTTATGTTTTATAAAGACGAACGGCTAGCGCTGTTCATCGACGGCTCGAATCTTTATGCCGCGGCAAAAGCACTCGGTTTCGACATTGACTACAAACTTCTGCGGCAGGAATTCATGCGCCGCGGCAAGCTTCTTCGGGCCTTCTACTATACAGCGCTGCTGGAAAACGACGAGTATTCGCCGATCCGTCCATTGGTTGACTGGCTGCATTACAACGGCTTCACCATGGTCACGAAACCGGCCAAGGAATACACCGACAGCATGGGGCGTCGGAAAGTCAAAGGAAATATGGATATCGAACTTACCGTCGATGCCATGGAACTGGCGCCGCGCGTCGATCATATCGTACTGTTCTCGGGTGATGGGGATTTCCGCCCGTTGATCGCCAGCCTGCAACGGCAGGGCGTGCGCGTATCGGTGGTTTCGACTATCCGCAGCCAACCGCCGATGATCTCGGACGAACTGCGCCGCCAGGCCGACAATTTCATCGAGCTGGAGGATCTGCGCGATGTCATCGGTCGCCCGCCGCGTGAAATGCCGACGGAGCATCGCAGCGTCGCTGTTGCCAGCAACAGCTGACAAGACGACAGGCCTGTCATGATGGGGAAAATTCGCGCGGTCAGGACATCGGTCCTGGCCGCGCTTCTTTAACAAGGTACAGGTGCTTAAACATCACCCGAGTAGCAACGATTCGTGTCAGATGAATGACAATGTCCTGTCTGGACCAAGGCCGGGAAAAGACTTACCTGTGCCTCAAGGAGACAGCCTGATGAAAAAGCCGCCACTGACACTTTACCTTGCCGCCCCGCGCGGGTTCTGCGCCGGTGTGGACCGTGCCATCAAAATCGTTGAGATGGCTTTGCAGAAATGGGGCCCACCGGTCTATGTGCGCCACGAGATCGTGCACAACAAATTCGTGGTCGACGGTCTTCGCGCCAAAGGGGCCGTTTTCGTCGAGGAATTGCAGGAATGCCCCGATGACCGCCCGGTGATCTTTTCCGCCCACGGGGTGCCGAAATCCGTTCCCGCCGAGGCTGCCCAGCGCGAGATGATCTATGTGGACGCCACCTGTCCTCTGGTTTCCAAGGTGCATGTCGAGGCGCAGCGCCACGCGGACGCGGGGTTGCAGATGATCATGATCGGCCACAAAGGCCATCCCGAAACCGTGGGCACCATGGGGCAGCTGCCCGAGGGCGATGTGCTGCTGGTCGAGACCGTGGACGACGTGGCCACGGTGCAGGTGCGTGACCCGGAAAAGCTGGCCTTTGTCACCCAAACCACCCTTTCGGTCGATGACACCAAGGATATCATCGCCGCCCTTCAGGCTCGATTCCCGGCCATTGTCGGACCGCACAAGGAAGATATCTGTTATGCCACCACCAACCGGCAGGAAGCGGTGAAAGCCGTGGCCCCCAAGGCGGATGCCTTGCTGGTTGTGGGCGCGCCGAACTCATCGAACTCGCGCCGCCTTGTCGAGGTTGCCTCGCGCGAGGGGTGCCAGTACGCGCAGCTGGTCCAGCGCGCAACCGAGATTGACTGGCGCGCGCTCGAGGGTATCTCGACCGTGGCTGTCACCGCAGGCGCGTCGGCCCCGGAGGTTCTGGTAAACGAGGTGATCGAAGCGTTCAGCGCGCATTATGATGTCACCGTCGAGCCGGTCGAAACCGCCGTTGAAAACGTCGAGTTCAAAGTCCCCCGCGTGTTGAGGCAACCGGCGTGAACGGAGTACCGAAAGCGCCTCTCTATCTGGGGCTGGCGGGACTTATCCCGTTTGTCTGGGGCGCCCTGACCTATCTGAACAGCGACCTGAATGCCTGGGGCGCGCAAACCTTTGGCCCACGTTTCGTGGGGCCTTATGTGCAGCTTTTCTATGGATCGGTCATCCTCAGCTTCATGTCCGGTGTTCTCTGGGGTTTTGCCACCAAGACATCGGGCAGCAAAGCGGCCCTGTGTTATCTGTTGTCGGTTCTGCCCGCGCTTTGGGCCTTTGCCATGACAGGCGGCGGGCCGGTCAATGCGGGCACCAATCTGATGTATGGGTTCGCTGGTTTGTTGTTGCTGGATGCCCTGTTTTCCTACTGGCGCCTGACACCGGTCTGGTGGATGCGGTTGCGCATCCTGCTGACCGCGGTCGTATTGGCCAGTCTTGCAGTCGGAGTGTACCTGTGACCGATGAACGCACGATCAACGCCTATACAAACAAGGTGGCCGAATATCTGAAAATCCCCCTGCCGCCCGAGCAGCTTGAGGCCCGTCAGGCTTTTGCCGATGCGGTCGGCGCAGGCGGCTATGTACTGGATTTGGGGTCCGGGCCGGGGTCAGACAGCGGGTTCCTGATGCGTCAAGGGCTGAAGGTTCGCGCGCTGGATGCCACGCCAGCCTTTGTCGAACATGCGCGGGAAAACGGTGTGGATGCTTATCTGGGTACGTTCGATGACGTCACCGAGACGGCCGAATATGACGGTGTTTACGCCAGCTTTTCCCTGCTGCACGCGCCGCGCGCCGATTTCCAGCGACATCTGACAGCGATCCAAAGGGCTCTGAAACCCGGTGGACAGCTGTTTCTGGGGATGAAGCTGGGCACTGGTGAACATCGGGATGATCTGGATCGTTACTATTCCTATTACACGGAGGCCGAGATCCAGGAGGCCTTGAACAAGGCCGGGTTCACGATTGACCGCGCAGTCCATGGCATGGGCAAAGGCCTGGCCGGATCGTATGACGGATATATTCTGGTGTTCGCCCATGCCTGAATTGTTTGCCTATACGGATGGTGCCTGTTCCGGAAACCCCGGCCCCGGAGGCTGGGGTGTGCTGTTGCGCGCGATGGACGGGGACAGCGTTCTGAAAGAGCGTGAGCTGAACGGGGGCGAAGCCGAGACGACCAACAACCGGATGGAGTTGCTGGCCGCCATCAGCGCCCTTGAAGCGCTGGAGCGACCGTCGAAGATAAACGTCGTCACCGACAGCGCCTATGTGAAGAACGGCGTCACCGGCTGGATTTTCGGTTGGAAACGCAACGGCTGGAAAACCTCGAACAAGAAACCGGTCAAGAATGTCGATCTTTGGCAGCGTCTGGATGAGGCGCAAGAACGGCATGATGTGACATGGGAATGGGTCAAGGGCCACGCAGGCCACCCCGAGAATGAAAAAGCTGATGAGCTGGCCCGGGCCGGAATGGCGCCGTTCAAACCGAAAAAGGCACAGGCGTGACCGCGCTGACGCTGCTGGACTATGCCTCGGTTCTGATCTTCGCGTTGACGGGGGCACTGGTGGCCAGCCGTGCCCAGCTGGATCTGGTGGGATTTGCCTTCATGGCCTGCCTGACTGCCGTCGGGGGCGGCACTGTACGAGACCTTTTGCTGGACCGTCACCCGATCTTTTGGGTCGGGCAGCCGGATTACATCCTGATCGCAGTCGCGGCGTCGGTCCTGGTGTTCTTTACCGCACATCTGGTGGAAAGCCGCTATAACTGGCTGGTCTGGCTGGACAGTTTTGCACTGTCAGTGGCTGTCGCGGCCGGAACCGGCGCGGCGTTGTCGCTGGATCAGTCTGGGGTCATTGTCGTTTTGATGGGTGTGACGACCGGATGCCTGGGCGGGTTGATGCGCGATGTGGTCTGCAACGAAGTGCCGCTGGTGCTGAAACAAGGTGAGCTCTATGTGTCCTGCGCCTTTACAGGTGCCCTGACGGCGGTTCTGGCTGCCAGATTGGGGGCAGAGCCTGCGTTTTCTCTGGCTCTCTGCGCCTTGGTGTGCTGGGCGTTGCGCGCCGGGTCGTTGATGTTTGGCTGGCAATTGCCGGTCTACAAAAGCCGTCCGCCGCGCAACTGAGCCCGACAGTGGACGCCAAAGCGGCATGCTGATACCCCTTTTGAAAGCACAGCCCGGAGGCCAACGTGACACTTAGACTTGCATCCATCACAGCCTGCCTGGCCCTGCTCGCCTCATGCGGCGCGTATTACACCCCTGTCAGTTTTGTTGCGCAGGGCGACCAGATCATCGCCTCGGGCACGATTGACGAGACAACGCTGTCTGCCTTTGAGGAAGTGACAGCCCAAAACCCCGAAGCCCGCACATTGGTTCTGCAATACATTGAAGGATCGGTTGATGATGACGCCAATGTCATCTTCGCCCGCGAAGTGCACAGGGCCGGGTTCGATACCGTCGTTCCATCGAACGGGCTGGTGGCCAGCGGGGGCACCGATCTGTTCCTGGCCGGAAACCGCCGCGTGCTGCAACCGGGGGCCTGTGTCGGTGTCCACAGCTGGGCCGGGTCGGGTCTGGTGGCGACCGACTTGCCCGAGGACGATCCCGAACATGACCGATACCTGGACTATTTCAAGGATATCGGCGTGGACGAGGAGTTTTACTGGTACACCCTGTTCGCAGCCCCGGCCGACAGTATGCACTGGATGACCACTGCCGAGGCGAACCGGTTCGATTTGACCACCAGGGGTGCTCCGGCACTTGGGTCTGCGACGGTGTGCGACGAACGGTAAGTCAGCCGTTCAGCAAGCGCGCGCCGATTTCCTTGACGAATTTCGCGGCCACCATCGCCGTCATGCCATAGGGGTCGCGATGCGGGTTGAGCTCGACGATATCCGCCCCGACCAGCTGACCTTTGAACCGGTGGATCAGGTCGATAACCTCGCGCGTGCTCAGCCCACCGGGTTCATGGTGCGAGACGCCCGGCGCAAAGGCCGGGTCCAGCGCATCCAGATCAAGGGACAGGTAGACCGGGCCATCGAATGAAATCTGCAAGTCGGGGCGCCAGTTGCGCATGTCGGTCACCTCGACGCCGAACTTGTCGGCCTGTTCGCGCTGATGGGCGTTCATGGTGCGGATGCCGACCTGCACCAGACGCTTGACCGGGCAGGTCTCCATCACCCGGGCAAAGGGGCAGCCATGGCCGAGCGGTCCGATATCCTGCGTGTCGTACAGATCCGGGTGGCTGTCGATATGCAGGATATTCAGGCCTTCGTACCGATCCGCATGGGCCTTGATCAGCGGATAGGCCACGGAATGGTCGCCGCCCAGCGACAACAGGCGCGCGCCGGTTGCGATCCGTTTCGCCGCTTCGGCCTCGATCCGGTCAATCGGTTCCTGCCCGCGCATTTCGAACACATCCAGATCGCCGGTATCCCGGAATTGGGTGCTTGCACCCAGATCGGTGCCATCCTCGGCCGTCAGGTTGGCCGCACCGGAATGCAGCGCCTCGCGGATGCGTCCGGGGGCGAAGGCCGGCCCTTGCAGGAACGAGGAATGCAGATCCAAAGGAACGCCCATCAGGGCAACATCACCCGGCTTCAAATCATACGGCATCATCATTCCCCTTTTTCGTTGAATGTGATCTGGACGGAAGAAGGACGCCGGGTCAAGGGGTTAGCGGCGCAGGTAGGTCTGCCAGATCCAAATCACCAGCAACGCACCCAGAACCGCCCCGACAAAACCAGACAGCCACCCCATAACGGTTACAAGAAACCGCAGCAGCATCCCTCCGATCAGGGCGCCTGCGATACCGATCAGCATGGTCGTCGGGATATCCGCCTCGATCCGCATCAGGCGGGTGGCCAGAAACCCTGCCGCTGCACCGATGATGATCAGGGCGACGATTGGCATGTCACTTCCTCCAGTGGGTCGGCACGATGATCAAGGCACCAACAGAGGAAATCACCGCATCCAGCCCCGGAGGACCAAAGCTGATACCGAACATGATACGGACGAAATAGAACAGGAACGCCCCGCCCACACAGATGATGATGGATTGCAAATAGCCGTTGTGGGTGAAACCGGTCTGTTCGGACAGATACCCGACGATCCCGGCAATCACGACAGTGCCCATCATCACCATGAACATATGGCTTTACTCCGAAGACATCCGGGTGCCGATCGGGATTGGCCAGCCCCGCAGGAACGTTTCCTTATCCTGCGCGCCTTTGCCCGCCCTTTGCAAGCGCAGCAGCTCTATGGCGCCCTGCCCGCAAGCCACATACAGATCGTCATTCAGAACTTCGCCCGGTGCGCCCTTCCCTTGCGCCAGACGCGAAGCGAGGAGCTTTACCCTGTTGCCTTCGATCTCGGTCCAGGCCCCAGGAAAGGGCGACAGGCCGCGGATCTGCCGATCGACCTCGACCGCGGGGCGCGACCAGTCCACGCGGGCCTCGGACTTGTCGATCTTGGCGGCATAGGTGACACCAATCTCGGGCTGCGGATCAGGGGTCAGGCCGGGCAGCTTTGCCAGCGCCTCGACAATCAAGGCCGCGCCCATCGCCGAAAGCCGGTCATGCAGTTCCGCAGTGGTTTCCTCGGGCCCGATATCGGTGGCCTGCCGCAACAGAACGGGGCCGGTATCAAGGCCCGCCTCCATTTGCATGATACAGACGCCAGTTTGCGCATCGCCCGCCATGATCGCGCGGTGGATCGGAGCCGCCCCGCGCCAGCGCGGCAACAGGCTGGCATGAATGTTCAGGCAGCCATGAGCCGGCGCATTGAGGATGGGCTGGGGCAGGATCAGCCCATAAGCCACAACCACCGCCACATCCGCGTTCAGTGCCGCAAAACTGTCCTGCTCCTCGGCCGGTTTCAGCGAGGTTGGGTGACGCACGTCCAGACCCAGCGCCTGGGCCCGCGCGTGTACCGGTGTCGGGCGATCCTTCTTGCCCCGCCCCGCCGGGCGCGGGGGCTGGCAATAGACGGCGGCGATCTCATGCCCGGCCTCGACCAGCGCATCCAGAACCGGCACCGAGAAGTCCGGGGTTCCCATGAAAACAACGCGCATCTTTACCCCTGTTTCTTGGCTTTGCGCAGCAGCATGTCGCGTTTGACCTTGCTGAGCCGGTCAAAATACATCCGGCCATTCAGATGGTCGATCTGGTGCTGGACACTGGTGGCCTCGATGCCGACAAAATCGCGACGGTCCACCACGCCCTGCTCGTTCAGGAATTTGACAGTCACCGCGCGTGGGCGTTTTACCTTGGCCGACACGCCCGGCAGGTTCGGACTGGCCTCTTCATGTTCACGCAGTTCGATCGAGCTGTGCAGGATTTCCGGGTTCGCCAGACGCACGGCCTTGCCCCGCTCGGCCGACCCATCGACCACGGCCAGACGCAACATCACTCCGATCTGCGGCGCGGCCAGACCGACACCGGGCATGGCCTCCATCGTGTCGATCATGTCCTGCCAAATCCGGCGAATGTCATCGGTGATTTCAGTCACCTCATCCGCCTTTGTGCGCAAGCGTTTGTCAGGCCAGGGCAGACAGGTGCGGACGGTCATGCGCGCGCCCGTTCGCGTTTGAGCTTTTGCATCTTGCGGGTAATCATCTGCCGTTTCAGCGGTTTGAGGTAATCGATGAACAGCTTGCCGTTCAGATGGTCGATTTCATGCTGCACGCAAGTGGCCCAAAGCCCGTCGAAAGTCTCCTGTCGCAGGTTTCCCTTCTCGTCCATCCAGGTGACATCGACCACCTTGGGGCGGGTCACTTCGGCATATTGATCCGGGATCGACAGGCATCCTTCCTCGTATACATTGGTTTCCTCGGAAGAGGCGATGACCTGAGGGTTGAACATGATCAGCGGGCGCGGGGTCTCGCCTTCTTCCTTGATGCAATCCAGCACGATCAACCGTTCCAGCACACCGATCTGCGGCGCGGCAAGGCCAATCCCGGGCGCGTCATACATGGTTTCCAGCATGTCGTCAGCCAGCGTGCGCAGCTCGTCCGTCAGGTCGGATACGGGCGCGCAGACCTTTTTCAGGCGGGGATCGGGATGGATCAGGATAGTGCGTTTCATGAGGCTGATTTAGGCCATCCCGCCCCGCGCCGCAACGCCCCCCTTGCACCTGCCCGATTTGCGGTTAGCTTTCGGTCGAGAAAATGGAGCAGACATGACTTTCAACGACCTGATCGACCGCCGGGGCACCAACAGTTCAAAATGGGACAAGATGGAGATGCTGTATGGCGTCTCGCCCGAGGACGGTCTGGCCATGTGGACGGCCGATTCCGATTACCAGACGGCGCCCTGCGTGATCGAGGCCGTGCGCAAGGCCGCAGATCACGGCGTGTTCGGCTATTCATGGATGCACCCGGACTATCTGGCCTCGGTTCAATGGTGGATGAAAACCCGCCATGATTGGGACATCGACACGGATTGGATTCTGACGACCCAGGGCTTGGGCAATGCAATCGCCCTGTCGCTGGATGTCTGGACCGATCCTGGTGATGGCATCGTGATCTTCACCCCCGTTTACCATGAGTTTGCCCACAAGGTGAACAAATCGGGCCGCCGGGTCGTGGAATGCCCTTTGGTTCGGGACGGGGAAAGTTACGGCCTGGATCTGGACGACGCCCAGTCCCGGTTGGACGGGTCCGAGAAGATGCTGCTGTGGTGTTCTCCGCAAAACCCGTCGGGTCGTGTCTGGACACCCGACGAATTGCAGGCCGTGGCCGCGTTTGCTGAACGGAACGGTTTGATCCTGGTATCGGACGAGATTCACCACGATCTGGTCTATCCCGGCGCCAAATTTGTGCCGATGGACGTGGCGGCCCCGGATGCACGCCCTTGGACCGTGACGCTGACTGCGGCGTCGAAGACCTTCAACATCGCCGGGCAGCGGACCGGCAACATGATCATTCCCGATCCCAAACTGCGCGCGGCCATGAAGCAACGGCTGCAAACATTGGACTACGATCCCGGCGCGTTGGGCGTGGCGATGATCACCGCCGCCTACAGCCCCGAAGGGGCTGAATGGGTAGATGCCCAGATCGCGCATCTGGAGGGAAACAGGCGTCTGTTCGATCAGACCATCACCGAGATTCCGGGGCTCTGGTCGATGCCCTTGCAGGCGACCTATCTCGCCTGGGTCGATTTCTCGGGCACCGGCATGGATCACGCCGAATTTGTCCGCCGGTTGCGCGAGGACGCGCGGATCGCGACATCGTCAGGCCCGGGCTTTGGCACTGGAGGAGAAACGTTTGAACGGTTCAACTTCGCCACGCAACGGGCGCGGGTCGAGGATGCTTGCCTGCGGCTGAAACAAGCCTTCGGGGATCTGCAATAAGTACGTGCCGGCCGGGGCTTGCAAACCCTGCCCTGTTTTCACAGGTGCCGGTTGCCTTGGTTGAGGCCGCTTTGGGCCGCGCGAGCCTGTCTTTAGGCTGGCACCGCTGGCCTTTGGCATCGACCAAACCCTGGGCCAAATGGGAATACCAGTTGAAATTCGCCCCTAGTCGTCACGCCCCAGCAGGGCGATCGGCGCATCGGGCGCGCGGTAAAAGTCAAGCGGCGCGCTGTCATGGGCGGCCGTGCTGCGTTTGAATTCATACCGCATCTCACCGCCTTCATCCTCATCCGCGACGATGAGGCATTGATAGAGGTGGTTGGCCCCATCAAAGATATCGACCAGCCCGCGCAGGCGCGGCGTGGTTTCCGCTTCAACCGTAAAACCGTCTTTCCACAATTTGAGTATTTTGTAGGTATTGTCGCCCATCTCCACCCGTAATCGGCTGGCTTTTTTCAATGTGGCGATTCGGGCCGCGTCTAACTCGGCACGTATTTCCTTTGAAACATAGGTACTCATTAATCCGTTCCCCCGTGAATGACTTCTATTGTGCGGGATAAGTTGTAAAAATCCAGTGAACCACGTCACAGAAACACGATCCGGCCGAGGTTTGTTGCACAGAAATCCCGAACTCGACTGTGCGCGGATGCAGAGCATTTGCGCGGGCGCTCGCATAGGAAGATGCAAGCCCTGGCCCTATGTTTTTCGAAACGCACATGCGGAGGAAAAGAGATGGGCCTGCTGGTCGACGGAAAATGGCACGATACCTGGTATGATACCAAATCCACGGGCGGTGCATTCAAGCGCAGCGCCGCGCAGTTTCGCAATTGGTTGACAGCTGACGGCGAGGCGGGACCATCAGGCAAAGGCGGGTTCAAAGCAGAACCCGGGCGCTATCACCTTTACGTCAGCTATGCCTGCCCCTGGGCCCATCGCACGCTGATTTTTCGCGAGTTGAAAGGGCTGAGCGATCTGATCTCGGTGTCGGTCGTGCATCCGGACATGCTGGATCAGGGTTGGACCTTTGAAACAGACGCCCACGGCGCGACAGGAGATGACCTTTACGGGCTGGGCTTTGCGCACCATATCTATACCAAAGCCGATCCAGCCTATTCGGGTCGCGTGACCGTGCCGATCCTGTGGGACAAGCGGCAGGAAACCATCGTGTCGAACGAAAGCTCGGAAATCATCCGCATGTTCAATTCGGCCTTCAACGGGATCACCGGCAATACCGATGATTACTGGCCCGAAGCGATGCGCGATGAAATCGAAGAGGTCAACGCGCGCATCTATTCAGACGTCAACAACGGCGTCTACAAGTCCGGCTTTGCCACCTCGCAAGCGGCCTATGACGCCGCCGTGGGCCCGCTGTTCGACACGCTGGACTGGCTGGAAGATCGTCTGGCCCGGAACCGTTACCTGATGGGGGATCGGATCACCGAGGCTGACTGGCGGCTGTTTACGACGCTGATCCGCTTTGATCCGGTCTATCATCTGCACTTCAAATGCAACAAGCGGCGCCTGATCGATTACCCGAACCTATGGGCCTATACGCGTGAACTGTACCAATGGCCCGGGGTGGCGCCCACGGTGAACATGAACCATATCGTGCGCCACTACCACTACAGCCATGACGGCATCAATCCGCACCGGATCATTCCGGTGAACCCGGTGCTGGATTACACAGAACCGCACCGCCGCGATCAGCGCCCTGCTGCGTAATGCTCGACCATCGCCGCCAGATCCTCTGGCGGTGTTTCGCTTTGCACATAAGCACAGGCGTTCGGGCTGTGGGCAAATATCGATCCATCCGAGAAGAAGGTGGTGTTGGTCACAAAGATCACCCGCGCCTGGGGGCGGCGATAGCTTGCAAAATCGGCCACGGCCAATGCACTTCCGGTTTCCAGAACCAGATCCAGCACGATGATTTCGAAATCCGTGCCGTACAGCGCCAGAATGGCGGCTTCCTGCGTCTCGACCAGCGTGACCTCGGCGCCCTGCCGTTCCAGATGCCTTTTCCAGACCCGACCAAGGTCGGGATTACTCTCAACAATCAGAACTTTCATTTGCAACAACCTCGGCACTTGGTATGGTGAGTGGTGCCGACCCCCGTGGTCCGTGATCTCGTTATTTCCTTAACAAAGTGTTAACAGCAGCCCCACAGGCCCGTGAACAGGCGGATTTGCTTGTGTAAGAGGCGAAAATCCGCTTGAAGCGGTCCAAAAGCGGTAATTTCTCGCAGAGAGAGCAGATGAACACTTTGGACGAAGATCTGGATCCACGCGCGGTTCGTGACCATGGCGGCGGGTTGGACAAGGCGATTGTCAAATATGGCGGGCAACGCACCGACTGGATCGATCTGTCCACCGGCATCAATCCTCATGCCTATCCCGTGTCCGGCCTGACGGCCGGGGATTGGGCCGAATTGCCGGATCACGGGGCGTTTGAACGGCTTAGCGATGCCGCGCGCCGGTTCTGGAACGTGCCGCAGCGTGCCGCGATCCTGCCCGCGCCCGGAGCGTCGGCGATCATCGCGCGTCTGCCGGCTCTGGCCGCGACGGGTACGGTACAGATCACGCCGCCCACCTATAACGAACACGCCGCCGCCTTTTCGGCGCAGGGGTGGAAGGTACGGCAAGACGCGCCCAGCGACACCCGCGTGATCGTACATCCGAACAACCCGGACGGGCGAATCTGGCAGGAAAGCGACGTATCGGCACCACTTACCGTGATTGACGAAAGCTTTTGCGACGTCATGCCGGACAAGTCCTTGATCCATCTGGCAGACCGCCCCGGCGTGATCGTGCTGAAGAGTTTTGGCAAATTCTGGGGGCTGGCCGGGGTAAGGCTGGGGTTTGCCATCGGACGGCCGGATATGATCAGTCGGTTGAACGATCTGACCGGCCCTTGGTCGGTATCAGGCCCGGCCTTGCGGGTCGGCACACAGGCTTTGATGGACAACCGCTGGGCGGACGCCACGCGTGCGCGTCTGGCTGACGAGGCCTCAAGGCTGGATGCGCTGGTCACGAGAAAGGGGGCCAAGGTGATCGGCGGCACCAGCCTGTTCCGACTCTATCAGGTCGACAACGCCGCCCATTGGCAAGGTCGTCTAGCACAGTCCCATATCTGGAGCCGCATCTTCCCCTATTCTGAAACCTATCTGCGCCTTGGGCTCCCGCCCGAGGATGGATGGAGCAGGTTGGAGGCCGCCCTGTGAGCCCTGGCCTGATGCTGGTCTGTGCCATGTGTCTGGACGCAGCACTGGGGGAACCCGACTGGCTCTGGTCGCGCATCAGGCATCCGGCGGTGATGATCGGCGACCTGATCGGCTGGCTGGATACACGCCTGAACCACGGGGCCCTGCGCCGTTCAAAAGGGGTGGGTGTGCTTGTCCTGCTGGTTTGCGGCGCAGGGGCGCTTGGCTGGGGTTTGTCCCTGTTGGGGCCGGTGGTTGAAATCCTGGTCTGCGCGATCCTGTTGGCGCAAAAATCGTTGGTCACCCATGTGCGCGCCGTGGGCGAAGGGCTGATGGCCTCGCTGTCAGAGGGGCGGGCACGGGTGGCCATGATCGTCTCGCGCGATACACGGGACATGACCGAGGCACAGGTGGCACGCTCGGCCATCGAAAGCGCCGCTGAGAACCTCAGCGACGGCGTCATCGCACCTGCTTTCTGGTTTCTGATTGCCGGGTTGCCGGGGCTGCTGGTCTACAAGGCGGTGAACACGGCCGACAGCATGATCGGGTATCGCAATGAAACGTACCGCGCGTTCGGCTGGGCTTCGGCACGGTTCGACGACCTGCTGAACCTGATCCCAGCCCGCCTGACCTGCGTGATGATCGTGGCGCTGTCGGGCCAGTGGTCGCGCTGGCGCGAAGTCTTGGCAGATGCGCACCGTCACATCTCGCCCAATGCGGGCTGGCCCGAGGCCGCCATGGCCCGCGCGCTGAACGTCGCCCTGGCCGGGCCGCGCAGCTATGACGGCAAGGTGCGGGATCTGGCATGGGTCAATGGCAACGCTCAGCGCGAGATCGGAGCTTTGGACATTTTCCGCGCATGTCGCATGTTGTGGCGTGTTTGGGGGCTTGCGCTTGGGCTCGTGTCGGTGTCGGTTGGGATCGACCTGATTTACTGACGGACATTTGTCATGCGTTTTCTTTCCGGCCTGATCGCCGCCACCCTGTTTGCCCAACCTGCCCTGGCCCAATGTGGTGGTGGCTTCAATTCCTTTGTCAAAGGGCTAAAGACCGAGGCCGTGCAGCAAGGCTTTGACAAATCCACCGTGAACGCGTTTTTCAAAGGCGTGCAGCAGGACAGCGCCGTGCTGAAGGCCGATCGGGCGCAGGGGGTGTTTCAGAAACCCTTTATCGAGTTTTCCCGACGGCTGATCTCGGCCAATCGGATCGAACGCGGGCAGGCGATGTCGCGCAAATATGACGCGGTGTTTGACCGGATCGAAAAGCAATACGGCATCTCACGCGGGGTGTTGCTGGCCTTCTGGGCGTTCGAGACCGATTACGGATCATTTCAGGGCGACTTCAACACCCGCAATGCACTGGTGACTTTGGCCCATGACTGCCGTCGCCCCGACCTGTTCCGCCCTCAAATCTTCGCCGCCATCGAACTTTATCAGAATGGTGATTTCGACCCGGCCCGCACAACGGGCGCATGGGCCGGCGAAATCGGTATGGTCCAGATGCTGCCGCGTGACATTCTGGAAAACGGTGTCGATGGTGACGGCGACGGGCGTGTCCGCCTGAAAACCTCGGCCCCGGATGCGCTGATGTCCGGCGCCAAGATGCTGTCGCATCTGGGCTGGCGCGCAGGCGAACCGTGGTTGCAAGAGGTCACGGTGCCCGCGCAGATGGACTGGTCTCTGTCCGGCCCCGGCAAGCCCCGGTCTGTGGCCGATTGGCAGGCCATGGGCGTTCAGGCACGCAGCGGGTCGCTCGCAAACCTGCCTGCCTCGCTGATCCTGCCCCAGGGGCACAAAGGCCCGGCCTTTCTGGCCTATCCCAACTTCGACGTCTATTTCGAATGGAACCAGAGCTTTGTCTATGTCCTGACCGCCGCCTATTTCGGAACACGTCTGGAAGGGGCGCAGATCTACGATGCCGGCAATCCCGCACAGGGTCTGAACGGTGCACAGATGAAGCAGCTGCAAAGTAAGCTTCAGGCCAAAGGGTATGACGTTGGCAATGTCGACGGGATCCTGGGCGCTGGCACGCGGGCGGCCGTGCAGGCGGAACAGAAGCGGCTTGGCCTGCCGGCCGACGCGTGGCCGACAGTGGATCTATTGAACCGGCTTTAGGCAGCAATCACGCTTACGCGACCCATTCCCGTTGCTGCGGAACACAAGGCGCAAAGGCGCGCGTCGTCACCGTGGCACCCTCGGTTTCGATTGCCGTGTTGGGCTGTATCTCGAGCCATCCCTCGTTGATGGCATCCAATGGCTCGGACGAAATGATGATACCGTCTTTGCAGGCCTTGTAGTGCAAGCTGGGCGCAAACCGATCCGAGGCATATCGGGCCGCAAAAACCCGTTTGCCGTCCGACCAGCAGGCGGCAAACCGAAGATAGGGTGATGCTCCGCGGCGCCTGGAAAGGGCTTCGACCCGACCGACCGCACGCGCCATTGAACCCACAGGATCGGTGTCCAGCCCCTCGCCATGAGCGATGAGAAAGATCGCCTCGCTCTCGGTTGCGCCCATACGATGCAGGTACAGATGCGCCGGGATCATGGCATCAAGCTCTTGCCGGATTCGTTCATGACCCCCAGCCTGACCGTTATGCATGAAACTCCACCTGCCGACGCCGAAGGGGTGACAGTTGTTGCGCGAGGTCGCCGTACCCGTCGAGGCCCGTACATGGGCCAGAAACAGCCGGGATTTCGTGTGATGCGCCAATTGCTTCAGATTGGCATCGGACCACGCCGGATGGGTGTCCTTGTAAAAACACGGCGTGTCACGATCAGAATACCATGCCAGACCGAACCCATCCGCGTTTATCGGAGTTTTTCCGATCAATGCATTTCGGCTTTGAATGACAAGCGATTGTTCTTGCTCGAGGACCAGTTCGTCCAGATATCGCTGCTGCCCAACCCAAGCCAAGAATCGGCACATGTGCCTGTCTCCGTCCGTCAGTGAAAATTTTCGGGACGATACCACCTGGGTTGTCAGTTTTTCTCCCATACACCATCCGATTTGTCGGGTTTTCCCTATCAAATGCACGGAAATTGCAAAAATTTCAGATCAATTTCACTTACTACGCACCGGATACCGATCGCCTTTTTCGTCAATCAGGATCAACCTGCCCCCGTTGCGCACATACAAATCGCATCGGCTGAACCCATTGCGGTACGCGATGCACACGCTGCCATCATCGGAAATCGCGTAAGTTCCAAAGGCAGAATCTCCGCTTGCATATGTATAGGAATAGGCACCCCCGGCCGAGAATTTGGCCTGTCCGTCGTCGTAAAAGGTCAGCGTCTGCCCCGCCAAAGCATCAAGCTCTGCGGCTGTAAGGGGCGTGTCCCCGGTTTTGACGGGCCAGTCGGCTGCAAAGACAGGGCCGGCGGCGATGAGGGCGGGGATCAAAAAGCGCGTCATGCGCTCACGTTAGCGCGATAAAGCCGCAACCGTCATAAACTTCCAGTGAGCGGTCAGGCGACCATCTGTTCGGCCTTCTTCAGATCGACCGAAACCAGCTGGCTGACGCCCTGTTCCTGCATCGTGACACCGAACAGGCGATCCATGCGCGCCATTGTCACCGCATGGTGGGTGATGATCAGGAACCGCGTGTCAGTCTGGCGGCACATCTCGTCCAGCAGATCACAGAAACGCGTCACGTTTGCATCATCCAAAGGCGCATCAACCTCGTCCAGCACGCAGATCGGAGCTGGATTGGCGAGGAAGACGCCGAAGATCAGCGCGGTCGCCGTCAGGGTCTGCTCACCGCCCGACAACAGGCTGAGAGTCGAGAGCTTCTTGCCCGGCGGCTGGCACATGATCTCCAGACCCGCGTCCAGAGGGTCGTCACTTTCGACCATCACAAGATTGGCCTCGCCGCCCCCAAAGAGATGCTTGAACAACATGGCAAAGTTCGAATTCACCTGTTCAAACGCGGTCAGCAACCGCTCGCGCCCTTCGCGGTTGAGACTGGCGATCCCGCTGCGCAGCGCCTTGATTGCCTCTTCCAGATCGGCTTTTTCGCTGCTGAGCGTATCGAATTCTTCCTGAACTTCCTTGCTGTCTTCCTCGGCCCTCAGGTTCACGGCACCCATCGCGTCGCGCTGACGTTTGTGACGGTTCACTTCGGATTCCAGAACGTCCGCAGCCGGCATCTGGTCGGGGTTCACGTCCAGCTGGTTCAGCAATTGGTTCGGGGTCAGTTGCTGATCCTCGGCAATCCGTTCGGCCGCCGCGACAACACTTTCCTTGGCCGCGTCACAGCGCGCCTCGGCCGCGGCACGGCTTTCGCGCGCTTCTGATGCCAGACGCTCGGCCTCCCGTTCGGCCAGAACGATTTCACGGTGCATAGCCTCGGCTTCGGCCAATTTGTCGGCGGCTTCGGCGCGCCGTGCTTCGGCGGCTTCGATCTGTTCGTTCAGCTCCTCACGCGCCTCGGCGATTTCGCCGGGCACGGCCATGGCCTCGGTCAGCTCTTCTTCCGAGCTTTCCTTGCGCTCGGCAAGTTCGGAAATCCGCTTTTCAGCCGTTTCCAAACGGTGGCGCCACCCGCTGAGATCTTTCGCGACCTCCTGGCTGCGACGCGTGCGGGCGTCCCCCTCACGGCGCAGCTCGTCATGGGTCGAACGGTGGGTCAGCATGGTGATCCGTGCCGCCTCGACCGTCTGCTTGATGTCTTCGACCTGTGCGCGGGCACTGTCGAGATCACCCAGACCCGCCAAAGCCCCTTCGGCCTCGCGCAGTTGCGCGCGGGCGGCCATGGCGTCGTCCTTGTGGCGGTCAACGGCGAGGGTCAGGGTTTCCAGCTTGCCTTGGGCCAGATTGCGGTCGGCTTCGGCCCGCGACAGTGCGCGCGCGGTTTCGGCCATGCGCTGATCAGCGGCACGGCGGGCCTCACGCGCGCGCCGGTCTGCCTCGGTCACGTCCGCCAATTGCTGAGACAGCGCCTCATGCGCGGCACGGGCACCGTCAGCCTGTGCTTCGGCACGGGCAAGTTCCTGTTTCAGTGCTTCCAGCCTGTTGAGCTGCTCCAACCGCAGAGCAGCAGCACTTGGCGCGTCTTCGGCCCAGGCACGGAACCCGTCCCAGCGCCAAAGGTCGCCCGAGCGGGACACCAGACGCTGGCCGGGTTTCAGCGATGCCTGCAACCGTGCGCCCTGATCCGCATCCACCAACCCGATTTGCGCAATGCGTCGGCTGAGACGATCGGGGCCCGATACATGAAGCGCCAGAGGCTCGGCCCCTTCAGGCAATGGCTGGTCGCTGTCATATCCAGCCATCTGCACCCAGCCGGATGGCCCGTCACCCTCGACCAGCGGCGCGCGAAGATCGTCGGCCAGAGCAGCGCCCAAAGCCTTTTCATAACCGGGTTCGACGCGCAGCAGGTCCAGCACCTGACCGCCTTCCGCCGTGTCGCGTTCCACCAGCTTGGCCAGCGCGGTGGTTTCGGCCCGGATCGCCCCCAGCTCGCCTTCCGCTTCGGAACGTCGCGCCCGGGCTTCGGCTTCGCGCCCTTGTGTTTCGTTGCGCAGTTCATCCGCCGCGGCAAGCGCCTCTTCGGCGGCTTCGACTGCTTCTCGGGCTTCTTCCTCGCCCATTTGGGCTTCTGCAAACGCCTCGCTGGCGCGGATCAGGGCGGTTTTCGCCTCGTCCACGGCCTGCCGGGCTTTTTCCTCTTCACCCTCGGATCGGGCCAGCGTCTTGCGACTGTCTTCGACCAGACGCTGGGCTGACTGGTGCCGGGCGACCAGGCGGGCCATATCTTCGGTTTGCTGCGACAGGTGGTCTTCGCGTTCCTGTAGGATCGAGGCTGCCTCGCGGGCGATTTCCGCCGCTTCGGCCACTTTCTCATCGTGACCTTCTGCCGCCTTGGCCAGTTCGCGCGCTTCCCATTCCAGCCGTTCAATCATTTGTCCCGCATCGCGGTTCAATCCGGCTTCGCGTTCGATATCGTTGGCCAGCTGCTGGATTCGGTTGGTCAGCGTCTCGATCGTTTGACGGGCGCGGGTTTCCTGATCGGACAATTGATCGCGCTGCACCTGCTGGCGTTGCAGCACGGCGGCGGCGATGGCCTCCTCCTCGCGCAGCGGCGGCAGGGTTTCCTCGATCTCGGCACGTTTTGCGGCAGCAGCGCGGGCTTCAGCCTCGGCACGGGAGGCTTCGGTGATCCGCTCACGCAGTTTTTCTTCGGCCTGCTGGCGGGCCATGTCGGCCTCTTTCCAGCGTCGATAAAGCAGCATCCCCTCGGCCTGACGCAGCTGTTCGCCAATTTCGCGATAGCGGGCCGCCTGACGGGCCTGACGCGCAAGCTGGGCCAGTTGTCCGCCCAACTGCTCCAGCACGTCATCGACGCGGGTCAGGTTGGCTTCGGTGCCTTTCAGCTTGAGCTCGGCCTCATGGCGACGCTGATACAGGCCCGAGATCCCGGCGGCCTCTTCCAGAATGCGGCGACGGGCACGCGGCTTGGCGTTGATCAGTTCGGCAATGCGGTTCTGCCCGACCAACGCGGGCGAATGCGCACCGGTCGAAGCATCGGCAAACAACATCTGCACATCACGCGCACGAACGTCTTTGCCGTTCGCCTTGTAGGCGCTGCCCACATCGCGGGTGATGCGGCGAACGATTTCCAGTTGATCGCTGTCGTTGAACCCCGACGGCGCCAGACGTTCCGAGTTGTCCATGGTCAGGACAACTTCGGCAAAGTTGCGCGCGGGCCGCGTGGCGGCCCCGGCAAAGATCACGTCTTCCATCGCGCCACCGCGCATGGATTTGGGGCGGTTTTCGCCCATCACCCAACGCAAAGCTTCCAGAAGGTTGGACTTGCCGCAACCATTCGGGCCCACCACACCGGTCAACCCGTCCGCGATGATCAAATCGGTCGGATCAACAAAGCTTTTGAAGCCGGTCAGTTTGAGTTTGCTGAAACGCAATGGCTGCGTGTCCCATGATTCCTGTGCATTGGAAGTCTGCGCAAGGGATGGGGTCTGAGTCAACGGAGTTGCGCAGGATATGGGATATCAGCCCGAGTTATCCACAACATCTTGCCGAAATACGCAAGAACGCGCGCATCTCAATACGGCGTGCATTCAAAGACCTGATACCCGTTTTCCCCACCGACGTTTTCATAAAGACCAAAGTCGATGCATTCGTAATTGGGGGTCGAGACGGCCGTCAGCAAAAGCCGCTCACCCACATCACGGTCACACCCCAAAACCCCAACGGTCACGGCTGCGTCCCCCAGCACGTCCAGAATCGGACATCCCGAAACCTGCGCCATCGCCAAAGCGGCGCGATCCCGGACCGGGCCCAGCCGAGGGGCGTATTGCGCGTTGATCCGCACAGCCTCGGCCAGGTCGCCGCGCACACGTACATCGAAGACACTGCCATTCACAGCCACGCGCGTGGCGGGAACGTCACGGAAATGCGGAGTACCGGCGGCGCAGGCGGCCAGCAACAGAGGTGCGAGAAACCGGATCATGCCGCAGAGTTGCAGCATTTTGGTTAACAGAACCTTTCCGGACGTCAGGCCCGCAGCACCTCTCCCAGTCGGCGAATGCCTTCGCGTATTGTCGCCTCGTCAGAATTTGAAAAACTGAGACGAATGGTATTTGCCCCGCTGCCATCCGGGAAGAACGCCTGCCCCGGAACAAATGCTACTTTGACGGTGTCCAGCGCACGCGCCAGCAGGTCAGAGCCAACCATCCCCTCGGGCAACGTGACCCAGATGAACATTCCCCCCTCGGGACGTGTCCATTCCACCCCGTCAGGCATATGCTGTTCCATCGCGTTCAGCATCACATCACGGCGGTCGCGATAGACGTTTCGCACTTTCGGAATATGGGTGTCGAAACAGGCCTGCGCCACCTGATGCACGGCCATCTGGTTGATGGTCGCGGAATGAAGGTCGGCTGCCTGTTTCAGCAGCACCATCTGGGAAATGACTGGCTTGGACGCAACGACCCATCCCATGCGCAAACCCGGCGACAGCGTTTTCGAGAAACTGCCGCAATAGATCGTCCGACAGTCCTCGATTGACCCTTTGCGGGCCTGCTCCAATGACAGGATGGGGGGGATCGGATCCCCGTCATAGCGCAGAGCCTGATAGGCTCCGTCCTCTATCAACGCGCAATCCAGTTCCTCCGCCAGATCCAGCAAAGCCTCTCTGCCCTGGAAGTCCACGGTTTCTCCTGTCGGGTTCGCAAAATCCGCCGACAGATAGGCAAATTTCACTGCGCCTTCGCCCGCTGCGGCCTTGTACTCCGTGGCCCCCTGATTGCCATTGAGCCGGTCAAAGCGTGGCTCGTAGGCGTTGAATGCCGCCAGCGCGCCCAGATAAGTGGGCCACCCGACCAGGGCCGTGTCACTGGGGGACAGGAACAGCTTGCCCAGATAGTCCAGCGCCTGCTGTGACCCCGAGGTGATCAGGATGTTGTCGATGTCACAGGACACCCCGATTTCGCGCATGTGCTGCGCCAGCCATTGCCGCAATGGGACATAGCCTTCGCTCACCGAATATTGCAGCGCCTGCGCCTGCAAATCCGGCCCCAGGGCCTGCTGAAACGCCTGTGCAAACGCATCGGCTGGAAATAGGGCGGGATCAGGAATCCCACCGGCAAAGGAAATGATGCCGGGTTGGTCGAGCAGCTTCAGCAATTCGCGAATCTCTGACGCTTTCATCCGCGAGGCCCGGGTGGCAAACAAAGGGTGTAGGGACATGAGGCTCCTCCGATCTCAATTCGGCGCAGCCTAAGCTCTCCACTATTAAAGTCAATATTACTGACCTAATTATTCAATGGATGCGACCGGGGATTCTTGAACAGCACCGGCGTCCATGGTCAAATGAATTGACCAATTTCGGAAGATGAGATGCCATTTCACAAAGTTCAGACGGAAAAGCTGTCGCTCGCAGTCGTTCGCCAGATCGAGCTTTTGATCCTGCGAGGCATCCTGCGCCCCGGCGAACGCCTGCCATCCGAGCGGGAGTTGGCAGAGCGCATGGGCGTTTCGCGCCCGTCCCTGCGAGATGCAATTTCCGACCTTCAGGAACAGGGGCTTTTGACCGCGAAGGCCGGATCCGGGATCTATGTGGCCGAGGTTCTGGGCTCGGCCTTTTCCCCGGCACTGATCCGTCTGTTCGGCAGCCATGAAGAAGCCGTATTCGATTACCTGTCCTTTCGCCGTGACATGGAAGGGTTGGCGGCGGAACGGGCCGCGCGCCTGGGGTCAGACAGCGACCTGAAGGTCGTTCAGGCGATCTTTGACAAGATGCAGGCGGCCCACAACCGAAACGCTGCGAATGACGAGGCGCAGCTGGACGCCGAGTTCCACATGGCCATCATCGAAGCCAGCCACAATGTGGTGATGCTGCACATGATGCGGTCGATGTATGACCTTCTGGTGCAGGGGGTATTCTACAACCGTCAGACCATGTTCCGTCAGCGCGCCACCCGCGAGGCCATCCTGGATCAGCACCGCGCCATCAATGCGGCGCTGCAAGAGCGTGATCCTCTGGCCGCCCGAAATGCAATCGAACGCCATTTGGATTTTGTGGAACGCTGCATGGCGGACCAGCAAAAGGCCGATCGGAACGAAGCTATTGCGCAACAAAGGCTGCAACACGAAACCGGGCGGGGCTGAGCGCGGTTCGGATTTTGCAGACTTGGCAGGGCAAGGCCGGGGCTAGGCAGCGCCTGACGCGGCTGGAAGCAGATGTCGGGGGAACGGCGCGCCGCTGCCTTCTCCCAGACGGTCCTCCGCGGCCAGTGTCGTCAGCGCCGGGTCGATGAACAGCCTTGCGCCGCGATCTCTCAGACGTTTGTGCAGCATTACATGTTCGCACACCTGTTGGCCTTTTTCGTCCCTACAAGAATAGCGCAACCCTCGCAGCGCGCGGGATTTGTACAACCCGGCACCGCCGAATGCGCTGTCGACCGGGATCAGGGGCGTATCGGCAGGAATGTGAAACTGGCGGTCAAAAACAGCGGACTTCATGACAGACCTGCGCCACTTGCGACGCCCGAACAGCGGCCGGCGCGTGCTTTGAATGCGTTGCCATACGTCCTCATCACACCAACCCGAACAACGCAAAGCGTAGATATCGTCATATGCGGGTTTGGGGTTGGCGAAAACGCCCTCCCACAACGGGGCGACCCGCTGCGCTGCCGTCAGAACCGCCTGAGCATCCAGGCAGGTGTTCGGCCCATCCAGATCCAACACCAGCGTCAACTCCAGGTCCGTGTCCTGATCCTCGAGTTTTTTGAGAACTGTATTTCTGGCCGCCGTGATACGCTCGACCCGGTTTGGCAATTCTGACGCAAGACCATCCAGTCGCAGGATATCAACATACCGACTTTGACCCGCATAGTCGGACAACACCTGATCCGTACCGTCCGTGTTGTCGTTCGTGGCAATGGTGACGGTGAACCGGTGCAACTGCGCAGACAGGTTTTCGATTCTGTTGATCGTGTCGATCAGCGCCGACCCGCCATTTCGGACGACGCCGACAATATTCATCGAAACTGCGTTGCCTGACACCGCCTGTCTTTCCCTGTTGTTTTCACGCCCCCATCAGGGCGCTCCTATCAACCTGATCCCCGGCAGGTCGTAGGATTCGGAGTGTTTGAAACAACAGAAGCAGAAGCACGACAAAAACAAAAGACCCGACAGCCTAAAGCTCTCGGGTCGTCTGTATCACGTGTCTGTCGGGGTCACCCGTCAGTGCAGCTTGGCATCCACGTCTGCAATCGATGCATCGATCAGCTTGTTGGCCTGCGCTGCGGTCATTTGCTTTGCCAGAACCGAGCTGGCCGCCGAAACCGCAACCGATACGGCCTGATCACGCACTTCCTTCAGTGCAGACGCTTCGGCCGAAGCGATCTGGTCCTGAGCTGCGGCCAGACGACGCTCGATCGACTTTTCCAAGTCAGCTTTCGCCTGTTCTGCCGCCAAGGCCGCGTCTTCCTTCGCTGCCGCGACGATCGCATCGGCCTGCCCCTGAACTTCACGCTGCTTGCGCTCGTACGAGGCCAGCAAACTGCGGGCTTCTTCATGCAGAGCACGGGCTTCGTCAAGTTCGGATTTGATGCCTTCGGCACGTTTGTCCAGGGCACCGCCGATCATACCGGGGACCTTGAAGTAGAAAAGGACCGCGATGAAGACGATGAAGCCCAGAAGGACGACAAAGTCGGTATTGCCAAGCGAAAAGAACGGGCCGCTTGCAGCCAGCGCGGGGCTGGCGGCACCAACGGTCAGGATAAGGGCAAGAGTGTTCCGCATGTCACTTATCCTTTCGTCTGTGCGTCTACTGCACTGTCGATGGCTTTGGCATCTGCCTCGCCGCCCAGTGCGGTGACCAGTTCAGCCGCCGTATCCTTGGCAACCACTTGAATGCTTTCCAGCGCACCGGCACGGATTTCGGCGATTGCCTTTTCCGATTCAGCCGCCTTGGCAGCGATTTCCGCATCCGCCTTGGCAATCGCGTCATCCAGTCCAGCCTGAATTTCAGCGCGTGCTTCGGCAGCGATACGCTGCGCTTCGGCACGGGCATCGGCCAGCGCCTTGTTATAGGCCTCTTCGGCCTCGACCGCCTTGGCCTTCAGATCTTCGGCCGCAGCCAGGTCATTTGTAATGGTCCCCTGACGTTCAGCCAGGATTGCCGCGATGCGCGGCAGGGCCACGCGGGACAGGACCAGAAAGATGACGACCAGCGTAATGACCAGCCAGAAAATCTGGTTGGGGAACCAATCGAAGCAGAGCTGTGGCATCCCGATGGCAGAGCCATAGGAGTCGACGCACGAGCCGGCTACCTCTTTTGTAAGGGGTTCAGTCGCCATGATATCCTCCGTCGGAAACTTGTCTTTACAACAGGTGGGCCGCTATGGCTTGGACCCACCTGCGCGTAAGGATCAGGTTCCGCAGATTATACGGCGAACATCAGCAGCAGCGAGACCAGGAATGCGAAGATCCCCAGGGCTTCTGCGAACGCGATACCGATGAAGAGGGTTGCGGTCTGCGAAGCAGCCGCCGAAGGGTTGCGAAGGGCGCCGGCCAGGAAGTTGCCTGCTACGTTGCCCACCCCGATTGCGGCTGCGCCGGAACCGATTGCTGCCAGGCCTGCGCCGATGTGTGCGAGATCGCCTTCCATGATGTATCTCCTTACGAATTGGAAGTTTCGATGTTGGGGTATCGGACCTTAGTGCGAAGGATGCAGCGCATCTTTCAGATAAACACAGGTCAGAATGGTGAATACGTAGGCCTGAATGAAGGCCACCAGGACCTCAAGACCATACATAGCGGTGATCGCCAGAACCGACACGGGCGAGATCACGGCAATCGCGGCGAAGCCCGCGAAAACCTTGATAACCGCGTGGCCAGCCATGACGTTGCCGGCAAGACGAATGGAGTGGCTGACCGGGCGCACGAAGTACGAGATCAGCTCGATGATCGCCAGGATCGGGCGCAGCGCCAGAGGCGCGCTGGAGACCCAGAACAGACCCAGGAATGCGGCGCCGTTTTTCACGAAACCCAGCACGGTCACGGTCAGGAACACGGCCAGCGCCAGCGGGATGGTCACGGCAAAATGCGACGTGGTGGTGAACGAGGTCGGGATCAGCCCCAGGAAGTTCGCGCAGACGATGAACATGAACAGGGTCATGACATAGGGGAAGTATTTCACGCCTTCCTTGCCGCAGATGTCTTCCAGCATCTTGTAGATGAAGCCATAGGCCAGCTCGGCCACCGACTGCATACGGGTCGGAACGATGGCGCGTTTCGAGGTGGGCAGTACCAGCAGAGCGATTATGGCCAGCACTGCAAAGAACAACCACAGGGTCACGTTGGTGACCGTGAACATGCCTACTGCACCGTCGCCGAACAGCGGCTTGACAATGAACTGATCCATCGGGTGGAATACCAGGCTGCTGCCTTCTGCTGCGGTGGTCTCGGTTGCCACGTTCAGTCCCTCTCGTCCTTCTCGGCAGCCGTTGCCGCCGTTTGTTTCTCTTGAACCTCTTTCGCGCTGCGGAGCATAACCTTCACGCCCGCGACAAGGCCCAGCAATGTAAACAGCACCAGAAAGATCGGGATCGTCCCGAGCAGGCTGTCCAGCCCGTATCCGATGCCAAATCCGATCCCCAGACCGGATACCATTTCGATGACCATCCGCCAGGCAAGCTCACCACCGGACACGTCAGCATCCGCACGAGGCTTTGGCGCTTTGGCCTTTTTCGCCGCTTCGATCTTGGCCTCAAGCTGCGCCATACGCTGCTTTTGGTCATCATCGGTCACGGGCGTTTCCCTCGTACAATCTTGGGCATGGTGCTAAGGCGCGAAGCGCGCAGAGTCAACGACCTTGAATGCCCTCATTGACGCAGCCTAAAGCATTGAAAATTTTATGATTTTCAGAAGTCACAGGGCGTGTCATTAGTTTCGAAGGCCACCGTTGTGCCGCCAAAGCCCAGAATCCGCATATTCAACCAAATGGTTGACCAATCCCGGCGGCTATGGTTGAGCGGACTCATGTCCAACGATCTCGACACCGTCTTTGCAGCCCTCGCCGACCCCACCCGCCGCGCCATTCTGGCGATGCTGCTGGAGGATGACATGGCGGTGACGGATGTGGCCGAACCGTTCGAGATGTCGTTGGCGGCGATCTCCAAACACCTGGTCATACTGACCAAGGCCGGTCTGATCAGTCAGGAAAAACGCGGGCGGGTAAAATGGTGCAAGCTGGAACCCGACGCCTTGCGCGCCGCTTCGGTCTGGATGCAGGGATTCGGACAATTCGAGCCCGTCAATCTGGACGCGTTCGAACGGTTTCTGGAAACTGAACTGCCAAAGTCGGGCGAGGCCTAGCGCACCACAAAGACTGACATGCTGGCGTGTTTCGCCAGATAACCGGCGTGGCTGGAAAAAATATAGTCGGTGATCCGGGGCGCGTGGGTGCCGACAATGACCAGATCTGCGCCGATCTCCTCGGCCGCGCGGGTCAGATCGCTGTCCACCTCAGCGGCAACGTCGACCGAGTGGATTTTGCGCATCGAAACGTCTGATCCACTTTCTGCGGCCAACTGTTCGGTGAACCCCGCCAATTCCTTGTCGATCTCGGCCTCGGTTTCCGAGGATTCACCCATATGGGCCCCGGTGACGCTGACCAGAGTGATTTTGGCGCCCTGCCACTTTGCAATCTGCCCGGCAACATCGGCTGCTTTGCGAACTTCGGGCGGTAGATGCCGGTCAACCGGCAACATGATATGTTTGAACATGATCTCCTCCATTTGCCTGCCAAAGAGGTTATGGAAGGGCCCACAGGGGTGCCTTGATCTGGCTCAACAAATTCCACCGCTGGAATACATCTTGGATCTGCCGGGTTTTTCCAGCGAAGATGTGGCTTATTCCATGGCGCGGCGCACTGGCACCGAGGGCGGAACTTCCTCTTTCAACAACATCAGCAGGGCGATGATTGTCAGCGCCACACCACCCAGGATCAAACCGGTTGGCACGCCTTTGCCCAGCGCAATCTCCCACAGAATGACCCAGCTGGGAACCAGGTAGGTATAGGCCATGACCTTGGCCGACGGCAGCCGCAAGGAAGAAAACTGCACCAGCACGAAGCTGGCTGCCGTTGCAAAGAACGAAATATAGAACAGACCGATCCAGACAATAGCCGGAAGCCCGGCCCAATCGGTTGCCATCAGGTCTGACCAGCCGAACACGACCAACAACAGACACCCGGCGACCAGCGTACCGAAGGTGAATACCACGGCGGGTTCTCCTCGGTTCAGCTTGCGTATCATGGGCGTATAGATCGCATGGGCGACGCAGCCCCAGAAATAGATGATTTCGCCGCCACCGATTTCAAAGGCGCGGAACATTTGCCAATCGGCCCGGAAAATCACCCAAAGCGCCCCCACAGCGCCAATGGTCAGGGCCAGCGCCATGCGCGGCGTCGTGATTTGGCGCAACAAGACCCACCCCGCCATGGCAGAGACAACTGGTGTCAGGGTGAACACCGCTGCCGCACTGACAGGTGGGGCGGTTTGCAACCCATAGAACATCAGGACGAAATAGGTGGCGAACAAAGCCCCGAGCACCAGATAGCGCCAAGGGGCCTGCGCGGCGCTGCGCGGCAGGCCGGTTGTCGCCAGTGCGGCCAAACCAATCACGGCAGCCGCAATCGCAAAGCGAACCGCATTCAGGGCGGCTGGCGCGATTTCGTTGGCGATCATGGACCCCAGCGAAAAGCTGCCTGCCACAAGGGCTGAAAAGGCAAGCATGGCCAGATGGCCACGCATCTGCGGGCTCATGGCTGCCAGCCTTTGGCTTCTTCTTTCAGAAAGCTCAGAAAGGCCTGTACCTTGGTGGTGCGGTGCAAGTCCACGTGGGTCACCAGCCACAGATTGCCGAACCATTCCGGCAGCGGATCAATCACCTCGACCAGATTGTCGTGGCGGGCAGCCTCCCAACGGGCCATGAAGCCGATGCCGGCACCGGCCAGAACCGCCTCGCGCATGCAGAAGTTGTTGGTACAGCGGAAGGTGATGCGATCGGCGGGTACCGTCGCGCGCAGCCAGCGTGTGAACGGCGCGCGGCTGGTTTCATCATCGGAACTGACGAAGTGATGGCGTGCAAAATCTTCGATTCCGGATGGCTTGCCGAACCGTTCGATGTACGAGGCGCTGGCATAAAGACCAACTTCCTCTTGTCGGAAAGGCTGGACGACATTGTCGGGTTGATCGGGGGCCGATCCGGCGCGGATCGCCACATGCGCCTCACCGTATTCCAAACGGAACAGCCGATCGCCTGTCAGGTATCGCACGATCAGGTCCGGATGCATTTTTTGAAACGCGGTGAGCGTCGGCACCACCAACGGGGCAAGCGACCCCAGGGATGTCACGACCAATTCACCCGAGACATCGTCTCCACGTCCCTTCATCCGGCCCACAAGCTGGTTGAACTGATCTTCGGTCGCCTGTGCCACGCGCAACAGATCGTCGCCTGCTTCGGTCGGCGTATACCCACGGGCATGGCGCTGGAATAGTTTGACACCCAATCGCGCCTCGATCGCATCTATGTGGCGGATCACGGTGGCGTGGTGAACACCCAGAACCTCTGCTGCGCCGCTGACCGTCCCCATGCGTGCCACCTGATAGGCGGTTCTCACTTCATCCCAGTTATCCATGGCAATGTCGTCACTGTGCAATTTCCAACAATAACTGTTGATGTATCCGAGTTTTGTTCACCAACGCAATAATCATATTGGGCGCAGGACAAGATTCCCCTGACCGAAAGGACCAAAACAATGACCAAAACGATCCTTCACATCGACTCATCCGCCCGCCGCGTGAACTCGACCACGCGCGATCTGTCTGACCGTGTGGTCAAGCAACTGGGCGCAGACCGTATCATCCGCCGCGATCTGGCCACCCCCCTGCCCCTGCTGACAGAAGACTGGATCGCCGCCAATTTCACCCCCGCCGACCAGCGCGACGATCTACAGCGCGACCGGCTGGCCCTGTCGGACGAACTGGTCTCCGAACTGCAAGAGGCCGACACCATCGTCATCGGCCTGCCGATCTACAACTTTTCAGTGCCTGCCGCATTCAAGGCCTGGGTCGACCTCGTGGCGCGCGCGGGCCTGACCTTTTCCTACACGGAAAACGGACCCAAAGGTCTGCTGGAAGGGAAACGTGCCATTCTGGCCATCGCATCGGGCGGTGTTCCTGTCGGATCCGAAGCTGATTTCGCCACCAATTACGCGCGCCACGTTCTGGGTTTCATCGGCATTCATGACGTTGACGTCATCGCCGCGGATCAGATGGCCGTGAACCCGGATGCGGCGCTGGAAAGTGCCCACAAGGCGGTCGCGGAGCTTGCTGCCTGATCGCCTCTGGCCAACGAGCGTGGAAACGTCCAGTCTGCATGCGAGCAAACAGGCAGACTGGATGGGCCACATGAAGAAAATCGGCATTCTGGGCGGTGTGGGCTGGGCCTCGACCGTCGATTATTACCGGGCGATTGCCGAAGGGGCCGGGCGTTATCACGCGGAACGCGGCCATGGTTCGCCTTTGCCGATCCCACCAATGACCATCGAATCCGTTACGCAGGCCAGAACGCGCGCCCTGCGCGGTGTCGCCGGTGATGAGGCAAGCTGGGCGGATTTTGACGCGGTGTTCCGCGACGCCCTGCTGACTCTCGAACGCGCCGGGTGCGATTTTGGCATTATCGCGTCCAACACCCCCCATGCGCGGCTTCACGCGATACGGCAGGGTGTCTCGATGCCGATCCTCAGCATCTTTGACGCAACCGCCGAGGCGACGGCAGGTTCCGGCGCATCACGGGCTCTGGTCCTGGGAACAACCGTGACGATGCAGGCCACCAACTATGCGAACCGACTGGCCGCCGAAGGCATTACCGCGAATGAACGGTTGCCCGAACCCGAGATTTCCCAGATGCAGGCCATGATCGACAGCGATTTCTACGGTGGTGCGTCTGACGCGGCCCGCGCCCGTCTGCTGGCGTTTTGCGACAAGCACGCCTGCCCCGGAACCGCCATCCTGCTGGCCTGTACCGAGCTTCCACTGGCTTTCCCCAACCACCTGGACGATCCGGTGTTCGAAGCTGACGGGCATCTGTTCGTCAACCCGTCAGCCGCGCATGTTGCCGCCGCATTGAAAGAAGCGCTGACGTAATCAGGGCAACCACGTGACCGCGCAGCCGGTGCGATCGAAAAAGGCCATCATGTCGGCCCGCGTCAGGGCTACGGTGCGGTCGTTGACAAGGGGGTGCATGTAAATCACCTCGGCCTGCTGTGCCGCCGCATCCATGAAGAACCTGACATCATTCTGAACACCGTTGATCATCGCCAGCGGGCTGACCGCGCCGGGGCGTATGCCGAGATTCTGAAACAGCCGGTCCGCCGAGCCGAAGGACAGGTTGCCTATGCCCAACTCGGCCCCCAAAGCCTTGAGATCAATCTCGCGACTTTGTTCCAAGGTCACCAGATAATTGCGCTTTTTCTTGTCGCGCAGATACAGGTTCTTGACCCTCAGCGCGTTCTCTCCGGGTGTCATGAACTGGTCTTCGACCGCCTTTGCATCCTCGACCGTACGCAATGGCACATGGGTATGAAGGCGATAAGTCAGCCCCCAATCTTCCATCTGCGCAAGCAATGCGTCCGAACTCAGCGGCAAAGTGTCCTGATAGGTGGATGAAGCGTCCATGAAGCCCTCGCTTTTTTGGGATTGCTCATCGCGCAACAAAACTTGGAATTCAAGCGCGAGACATACAATTGCGCGGGTGATACCCGCCCGAATGAAGATCGCGCGCATCACAGGCGCAGTCTGTGTCTGGCATGCCGAACCTGGCCTTGACCCCGCCAACCACACTGCCCGAGATCAAGGACGGCGCTGCCCTGGCCCTGCGCGTTTCAGCCTGATTTCACGCAAGACGGTGATGAAACAAACTGGAACAGGGTGTTGGAACGGTGCTAGCGTACCGCCATGAAAGTGACCCGAAACACCCCGAACCAACTGATCATCGCCAATACGCCCTGGTTCATCGGTATCACGCTGGTCATTTTCATTCTGGCCTTTGTCGGCCCCGGTATTTTTCTGATGAGCACGGGCGGCGAAGGCATCTGGTTCGGCCTGATCTTCGCCCTCGGCGGAGGCGGTCTTGGGTTTGGTGCGTTTTGCGCTTTCGTAAGACGGGTTCAGATCATTCTGGATCGGCACAAAGACAGTATCCTGATCCGCCGCCAATCGGTTTTTGGGTATGAAGCGGTCGAACACAAACTGTCCAACCTGTCCCACGCAGAAATCGAAAGCACGACATCCCGTGGCAAAAACGGCACCTCGACGCTGTATCGCCCGGTCCTTGTTCTTGAGAAAGGCATGAGCGCGGGTCGCCATCCCATTGTCGAAGCGTTTTCCAGCGGCTCCGGCTCTCACCGGTTGGCCGAGGCGGTGAATGACTGGCTTCCATCTAAGACCGGCCAAAACCGTCGTGAAGTCGGGACGAATTAAGAGGCCAGGCCGCGTTCCAGCCACAAGCGTTCTTCGGCTGAGACCAGCCGGGACATGCAGGCGTCATATCGCGCCATGTCCTGCTCGGTCAGCTTGCCTTCCCACTTGTTGCTTGTGCCCGAAGAGAAGAACTGCGCAAAGTCGTGAAACCCACTGGTGAATCCGGGGGTTTGCTCCAGACGTATGGCATTGTTTTTCATCGATCCGAAACTGCCGGCCTCGGCGATGTCCTTGACCAGGTCCGGGTCAATTTCGATGTCCATGATCCGTGCAAGCCGCGCGACCTGTCCCGGAAGATCCCGGCTGAGCTCGGCATAGTGCAGAAAATGGATGTTGGGCAGGTCGCGATACATCCAAAAGGAATGGAAGTGATGAATGATCGATCTGAGGGTCAGGTCATCTGTGCCCTTGGATGACGCGGGCCGGTTCAAAAACATGTCGAAAGCTTCCGACAGATCGTTCGGGAACAGGTAATCAAGCCAGTTATGCTTCATATTCTCGACATGGCGGCGCATCGAAAAATGAACGTCAACCGGATGACGGTGAACAACCAGATATTGCGCATTTGGCGAGAATGCGATTCCATCAAGCGGGGTATGTGTTTTGATACAGCGCCGATGGCTTTGCGCGCTCAGTTCATCCGCCTGCGCGACCCGATCGCGAAAACTGCAATCAAGCCACGGTGAGACCCTGTTGTCGTACACGCCGGGGTCGGCCGTTTCGGTGATGAGCATGCGCACCAGTGTTTGCGTCCAAGTGGTGCCGCATTTGGGCGGTGTGCACACAAAGACGTCGCTGGGCCGGATCTCGAATCCGGACCATATATCGGTGTTGGTGACCTCGCCGACATAGTCGGTCGTCTTTCGCGGCAGACCATTCTTCATCGCCCCCTCCCTCAGCTTCAATCACGCAGAATTGCCCGCATTGTGACACTCACATAGCTTATCTTGACTCACACGGCCCAGAGGCGTAGATGACGCCCCAACATCCGGAAGCCTTTCGATCTTCCGGTCCCTTGAGTCGTTCAGGGATCGCCCCCCACCAGCGAGTTTCGCCCGTGGGGGCGTTTGTGCATTGACCCGTCTGCCCTTATCTAAGGGGCGCCAAATCAGAACCGGCTAAGGAGGCCGCAGGCATGTTTGAAAATCTATCCGAACGCCTCTCTGGCGTCTTCGACCGGTTGACCAAACAGGGTGCCCTGTCTGAAGAAGACGTCAAAACCGCCCTGCGTGAGGTCCGCGTTGCCCTGCTTGAGGCCGACGTCTCGCTGCCGGTTGCAAGGGAATTCGTCAAGAAAGTTCAAAGCCAGGCCACCGGTCAGGCAGTCACCAAGTCGATCACCCCCGGCCAGCAGGTCGTCAAGATCGTGCATGACGCTTTGGTTGACACCCTGCGTGGCGAGGAAGACCCCGGTGCGCTGAAGATCGACAACCCGCCCGCGCCGATCCTGATGGTCGGCTTGCAGGGTTCGGGTAAGACGACGACCACCGGCAAGCTGGCGAAACGTCTGAAAGAGAAAGAGGGCAAGAAGGTCCTGATGGCCTCGCTGGACGTCTACCGTCCGGCGGCGATGGATCAGCTTGCGGTTCTGGGCACCCAGATCGGGGTGGACACCCTGCCGATCGTTCCCGGCCAGAAACCTGTCGATATTGCCAAGCGCGCCAAACAGCAGGCGACGCTGGGTGGTTACGACGTGTACATGCTCGACACCGCGGGTCGTCTGCACATCGACGAAGTCCTGATGGATGAGGTCGAACAGGTCCGCAACGCCGTTGACCCGCGCGAGACGCTGCTGGTGGTCGACGGCCTGACCGGGCAGGTCGCCGTCGAGGTGGCTGAAGAGTTCGACGCCAAGGTCGGTATCTCGGGCGTGGTCCTGACACGGATGGACGGCGACGGGCGCGGCGGTGCGGCCCTGTCGATGCGCGCCGTGACCGGCAAGCCGATCCGCTTTGTCGGTCTGGGCGAGAAGATGGACGCGCTCGAAACATTCGAGCCGGACCGGATCGCCGGTCGAATTCTGGGCATGGGTGACATCGTTGCCCTGGTCGAAAAGGCCCAGGAAACGATGGAGATGGAACAGACCGAGCGCATGATGAAGCGCATGGTCAAGGGTCAGTTCAACATGAACGACCTGAAGATGCAGCTGGAACAGATGATCCAGATGGGCGGCATGCAGGGCATGATGGGCATGATGCCGGGCATGGGCAAGATGGCCAAGCAGATGGATCAGGCAGGACTGGACGACAGGATCCTTCGCCAGCAGATCGCCATGATCCAGTCGATGACCAAGCGCGAACGCGCCAACCCGCAGATCCTTCAGGCCGGCCGCAAGAAACGCATCGCGGCGGGGTCCGGGATGGAGGTCAGCGACCTCAACAAGCTGCTCAAGATGCACCGGCAAATGTCGGACATGATGAAGAAGATGGGCAAGATGGGCAAAGGCAAGATGTTGAAACAGGCCATGAAAGGCATGTTCGGCAAAGGCGGCCCCAGCCCCGAGGAGATGGCCGCAGGCATGGATCCCAAGGCGCTGGAACAGGCGGCCAAGGCCATGGGCGGCAAAATGCCCGGTCTGGGTGGCGGGATGGGTCTGCCACCGGGCCTGAGCGGGTTCGGAAAGAAAAAGTGACCCCCGCACGCTGTACCCAGCCCCCGTCCGGAAAGGCGGCGATGGCAGCAGCGCAATATCGCGCAGCCCTGCCGGTCATTCAGACCCGGCGGCTGGTACTGCGCGTGCCCACTCTGGAAGACCTGCCGGTGTGGACGTCGATCTGCGAGGACAGCTTTGGCGACGCCCCGCAAGCCGCGTGGACCGAGTTTTCCTATTATACCGCGGGCTGGCTTCTGCATGGTCACGGCCTGTTCACGGTCACGCACAAGGGTGATGATCGGGCAATTGGCTTCGTCGTTCTGGGCTTGGAATGGGACGATCACGAACCGGAACTTGGCTATATGTTCGGCGCTGAACACCGGATGCAGGGCTATGCCACCGAAGCTTGCGCCGCCGTGCGTGATTTCGGATTTGACCTGCTGGGATCGGGGCAGTTCGTAAGCTATGTTTCGCAATCCAACACCCGTTCGAACGCGCTTGCCCAACGACTGGGCGCAGCGCGTGATGCCGATGCAGAAAGCGCCTTTGGGCCAACCCAGCATGTCTGGCGCTACCGCGAGGTGCAGGCATGACATTCGCGATGCCGATCCCGACGCTGGAAACCGAACGCCTGATCCTGCGCGCGCCGTCCGAGGCCGATATCGATGCGGACACCGCCTTCTTTGCAAGCGATGCGGCCAAGTTCGTCGGCGGCCCTCTGCGCAGGGACGAGGTTTGGCGGGTGGTCGCCTCGCTGCTGGGGCACTGGGCCTTGCGCGGCTATGGGTATTGGAGCGTCGATGAAAAAGACACTGGCACCTATGTCGGGCGGATCGGGCTTTGGTTTCCCGAAGGCTGGCCGGAACCCGAAGTTGGCTGGACCCTGTTGAACCACGCCACCGGCAAGGGCTATGCGACCGAGGCCGCGCTGACTGCACGCGCCTACGCCTATGATATATTGGGCTGGGAAACCGCGATCTCACTGATCGACCTGGACAATCACGCCAGCAAGGCCGTGGCCAAGCGTCTGGGCGCGCAGTTCGAGTATCACTATGACCACCCCAAGTTCGGAAAATCCGAAATCTGGCGGCACCCGGCGCCCTCGGATCTGGTGAATGGCGGAATGGAGGCATACGCATGACCTCTTTCACCATTCCCACAATTGAAACCGAACGCCTGATCCTGCGCGCGCCGCATCTGGATGACCTGCCCGCGATGACCGCATTCTTCGCGACCCAGCGCAGCCATATGGTGGGCGGCCCCAGGGATGCGCGCGAATGCTGGAGCTCATTGTCGAACCGGCTGGGTCATTGGGCGTTGCGGGGTTATGGCCTGTGGCACCTGACCGAAAAGGCCGGCGGCACATTCGTCGGCTGGGCAGGCATGATCTACGTACCCGGCTGGGCCGAACCGGAACTGGGTTGGAGCCTGATGGAAGAAGCCGAAGGCAAGGGGCTGGCCTTTGAAGCCGCATCGGCTGCGCGTGACCATGCCGCCCGTCATCAGGGCCTGAACGGCGTGATTTCCTACATCGCTCATGCAAATGATCGTTCGCGCGCTTTGGCTGAACGGCTTGGTGCAACGCTGGAGCTTGAGAATGCCGAACTTCTGGGCAAGCACGCTCAGATCTGGCGCCATCCGCAGATTGACTTGACCACCGAAAGGACCGGCCAATGACCAACCCCGTGACACAGGCTGCCACGCTGTTGAAAGAGCATCGCGAAAGCATCGACAGGCTGGACGCGATCCTTGTCTACACGCTGGGCGAGCGGTTCAAGCACACGCAGGCCGTTGGCAAGCTCAAGGCCGAACACGACCTTCCCCCGTCCGATCCTTCGCGCGAAGCTGCGCAGATCGCACGGTTAGAAGACCTGGCGAATGAGGCCGACCTGGATCCCGATTTCGCCAAGGCTTTCCTGAATTTCATCATTCAGGAAGTCATCCGTCACCACAAGAAACACCAGAATTGACTGGGAAATCCCAGTAACGCCATTCAAAGGAGATACCACCATGGCAATGAAAATTCGTCTCGCCCGCGGCGGCTCGAAAAAACGTCCTTTCTATCGCATCGTTGCGGCTGACAGCCGTATGCCGCGCGATGGCCGTTTCATCGAGAAACTGGGCACCTACAACCCGCTGCTGCCGAAAGACAGCGAAGAGCGCGTGAAAATGAACATGGAGCGCATCCAGTACTGGCTGGGTCAGGGCGCACAGCCCACCGACCGTATCGCTCGTATGCTGGAAGCGGCCGGTGCCAAAGAGAAGACCGAGCGCAACAACCCCAACAAGGGAACTCCGGGCAAGAAAGCCCAGGAGCGCGCCGAAGAGAAAGCCGCCAAGGCCGCTGAAGCAGCCGAAGCAGCTGCTGCTCCGGCAGAAGAAGCCGCAGCAGAAGAATAAGCAGGCGCACGCGTGCGGGATCACCCCTTTACAGACGATTTTCGCACGCAGTTCGACCTGTTGTTGCGGCTCCGGCGGGATGTGCGCCGGTTCCGCACCGATGCGATTGACGAGGCAGTGCTAGCGCGCTGCCTCGACGCATTTCGACTGGCCCCTTCGGTGGGGCTCAGCGAACCCTGGCGCGTGATCCGCGTCGAAAGCGAAGCGGCAAGGGCCGCAGCGCTGAAGAATTTTCGCACCGCCAACGACCACGCTTTGGCGGGCTACTCGGGGGACAAGGCGCAGCTATACAGCAGGCTGAAGCTTTCCGGGATGCAGGAAGCGCCCGTGCAACTGGCCGTCTTTTGCGACGACAGCACCGAAAAAGGGCTGGGGCTGGGCGCCGGCACGATGCCCGAGATGCGGCGCTACTCTGTCGTGTCAGCGATCACTTTGTTCTGGCTTGCACTTCGGGTCGAAGGGCTGGGGCTGGGCTGGGTTTCCATTCTGGATCCCGACCAGATGAAGCGCGATCTGAATGTTCCTGAAACCTGGCGCCTGATCGGCTATTTCTGTGTCGGCCGGCCGGAACAGATGTCGGATACACCTGAACTGGAACAGGTCGGCTGGGAAACCCGGGCGCAGGGCCTGACGATCGAAACACGGTAAGGCCTCATGTTCGGATTGATACGACTTCCCATTCTGCTGTTGATCGCCTTTATTGTGGGCGTGTTCTTCGAACGCAACAACCAGCGCGAAGCCTGCAACGGGCTTGGCGAATGGAGAAACGGGATATGTTTGACGACTGGGGCAGCCAATGAGTGATCTGATCTGCGTCGGCAGCATCGCGGGGGCTTACGGTGTGCGAGGCGAGGTGAGGCTGAAAAGCTTTTGCGCCGTTCCCGAAGATATCGAGACCTATTCGCCGCTGACCGATGAAGCGGGCAACGAGCGTTATCCTGTGGTATTGACGCGCACCATCAAGAACGGATTCGCGGCCCGTCTTGGTGGCGTTGAAACCAAGGAACAGGCGGATGCCCTGAATGGTTTGCGCCTTTATGCAAGGCGCGATCAGCTGCCTTCGCTGCCCGATGATGAGTTCTACCACAACGATCTGATCGGGCTGGATGTCTATGACACCGGAGGCACCCTGCTGGGCAAGGTCAAATCGGTGCAGAACCACGGGGCCGCGGACTTGTTGGAATTGCACGGGCCGGGATTGAAAAACACTGTTTTGCTACCCTTCACGATGCAAGTTGTACCCACGGTAGATCTGGAACAAGGCCGTATCGTGGCCGACCCGCCCGAAGGCCTGATATAATGCGTCGGGTCCTGCTGCATCTGGGCCTGCACAAGACAGGCATGACCGCAGCACAGTCCTTCCTCCATGAAAACCGGAAACTGATCTGGCCACGCTTCGCGTTGGTTCTGCCCTACAAGACGCGCAACAGCGGCTTGAGCGAGAGCGCCACGCGTCACTCGCTTTACCGGCTGGATTCCACATTGGCGGGTTTTGGAAGCCACCTGCACGCGTTTCTGGACGATCTGGATTTCGGCGCACGCCGGGGGTTGATCCTGAGCGAAGAGAATTTCGCAGGCTTGCGCCCCAGCAGAAACAAGCGTGAAGGTTACGGTGCCGCACCGGAACTGGCGGAAACTCTGGTCAGCGTCGTGCGGCGTCGGTTTCTGGGTCATGAAACCGACATCACGATCTACATATCCTTGCGCGCCCGCGATCAATGGCTGCGGAGCCTGTGGGCACACGACTTGCAGAAATCACGCATGGTGCAGGACTTGGACGCCTTTTCCTCCGACCTCGCCCATTTGCCATCGCTTCAGGAAACCGCTGATGCCGTCCGGAAGCGGTTGCCATCCGTCACGGTCATAACGGAGTGGATGGAGGCGTTGCAGAACCACCGCCTTGGTGCAGGTGCGCCCTTGGCCGAATTTCTGAACCTGCCACCCGAGCTTTCGTCACAACTTGTCGGGCCTGCACATGGCACGCCAACATTTTCAGACGATGTGCTACAGGAAATCCTGGCGCTGAACCGATCCTCGCTGGACGACGCCGCCATGATCACCCAGAAGAAAGCACTGATTCAATCCGCACAGAACGAACTGGCCCGCCAGACATGACAGAGAAACCCAGCAGATCCCATGGCCGCAAGGCGATCCGTCCTTCCCTGAAACCACGCGAGCTGATGACTCCGAGCCCTGATCTGCACGGGGTCTGGAAAGCCAAGATCATCACTTTGTTCCCGTCCGCCTTCCCCGGTGTTCTTGGCGAAAGCCTGACAGGTAAGGCCTTGCAGGAAGGGCTTTGGCAACTGGAAACAGTGGATCTGCGACAGTTCGGTATAGGCAAACATCGCAACGTTGATGACACCCCGGCCGGGGGTGGCGCGGGCATGGTTCTGCGGGCCGATGTTCTGGGTGACGCGATCGAACATGCGATGGCAGGCATTCAAGGGAACTGGCCGCTGATCTACCTCAGCCCGCGCGGGCGTCGCATGGACCAGCGCATGATGCAGAATCTTGCCCGTTGTGACGGCATGACCCTTCTGTGCGGTCGTTTTGAAGGCGTGGACGAGCGCGTTTTGGAACATTATGGCGTGCAAGAGGTGTCGTTGGGTGATTTCGTCATGACCGGCGGCGAAATCGCGGCACAAGCCCTGATCGATGCCACGGTACGGCTGATTCCCGGAGTGCTTGGAAATCAGGCTTCGACCGAAGAAGAAAGTTTTGCCTCGGGTTTGCTGGAGCACCCCCAGTATACCCGCCCCGCAGATTGGAAAGGGCGCCCGATCCCCGAGATTCTGATGTCGGGCCATCATGGCCGAATCGCGGAATGGCGGCAAAAAATGGCACAAGACATCACGCGCGAACGGCGTCCTGATATCTGGGCAGAATACGGCAAAGCCAGATCAGAATCCGAAGACTAGACCCGCTCGTTGTGGCCGGGATGCCTCAGTTTCGATGTTTGTCAGAATGCCATTTGAAGTTGAACGCACCTGAACTTATTCACTTCCATGCCCCATTAGTTTTTGGGTAATAAGAAGTGAAATAGAAGGCATTATGAAAAAGTTATTGCTTGGCACGTTACTGGTTGCCTCCGCCTGTACCACCAAACCGCTTGGGATGTCGGTTCCGACGCAAGCCGGTCACAATCTGCACTCTGCGAAGGTTGCCGTTGACTCCTGCTCTCAGGAAGCTGACGAGGGCGGCAACAGCGCCGTAATCGGCGGTTATGCAACAAATATCCTGCTTTGGGGCATCATCATCGGGCCTGCGGTCACCGCGCCATTTCAGGACGAACTGCGCCAACAGGGCGAAATCGATCAGGTTGATCGCTGCCTGCGCGCACGCGGTTTCGAGCGGCGCGAACTGACCGCGGGTGAATCGTTCTGGGTGCGCAACGCCTTTGGTGATGAACGCGAACGGCGGCTGGACCACCTGGTCGGGGGCGGCACTATCGAAACCTACGGAACAGCCAAAAACTAGCGGCGCGCTTTCCAGCTGGCCCAAGTTTCTGGGGTGCCGTTGAACGTGTTGATGTCCACCCTGCCCTGAACCCCCGGCACCAGCCCGGTGCCGGTGTATTGCCAAAACCGCCAGACCGTGCGGGGATAGACCTGACGCGGATGGCCTGCGACGGATCGCAACCAGAACTCGGTTTTGGGCAAACGCCCGATATCCGTATCCGCAAAGAAATCCACCGTCGTATAGACGATGGGGCGCCGGCCATAATGCCGTTCGAGAATGTCCAGAAAGCGCTGCGCTTCGGCGCGGACGGTTCTGCCATCGGGCCGCAACGTGCAGGTCTTGGAATGCGGCGTCCACTCCATGTCAAGCACATGTGGCAGATCTGCCCCTTTCGGGACGTTCTGAATGAACCAACGCGCCTGTTCCCGGGCCGATCGGCAGAAATAATAGTAATGATAAGCCCCCCACGGCACGCCCGCCGCCTGAGCACCGCGCCTGTGGTCGTCGAATAATGGATCCGCCACATCGCCGCCTTCGGTTGCTTTCAGAAACGCAAAGCTTACGCCCGAAGCTTTGGCTGTGCGCCAGTCTATCGGTCCCTGCCAGCGCGAGACGTCAAGCCCGTGGATCGGATACAATCCGGGGTGACGGCCTTCCCACTCATGCGGATCGGCGTCCCCAAAATCAGGATAGATTACGGAGGGCGCTGTCCTGTCCACACCCGGCGTGGGTTCCACGACCTGCGGTTTCGGGCCGCCGCGCCCGCACGACATAAGCAAAGCGGCTGCAATCGTCAGCATAAGTGCAATTCGCATCATGGGGTCCTGTCTGAAATTTCTGCTCTTTCAATTTCCTTCAGAATGCCTGATCTGACCGCTGTGGCAACGGTGGGATTTCCGAAAGGCGGATTCTCACTGCTTCGCCATACGATTTGTTCTTGATCCCGGCACTCAATACCCTTAAACGACCGCAATCCGGTGCCGCATTCAGCGACTCCGGTGTTTTGGTTTGATTATCGGCTTCAAGCCCGGCTTTCTTCGGCGGGGATGTGCCAGATCAAACCGGACCAAAGGAACATTCGATCTGACCTCTGGCGGGCTGCATGCAGGACCCGGTGAAGACCAAGAGCTCTCAGGCCGTGCCCAAACTTCGTGGGCCAACCACGAGCATATAGGAGTACCTGCGATGGATCTTATCGCACAGCTTGAGGCGGAACAGATTGCCGCCCTGGGGAAAGACATCCCCGACTTCAAGGCCGGTGACACCATTCGTGTCGGCTATAAGGTGACCGAAGGGTCGCGCACCCGTGTGCAGAACTACGAAGGCGTCTGCATCGCGCGCAACAACGGCAATGGCATTGCCGGTTCGTTCACCGTTCGCAAGATTTCGTTCGGCGAAGGCGTGGAGCGTGTGTTCCCGCTGTATTCGACCAACATCGACAGCATCACCGTTGTCCGCCGTGGCCGCGTTCGTCGCGCCAAACTGTACTATCTGCGCACCCGCCGCGGTAAATCCGCGCGTATCGCAGAGGTCACGAACTACAAGCCCAAGGCTGGCGCCGAAGCGTAAGGAACGGAAAGATGAAAAAAGACATCCATCCCGATTATCACGTCATCGACGTCAAAATGACCGATGGCACCGTGGTTCAGATGAAATCCACCTGGGGCGCCGAAGGCGACCAGCTGGCTCTGGAAATCGACCCCTCCGTGCACCCTGCATGGACTGGTGGTTCGTCGCGCCTGATGGACGCCGGCGGTCGCGTGTCGAAGTTCAAAAAGAAATACGAAGGTCTGGGCTTCTAAGTCTGACTTGTTTCGATTTCGAAAGGCCGTCCTTTGGGGGCGGCCTTTTTTCTGGAAGCTTCCATGTGTCTTATGGACGCGAAACCGGACAAGATGCGTTTTTGCAAAGACCCAGTGATGTTACACTCCGTGTGAACAACCCTCAGCTTCCACGGAGACCCGGACATGCCCCAGTACAATGACATGATCGAGCTTTCAGTCGATGATATGGATCTGATTGAAACGGCGTTGCGCGACTCGATCGCTTCGTTGTCACATGCTGCTTCGGATGAACCAGAGGACAGCAGGACCGACCGGGAAGACACGTTGCGGCGTATTCACGAACTTCTGGGCAAGCTACACGATCAGAAGGTCTTTTTTCGCCCTCAGAAAGGGGTTTACCTCGGCGGTTAGGAGCTTGGTTGTCGCGGATTGCGGGTCAATTCCGCCGCACTGTGTACAGGGGGAACCGGTCCGCGCAGCAACATCAGCGCCAGCGTCATTCCGGCCAGCGCCGCAATCGCGGCAACCAACATGGCATTGTCAAAGGCGTTGTCCTGCACATCCCGCAGGGCCTTCGCCAATGTATCTCCCGCAGACGGATCCATCCCCGAGATCAATTGCTGTATCTGGTTCGGCGTTCCATGTGCCAGCGCATGGGCCAGATCCTCGCGCTGGATTGACCCGGCAGGCAGCGCGTCGATCACCTCGGACAGACCTCGGCGTTTGGTGATCGCTTCGGCCAGACCGCCCACCACGGCACCAAGAGTTGCTCCGAAATAGAGACAGGCGTTGATGACCCCCGAACCCTGCCCCACATGCTGCTCGGGCAGCAGGCGCAGGCCCAGACGTGGCAACAGCGAAAAGCAGATGCCCAACCCGACACCGACGATCAGCAGCTTCCACCAGATTTCGGAAAACTGCGTTGTGTTCGTTGTTGTCATCAGCAGCAGGAACCCGCAGGCCATCGCCCCCAGGCCAATGGCGATCGGCCATTGAAAGCTGTAGGGGGCAAGAAAGCGGGGTGCGGTGACCGAGATCACAAACATGCTGAGGCTGAGCGGCATGATCGCCAGACCCGCATCGATGGACGAATACCCAAAGGCATCGGGCGATTGGACGAATGTATTGAAATAGACGAAGAAGCAGAACAGCGTGAAGCCAGTAAAGAACATCCCCGCCGCGGCCATCAGATAACGCGGATGGCGAAAGTACCGAAGCTCGATCAAAGGGTCGTCGCTGCGGCGGGATACGATGACAAGGGCAATTGTCGACACGGCCGCCACGACCAGCGGCACCAGTGTCAAAGGCGAAGTCCACCCGCCGTTTTCCCCGTTGCTGAGCGCAAAGGACAATGGCCCGAGGAAAAACAGAATGGCAACGGCCCCCGCATAATCGAACTTTGCCCCGGCAAGACGGGTATCGGGAACGTATTTCCGTTTGCTGACATGCAGCCCGATGGCGAAGGCCACCGCCAGCAGAATCAGGTCGGCTGCAAAGACGGCGCGCCAGCTGACATAATGGCCGAAAGCGCCACCGACGATGGGCCCAACACCGATCGCCAGACCGACAATCGCCCCCCAGATGCCGGTAACGCTGGCGCGCTGCTCTTCGGGCGTGGCCGCCGTCAACAATGACAGGGACGTGCCGAACAAAGCAGCCGCGCCCGCGCCTTGCGCGCCGCGCCCGATGAGCAGCATCGCCCCGTCCTGCGCCAACAGGGCAAAGGCAGACCCGATTGCAAAGACGATCATGCCAAAAAAGAACACACCCATCTTGCCGGTAATGTCACCCAGCCGGCTGACGATGCAGACAAGCGTGGCGCTGGTCACGGAATACGTGGCCATCACCCATTGCAAACCTGACGGGGTCAAATCGAACTCGGCCCTGAGATTGGGCAATATGGTGGTCACAGCAGTTGTGTTGAACCCCACGACCATCATGCAGATGGCCGTCATGGCCAGCACCACACGGGCGCGGGACTGCGGAGATACATTGGCCGAGCTCTCATCGCCCATAAAACACCCACTGACCAAGAATTTTGAATACAAACATCATCAGTTTAACGATTTCTGGTCCTGCGCATAGGGTTGCGTCAAATCCAGTAAGACAGCGCAACGGGCAGCACCAGTACAGTGCTGAGCGTCGAAACAAGAATGAACCCCGCCACATCCGGCCCGTATTCCGGAACATGCTGGTCGATAAACAGATAGGTCGCCACGGAAGAAGGCATCAGGCAACACAGGATCAGCGCACCCCGCTCGGTTCCCGTGAACCCAAACAACCAGATCAGAACACTGGCAATTGCAACCGCCATCGCCAGATGCAGGGCCGTCAGCAGAACCGCGCGACCCAGGCTTTTCACACGCAGCGTCGCGAGCGTATGCCCCAGGGTCAGCAGCATGAGCGGGATCGACAATCCACCCAAGATGTCAAAGGACTTTGCGACCGGTTGCGGCAGGCTTTGCCCCGTTGCCATCAGGATCAGGGCGAGGCCCACGGCGTAGATAATCGGGGACGTCGCCAGTTTCCTGGGCGAGAATTCTCCGGCCGGGATCCACATGCCGACGGTAAAGATGCTGATCAGCACAACCACCACGAACGCCATGGTATAGGCCATACCTGCATCGCCCAGCGCCAGCAAAGTGATTGGCAGGCCGATGTTGCCGACATTGCCGTGCATCAACGGCGTCAGAAATGCCCTCACCGGCAAGCGAAGAACCTTTAGCACGACATACCCCAACACCCCGAAACCGGCCACCGCAAGGGCAGCGGCCGTCATCATGTCAAGAAACGTGCCCACGGCCAGTTTGGTGTTCGACAGATGAGAAATGATCAATGTCGGATAGCCGACTTTTGAGACGATCCCACCAATGACCTTGTTGTCGAAAGGCGCCTGAATCACGGCAAGAACATAGCCAATTCCAGCGCAGATCAGGACGGGCAGAACCACGTTCAAAACGTTCAGGAACAGGTGCTCCAAGCAAAAATCTCCTTGCCGAAACCGTTTGTCGACAGTGAATCAGTGCCATTGCAATGGCAAGCGCTCTGCGTAACTCGTGCGCAGCGTTAGGTTTTCCCGAATAGAGTCTGATATTGCCCGAAAGCGCCGCTTGAGGTTCTTTCCTTCGCCGCCGACACAACATATAGTGGCTGACAACAACGTGTAGTGAAGCACGGCGGGACTTGGGAATACAAGCATGGCACATATCATTGTGGTCGGGAACGAAAAGGGTGGCGCAGGCAAATCGACCGTGTCGATGCATGTGGCGACCGCGCTGGCCCGATTGGGACACAAGGTCAGCACGTTGGATCTGGACCTGCGTCAGCGCAGTCTGGGACGATACTTCGAGAACCGCAACAATTTCCTCAAAAGCTCGGACCTGACCCTGCCCAGCCCGCGCCATCACGACCTGCCCGAGATCGATGCCGCAACGTTGAAACCGGGCGAGAACATCTATGACCATCGCCTGTCTGCTGCCGTATCCCAGCTGGAAAGCGACAGCGACTTTATTCTGATCGACTGCCCGGGGTCTCACACCCGTCTGAGTCAGGTGGCGCATTCGCTGGCCGACACGCTGATCACCCCGTTGAACGACAGTTTCATTGACTTTGACCTTTTGGCGCGGATCGACTCGAAGGGCGAAAAAATCCTTGGCCCGTCCGTCTATTCCGAAATGGTCTGGAACGCTCGTCAACTGCGGGCACAGGCGGGGCTGAAGCCGATCGACTGGGTCGTTGTCCGCAACCGGGTCGGTACGCAGCGCATGGTCAACAAGGAAAAGATGCAGCGCGCGATCGAAATGCTGTCCCAGCGCATCGGCTTCCGCGTCGCCTCGGGCTTTTCCGAGCGGGTTATCTTCCGCGAGCTGTTCCCACGCGGACTGACCCTGCTGGACCTGAAGGATATCGGCGTCAAACAGCTAAACATCTCGAACATCGCCGCCCGGCAGGAACTGCGTGACATGATGAAAGAGCTGAACCTGCCGGGTGTGGAGATTGATTTCTGAGCAGCTGTCCCGGCGTCCGCTGTGCTGACTTTTTTAGGCAGTAGGAATGTTTTTTGGTTCTGGACTTGCATTCAGAAACAGCTGCAAAGACTTCCCGCATGGAAGCTTGAGATCAAAGAAAGAAGAGCCTGCAACGTTTCGGATCGTTTTGGCTGTGCCGCCCGTTTCAAGCACCGAGACCACCTTTAGTCGGATGTCCCGGTCGATGCAGCCATTGGACATATAGCCGACCATCCTCCCGCTTGAAGAGACAACGGCGAGCGAACCTACTTCGCGCGCCGTTCAGCCCTTGATACTGATCGATGTGATCAGAACAAACAGCTTACCAACGTTTAGCTGGTCAACTGCATAGCCAAGGACATCAACCCGGTGTTCAGGATGTGTGGATCAAGAAACGGGTTCTTCCGACATGACGTCTGCAAAGGACTTGAAGAATTTGGCGGCGAGTTTCTTTGCTGTACTCTGGATAAGACGGCTCCCAAGTTGCGCCGGCTTGCCGCCGATCACGGCCTTGGCTTCGTAGCGCAGAATGGTCTGAGACCCATTTTCAGTCAGTGTGACGTCGGCTCCGCCTTTTGCATGTCCAGCCGGGCCACCATTGCCTTGGCCATCCAGCGAAAACGTCTCTGGCGCCCCATCGGTTTTGAGCACCACATCTCCGCTGAATTTGGCTTTCACGGGGCCAACTTTGAGTACAACTTTGGCTTCAAGTTCGGTGTCGGATTTCTTGATCAGTTCTTCGCACCCGGGAATACAACGTTTAAGTATCTCGGGGTCGTTCAACGCTGCGTAAACCACATCCCTAGGGGCATCGATGATAATTTCGTCGGCCAGTTCCATGGCGGTTCCTTTCTTTGTTCAGCAACAGGGGTATTTAATCGTGGCAAGCACCTCAGCCTGCTCTGTAGATGGCTTGAAACCACGAGTTAAGATTTTGAAAAGTTTACGCATTTGGGTTCCTTTCTACGGAATTCCTGCGCACGGTGATCAGTTCCGCCAGGATGGAAAGCGCGATTTCTTCAGGTGTGACAGCACCAATGTCCAAACCAGCTGGGGCTGAAACCATCGCGAGTGTGACCTCGGGCACACCAGCTTCGGAGAGCTTTTCAGACAGGGCAGCGAATTTCTTCTTACTTCCCACAAAGGCGACATAGTTTGCGTCACAAGCAAGCGCGTCGCGCAAGGCATCAAGATCACCCTGCCCTTGCGTCGCCACGACGATCGCACTCATCTTTCCAAGTGCATTCTCCTCATCCACGGCACGTGAGATAGACCAGTGAAAATGTGGTGCGATTTGTGCCAAAGCCTCTGCGACCGGCGAGTTTCCGAGTATTGTCAACTCTGGCATCGGAAGACAGGGCTCAATAAAGATGTCGATGGTGCCACGAGAGGGACAACCGTTGCGCGCATAGAATACGCCCTCCACCATAGCTCCGGCACTGACGCCGATATCGTTCAAAAAGTCTTCCGGCGCGACCGACACAAGCTTGGGTGCGCCGGTTTCGAGGGCTTCCAAGGTTGCTCGCCTCACAGCGCCACGGGTGCAGCCGCCACCAAGAAACCCGTGCAATATGGTGCCGTCCGCACCAATGATTGCCTTTGCGCCGGGTTTTGCCGCGGTGGTTCCGGCAGTGCGCACGATTGTTGCAAAGGCAAAAGGTTGTTCCTTGGCGCGCAGGGATTGGGCTGTTTCTGCCAGGTCAGATGAAAACAACTCAGCGGGGGTCATAGCGATACCAACTCCTTCTCCAGCGCAGCGAGGTCCGCCAGCGTGTTGGCGGCGGAAAAGAGGTCCAAATGAGGCAAGGCTGCCGTCATGCCCGCTGCGACGGGTGCATAGTCGCGCCAGCCTTTGAGCGGGTTCAGCCAAAGAATGCGGCAGCCGCGTTTGCGCAGCTTGGTCAGCGCCGCGTCAATGTGGTCAGGGGAAGAGGTGTCATAGCCATCCGAGAGGATCATCACGACTGAACGCCCATCGACAAAACGGCGCGCGTAGGTAGATGCAAATCGATCTAGGCTTTCCCCGATTTTGGAACCTCCGCCGAACCCATCCGCCATCAAGGACATCCGTCCGATGGTGCGCATCGTGTCCTTATCGCGCAAAGCTTCGGTTATCCGCACGAGGCGTGTGTGAAACAGGTATGCGTCGGCGGTTGGATCACCGCGCATCAGGCCGGCCAAAAAGGCCAGGAATACTTGCGCATAGACGGTCATAGAGCCGGAAACATCGCATAGCGCTACGATTTTACGGCTACGATCAGGGCGTTTGCGCTTGATGAGTCGGATGGGTTCGCCCCCTGTCGCCAGGCTGCGCCGGATTGTTTTGCGGAAATGCAGTCGATCGCCCTTGCGGGCAGCGATGCGGCGGCGGGAGCGGCGGTCGCGCAGCGCTTGTCCGAGGCGGCGGGCAACTTCTTCGGCCTCGGCAATCTCTTCTGCCCGTACCAGATCACGTAGATCGCGCCGGGACAGGTTGCGCATTTCGGTGGCGATCAGCTTACCGTCGCCATCACTTTCGGCATCACCGTCACCTCCGTCTGGCGCTGTCGCATCGCCAGCGCCGCCAACGTCTTCTCCTTTGGCATCTCGTGACGAATGTACGCTGTCGTCGCCCTTGGGGTGGGTCGACATTTTCGGCATGACCTTTGTTCGCACGCGACCGGCATCCATCCAGAAACTGTCAAACAACAAATCAAACCTCTGCGCGTCGTCCTTGCATCCCGTGCAGACGGCCTTGAGTGCGCAACGCGCCTCTTCAGGGTTGGCTGCCTCAACACAGGTCAAGGCCGTCAGAGCTGCTTCGGTTTCCTGCACGCCAAGGCGCAGGCCATTCTCCCGCAAATGGGCCAGGAACCCTGCCATGCGCGCCGTGGCGCCGGGATCGCGGCCAGCAAAGCGGGTCACGCGGGTCATGCGGCCTTCCCCGCGATGCGTTGCGCCACTTCGCGGGTTATATGTGCGCGATCGCTCTGTGTTTTTAGAAGTGTCGTGAGTGTGGCTTGGAGGGCTGCCGGGTTTTCCGTGAGATCAGCAATCCCTAACCCCATGAGCGCGGCGGCAAAATCCAGTGTCTCCGCGATTCCGGGCACCTTCTCAAGCTCTTCCTTGCGCAGCGTCTGGACGAACCCGATCACCTGATCGGCCAGCAGCGCTTCAATCCCAGCACACCGGGCTTTTAGGATCGCGAGTTCCGTTGTCCGGTCGGGATAATCGACATAACTGAAAAGGCAGCGACGCCTCAGCGCGTCCGACAAGTCGCGGGTGCCATTCGAGGTCAGTATAACTGTTGGCACGGCGGTGGCTTTGATGGTGCCAAGCTCCGGAACGGTGATTTGGTAATCAGCGAGGATCTCGAGCAGGAAAGCTTCGAACTCTTCGTCTGCGCGGTCGATTTCATCGATCAATAAAACCGGAGAAACGTCTTGCGTGATCGCCGACAGCAAGGGGCGCTCCAACAAATACTCACGCGAGAATATCCGATCCTCGACCGCCTTGCCGGTCTCGCCTGCTTCAGAGGACGCACGGATCGCCAGTAGTTGTCGTTGGTAATTCCACTCGTAGATCGCCTGAGAGGCGTCCAGACCTTCATAGCATTGCAGGCGGATCAACTGCGTGTTCTGGGCCGCAGCCAGTACTCGGGCAACTTCGGTTTTTCCTACGCCCGCCGCGCCTTCCAGCAGTAGAGGGCGGCGCAATGACAAAGCCAAATGCAGCGAAACCGCCAGATCGTCTGAGGCGACGTAGTTCTGTTCTACAAGTGCAGATTGGAGATCGGTCCAGGTCATCGGAGCCTCAAGTGGTTTATGAGGCGCGCGCAGCCATCCCTGCCGCGCGCGCCGGAAGCTTAGCCGTGAAGGCCCAGTTCGTTTGCTGTCTTCCAGATCCGCCAGTGATCGTGCGGCATATGGGTGTGACGCAGGCCAAAGGCACGGAAGGCATCATTCACCGCGTTGGAGAAACAGGGCACGCCGCCCACATGGGGGCTTTCGCCGACTCCTTTGGCGCCAATTGGGTGGTGCGGGCTGGGGGTAACGGTGTGATCGGTCTCGTAATTCGGCACTTCCCATGCGGTCGGCAGGAAGAAATCCATCAATGTGCCGGTCTTGACGTTGCCCATCTCGTCATAGGCGATCTCTTGCCCCAGAGCGACGGCCAGCGCCTCGGTCAGACCACCATGCACCTGGCCCTCGATGATCATCGGATTAATGCGGGTGCCGCAGTCATCCAGCGCATAGAAGCGGCGAATGTCGGTCACGCCGGTGTCCACATCAATGTCCATCACGCAGACGTAGGCGCCAAAGGGATAGGTCATGTTCGGAGGGTCATAGTAGCTGACCGCCTCCAGTCCCGGCTCGATGCCCGGAATGGCCTGATTGTAGGCGGCAAAGGCGATTTCCTTCATCGTCTTGAACTTTTCAGGCGCGCCCTTGACCACGAAACGATCCACGTCGAATTCGACATCATCGTCGTGCACTTCCAGCAGGTAGGCCGCGATCATCTGTGCCTTGGCGCGGATCTTGCGCCCTGCCATCGCGGTCGCGGCACCGGCTACCGGCGTCGAGCGCGAGCCGTATGTTCCAAGACCGTAGGGCGCGGTATCCGTATCACCCTCTTCGATGGTAATACTATCCGCCGGCAGACCGATCTCGGTTGCGAGTATCTGTGCAAAGGTCGTGGCATGGCCCTGGCCTTGCGAGATGGTGCCAAGGCGTGCGATCGCTGAGCCGGTCGGGTGAATGCGGATTTCACAGCTGTCGAACATGCCAAGACCAAGGATATCACAATTTTTGACGGGTCCAGCACCGACAATTTCGGTGAAATGCGTCAGGCCGATGCCCATCAGCTTTCGGGTTTTGCCTGCCTTGAAGTCCTCGACCCGTTGAGCTTGTTCCGCACGCAGCCCTTCGTAATCGACGGCCTTTAGCGCCTTATCCCAAGCAGTGTGATAGTCGCCGGAATCATACTCCCACCCAAGCGCGGACTGATAGGGAAACTGCTCTTTCTTGATGAAGTTGATCCGGCGCAGCTCGGCCGCGTCCATGTTCAACTCTATCGCCAGAACCTCGATCATACGTTCGATGAAGTAAGCGGCTTCGGTTACACGGAAGGAGCAGCGATAACTGACCCCGCCCGGTGCTTTGTTGGTGTAAACGCCGTCCACTGCCAAATACGCAGTCGGAATATCGTAAGACCCGGTACAGATGTTCATAAACCCAGCCGGGAACTTGGTCGGGTCGGCACAGGCGTCAAAGCCGCCGTGATCTGCGGTCGTGTGGCACCAGAGACCGGTGATTTTACCCTCTTTGGTGGCGCTGATCTTACCTTTCATCCAGTAGTCACGGGCAAAAGCGGTGGTCATCAGGTTTTCCATACGGTCCTCGACCCATTTCACCGGAACGCCGGTGACAATCGAGGCCACGACCGAGCACACATAGCCGGGGTAAGCCCCAACCTTGTTGCCAAAGCCGCCACCGATATCAGGCGAGATCACGCGGATATTGTGCTCTTCAATGCCCGAGATCAGGCTGACCACTGTGCGGATAGCGTGAGGCGCCTGGAACGTGCCGTGCAGCGTGAGCTTGCCGTTGACCTTGTCCATCGAAGCCACGCAGCCACAAGTTTCGAGCGGACATGGGTGCGTGCGATGGTAATACACCATCTCTTCTGCGACCACGTCAGCCTCCCCCATTACCTGCTCGGTCGCATCCTTCTCGCCAACCTCCCAGGTAAAGATGTGGTTAGGGTGTTTGCGTGGGCCGTGGGCCCCATCTGGAATTGCTCCACCTTCGCCCATCAGGTCTTCGCGAAGAACCACGTCGGATTCCAATGCAGCGTGGGGATCGGTCAAAACGGGGAGTTCTTCATACTCCACTTCGACCAGCTCCACTGCATCGGCTGCGATATAACGGTCCTTTGCCACCACAAATGCCACTTCCTGACCTTGGAAGAGCACCTTGCCGTCAGCCAGAACCATCTGTTTGTCGCCCGCCAGCGTCGGCATCCAGTGCAGACCAAGAGGGGCGAGGTCTTCGGCGGTCAGTACGGCAATCACACCGTCCAGCGCCAATGCGGCCTCGGCATTGATCGACACGATCTTGGCGTGGGCATAAGGCGAACGCACGAAATCACCGTGCAGCATGCCGGGCAGTTTGATGTCGTCGACATAATTGCCTTTGCCTTGGGTAAACCTGGCATCTTCAACGCGCTTGCGTTTGCAACCCATTCCTCCCAGTGCGTCGGCGCGTTCTTCGCGGGTCAGTTCCTTGTTCATTGTGCCGCCTCCTTCGCAGAGTTCATCTCGGCCGCGGCGGCGAGGATAGATTTGACGATGTTCTGATATCCGGTACAGCGGCAGAGGTTGCCCGCCATGCCAAAGCGCACCTCTTCTTCAGTTGGATTCGGGTTTTCTTCCAAAAGCTTTGATGCGCGGGTGATCATACCCGGTGTGCAGAAGCCGCATTGAAGACCATGGTGTTCTTTGAAAGCTTCCTGCAGCACGTGCAGGCTGTCCGGGTTGCCAAGCCCTTCGATCGTGGTGATTTCGGCACCGTCAGCCTGTGCTACGAACACTGTACAGGACTTCACCGATTTGCCGTTCATGGTCACGGTGCAAGCGCCGCAATGCGAGGTCTCGCAACCAATGTGCGGACCGGTCTTGCGCAGTCGTTCGCGCAGGGTGTGGATCAGCAGTTCGCGCGGTTCAGCCAGGAACTCTTGCTCCTCGCCATTCACTGTAAGAGTGAAGTGTTTCTTGTTTGACATGATCTCTCTCCTCAGGCTCTGGCCCAGGCGTTTTCGATCGCACGGCGCAGGATAATCGCCGCTGCGTGACGTTTGAATTCAATGGGACCGCGGTTGTCCTGTGTGGGGTCAATGTCGCCCAACATCGCGTCAACCGACGCTTTGATTGCCGCATGATCCACGGACGTGCCGACAAGCGCAGCGCCAGCTTTTTCAGAATGAACCGGTGTATCGCTCAGATTGGTCATCGCGATGGAAGCCGAGGTGCAAGTCCCATTTTCTTTAGTTAAAAGGACCGCAGCAGCCGCGGTAGCGTAGTCGCCGATTTTGCGCTTTTGCTTTTCATAGGCGTAACCGCCCTTTGGTGCATCGAACTCCACCGCTGTCAGGATCTCTTCATCCTCACGGTCAGTCATATAAGCCGCTTCGTAGAAATCACGGGCCGCGACTTTGCGTTCGCCATCCGGCCCGACCAAAGTGAAAGTCGCGTCCAGACACTGCATCAAGCCCGGCATGTCATTACCCGGGTCGCCGTTTGCAACGTTGCCGCCAACCGTGCCCATGTAACGCACTTGCGGGTCTGCGATCTGCAAAGAAGCCTCGCGCATGATCGGAGCAGCCAACGCCAATTGAGCGTTGTCGATGATGTCATGTTGCGTCGTCATCGCGCCGATGCGGATGCTATCCCCCTCAATGGAGATGCCGCTCAATCCCTCCACATCCTGCAAGTCGATCAGATGTGGCACTTCGGCCATGCGGAGCTTCATCATGGGTATCAGACTGTGCCCCCCTGCGAGGACCCGTGCGTCATCTCCGTGCTCCACAAGTACGGACAGGGCGCCCGCCAAATCCTTAGGTCTATAATATTCAAAGGCAGCTGGAATCATTGCCTCTCCTCCCTGCAGCAACTGTTCTGGCTGTTAAAGAAGCTCGCGCGACGTCGGGTTGTTGACCCGGGAAAACACTTTGTTTTCGCTAATTTTGCACGAAATGCGCTTCAGGACGCACGAGTTGCGCTGCCTGAATTACCACGCGTTACCCAAAGGCGGTCAGTGCTGCTTTCAGGTTTGATCGGCTGACCGGCACCGGGGGAAGATCGGCCTCACCAAAGGTGCATTGTCCCTTGTCTTTGGTCCGTTCAAACCGCGCGACTTTTTTGGGGTTCACGATATAGCTGCGATGCACGCGCAAAAAGCCAGTTGGCTCCAGCCGTTTGACCGCTTCAGTGATCGGCCAGACGCAAAAGTACTTTTCTGTGCGGGTGTAGACCTGCGTATAGTGACCATCCGCCCTGACAAATGCAACGTCAGGCGCGGCAATAAAGACTTTGCCTCCGTCTCTTTCACAGGGGATGCGAATAGGTGGGGTCTGATCTGGTGAAGGCTCGTCTTGGGCCACGCCTGTCATCGGGATATCTGTGGCTTGCATAGGCACAAGATAAGTTGTGCCGACCCACAAAAATGCGCCGAAGATAACAAAGCTCGACAGGATCACCCCAACGGCCATGACTTCGTTGCTGATGACGGGCCCAAACTCTCGGATATCTTTCAAGGCTACAAAATTGGTTCCGGCCATGGCCAGGAAATGCACTGAAAAAACAGCTACGCCAAAACACAGCGTGCCGATCGCGATGGTCCTGTTGGAACGCTCATTATAGGCAATGCCGATCGCCAGAATGCACAGGACAATAGCCAATACCGATGACCCGAGCACCCCTTGAAGGGTATAAACGGGTTTGCAAAGCTGCATGCCAGCCATTCCCACATAGTGCATCGCCAAGATGCCCGCGCCTACGATTGCTCCGGCAGCAATGATGATCCCCCTGGAGCGTTCAGTGAAATGCAAAAGAACAAGCGCCAAAGCGACCATAAGGATCGCAATAAGCGCAGATGCGAGCGTGATTGCGGCATCATAGTAAAACAGGATGGGCAGCCTTAGGCCAAGCATAGCCACGAAGTGCATTGACCAGATCCCACCACCCAAAGCAACGGCACCCAACGAGATGGCCAACCTGCGTTGTGAAAGCGACTTTTCGGACAAATCCCTCGTCAAAGACAATCCCGTGGCCCCAGCAACTAGCGCCACAACGAACGATGTAACCACCAACCAAGGGTTATGTCCGAAGTCCAGAAATTCCATGGGCCGGACAATGCCGCAGCGGATTTCTTAATTCAATCTTTGCCTTTACCTGGCAAAGGTTCATCCGGCGGAAACAAATTCCTGCACGGCCATTGCAAACAAGGACCAGAGTCTACCTCAGCGTTTATCGCTCATTGGGCAGGACTGCTGTGAGATGAGTCATCGACAGCTTTGGGCTCTAACCAGCTTAATGTTCATATTCACACTATAGTCGAACATCCGGTCCAAACCGCCGCTCAAACCCGGCGGGTTAAAGGCGTTCCATCAAGCCTTTCAGTTTCGGAACCGCTGGAAGGAATAGCCGCAAATTCAATCGGATTCTGATGGCCCGCCGGGACTGTATACCGTAAACAACTCTTTCGGCTCATTCACGCCGCGCAGCATGTAGCGGCCGACCGAGACAAGCTCCTGCGCGCAGGGCTGTGCAGCGCGGGCGACATCGTCCGAGATAAGGATCCTTTGACCCAAAGACCGGTGCATTCCCGCAATGCGGGCGGCCTGGTTGACAGCCGGGCCGATCACAGTGAAGTCCAGCCGGGTCTCGGACCCGATATTGCCATAGAGAATCTCGCCCGAATGTAGGGCCAGCGTATAGTTGGCCACCGGCAGACCTTGCGCGCGGCGCCTTGCGTTCAGTTCATCCATGCGGGACTGCAACAAGGGCACAGCATCAAGCGCGGCACGGGCGTCTTCGTCGATCTCTCCGACATCGAACATTGCCATCAGGCCGTCACCCATGAATTTCAGGATGTTGCCGCCCTTGTCATGCACCACACCCACGGCGACGGCCAGATAGTCGTTCAGCATGTCGATGATCTCATGGCCAGGCAGGTCTTCGGACAGCGTGGTGAAGCCTTCGAGGTCGAAATTCCAGATCACAGCATCGATTTGCTGCAAAGACCCACGCCGAATTTCACCCGACAGAACCCGGCGACCGGCATCCCGCCCCAGATAAACCCGCATCAGATCCTTGGCCAGATCCTGGTTCTTGGCGGATTTGAGCGCCAGCCCCAGATGCGGCAGTACAGTTTGTATTTTGTTCAGATCGCTGTCTTCGAATCCGTTCGGTGCGTCGCTGGTCCAGGACATCAGAACACCATCGCTGACCTTTTTCGTGCCGTCGGGGCGTAGTTGACTGGCCCCTTCATATGACAGGCCGGTGGCATAATAATCGGTCGCTCCGATTTCACGCAGATCATTCAACAAGGGAAAGCGGCTGGGTTCATTATGGTCGACCAGTTTGACCCGGATTTCATCCAGATCATCGTTCAGCAGCGCATAGAGTGGGCTTTGCTGCCAAACTTCGCTGGGCGTTTCCGTGTATTCAAACTTCTCGGATTCACCGCCCGCGCCGTTGTACCAGCTGTAACCGGTACCTCCGTAAACCGGATGCAAGGTCGACTGCGCCGCATGAAAGCGCATCAACGGAATACCCATTTCCACCAATCGGGCACAAAACCCTTCCAACAGCTCTTCTTGCCCGGCGCCCTCTAGCCCCTTGTTGACCAGCCAATCAATCAGGGAATGTGAGAAAACTGAAGCGGAATCTGGCAAAGTCATTTTGTTGTCCGTATCAAGTATGATCCCCATTTGGGGGCAGGCAGCGTCAATTGCCATAGGTCAGTCCAAACCAGCCAACCTTTGCAGCATTTGTCGCAACAACGCGGCCTCTTCCGGTTTGAACAGGCCTGACAGTTTCGCATCGTAATTGGCAGCAACGCCGCGCAGGTCACGATACACAGCTTGACCTGCTGGTGTTAGTGTCAACCATTCCGCCCGCCGATCCGCTTCGTCCCGTGTGCGTTTCAGGTATCGACGCTGTTCCAGCTTGGCGACAGCGCGGCTGATTTTGGTTTTGTGCATTCTGGCGCGCTCGCCGATTTCCTTGGCGGTCATCTCGCCAAACAAACCCAGATGGAACAATACCCGCCATTCGGTTCTGAGCATCCCATAACGGCCCTTGTAAACTGCCTGAAACTCAAGCGAAGCCCGTTCGGCCGCCTGATTCAGCAGGAAGGGCAGAAAATTTTGCAGATAAAAGTCATCATTTTTTTCGGATTCATCGTGTGTCATGCTTGTTAGTTACAAAATCAACTATTAACCGACAAGCAGCAAACGGAGGAAAACGCAATGAATCGTCCGACTGATCCGCATACGCTGACACAGGCTGCGACGCCTGTCGGAACTCATGCAGGCTATATGCCAGGCTTTGGGAACGACTTTGAAACCGAGGCCCTGCCCGAGGCCCTGCCGCAAGGCATGAACAGCCCGCAACGGTGCAACTATGGTCTTTACGGAGAGCAGCTGAGTGGCACGGCCTTTACCGCCAACCCACCCGAGCGCACCTGGTGCTATCGTATTCGCCCATCGGTAAAGCATTCACACCGTTATGAAAAAATCGATCTGCCCTACTGGAAATCGGCCCCCTGCATTGATCCGGATGTGATCAGCCTTGGCCAGTACCGCTGGGATCCCATCCCGCATTCCGACGAAGGTCTGAACTGGATGGCGGGTATGCGGACCATGACGACCGCAGGTGACGTGAACACGCAGGTCGGCATGGCAAGCCACATCTATCTGGTCACGGAATCCATGGTGGATGACTATTTCTTCTCGGCTGATTCCGAATTGCTGGTTGTGCCACAGGAAGGGCGCCTGCGATTTGCGACAGAACTGGGAATCATCGACTTGGAACCCAAGGAAATCGCGATCATTCCACGCGGTTTGCTGTACCGGGTCGAGGTTCTGGAAGGCCCTGCGCGCGGCTTTGTCTGCGAGAATTACGGTCAGAAGTTTGAACTGCCGGGGCGCGGACCAATCGGTGCCAACTGTATGGCCAACCCGCGCGACTTCAAGGCACCGGTGGCCGCTTATGAGGATCGTGAAACCCCTTCTACCGTGACAATCAAATGGTGCGGGCAATTCCACACAACCAAGATCGGCCACAGTCCTCTGGATGTCGTGGCATGGCACGGCAACTATGCGCCCTACAAATACGACCTGCGCAACTATTGCCCCGTCGGCGCGATCCTGTTTGACCACCCCGACCCGTCGATCTTTACCGTTCTGACGGCTCCGTCCGGCCAGCCCGGCACGGCCAATATCGACTTTGTCTTGTTCCGCGAACGCTGGATGGTGATGGAAGACACGTTCCGCCCGCCGTGGTACCACAAGAACATCATGTCCGAGCTGATGGGCAACATCTACGGCCAGTACGACGCGAAACCTCAGGGCTTTGTTCCCGGCGGCACAAGCCTGCACAACATGATGATCCCGCATGGCCCCGACAGGGAAGCCTTCGATAAGGCGTCGTACTCCAACCTGGGGCCGGACAAGCTGGACCAGACAATGTCGTTCATGTTCGAAACCCGCTTCCCGCAGCACCTGACCCCGTTTGCCGCCACCGAAGCGCCGTTGCAGGATGATTACATCGACTGCTGGACATCGCTTGAGAAGAAGTTCGACGGAACGCCGGGCAAGAAATGAGCTTGGATATCTGGATCACCTATGTGGCAACGGTCCTGCTGCTGATGAGCACACCGGGACCCAGCCAGTTGCTGATGTTGTCAAACTCAGCAACTAACGGGCTTCGGCGCGGGCTGTTCACCGCTGCCGGAGATCTGACGGCGAACTTTCTGCAAATGCTGGCGGCGGGGCTGGGCCTAGCCGCCCTGATCGCCACATCTGCAACCGCACTGACGGTCATCAAGTGGTTTGGTGTCACCTATCTGGTTTATCTAGGGGTTAAACAGATCCTAAAGGCCCGTATGTCTGAAGCGCAAACCGCGCCCAGGGCCAGCCGCAAATCGCTTTGGATGCAGGGGTTCATTACTTCTGCCGCAAATCCTAAGGCCGTGGTCTTTTTTGCAGCACTGTTTCCGCTGTTCATTGACGCAGCCCTGCCCTTCTGGCCGCAATTCGCCATTCTGTCGTCTACCTATCTGGTCATGGACGGGATGTTCCTGACCGCATATGGCGGCAGCGCAAGCTGGCTGGCTCGCCGTTTGCAAGGCCCGGCAAAGCTGTGGCTTGACCGCATTGGCGGCAGCTTCATGATCCTCGCTGCTATCTTGTTGGGGCTGAAATCCCTTCGCCCTTCTGCTTAACCAACAAAACAGGGACATCGTATGCCTCTAATGACATCCTGGGTGGCGTCGGCCAATGACGCGACACATCCGTTCCCACTGAATAACCTGCCGTATGGTGTCTTCTCGACCGAAGGTGATGATCCCCGCTGTGGTGTGGCTATCGGTGACATGATCCTCGACGTCACCGCCGCCGAAGCCGAGGGGTTGATCTCCCTGACCGATGAGCCTCTGTTCGACATGCCGTTCTGGAACCCTCTGATGGAGGAAGGTCCGGCCGTCTGGACCGCGCTGCGCGAACGGCTGATCAGCCTTCTGGCCGAAGGTTCAGACGAGCAAGTCAAGGTGGAACCTCTGCTTGTCAAACAAGAAGACGCGGAAATGCATCTGCCCTTCGCCGTCAGCGAATACACCGACTTTTATGCGGGTCGAAACCATGCCTTCAACGTGGGCACCATGTTCCGGGGGCCGGAAAACGCCTTGCCGCCGAACTGGCTGCATATTCCGATTGGCTACAATGGCCGCGCGTCTTCGGTCGTGGTATCGGGCACGGATGTTCGCCGCCCCTGGGGTCAGCTGAAAGCCCCCGATCAGGACTTGCCCGCCTTCCTGCCCAGCCGTCGCTTTGACATCGAGCTTGAGATGGGCGCAATTGTCGGAACACCCTCGGATGGTCCGATCACCGTGCAGGAAGCGGATGACAATATTTTCGGCTACGTGCTTCTGAATGACTGGTCCGCACGGGACATCCAGGCATGGGAATACCAGCCGCTGGGCCCGTTTCAGGCAAAGGCCACGGCAACCTCGATCAGCCCATGGATCGTGACCAAGGCGGCCCTCGAGCCATTCCGCTGTGACACGCCGCGCCGCGAATTCGAACTGCTGGATCACCTCAAGGATTGCGGCCCGATGCTCTATGACATCGATCTGGCGATCACCATGGCACCTGCCGGGCAACCCGCCACGACGATTGCCCGGACCAACTACAACCAGATGTACTATTCCGCTGCGCAGCAATTGGCGCATCACACCACATCAGGATGCCCGATGAACACGGGCGACATGCTGGGGTCGGGCACGATCTCGGGGCCGACGAAGGACAGCCGCGGTTCGCTTCTGGAACTCAGCTGGGGCGGCAAGGAACCGATCACACTGGATACCGGCGAATCCCGCAGCTTCATCGAGGACGGCGATACCCTGACCCTTAAAGGGGCTGCCAAGGGCGATGGCTACACGATCGGTTTCGGCGACTGTGTGGGCAAGCTGCTGCCCGCGCTCGAGAACCCTTACGAAAGATGACGCACTGATCTTCATCTTTTCCCAAATACTCCCGCCGGAGGCATCCAACCTCTGCCTTCCGCGCAACCGCAAAAGGACAAAACCAAGATGGCCAAAGCATTCGCGTCCCAGGGGGACATGTCGGAAAAAAAGATCAGCTTCACTGAAGTCGGAGAAGGGCTCTATGCCTTTACCGCCGAAGGCGACCCGAACTCGGGTGTGATCATCGGTGACGACAGCGTGATGATCGTCGAGGCGCAGGCGACTCCGCGTCTGGCAAACAAGGTGATCGAATGCGTGCGTTCCGTCACCGACAAACCGATCACGCATGTGGCCCTGACCCACTACCACGCAGTACGTGTTCTGGGCGCAAGCGCGTTCGGCGCGCAGCAGATCCTGATGTCGGACATGGCCCGCGCCATGGTCGTCGAGCGGGGTCAGGAAGACTGGGACAGCGAATTCCAGCGCTTCCCGCGCCTGTTCGAAGGGCATGAAAGCATCCCCGGCCTGACCTGGCCCACCACCACCTTCAGCGATACGATGACGGTGTATCTGGGCAACCGCCGGATCGACCTGATGCATCTGGGCCGCGCGCATACGGCAGGCGACATCGTCATCCATGTGCCGGATCAGAACGTGATGTTCACCGGCGATATCGTCGAATATCACTCGGCCTGCTATTGCGGCGATGGTCATTTCAGCGACTGGGGTGACACGCTGGACGAGATCAAGTGGTTCGATGTCGACGCCATTGCACCGGGGCGCGGCGATGCGCTGGTCGGCAAGGATATGGTGAATGCGGCCATCGAGAACACCCGCGATTTTGTCGAAAGCACATACCGGCCGGCGGCGAAGGTCGCGGCGCGCGGCGGGTCCCTGAAAGAGGCCTGGGACGCAGTCCGCGCTGAATGTGACCCCAAATTTGCCGATTACGCGATCTACGAGCACTGCCTGCCGTTCAACGTGGCCCGCGCCTATGACGAAGCGCGCGGCATTGACACGCCCCGCATCTGGACCGCCCAGCGCGACCTCGAGATGTGGGAAGCTCTGCAAGGCTGACGAAAAACGGTCGAGTTTGATCCAGATCGTTTTGTGCGGCGGGATTCGATGAAACCATAATCCAAGACCTCCGGCGCCCGTCGCCGGGGGACAGGACATGCAGCACAACGGTGCATCTGTTTTGGGGGGGGAGCCCATGAACAAGATCTTTGAAACGCCGCTTTACGGATATGAACGCAGCCCGGATCAGGACAGCCCGACGCCCGTCAGGCACAAGGTCATCGTGATCGGTGCGGGGCCGGTTGGTCTGGCCGCTGCCATCGATCTGGCCCAGCAAGGGGTCGAAGTTGTGGTTCTCGACGAGAATGACAAAGTCAGCTTCGGCAGCCGCGCCATCTGTTTTTCTCAGCGCACGCTGGAAATTGCGGACCGGCTGGGTTGCGGCCAGCGATTAGTCGACAAAGGCGTGCTTTGGGACCGGGGCAAGGTCTTTTTCGACGACCGTCAGGTCTATGATTTCAACCTTCAGCCGGACGAAGGCTATGCCAACCCGGCCTTCATCAACTTGCAGCAATACCATTTTGAAAACTACTTTGTGGAACGCGTGCGCGAGTTGCAGGCAAAAGGCGCACCGATTGAAATTCGCGGGCGCAACAAGGTTGACGCAATCGGTACGCACGAAGATCACGTTCGGCTGGAGGTCGAAACCCCCGAAGGCCCCTATACACTCGAGGCCGAATGGCTGATCGCCTGCGATGGCGCCGCGTCGCCCACCCGGCGCATGCTGGGCATCGATTTCGAAGGGCGTGTTTTCGAAGACAATTTCCTGATCGCGGACGTGATCATGGATGCCGATTTCCCCTCGGAACGCTGGTTCTGGTTTGACCCTCCGTTCAATCGCGGGCAATCCGCGCTTTTGCACAAACAACCCGACAATGTCTGGCGTATTGACCTGCAACTGGGTTGGGACATCGACAAGGAACGCGAAAAGCGCCCCGAGAATGTGATCCCGCGCCTCAAGGCGATGCTGGGCGATGACGTCGAGTTTCAGCTGGAGTGGGTCTCGATCTATACGTTCCAGTGCCGCCGCATGGAGAGCTTCCGCAAAGGGCGTGTCCTGTTCGCAGGCGACAGCGCGCACCAGGTCAGCCCCTTTGGCGCGCGCGGCGCCAATTCCGGCCTGCAAGACACTGACAACCTGTGCTGGAAACTGAAATTGGTGCTGGATGGGAAAGCCCCCGAAAGCCTGCTGGACAGCTACAACGCGGAACGCGTGCACGGGGCTGATGAGAACATCCAGAAATCCAGCCGGTCCACCGATTTCATCACGCCGAAATCCGAAATGTCGCGGGTTCTGCGAGATGCGGTTCTGGACCTGAGCGAGAAGTACGAATTTGCGCGTCCGTTGGTGAATTCAGGACGCCTGAGTCAACCTTGCACCTATGACGGCTCGACCCTGATTTCTGCCGACGCGCTGGATGGCCCAGCCGAGACGCGCCCCGGCTCGGCCTGCCCGGATGCGCCGCTGGGTGATGCGTTCCTGTTGCCCAAACTGGCAGGCAAATTCACCCTTTTGACGATTGATGCGGATGCCCCGGAAGTGCTGGAAGAAGACGGGGTCGAGGTCACGCGGTTGGCGCTGTCGGTCAAGGATGACCAGACCCTGGCGCTGAAACGTCGCTATCTGGGCGACGCAACCAGCGCGGTTTATCTGATCCGTCCTGATCAGCACGTGGCGGCGCGCCGGGACAGTTATGAAGAAAACAGTTTCCGCCATGCAATCCGCAGAGCCTGTAGCAAGGAGTGAGCGCGATGTCTGACCTGATCCTATCCCCGAATATCGACGATGCTGACGACTTCTATGCCGAGCTGCTGGCCGCGCATGAAGGGCTTGAAAAAGCCGACAGTGACGCGCTGAACGCCCGACTGGTTCTGGTGCTGGCCAATCACATCGGCGACAAGGCGGTGTTGTCTGACGCTATTCGCGCCGCCACCCTGGCCGACAAGTGACGGATTCGAATGTGAGCAAAACCGTCCTTTATGACTATTGGCGGTCCTCGGCCAGCTATCGGGTGCGGATCGCCCTGAATCTGGCCGGGATCGACTATCGCGCGGTTGTCGTCGACCTGGTGGGCGGCGAACACAAGGGCGATGCACATATCGCGCGAAATCCACAAGGGTTGGTTCCGGTGCTGGATATTGACGGGCAGCGGCTGACGCAGTCTCTGGCCATTCTCGACTATCTGGACAAGACACGTGAATTGAACCTTCTGCCCGACGATGCAGCAGGGCGCGCGCGCGTGCAGGCGCTGGCCTATGCGATTGCGGTGGACATTCACCCTGTTTGCAACCTTTCAGTTGCCCGCCATGCGACCACCCTCAGCAAAGACCCGACCGACATGCCCGGAGAGTGGATGCGGCACTTCATCCGGCCGGGGTTGCAGGCCTTCGAGACCATGTTGGGTGAGTTTGAACAAACCCCCTATTGTGTCGGTTCACAGCCCGGCCTCGCCGACATCTGCCTGATCCCGCAGATCTACAATGCGCGCAGGTGGAAGGTCGACCTGTCGGACATGCCGCGTCTGCTGGGTGTCGAAAAGGCCTGTGCCGATCACCCCGCATTTGTCGCGGCGCATCCTGACAGGCACGCACCCCAATAAGCTTGCACAGGTCCTGTGTGCCGGTGTGCCTAGGCGTTCGTCGCAATCGGACTTAGCTTTGCTTCATCAAAGCAAAAGAGGTTCTGATGCCCGAGATCACCGGATACCACGCCCATGTCTATTTCGACGCCGACACGCAGCATACGGCGCAACAGGTCTGCGAAGAGGCCGCCCGTCTGTTCCCCGTCCGGATGGGACGCATGCATAGCCGCAATGTCGGCCCCCACCCGCGCTGGAGCTGCCAATTGAGCTTTGCGGCTGATGCCTTCGATCAGGTCACTCCGTGGTTGATGCTGAACCGGCGGGGCCTTACGGTTTTCACCCACCCGGAAACCGGCGACCATCTGGCCGATCACCGCGATCGCGCGATTTGGATGGGTGAAATGCTGGATCTGGACCTGTCGATCTTCGACACGCTTCAGCCCAGCGCCCGCGCCTGATCCCGCAGAACGAATTTCTGCACCTTGCCGGTTGAAGTCTTCGGCAGGGTGCCAAACACCACGGTCTTGGGCGCTTTGAAATGGGCCATGTTGTCTCGGCAAAAGGCAATCAGCTCTGCCTCGGTCGCGGTTGTACCGGGCTTCAGCTCGACAAAGGCGCAGGGGGTTTCGCCCCATTTCTCGTCTGGCCGGGCCACAACCGCCGCTTCCATGACTGCCGGGTGTTTGTAGAGAATGCCCTCGACCTCGACGGAGGAGATATTCTCGCCGCCTGATATGATGATGTCCTTGGACCGATCTTTGAGCGCGATATAGCCATCCGGATGCATGACGCCCAAATCGCCGGATGCGAACCAGCCGCCCTTGAAGGCCCCATCGGTGGCATCAGGGTTCTTGAGATACCCTTTCATCACCACGTTGCCCTGCATAAAGATCTCGCCCATGGTTTCGCCATCCGCAGGCACGGGCTCCATCGTTTCGGGATCGGCCACCATCAAGCCAGACAGCGCCGTATACCGCACGCCCTGCCGTACTTTCAGGGCAGCACGGTCTTCGGGTCCCTTGTCGTTCCATTCATCCTTCCACGCACAAACGACCGAGGGCCCGTAAGTTTCGGTCAGGCCGTAAACGTGCGTGACCTCGACCCCCATCGCCTCCATCGCTTCGATCACGGCGGCCGGCGGCGGAGCGCCCGCGGTCATCACCTTGATCTGATGGTCAAAGTCTTTCAGTTCATCCGGCGCGTGGGCCAACATGTTCAAAACGATGGGAGCACCGCAGAAATGGGTGACCTTCTCATCGCGGAATGCCGCATAGATCGGCTCGGCACGCACCGCGCGCAGACAGACGGACACGCCCGCATTGGCGGCCATGGCCCAGGGGAAGCACCAGCCGTTGCAGTGAAACATCGGCAAGGTCCACAGATAGATCGAATGCTTGGGCATATCCCAGTCCAGCAAATCCGATTGCGCATTCAGGGTGGCGCCGCGGTGGTGATAAACCACGCCCTTGGGATTGCCCGTTGTGCCGGACGTATAGTTCAGCGTGATCGCGTCCCATTCATCCTCGGGCAGTGACCAGTCAAATTCCGGGTCGCCCTCTGATATCAGGGCGTCATAGGTCAGGCTGCCAAGCCTTTCACCGCCCTCAAAGCTGGGATCCTCGATGTCGATTACCAGAATGTCATGATCAACCTGCTCCAGCGCCTCTTTCACGACGCCGGAAAACTCGGGGTCAACCAACAAGACCTTGGCTTCGGCGTGGTTCAGGATGAAAGCGACTATCGGAGCATCCAGACGCGTGTTGATGGCGTTCAAAACGGCACCCGCCATGGGCACTCCAAAATGCGCTTCGTACATTTCTGGGATGTTTGCGGCGATAATTGATACGGTATCCCCCTTTCCGATACCCCGCGCATTCAGGGCCCCCGCCAGCCGGCGGCACCGGGCATAGGTTTCAGCCCAGGTATACCGCCGATCACCATAAACGACCGACGGGTAATCGGGATAAACCTGCGCCGTGCGCTCAATGAACGAGAGGGGCGACAAGGGTGTGTAATTCGCCCGGCATTTGTCCAAATGACGCTCATAGATATTGGTCGCTGCCAACTGCTGATCCTCCCTGCACTCGATTTGCGCGACTTGAGCACAAACTTGGTGCTCTGACAAATCCGTAGTATTACGGTACCCTTATTGACTGGCAATACGGGATGGTGCGATCTGGCCCTACTTAGATCCGGCCATTCGCGGTGATCTGAAGCATCTTAAACATATGCCGGGGCACGCCATTTCCGCACCCTGTGCACCGCACCTCACTGAAAGGACTTGTCATGGACGGCACGTTCAACGAAAACGATCTTTCCCGCGTGGTCGAAGCCGACCGCGCCCATATCTGGCATCATCTGATCCAGCACAAACCCTTTGAAACCAATGACCCCCGCATCATTGTCGAAGGCAAGGGCATGCGCGTCTGGGACCAGAAAGGCAAAGAGCATCTGGATGCGGTTTCCGGCGGCGTCTGGACTGTCAACGTCGGCTATGGCCGCGAATCGATCTGCAAAGCCGTTTACGACCAGCTGATGAAGCTGTGCTATTTCGCCAATTCGGCCGGCTCGATCCCCGGCGCGATCTTTGCCGAGCAACTGATCGACAAGATGCCCGGCATGAGCCGCGTATACTACACCAACTCGGGCTCTGAAGCGAACGAGAAGGCGTTCAAGATGGTGCGCCAGATCGCGCACAAGAAGTACGGCGGCAAGAAGACCAAGATCCTGTATCGTGACCGCGATTATCACGGCTCGACTCTGGCGACGATGTCGGCAGGCGGTCAGGACGAGCGCACCGCACAATACGGCCCCTTTGCGCCTGATTTCGTGCGCGTGCCCCACTGCATGGAATACCGCAAGCACGAACTGGACGGCGCCCCCGAAGAGAACTTTGGCGAATGGGCCGCAGATCAGATCGAACAGGTCATCCTGCGCGAAGGCCCCGACACCGTCGGCGCACTGTGCCTCGAGCCGGTGACCGCAGGTGGCGGCGTGATCGAAGCGCCCGAAGGATACTGGCAGCGCGTGCAGGAGATCTGCAAGAAATACGACGTGCTGCTGCATATCGACGAAGTTGTCTGCGGCGTGGGCCGCACCGGCACATGGTTCGGTTATCAGCAATACGGCATCAAGCCGGATTTCGTGACCATGGCCAAGGGCGTCGCCTCGGGCTATGCCGCGATTGCCTGCATGGTCACCACCGAGGAAGTCTTTGACATGTTCAAGGACGACGCGTCGGACCCGATGAGCTATTTCCGCGACATCTCGACCTTTGGTGGCTGCACTGCCGGTCCGGCTGCTGCGATCGAAAACATGCGCATCATCGAGGATGAAAACCTGCTGGGCAATTGCGCCGCCATGGGTGACCGCATGATGGGCAACCTTCAGGCGCTGATGGAAAAACACAAGGTCATTGGCGACGTGCGCGGCAAGGGCCTGTTCCTGGGTGCCGAGCTGGTCGCAGATCGTGGTTCGAAAGAACCCGTGGACGAGAAACTGGCGCAGGCGGTTGTGGCCGACTGTATGAACCAGGGTGTGATCATCGGTGTCACGAACCGCTCGATCCCAAGCCGCAACAACACGCTGTGCTTCTCGCCCGCCCTGATCGCCACGGCCGATGACATCGACCAGATCACCGACGCGGTCGATGGCGCGCTGGGGCGTGTGTTCGGGTAAGTTCCCTTAACGGAACCTATGAAAACCGGTGCTGAATGCGCCGGTTTTTTTGCGTTCGCGTGGCATCTACGCGGGCTTTCCTGCCATTCGTCTAATTTCTCAGACTTCTGAGAATTCGTTGATAGAACGCGCCGTGTGCATCGTCAGCGGTAGGTTCGGTGATCAATTCCCAATCCAAATCCAGTGTTCCAGCCGGAACTAGTTGCCGCGCGATCTCGGCTGGTGTGGTTTCATCGCTGGTTCCGTTCTCCCAATCATGAAAAGCCGATGAGTATCGAACGACCGCCCCGCTGGTGGGCAAATCGAGCGAACCTCCCTCGGCAAAAAACGTCAACCCGTCACCCATTTCTTCCCCTATGAGCTTGAGCCTAGGTCCCAATCGATGTTTGAGGATGGCGACAAAAACTATCGCAGCCGAAAACGTGAATTTATCGACAAGCACAACAACCTGCCTGCTTGCGTTTTCACAGATGGCGTCGATCAAGGGCATCGTTTTGAGAAAGTCGCCACCGGTGTTTCCACGAATGTCAATCAAGAGCGTTTTTTCCGAGCAAACGCTTACTTGTTCTGCTGCACTTGAGATGGCTTTCGGCAGCGCACCTTCTCCTGAATCGAGAAAACTGGGCAACAGTATCGAAAGCCCAAGTCCCCGCCAGCCCTTAGTCTCCACAAGTCTCTCGGGTGTCCAAGCCGGATCGGCCCGGCCATGCTCGTTTCTCGGGTAGAGCGTTGATGCAGGAACCGTATGACCGTTTTCCACTTTGAATCCGGATATCTGACCGTTCTCGTCTTGCACGCGATACTCGGTCGTTTCGTCTTTTGAGGAAAAACCGAGACGAGCCAAAGCATAGGGCCACACGAGTATAATCGATCCGATTACCCGTTTCCTTTGGCGCGTTCCTGCCAGAAATGTTTCTGAGGCGGCTTCGATTTGACTTAACGGTGTGCCGTTGACTGCAACCAGCTTTCCTCTGGGCGCCGTTGTTTCTGGTGCCGTACCAACTAACTGGATGGCAGTTCCGATGCTCACGAATCTCAGCGGGAGCACCGAGATGGCATCATTCGGAATCAGCCGTGTGTGCCCGTTGTCGGGAAGTGCCAGTAGGCGCATTGTTGAAAACAGAAAGGCCTCTTTTAGACCTTCTGAAGCGTATCTTCGGGCATCACTAATGCAACTGTCTATCGCCGTCTGTTCGATCCGCCGAAAGCTGGGATCGCGTGGCAAGGCAGTTTCTAAAACTTGCTCAAAGTCTTGTACCAGCGACATAGTTTAAGGTGCGCACGACTGCTGGACGATGTCCAGAGTGTGCTTAACACCGACGTCCAATCTATGGAAAGCAAAAAAGCCGCCCCAAATGGGACGGCCTTTCTTTCACTGTCTCTCGAAAGAGGATCAGGCGGTCAGAGCTGCCTGAGCTTTGGCGACGATCGCGCCGAACGCTTCCGGTTCGTGCACGGCCAGGTCGGCCAGAACTTTGCGGTCCACTTCAATGCCGGCCAGGTTCAAGCCGTTGATGAAGCGGGAATATGTCAGGGCCTCGTCATGCGAACGCACAGCAGCGTTGATCCGCTGGATCCACAGGGCGCGGAAGTTGCGCTTGCGGTTCTTGCGGTCGCGGGTTGCATACTGGTTGGCCTTGTCGACGGCCTGACGGGCAACCTTGAAGGTGCTCTTGCGGCGGCCATAGTAACCTTTGGCGGCCTTGATGACCTTCTTGTGACGGGCGTGAGTTACGGTTCCACCTTTAACGCGGGACATCTCTTAATCTCCTCTTAGCGGTCGTAGGGCATGTAGCCCTTGACGATCTTGGCGTCGGGGGCGGACAGGGTGGTGTTGCCACGGGCGTCGCGGATGAATTTCTTGGTCCGCTTGATCATGCCGTGCCGTTTGCCGGCCTGGCCAGCAAGGACCTTACCGGTCGCAGTCACCTTGAAGCGCTTTTTGGCGCTCGACTTGGTCTTCATCTTAGGCATTTCCGTCTCCTTTTTCGGGTTCGGTTCCAGACGCGACTCGGCATGCCATCTCGGCCGGTCACGCGATCAGAAGCGCCGTTTACGCAAGTTCGGTCATACTGGCAAGGGGGTTTGGATCAGATTCTGCGCTTTTTGCCGGCTGATCGGGCGCTGGGGCGACAAAGGCCGCCCCAGTGATTGGGTTTAGTGTTCGAATTTCCGGATTTCACCGGTTTTCAGGCGCTCGGAATACGAGGCCAGCTCCTGACGCACCACTTTCATCAGGAAGTAGAGCGCAAAGACGTTGACCACCGCCATCGCAAAGATCGCCGCATCCGAGAAGTCGATGACCGGGCCAAGGTTGGCTGCGGCACCGATGACGACGAAGATGCAGAAGATGATCTTGAACACCAGCTCTTTGGTGTGGCCCTCACCGAACAGGTAAGTCCAGGCCTTGAGGCCATAGTAGGACCAGCTGATCATGGTTGAGAAGGCAAACAGGATCACCGCAACCGCCAGGATATACGGGAAGAAACTGAACGCGCTGCCGAAGGCGGCAGAGGTCAGGCTGACACCCGAGTTGCCGTCAACAGTGGCAATCGCCGTGCCGGCCTCATTCAGCATGTAGTTGCCGGTTTCCGGATCGATGATCAATTGCTGGGTGATGATGATGACCAAAGCGGTCATCGTGCAGATCACCACGGTGTCGATGAACGGTTCCAGCAAGGAAACGAAGCCTTCAGTGATCGGTTCCTTGGTCCGAACAGCCGAGTGCGCAATCGCTGCCGAGCCAACACCCGCTTCGTTCGAAAACGCCGCACGTTTGAAGCCTTGGATCAGCGCCCCGACCATGCCGCCTGCAACACCCAGACCGGTGAAGGCGCCGGCGAAGATCTGACCAAAGGCCCAGCCGATCATATCCGCATTCATCAAGATGATGACCAAAGCGGTCAGAACATAGAGAATGCCCATGAATGGCACCACCTTCTCGGTCACCCGTGCGATAGACTTCAGGCCGCCGACGATGACCATGAAAACAACCGCTGCGAAGACCAGCCCGGTAATCCAGCCCGGATAGTCACCTACGATTCCCGCGATCTGCTGATGCGCCTGATTGGCCTGGAACATGTTGCCCCCACCCAGCGCGCCAAGGATACAAAAGATCGAGAACAAAACCGCCAGGATCTTGCCACCCGGCAAGCCCAGTTCGTTGAACCCTTTGGACATATAGTACATCGGGCCACCCGAAACGGTGCCGTCTTCGTACTCGTTGCGGTACTTCACGCCCAGCGTACATTCGGTGAATTTCGACGCCATCCCCAGAAGACCCGCCAGGATCATCCAGAAGGTTGCGCCCGGTCCGCCGATGCCGACGGCAACAGCAACACCCGCGATATTCCCCAGACCGACCGTACCGGAAAGCGCCGTGGCCAGAGCCTGAAAATGGCTGACCTCGCCCGCATCATTGGGGTCGGAATAGTCACCTTTGACAAGACTGATTGCGTGGCCAAAAAACCGCATCTGCACAAAAGCAAAATACAGCGTGAAGACCGTCGCAGCGATCACCAGCCACATCACGATCCATGGGAAACTGGTCCCGGGGAATGGCGCGAAGATGAAGCTGACGAATGGACCGGTCAGATCAGCGAAAGTCTGGTTGATTTTTTCATCAAGCCCCGGAGCTTCTTGCGCAAAGGCAGGGCTGGCGACAATGGCGGCCGCCATCGAGGCGCCGAGTTGTTTGAGCATTCTCATTTGTTCCCTCCCTTCAGTTCACAACCGTGACCGGAACATCGGCATGCATCACAAGGTTCTGGGTCGAGCTGCCGAAGATACGTTTCTTGATCCCGTCCGCCGAAGACCGGCCGACAACGATCTGCGAGCCGCCCATTTCCATCGTAATGGCGTTCAAGGTCTCGGCCACGTCGCCGTGGCGAACAACACCCTGCGCTTCAAAACCAGCCTCTCTGAGGGCCTCAACGGCAGGTGTCACGATCCGCGACGTTGCCAGATCAACCTCTTCTTCCCGCCTTTTGTGACGCTGTGCGTTTTCTTCCGGTGTCTGAAAGGTGTAAGGGGACCATTCGATCACATAAGCGACCACCAGTTCACACGACCCGATCAACTTTGCCAAATCCTTGGCAAAGGCAATCACGCGCTCACCGGTCTCTGTCCCGTCGAGTCCTATGACAATCTTTGTTGTCATGTCGTTCCTCCATTATTTTTCATTTGGCCGAGGCCCGTGCCCCCGGCAGGGCAGCCGGAACTTGGAACTTTCAATAAGACCGCCCTATTGGTAAGTATCAGGAATTTTCACTAGGAATTGGGGATTTTTTTGGTCTATATTCAGTGGAAATTGTCGTTCTGCACTAAAATAACAGGAAGTTTTACTGATTAGTAGAGAATTGGACAATATCGATCAACGCATCCTGCACGAGCTTGAGGCCAATGGCCGGCTCTCAATAGTTGAGCTTGCGGCGCGCGTAAACCTTACAAACACGCCCTGTTCCGAGCGTGTGAAACGGCTGGAAAAGAACGGCTATATCAAGGGCTACAGCGCCATCGTCGACAAAGAGAGAATGGGGCTGGCCCTTCTGACCGTCGTACAGGTGTCGTTGACCGCAACGGCCGAGCAATCCCTGGAAAAATTCAACGAGGCCGTACGCGATGTGCCGGAAATCGAAAGTTGCCTGATGGTGGCAGGGTCGTTCGATTATCTTCTGACTGTCCGCACCCGCGATATCGCGCATTTCCGGATGATACTGGGTGAGAAAATCAACAAGCTGCCCGGGATTCACCAAACCAGCTCGTTCACGGTCATGGAGGCCGTGAAAGAGCCGGTTGGCCAACGGGTGTCCGGGCCTTGATACCCGTTCCGGTTATTCGGGATCCGTGCTGTAGATCAGTCGCTCGTCACATGGTGCCACGCGCAGAATGTTGGTGGTACCCGGTACGTTGAACGGCACCCCGGCGGTGACAACGATCTGGTCGGTTTCGGTTGCAAAGCCCCCTGCCCTTGCGGCGCGCGCTGCGTTTACAACCGCGCTTTTGAACCGTTCAAGCTCGGGCGTCATGACGCAGTTGCAACCCCAGCTCAGGCAGAGTCTGCGCGCCGTTCCCATCAGCGACGTCATCGCGATAATCGGAACACCGGGACGTTCGCGCGCGGTCAATGCGGCTGTCGTGCCACTTTGCGTAAAGCAGCAGATCGCCTTGATATCGGTTTTCTCGGCTATTTCACGCGCGGCGGCAACAATCCCGTCCGCAACGGTGGTTCCCTTGGCGGTACGCGAGGCCGCGATGATCTGCGTATATGTCGGGTCGGCTTCGACTTCGATTGCAACCTTGTTCATCGTCTGCACCGCTTCGATCGGATAGGCACCGGCTGCCGATTCCGCGCTGAGCATGATGGCATCAGTGCCTTCGTAGATCGCCGTCGCAACGTCCGACACTTCGGCACGGGTCGGCATCGGGCTTTCGATCATGCTTTCCAGCATCTGTGTGGCGACGATGACGGGCTTGGCTGCCCCACGGCATTTACGGACCAGTCGTTTCTGGATCGGAGGCACGGCAGAAACAGGCAGTTCCACGCCCAGGTCGCCGCGTGCAACCATGATCCCGTCCGACGCATCAAGAATGTCGTCAAACGCCTCAACTGCCGCAGGTTTTTCAATCTTGGACAGGATCGCTGCGCGGCCATCCGCAAGCGCGCGAGCCTCGAAAACGTCCTTGGCGCGCTGCACGAAGCTCAGCGCCAACCAGTCAACACCCAGTTGGCAGACAAACTCCAGATCCTCTCGGTCCTTGGCCGACAAAGCCGCCAGCGGCAGCACCACATCAGGAACGTTGACACCCTTGCGGTTCGAGATCGTGCCACCCACCTCGACCGTGCAATTTGCAAAATCCTGCCCGCAGTCCTGAACGATCAGTCGGATCTTGCCGTCATTCACCAGCAGGCGCGCGCCCGGCTCAAGCGCCGCGAAAATCTCGGGATGCGGCAGGCAGACCCGGTTGATGTCGCCCGCAGCAGGGTCGAGGTCGAGCCGGAAGGACGCACCTTCTTCCAGCTCCTCTGCCTCATTGGCAAAGACACCAACGCGAAGCTTGGGCCCCTGAAGGTCGGCCAGAATGGCAATCGGGCTGTCCAGGTCCTTTTCCACCTGCCGAATAATCTTGTGCCGTTCGCGGATCTCATCATGGCTGCCATGGCTCATGTTCAGACGAAAGACATCCGCGCCAGCCTCGTGCAGGGCACGAATCGTGTCATAGTCATTTGACGCTGGCCCCAGCGTCGCCACGATTTTCACATTTCTTAGGCGTCGCATTGGCATAGACCTCCTTACGTCATCTCAAGTTTGCAGATCGGCTTCCGCGAAATGTTACCGCAAACATCGTTTCGATGCTTATTGCGCAATTCCCTTTTCAAAGCAACTGCCCTACACCAGCGGCAAACAAGATGACAGGCTCATGACATACAACCCGTTTTTCGTCCACGGTGCGGATCGCCCGTCTCGCTGGCTGATTACATGCGACCATGCAACCAACACTGTTCCCCCTGACGTAAATGGCGGCGACCTCGGTCTGCCGCGCGAGGATATGGAACGCCATATCGCCTATGATGTCGGCGCGTATGAGGTGTCGAAACACTTGGGCGAGATCCTGAACGCACCGGTGATTGCCGCCAATTTCTCGCGGTTGGTCATCGATCCGAACCGGGGTGAGGACGATCCCACGCTGTTGATGAAGCTCTATGACGGGTCAATCATCCCCGGAAATCGCCATGCAGATGATGACGAGCGCGAACGTCGCCTGAATATGTGCTACCGCCCCTACCACGAGGCGCTGGCACAAATGGCGGCCCTGCCCCATGCTGTGATCGTCTCGATGCATTCCTTCACCCGCCAGCTGCGCGGTCGTGAGCCGCGCCCATGGCACATTGGCGTGCTGCACACCTCGGACGAGCGGTTCTCTGGCCCGCTGATCGAAAGGCTTCAGGCCGAGGATGATCTGTGCGTTGGCGTCAACGAGCCGTATACCGGAGTTCTGCCAGGGGATGCGATTGACAAACACTGTACCGCGTTTGGACGCCCCAACGCACTGATCGAGCTGCGCAACGACTTGATCGCAGACCATGCGGGGCAAAGGGAATGGGCCGAGCGATTGGCGGTGATCCTGCAAGATGCATTGGAAGCCAGCGACCTTTGACCGCAAGTCCTGCGCGTGCTGTTGTGAGCACGGCCTTCATGTCCCATATCAACTGGGAAAGGGGGTCATCATGACACAAGAGTTTTTGACGACGTTTTTTGGTTGGATGGCCGTGCTCAATATCGCGGTGCTTCTGTTTACCACCCTGATGGTTCTGCTTTTGCAGGATTGGATTGCCGACATTCACGGCAGGATGTTTCGGATGGAACGCCCGGATGTGAAACGCGCCTATTTCAGGTATCTTGCGAACTACAAAATCCTGACGCTGGTTTTCTGCATCGTGCCTTGGCTAGCATTGAAATTGATGTGAAAAGGCGCTTCGGCACGTCCGTTTCTTGTAACGGGTCCACTGGATTGTTAGGTCAGAAGCAACTCATTCGCCATCCGGAGCCAGATCATGGACAAGCAAACCGAAATTGAACTTCAGGCTGCCGCATTTCGCCGGTTGCAAAAGCACCTGATGGAAGACCGCACGGACGTTCAGAACATCGACATGATGAACCTCGCCGGGTTTTGTCGCAACTGCCTGTCGCGCTGGTATCAGGAAGCGGCAAACGAAAAGGGAATCGAACTGGGCAAGGATGAAGCCCGCGAGATTTTCTACGGCATGACGATGGATGAATGGAAATCGAAATATCAAACCGAGGCCAGCCCCGAGAAACAGGCCGCCTTCAAGGTTGCGTTCGAAGAAAACGTCGGCACGAAAGACTGACAACGCAGTGCTCAAAAAGGCCCGCCGATCCGGCGGGCCTGTTGATTTGGATTACCGTTTCAAGCTGTTGTGCCACGCCCGCCATACGCTTATTCGAGGCCCCTGGCCCAGACCGAAAGAGCAGAAGTCATGCGAAAAGCCCGTTTGCCTTGCCAAAATCAAGGTAGCACCTTTTGCTACGCAGGTTGTCGAGCACGTCTTCACCGGCGGAATTAGTATCTGAATGATACTCGGTAATTCCGGTGCCCTCTAACATACGATTCATCAAGTTGAACAAACCGCAAACTTGTATAGCGTCAAACAGCGCATTCTCGGACCAGCCGGCATCGTAGACTGCTTTTGCATCGGCTTCAGTCATGCGGGAGGGGCTGGTTGTTAATTTCCCGGAATAAGCCAAAATGGGTTTTAGACTGTCGTCGATATCCGCGCTTTCAAGATCATCCATCAAATCCTCGATGGTGCTGACATCAATGCCGAAAGCCTTGGCATGCACGGTGTGCGCGCCATGACAAAAAGCGCAAGCGTTCAATCCGGAGACATAGGCTGCAATGATCTCTCGTTCCGCGATGCTGAGTTCACTGTCGCCCCGCATGACACGATTTTGGTACTCTGCCAGAGGTCCAAGTTTCTCCGGGAAAGCGCGATAGACGTGGCCCAGATTCGCGTCTTCGGGCATAGACGGAAACAGGTTTTTCATTTCGACCTCGCGAAAATCAGTATCTTGCATCCTAGCTGGGCTCCGGGCTTTCGCAAACAAGCAACCTTTTGCATGTCGCGAGGCGGCATGGATTAGTTGGTGTTATCCCCGAGTATTGCAGTCAATTGCCGCGTTGCACGGTGTCAGAGTGCGCAAACTGTTGGCTAGCTTTAGGCATGCATGGAGTGCCTGGACCTGTTTTGGAAGCTGTGGAAGCCTGTGACTGATGATCCAGCCATTGCCGCAAACACGGGGGTTTCGGGTGACCACAAGACATTGGACATCTAGCGTGGTTTGGCCTTCAATCCACGCTCCTTGCCCAAAACAGACATCTTTAGCAGTCACATTACGATCCTTCACGAACTCTGGGTTCGGTCAGGTACCGAGCCGCTCGCCCACTATTGGAGCTGCAAAATATCCGGAACGCAGAGTTTTCGTTTGGCCGGCATTTTATCCGCACCATCAGATCGTTTCAGCCTTTTCGGCCCATCCTTGACCTTGACGTTCGGCTTGGACAATGGACCCCTCAAAGTCACTGGCCAGGGGCTTTTTGAAAGGGGTTCGCCAATCTTTCGGGGTTGCAGGTTCAAATCCAGAGATTTTCCCGCCACATTAACATCGCCAAAGACAACAACCTGGACATGATCTGTTTCCAGGGTGGTTTGTTTTGTCGAAAAATTTCCATTTGAAATATTGATCGGCGCGCGCAAGCATACGATTGGCGCAACCTTTTGTTTTTCTTTTGTAAATACCCAAGGCAAGACCCCAAGGCCCGCCAGATCCAGAAGCTGCGTTTCGATCGAGCCGTCCCGCATTGAAACTGTGGCGCTGCCATTCATGGTGTTGGCAAAGTGTTTTGGTGAATCAGTTCCGCCGGTCACCGAAAAATCAGCATAGATCGTACCGCTGGCGCCCTTTTTGAAGTTCAGATTGTGGAGGATGTCATCCAGCTGCCAGCCGCCCGCCTTGCCGGTCAACGTAAGCAGATGCGCGTCATTCGACAGATCCATTTGCCCGCTGACGTCGAAATGGGCGCCTCCGTATTCAAACTTCAACGGCCCGGCCTTAAGCTCTTCTTCGTTAAGAGTCAGATCACTCTGCAAACTGCTTATGCCTCTGGCGCCTTCGATATGCCGAAGATCAATATCAACATCCATATCCATACCGGACAAGAGAATTGAACGGCCGATAGGTTCAAGCGTCACATCTCTCAGCGGACCGGTGGCACTGTCTTCTTGATCGGCATCTTCCTCGTCTGCCTCTGAACCGCCTAACTTCCTCAACTGTGCGACGGCCTGAATGATGGTACGGATCTGATCTACCTTGATCAGCTCACTTTCAATAGTACCCCGCAATACAGGGGCACTTGTTGCATCATCAAGATCGGCCACGATTTGCAGGACAGAGTCGGCTACCTCGACAGCAGCATTTGCGTTCCAATCCGTGCCCTGGCTGACAAGCCCGATTTCAAACCGCGCAGGACCGGTTTCGACACGTTCAAGTGACAGCGCCTCCAACAGATCCGCCCCGGATGGGACATCGACATCAATTGCCAGATCCAGATCCTCGAATTTGAGCACGTTCTTGACCTTGCCATGCACCTCGAGATTCCAGACTTCCGTTTCGCTTGTCCGGCCATCCAGATTCGTTAAAGACAGCTGATTTATGCCGCCGTTCAAATGAAAGTTGCCGGAAAACCTGCCAAGCTGGTCGTCCGGCCCTAACAACTCTGGAGAGATCAGACTGCTTGCCGGAATATCCATCAGACCTTCAGCTGATATGCCTTGCAACCTCAGCGCATCATCGACCGAGCCGTTCAAAATGACAAACGGATCAGCGGGGTTCCCAATTCTTAGGTTGATGCTTCCAACACGCAAGGCGCCTTCGGGTGTTCTGGATAGCTCGGAAAACTTGATTGGAGGCGGGCCTTCGCCCGAGGTGTCCAATGTGAACCCGTTGGTTTTGATAACCATTTGTCGCTGAGGAACCTGCCCAGGAACACTGTCCATTACCATATCAACCGCAACAAGTTTAAGATCATATCGTGATGCGGCGGGGGCTGGTTCAGCATTTTCCGGGTACAACCGAATACGTGTTGTCAGCGATACATCTTCGGGGTTTCCCAATTCCCCGATTTGCCCGTTCAGCGAGAGGCTTTGACCACCATCCAACTCCGCCAGCACGGCCAGATCATCGATCCGGGAAGTGCCGTTAGCCGTTTGGAACGTTGCGCCAATACGCCCAGAGCCTTCCAATACTCGATCAAGTTTCAGGATGTCGAGAAGCTGACCAAGTTCCACAATCTCTATCGTCGTCCTCACCTCAAGCCCGGCTTCCGTAGGGACTTCTTCGGCAAGAATAGAGACTTGTTCAAAAACCGCTGTTATCCGAAACGGGTCTTCCGCTGGAAACGTTCCGCTGAGCTCAAACCTCTCGCCGTTCAGCGAACCTTCCCCAGCCGCAGAGGCCGTGTTGGTTTGATCGTCACGCTTCAAAAGAAGTTCAGGAAGCTGCAGATTCAGTTCAAGCCCATTCAATTCATTCTGATAAAAAATGGTGATGTCGGTCAGCTCAACTGTGCGGTCCGACAGAATTCCTGCGACCGGCAGCGTCGGAGGTTTTGCGGTTTGCGAAGCTGCTGCATTCGGTTGAGCAACAGAGTGCCAATTTCCAACGCCATCCTTGTCAGTGATCAGGTTCAGGTGAAGACCCGAGACAGAGAGGCCACTTAGAGAAAGCTTATTGTTCCAAAGGTCACGCGCGGAAACCTCGAATTCAAGTTTGTCGATTGCCGCCAGCTTCGCATCTGCTTCCGGCGCCCCCGGTAGTACCAACCCCGCCGCTGATATCTGCAACTGCCGACCCAGACCGAGACGCACTTCATCTTCTATTCTGACATCCTGACCAAGTTTCTTACTGATCAGGTTCTCGACAAAAGTGGCCCTGACCGAAGAAAACAACGCGGAGGACAGGAATAGCCAGGCCGCAAAGACAGAAACAAGCGCAATAGCGCAACAAATGAAAACACCTTTGACAACGTATCTCACGCTTCTCTCCCAAGGTTCCAAGTCATCTTGAGCATCCTCATCAGACTGGTCCAAGTTGATTGTTAGTGCATCATCGGCCTGTAATCCATTGAGATGATGGATTTAGGTGCACTAAAGCGATAACCACGTTGGCTGAGTGAGCATTTTTTGTTGCGATGTCTTCTCGATAGTTCAATCGGTGTTCATGCGGCGAGCGGGTCGTAAGTGACTTCGCCGCTTGAGCGGGTCACATTTAAAAGAAGCGAAGAGTTGTCACCCTCAGCAATATCGTCGGAAGCGCCGGTCTATCCGCAGTGTCGACATGCTTGTTGTCGGCTCCAAACCAAAAAGCCAATGGAAATCGGTACGCGAGCGTCTTTAACGTTAATATCACTCAGTATGGTGTTAAATCATGGATTAAGAGCATTTATCCAAATCTAATAGATAAGATTTGGCCCTTAGGAATCGTTTTATGCGTCTTTTGTGTCTGTGAGTTTCGTTTTGCGAGGCTGTCGCGGAGAAGCCATTGATCCATTGGATCAGTTGGATTGATTTTGGTTTGAGGGTTTGTTTTGGGAATTGCGACGCAGGTTACGGGAGCAGGGTTTGAACCTCTGACCTTCAGGTTGTGAGCCTGACGAGGTTTGATCGTTAAGCAAACAGTCCAGTGGACTGTTTGTAGATCGAACGGGCTGCTGGAAGTTGGTTGCGGGGAGAGGATTTGAACCTCTGACCTTCAGGTTATGAGCCTGACGAGCTACCGGACTGCTCCACCCCGCGCCAGTGTCAGTTATTGTGTCATCGTGTTAGAGAGATGTGGGCTTTTACTAGGTTTGGCGGTGACCTACTCTCCCGGGGCTTAAGCCCAAGTACCATTGGCGCGGCAGTGCTTAACTTCCGGGTTCGGGATGGGACCGGGTGTTTCACTTGCGCTATGACCACCAAACCGAGGAAAAGCCCACGTCGCTCTTTTTGCTTTGCAAAAAGGCGGCGCGCGGGAGGCAGCGCATTCGCTTGCGAATGCGCGTTCCCGCACGGTTGTAATTATCAACCAACAGTGTCGCTTGGTGCGACACGATCATCCATTGTCAAGGTCGGTGTATGCTTTGGTCTTGTCTTTCCATTACTGGATCAAATCAAGCCTATCGGGCGATTAGTACCGGTCAACTGAACGCATTACTGCGCTTACATCTCCGGCCTATTGACGTGGTGGTCTTCCACGGCCCTCAGGGAGACCTTGTTTTGAGGGGGGCTTCCCGCTTAGATGCCTTCAGCGGTTATCCTGTCCGATCATAGCTACCCAGCACTGCCGTTGGCACGACAACTGGTCCACCAGTGGATCGTTCACCCCGGTCCTCTCGTACTAGGGGCAACTCCTCTCAAGTCTCCTACACCCACGGCAGATAGGGACCGAACTGTCTCACGACGTTCTAAACCCAGCTCACGTACCTCTTTAAACGGCGAACAGCCGTACCCTTGGGACCTGCTCCAGCCCCAGGATGAGATGAGCCGACATCGAGGTGCCAAACACTGCCGTCGATATGGACTCTTGGGCAGTATCAGCCTGTTATCCCCGGCGTACCTTTTATCCGTTGAGCGATGGCCCTTCCACTCGGGACCACCGGATCACTATGGCCGTCTTTCGACTCTGCTCGACTTGTCAGTCTTGCAGTCAGGCTGGCTTCTGCCATTGCACTCAACGAGCGATTTCCGACCGCTCTGAGCCAACCTTCGCGCGCCTCCGTTACGCTTTAGGAGGCGACCGCCCCAGTCAAACTACCCGCCACGCAGGGTCCCGGATCCGGATAACGGACCGCGGTTAGACATCAAGAGTGCGAAGGGTGGTATCTCAAGGGAGGCTCCACCGCGACTGGCGTCACGGTTTCAAAGCCTACCACCTATCCTGCACATCACAATCCTGATGCCAGTGCGAAGCTGTAGTAAAGGTGCACGGGGTCTTTCCGTCTAACCGCGGGAAGCCTGCATCTTGACAGGCAATTCAATTTCGCTGAGTCGATGTTGGAGACAGCGGGGAAGTCGTTACGCCATTCGTGCAGGTCGGAACTTACCCGACAAGGAATTTCGCTACCTTAGGACCGTTATAGTTACGGCCGCCGTTTACCTGGGCTTCAATTCAAGGCTCTCACCTCTCCTTTTAACCTTCAGGCACCGGGCAGGCGTCAGACCCTATACGTCGTCTTGCGACTTCGCAGAGCCCTGTGTTTTTAATAAACAGTCGCCACCCCCTGGTTTGTGCCCCCAGCCCCTAGTTGCCTAGGAACCGGGCCTCCTTCTCGCGAACTTACGGAGGTATTTTGCCGAGTTCCTTCAACATCGTTCTCTCAAGCGCCTTGGTATGCTCTACCAGTCCACCTGTGTCGGTTTAGGGTACGGTCTGATGGAGGGCTATTTCCAGGAACCACTCAGCAGCCCAATCAATCCGATAAGATTGAACTACACCTGTGATCCGTCACATCCTCCTGGCCTAGGAATATTAACCTAGTTCCCATCGCCTACGCCTTTCGGCCTCGGCTTAGGGGCCGGCTTACCCTGCTCAGATTAGCTTTAAGCAGGAACCCTTGGACTTTCGGCGAGAGTGTCTCTCACACTCTTTGTCGCTACTCATGTCATCATTCTCACTAGTGATCTCTCCACCGGATCCCTCACAGGCCGGCTTCATCGAAAGAACTCTATCCTGCGCTACCGCCTATTCGGCTACTTGAGCGCGATTACTCGCGCCACATAACCGGCGGCAATACAGGATGAGTTCTATGTCACACTACGCTCTGCTACCATGCCTTACGGCATCCTAAGCTTCGGCTCATGGCTTGAGCCCCGTTACATCTTCGCCGCAGGACAACTTGTTTAGACCAGTGAGCTGTTACGCTATCTTTAAAGGATGGCTGCTTCTAAGCCAACCTCCTGGTTGTTTTGGTCGTCCCACCTGCTTTCCCACTTAGCCATGAATTGGGGGCCTTAGCTGTAGGTCAGGGTTGTTTCCCTCTCCACTACGGACGTTAGCATCCGCAGTGTGTCTGCCATCTAGTACTCCCGGGTATTCGGAGTTTGGTTAGGATCAGTAAGCCTGTGGGGCCCCATTACCCATCCAGTGCTCTACCCCCCGGGGTATTCGGATGACGCTCTACCTAAATAGATTTCGCAGAGAACCAGCTATCTCCGAGTTTGATTGGCCTTTCACCCCTAGGCACAGCTCATCCCGATCCTTTTCAACGGATGTGGGTTCGGTCCTCCAGTAAGTGTTACCTTACCTTCAACCTGGCCATGCCTAGATCACTCGGTTTCGGGTCTGATCCCACGAACTCATGCGCCCTATTAAGACTCGCTTTCGCTACGCCTACACCTAACGGCTTAAGCTTGCTCGTGAGACCAAGTCGATGACCCATTATACAAAAGGTACGCCGTCAGCTCGCAAGGAGCCTCCGACTGATTGTAGGCGTTCGGTTTCAGGTACTGTTTCACTCCCCTCGTCGGGGTGCTTTTCACCTTTCCCTCACGGTACTGGTTCGCTATCGGTCAGCAAGGAGTACTTAGCCTTCGAAGGTGGTCCTCCGATCTTCAGACAGAATTTCACGTGTTCCGCCCTACTTAATACGTCCGTCAAAGCTTCCTATACGGGGCTGTCACCCGCTATGGCCACGCTTCCCAACGTGTTCT
>NZ_WQDM01000003.1:457500-473865 GCF_013033125.1 Ruegeria sp. HKCCA4008
CTAAAACCAGCTATAGATCGTAGGCTTGGTAGGCCATTACCCCACCAACTACCTAATCTAACGCGGGCTAATCCTTTGGCGATAAATCTTTCCCCCGAAGGGCACATACGGTATTACTCTCCGTTTCCAGAGGCTATTCCGTACCAAAGGGTATATTCCCACGCGTTACTAACCCGTCCGCCGCTCACCCCGAAGGGCGCGCTCGACTTGCATGTGTTAGGCCTGCCGCCAGCGTTCGTTCTGAGCCAGGATCAAACTCTCAAGTTGAAAAGCATTACTGCTTATCCTTGACGTTCGAACCTCTGCACATCTTTAGTTGTGCTACCGCCCATTCGGCTACTTGAGCACGAGCAGGCGACACCCTCAGCCGGCTAGCCGAGAGTACAACTAAAAGTCATCTGTTTGATGTACACAGACTTCCTAAGAAATCAGTGAACCACTCAAACAGTGAAGCTGACACTCCATCATCGGGCCGAAACCCTAAGAGCGCGATATACAGACATTCAATCCGTCGAAACGAACCAAACCGCCCACATATCTCTTCAGTTATCCATCAATGTCAAAGAACAAAACACCCAGAGCCAAAAACCAGACCGTTGCGCCAATCCCTCAGCGCGCCCGCCTAAATCCCAACCTCAGATGCCCCCGGTCTCTCCCGAGCGTCTCAACCGTCTTTCCAGTCCGTCAGGCCGTCTCTCCGACCCGTCAGCACCGCCTCAGCAGCGCCGGTGAAGGGGGTTCTAAGTATAACAAACAAATCCCGCAAGCAGAAAATGACGTCGCAGAGCATTTTTTTGAAAATTTCAATTTAATCATATAAAACCAATATGTTACAAGACTGGAAAGCTTGCCCTTGCTGTGTCTGTCGGGGCTCTCTCCATCGGATGGCCACGACACAACCGAGAAGACGCAAGATGGCACTACTATATATAGGGAATCGAGCAACACTGAACACAAGGCTGCGCGACTCAAGCCCGTGAATCGACTCGGGACTCCGCCAGAATCTGCATTGAAAACCTCAAAGGCCAGATTTCGAACCGCGTCATGCCGGGGCGACCCACATGAGTCCAACCCCACCTTGAGCGCGCCAACATTCTGAACACCTATCTTGAACATCCCACCGGGATGGGTTCTGGTCTCGGACATTCGTTTTCGGCTTCTTCAGCGAGACAGGCATGACGCGTCACCTTACGTTCCCACTGGTCAGAACCGTCGGATTTGACGGAGCGCTTGTCACATTTGCGGACACGATGTCTGAGACAGCAAACCGAGCGGCACTGGCCTTTCGATCTGAACTGGATCGGCTTCAATGGGCAGAGGTCACGGAATCTTCTGCCACGCTGGCCTCGGCATATGTCCGGTTCGATACGCAAAGCACAACCCACCAACAGATGCTGCGCAAGCTTCAGGACCTCGTCGATCAGAAGGACTGGTACAGCACACCACTTCCAACAGGCCGCAGGCTGTGGCGAATTCCGACGGTCTATGGCACCGACCTTGCGCCCCAGCTGGACGATGCCGCTGCTGCCGCCGGCCTCGCGCCGGAAGAAGCGATACGGCGGCTTGGCCAGTCCCGCGTGCGGGTTTTGACGATAGGGTTCGCCCCCGGGCAACCTTACCTTGGGCCATTGCCCCCCGAGTTCAACATTCCGAGGCTGCAAAACCTGACCCCCATGGTGCCCGAAGGCGCTCTGGTTCTTGCAATATCGCAGTTTGTCCTGTTTTCCGGGCCGACGCCAACCGGCTGGCGGCACGTCGGGCAGACGGCTTTTCGGTGTTTCCGGCCCGAGACGACCGAGGCATTCGCCCTCAAGCCTGGGGATGAACTGATATTCGAACCCGTTTCCCGCGAAGATCTGGAACATATCAGAGCCAAAAACGAAGATGGCACCGGCGGAGCAACCTGCGAGGAGATTGCACCATGAGCCTGATCGTCCACCAGATCGGCCCGGCTTGCACCATCCAGGATCAGGGGCGCACAGGTTATCTGGACCAGGGCCTTTCCCGGTCCGGGGCCGTCGATACACTGGCCCTTCATGAAGGCGCCGCATTGCTCGGCCAAAGCCCGGAACTTGCTGCGCTGGAAATGGCCGGATTGGGTGGCACGTTCGAGGCCACACAGAGCATGCGCATCGCATTGACCGGTGCGCGTATGCAGGCCAGCATTGATGACAGCCCCGTGGCCTGGAATGCCTCGCATCACCTGGAGCCCGGACAACGGCTGGTCATCGGTGCGCTTCTGCAAGGCAATTACGGCTATCTTCATTTGGGAGGCGGTATCGATTCAGAGGTTTTTCTTGGATCTCGATCCGCGCACCTGACGGCACGGATCGGGCGAGCTGTGAAGCCGGGCGACCGGCTGACCTGTGGCCCGGATGCAGGCGACGCTGGTTTGAAACTTCCCCCTTCCGAACGCTTCTCGGGCGGCGTTCTGCGTGTCGTCGCCAGCTTCCAGACGTCCTTGTTTGATGGCGCAACGCTTGATCGATTTGCGCGCACCTCATTCCATCGTGGCGCACGCGCCAACCGGATGGGGATGCAAGTCAACAGTGACGGCGACGGGTTCGCGGCCACTGGCCAACTGAACATTTTGTCCGAGGTTATTACCCCGGGCGACATCCAGATGACCGGAACCGGAGATCCGTTCATCCTGCTGCCTGAATGCCAGACCACAGGAGGGTATCCCCGCATCGCGACCGTTTTGCCCTGCGATATGCCCCGCGCAGCGCAGACACCGGCGGGCGGAGCAATCACGTTCGAATTTGTCAGCATGGAGCAAGCCACCGAATTGCACGCGGCATTCATGGCGGATCTTGCCCGCCTGCCCTCAAAAGTCGAAGCGTTGGTGCGTGATCCCCATGACATCCCGGACTTGCTGTCCTACCAATTGATCAGCGGAGTGATCTCTGCCACCGACTAAGGAGATGTGCCGATGCCAAGCGTCGATCTGAATGCCGATATGGGGGAAAGCTTTGGCCCATGGAAAATGGGCGACGACGAAAGCCTTCTGAAGATCATCACCTCGGCCAATATTGCCTGTGGCTTTCATGCGGGTGATCCGGATGTAATGGCGTCGACAATGAAGCTGGCGGCCGAGAATGATGTCGGCATCGGGGCGCATCCCGGGTTTCCCGACCTGCAAGGCTTTGGCCGCCGAAACATGAAGCTGTCTCAGGACACCCTTCGCAATCTGGTGCGGTATCAGTTGGGCGCAGCCAAGGGCATGGCCAAGGCGGTTGGCACCAGAGTTCGGCACCTGAAATTGCACGGCGCACTGGCCAATATGTGTTCGCTCGATGTCGATATGGCGCGGGCCTGCTATCAGGGCGCGCTGGACGTTGATCCCGACATCATCGTGATGGTTCTTGCCGTAACGAAACAGGAAGACGCCGTGCGCGAGCTGGGCTGCAAATGGGTGGGCGAGATTTTTGCCGACCGCGCCTACAATGACGACGGAACATTGGTTGACCGCAGCCTGCCAGGCGCGGTGATCCATGACGCGGATGTCGCGGGGCCACGCATCCTGAACATGGTCCGCGAAGGCGCGATCATCACCGAAAGCGGCAAGCGGCTGGAAACATCGATCGACACAATTTGCCTGCATGGTGACGGACCAACGGCGGTGCAGATCGCCGGCTCTGTTCGCGAAAGCCTGATCGGGGGCGGTGTCGAGGTCACGAAATTCACCCGCTGAACATCATGGGTTAACGTCGGCAACCCAAATTCACGACTGTTGCCCGTACAGGCCTCAGCGCCTAGCATGGCGGGCAAACGCATATTCTGAATACTACAATTTCAAACAATGCCTTGACCCGTGGCGGGCAAGAGCAAGGAGGTCGTGGAATGTCATTTGATCTGATGTCTTATCAGCCCCGGGGCGACAAGAAGAACTCGGATTTCTTCAATGAATACCTTCCGAAGATTTACGAACGCCGGACAAGCTCGGGCATTGCAGATCAGGTCGGCGCGATGCGGGCCATCATCATTCAGGTCGAACCCCACGCGGTGTTCGACACGATGGTCGAACTTTACGTGATGACACCCTATCGGCACACCGCCAGCTATCTGGGACGGACCCACAGATTCTCGGTTCTGCATTCACATCCCGACTATCCCGCGCTGATCCTGATGGCGCCGCTCAGCCCCGGGTTTGAAGATTTCATCCCCCGCATCAATCGCATGTATCCACTGGCGCGCAACACGCCGCAGACGCGCTATGTAGGCGAGGTATACGCAGCCTGCGATCTGGACACGCTGACCCATGCACTTGAGGATCAGAACATACGGTTCGAATACCCCGGAGATACCGAGAACCCGTTCTACACATCGGACGGGTTCCGATTCACCACCCCGTCCGATTTCACCTGCAACCGCGTCGGGTATTCGACCCACGACTTCAACGACACCGACAGTCTGGGCCTTGGGGATCTCGTGTTGCTGAGCGACACGGAACAGGCCCGTCTGGAACAGGCCGCCGCTTTCGGAACCGAAAGCAGAATCGCCCCGTTGATGCTGGGAATCGACCATCTTGCGACGCGGGTATTGGCGGGCGAGCGCGAGGATGCGATCCTCGAGTTTCTGACCATGGTGCCCTATTATTTCTGGGGCGCTTACAACATATTCGACATGAACTCATCGACCAACGTGAACCGCAACGGCAATGTGGACGATGACAAAAAATCTCCGGCCAAGGTATTCACCGCAAACAACACGCCATCCTTCGTGAACTCCTTCGCCAAGCTGCCGATGCCGACCGAGGATTTCGTGCGCAATTTTGGCCGTCGTCTGCATCACATGGCCGTCGAGATTCAGGATGGCGATCACGGCGCCGGGGAAAAGAACGTCGATTTCGTTGTGAACACGCTGAAGGACAAGGGTGTGCCGTTCCTGGCCCATGTGGTGGGTGAGTGCAAAGACGATCCGAACCTGAAACAGATTTTCTCGAAACACTCCAAGCATACCCTGCTGATTACCGAGTATATCGAGCGGTGCCACAAATATGATGGGTTCTTCACCAAGGACAATGTCGCCGCCCTGACAGCCGCCGCCGGACAGGACGAACAATACCAGCACGGTCACGTTTTCGATTGAAAAAAGGGCTGCGGAATACCGCAGCCCAGACCCATTCAGGAGAGAATATGCCGAACCTTATGATGGCCCGATCATGAAACAGGTGACGTTGCGGGCCTGCAAACGGCGACAGGCCAGATCCGCCTGTTCGCGGGTCATGCCCTGAAAGGTTGCGTCAAACCCACGCGCGCTTTGGTTCACTTTGCGCAGCGTGCCTTCCAGTGTGGTCATTTCCGACAAAGCGGTTTTCAGCAGAACCTTCTCGGCCTCATACCGAGTGGTATAGCGCCCCACATTGACCCCCCACAGATGCCCACCTGACGAAGACAGCCGAGTGACAACCTCCTGCTCAGGCTCTGGCTGCTTGGTGGAATCCGTCGAAGCCAGAACCAGATTTTCGGGGCGCAGTGCCGGACGCGTGTCGGATGTTTCCACCGGTGGTGCAGTTGGCGCGATATCAGCTTCTGCAATGGCCGCCGCGATAGCGCTGGTGATGCGGTCGCGATTCTCATCAGCTGTCACAGCAACCGCGCTTGCGACTTGCGTTGACGCGGAGGGGCGCCGAACCGGGCGCAAACTGGATTTTGGTGCCCCGCTCACGCTGGCGACCTGCGTCCCGGTACCCAGTCCGGTATTTCCTGCATAAGCCGGTCGCGCAGGTTTGCGAATGGGCGCACGCGACGGTGCACGGCGGAAACCCAAATCCAGAAGCTCGGCAACCTTGGCATTCCGAGAGGCGCCAGATTTTCCGCCAAAGACGGTGGCGATGATGCGTTCATTCTTGCGTTTAGCCGATGCCACAAGATTGAACCCAGCCGCTCGGGTGTACCCTGTTTTGATGCCATCGGCGCCTTTGTAGGCTGCCAGCAGGCGACGGTTGGTGTTGGGAACAGTTTTGATCCCTGCATAGGTCGATTGGCGTGAGAACAGGTTGTAGTATTGTGGATAGTCATACAGCAGATGCCGACCCAGCGTGGTCATGTCACGTGCGGTCGAAAGATGCCCCGCCTCGGTCAAACCATGGGCGTTCTTGAAGGTCGTGCGGCTCATCCCCATCGCCTTGGCGGTTCGCGTCATACGACGCGCAAAAGCTGCCTCGGATCCGCTGATGGCAATACCGATGGCCGTGGCAGCATCATTCGCCGATTTCACAGCAGCCGCGCGGATCAGATAGCGAAAAGCAATTGTCTGACCAGCGCTCAGCCCCAGCTTCGACGGTGGCTCGGCTGCCGCCTTTTTGGTGATCCGAACCGGGGTATCCAGCGTGATCTCACCATTCCGCACCGCCTCGAACGCGATATAAAGCGTCATCATCTTGGTCAGCGATGCCGGGTGAAGCCTTGTGTCAGCATTGCGCGAATGCAGAACCTCTCCGGTTCGGGCATCAATCACCATCGCTGCGTAAGGTGCCGCCATGGACCTGAGCGGCGCAAACGCCAGCACACATAGCAACATTATGAGAAAAAAGCCCATTCGGGCCGGAACTGTCCGCCGAATCTGCACGATTTTTGCCTCTGTCTGCCTCGCGCCGCCGGGTTTTCCCGGTCAGCAAAAATTATTTTATTATCGTAAACACTATCACAGAGACTTGGTGAAATAAACCGAAAGCTGAGCACTTCGCGGTTTCGTTAGGTTGCCCGAACTGGGCTATATCTAGACAAATACTGCCCTGAGCCCACCAGATGCGCGATTGAGGCAGAATTTGGTCAACGCCCGGCAGGGTTTTCGTGGAACTGCGGCCAAAAGGCAACATCACTTCAGGCTGTGCACCAGATCGGCCAGACCGCCCAAATCCCTCAACTCCCGGAATCGGGAACTGTCGACCGGGGCTTCAGCATGCTCCACCTCCCAGATAAGGCCGTGCGGGACATGAACCCCCCAGCTTCCTGCCTGGATCGGAGCCACAACGTCAGATCGCATGGAATTGCCGACCATCATCGCGCGCGCCGGGCCATCACCATGCCGCTCAAAAATCGACCGGTAAGTTTCAGGGGTCTTTTCAGACACGATTTCCACTGCGTCGAACAGATCGCCCAGACCCGACTGAGCCAGTTTGCGTTCCTGGTCGATCAGGTCCCCTTTGGTAATCAAGACAACCCGGCACAAGCCTTTCATGCCTTCCACCGCGTCGCGGGCATGGGGCAACAGCTCGATCGGATAGGCCAGCATCTCTTGCCCGGCTTCGATCAATTGGCGAATGACCGAGGCCGGCACACGGTCATCCGTGACCTCGAGAGCGGTTTCGATCATCGACAGAACAAAGCCCTTGATGCCATAGCCATAGTGTCGAATGTTGCGCTTTTCTGCTGCCAGAAGCCGCTCCATCAGATGATCCTGGTCGGCATGATCGGCCAGCAACTCGGCAAAATGCGCCTGCGTCAGCTGAAAAAAGCGTTCATTGTGCCACAGGGTATCATCCGCATCGAAACCGATTGTCGTCAGCTTGTCAGTCATCTCGTTTACGTCCGCTTGCTCTTTTCACCGGCCATCCCCACGTTATATAAGCGCGAAGATAAACCCCAAAACTGAATCGGACAGTTGCCTACGATGCTGGAAAAGACCTGGATGATGTCTGATGAACCGGACGACGACGGCGACGCGTCCGTTCTGGTGCAGACGCGCCCAAAAACCAAGCGTCCGCCTTTGTACAAGGTGCTGTTGCTGAACGACGATTACACGCCGATGGAATTCGTGGTTCATGTTCTGGAACGTTTCTTCGGCATGACCCATGCAGAAGCATTCGAGATCATGCTGACCGTGCATAAAAAAGGTGTGGCCGTCGTCGGGGTCTTCAGCCATGAAATTGCCGAGACCAAAGTTGGCCAGGTTATGGATTTCGCCCGCCGGCACCAGCACCCGCTGCAATGCACCATGGAACGCGAAGAATAAGGCTTTTCGCCTGACCCTCACCCATATTTGCCGGAATTGCCCATGTCCCCTCGCCTGGAACTTGCATTGCAGAACGGCCTGTCGCTGTCATCTCCCCTCAGCGTGATCTGCCCTGTTCCAGCCCATGATCTGTCGGCGCTTCCCCATGCGGCGCAGGTGGTGCAGCCGTTCAAACCTTTTTACGACCATTTTGCCGCGCAAAGCTTTGACACGGTGCCCGAGGCGGAAGACCCTTGCCAGGATGCAATTGTCTTTTTGCCGCGGGCCAAGGCGCTTGCGCGGGCGATGATCCATCTGGCCAGTTCACGAGCCCGCGGCGTTGTCGTGATCGATGGCGCAAAGACCGATGGCGTGGACAGCATTCTGAAAGATGTTCGCAAAAGGGTTCCGGTCGAAGGGCCTCTGTCCAAGGCACACGGGAAAATCTTCTGGTTTCGGGCTGACCCGCAGAGCTTTGCAGATTGGGCTGCGCCAAAGACGCAGATCGTCGATGGGTACCACACGGCACCGGGTGTGTTTTCAGCGGACGGGATCGATCCCGCTTCGGCCATGTTGCTGAACGCCTTGCCTGCCCAGCTGGGGCCGCGCGTGGCCGATCTGGGTGCCGGGTGGGGGTATCTGACCGCAGAGCTTTTGAAGCGCGACAACCTAAAATCCGTGCATCTTGTCGAAGCAGATCACACGGCCCTTGCCTACGCGCGCATCAACGCCTCTGACCCCAAGGCCCGGTTTTATTGGGCCGACGCCGTCACCTGGTCTGCGCCAGAGCCATTGGACATTGTTGTAATGAACCCCCCTTTTCACACCTCACGCAGTGCCGACCCTACGCTGGGGCAGGGTTTCATCGCAGCAGCGGCACGCAATCTGACGCGCAACGGAACCCTATGGATGGTCGCCAATCGCCACCTTCCCTACGAAACCACTCTGAACGAACACTTCGCTCGGGTCGATGAAGCCGCCGGCGACAACCGGTTCAAGGTGTTTGAGGCCTCTCGCCCTCGGCGATAAGGCCAGCTAACCTGCCCTCAATTCAGGAGGATTCGGATGTCCTTTTCCATCGCAGGCAAGACAGCAATCGTTACAGGCGGGGCCAATGGCATCGGGCTGGCCATAGGTCGGCATTTCGCGGACGCGGGCGCAAATGTCATGTTCGCCGATATAGATGAGAAACGTCTGATCGATGAACTGGGAGAACAGGCAGAAAACGGCAATATTCGTTATTTCGCAGGCGACCTGCGCGAAAAGCTGACCATTGCCAATTTGCTGTCGGCAACACTGGATGCGTTTGATCAGGTGGATATTCTGATCAACGGCGCGCGCCAGGTGATCCAGTCTGATCCGCTTGATCCCGATGACGATTCGATGCGTACCTTGCTGAACCAGAACCTGATGCCCGCGCTGCGGCTCAGCCAGTTGGTCGCAAAACGCATGATCAAGCAGGCCGGGGGTGACGATGAAAACCCTGCCGGATCGATCATCAACCTGTCATCCATCGCGGCCCGCCGCACGCATCCCGACCTGATGGCCTATTCCGTGTCGACTGCAGCGTTGGACCAGATGACACGTTCGCTGGCCGTGGCATTGGCGCCGAACCGCATCCGGGTCAATTCGATTGCGCTCGGCTCGGTCATGAGCGCATCACTGCAATCGACCCTGAGAGAGAACCGGGAATTCCGCGACGATATCGAAAAGCACACACCTCTTGCCCGTATCGCGTCGGCCACTGAATTGACGGAAACCGCGCAGTATCTGGCATCGGATGCAGCCGGATTCATCACCGGCCAGATTCTGACAATCGATGGCGGCCGCACATTGCTTGACCCTGTTGCCGCACCTGCGCATTGAGACCCATGTTCGAAACAGAAAAAAACTCCGCCTCTGCCTGGTTCCGCCAATTGCGCGACAACATCGTTGCCGCATTCGAAGCATTGGAGGACAGCCACGACACCGGCCCGTTTTCCGACGCAAAGCCCGGCCGCTTTGAAGTCAAGGAAACCAAACGCCAGTCCGAGGACGGCTCTGACGCAGGGGGCGGTCTGATGTCCGTGATGCGCGGCGGGCGAGTTTTTGAAAAGGTCGGGGTCAATGTCTCGACAGTTTACGGGACCCTGGGCGAGCGGGCACAACAGGCGATGGCAGCACGCAAAGGCATTCCCGGGATGACCGAAGACCCGCGTTTCTGGGCCTCGGGGATCAGTCTCGTGGCGCATATGCAGAACCCGCATGTCCCGGCGGTGCATATGAACACTCGGATGTTCTGGACCCCGCACGCCTGGTGGTTCGGCGGCGGATCGGATCTGAACCCCTGCATCGAGTATGATGAAGACACGGCGCATTTCCACGCGACCCAAAAGGCCCATCTGGACCCGCATGGTCCCGGGCACTATCCACGCCTGAAAGAGTGGGCGGACGAATACTTCTATATCCCCCACCGCAAACGCGCACGCGGCGTAGGCGGCATTTTCATGGATGATTACTGCACCGGAGACTGGCAGGCCGATTTCGCCCTGACGCAGGATATCGGTCGGGCTTTCCTGCCGGCCTTCCTGCCATTGGTTGAAAAGCGGCGCGTACAGGGTTTCTCGGACGCCGACAAAGACACCCAGCTGGTGCATCGCGGTCTTTATGCGGAATACAATCTGGTCTATGACCGGGGCACCAAGTTCGGGCTGGAGACCGGACATGATCCGGACGCGGTTCTGATGAGCCTGCCACCGATGGCGAAATGGATCTGACCCTCAGAACGTGTCCATGATGAAGTTGTCATAGCAGTAGTTCTGCGCCGACGACGCCGACATGTTGGCCCCGACTTTCCTCACGGTGATGGAATATCCCGGCTTGGTTTCCGCCCCCGGCGGCGGGGTCAGCGAGAATTGCACGGTCCGGACGCCGGGTTCATAGGCGCGCCAGATATAGATCCGTTGGTTGTTTGGCACGCCCAGACTGCGGATCGCGTAATCCCCAATTCCACACCAATAATTCACGGGCGCTGAGGATCCGATGGCCTTGACCTCGTAGACACCGTCCGGCATCGGCGTGATTTCCGTACGAAATTGCGGCCGAACGGATAGGCCGAACCCGACAGCCTCGGCCATCGCAGGTATCGACAAAAGCACGGCAGCAGCCAAAGTCTTGAATGAACGCATAATCCAGGTATCCCGAAACAAGGGTCTGATACCAATAGCATAGTCGGGACGACCTGCGAGTAAAGCAGGACAGGCCAACGAGCCGGCAACACTGACCACATCAAAGAATTTATTCTACCCATATTGCAGGAAAGCAGTACACTCACTGTAGACTTTTGGTTCCCGTTACACCGTTGGGCATCTCTTTGAGCAAGACGTTTCCAAAAGACTGGTTCGATTTCACGCCGGAAAAATACGCGGATCTGGGCGCTATGTTCTATCTGGCGGGTTTGACGAAAACACATCAGAAACGCAGTCTGGCACAGGTTTTGTACGCGTTCGAAACTCCGTTTCGCCTGGGCCAGTACCATATCTTCCGACAGCACGGATTCCCCCGTGGTTTTGTCACCTTCGCCGGGCTCAGCCCCGAAGCCGAGTTCCGTTATGCGGTGAAGGAAAGACCCCTTTCAGACACGGATTTCACCAGCGGATCGTCCTTCTGGATCATTGATCTTGTGGCCCCGTTTGGACAGACCAGCCAAATTGTTGATATCCTCAAGCAGGAAATCCCGCACCCGCGTGTACGCACCAACCGGATGGACAGTGACATGACACGCAATCGCATTGTCGAATGGACGCGGGATGAAGCGGGCGAGGTTCACATGCGCCTGTATCGCAAAAAGGAATTTGAACGCGTGTTGCAGCAAGGCGAGGGTTAATTGGTTTCAGTTCCGATCACAGGCGAACTGACCGGGGATGTGACTGGTTTTCCACCCAACGTTGAGACGGGGCAACCCACTCTGGACAATGGAAACTTCAATCCGGTCACGCAAACCTGGACGATTGCGGTACAGCCCGCCAACGGCACCGCCTCGATCGACCCGAACACAGGAGAGTGGACCTATATCGTCGACCCGACATTTTTCGATGGCCTCGACAAAGGCGAAGTCGTCTTCGATTCTTTCTTCATCAGCGTCTCGGGTACAACCCAAGCCGGCCCATTCACCCTTCCATTCACCGGCACACCGGACCCGGTGGAAGTGGTCATCCGGATCGAAGGCGTCTGTTTTGCGGCCGGAACCCTCATCGAGACTGAAAGCGGCCCGCTTGCGATCGAAACGCTGGACGCGGGTCATATGGTGGCCACTGCCGATCACGGTCTGCAACCTATCCGCTGGATCGAACGCAGCAGGATTCCACCCGAACGATTATGCGATGAACCTGCTTTGCGCCCCGTTCGTATCTCGGCGGGCAGTCTGGGGCCGAACGAACCCTCACGGGACCTTCTGGTGTCGCAGCAGCACAGGATCCTGGTCAAAGGCCCGAAAGTCGAGCTGCTTTTCGGCGCATCCGAAGCCCTGGTTGCCGCCAAACACCTGTGCGGATGGCCCGGCATCGGCATCGATACATCGGTTCAAACCGTCGAATATCTTCACGTCCTGCTGGACCGGCATGAGATCCTGAACGCCGAGGGCGCGCAGGCCGAAAGCCTGTTTCTGGGGGAAGAGGCCCTTTTTTCGCTGTCCTCTGAGGCATTGCGCGAACTGGCTTCGATATTCCCCGACAGACCGACCTCGGGTCACAGCGGGTTCGGACGCGCGGCTCGGCTGATACTGCGCGAACACGAAGCCCGCGCCCTTGCCTGCGACTAGCTGCCGGCCACAATGCGCCCGCCGACATCCTGCGGGGCCAATGCAACCGTCTTGATCACGGCATAACATGTGCTGCCCGGTTTCAGGTTCAGGGCCGCAACAGATCGACGCGTAACCCGCGCAAGCACATTGCCCGTCGGGGTCTTTACCGACACGATGGCACCCGGCCCCTCGCCCGACCGGATCGAGTCCACGGTCCCGGCCAGCACGTTCAGCGCCGAAAGCCCCTCGGGTTTGTTGTTCGACAGGATCACTTCCTGGGCGGGTATTCGAATCCGCAAGTTTGCCCCGACCTCATGCTCGATACGAGGCAGAAAGAGCCGCGCGCCATTGGCGTTCAACTCTGTCAGCCCGTCGGAATGATGCTTTGCAACCTGAACCTGCAACACGGCCCCGACGGCACGAATTCCCGCAGGGGCCACTGACGGGTCGGCAAGCATTTCGGATGCGGGCCCGTGGCGAACGGCCTTGCCATCCTGCAACGCAACTACGGATGTTGCCAACCGGGCCACTTCGGCGGCAGAGTGCGTCACATAGAGGATCGGAACCGAGACTTCGTCCCTGAGACGCTCGAAATAGGGCAGGATTTCCGCCTTTCGCCCATCATCCAGTGCCGCCAGCGGTTCATCTGCAAGGATCAATCGCGGGCTTGCCAACAAGGCCCGCCCGATGGCGACGCGCTGTTTCTCACCGCCAGACAACCCGGCAGGTCTGCGGTCCAGCAGATGACCGATGCCCAGCATGTCGATGACTTTGTCGGGGTCTTCGCGGCGTGTGTTTTTCGGCGCAAACCAACGCCCATAGGCAAGGTTCTGGCGTACGGTCAGATGGGGGAACAACCGCCCTTCCTGAAAAACATACCCCAACCGACGCCGATGCGGCGGCAGCCACAGGCCCTGTTCCGTGTCGAACAGAACCCAGTCATCTACCGCCACCCGGCCCGCCTGAGGCCGCAACAACCCTGCCACGGCATTGACGATGGTGGTCTTGCCCGATCCCGAGCGCCCGAACAGCACCGTCACGCCCGGCGGCGCATCAAAACTGACGTCCAGATCGATCCCCGACAGATGGTGGTGCAATCGAACAGACAGGCTCATGATCCGGCCACCCGCGCCGCGGCACGCCGCCCCACATACTCCGACAACAACAACGCGCTCATTGCGATGACGATCGAGATCAGAACCAGCCGCGTCGCGGCGGCCTCGCCGCCCGGGACCTGCAAAAAGGCGTAGACAGCCGAAGGCAACGTCTGCGTCTGACCTGGGATGTTGGACACGAAGGTAATCGTCGCACCGAATTCACCCATGGCCTTGGCGAAGGCCAGAATAGCCCCGGCTATGACACCCGGCAAAATCATCGGCAAGGTCACCGTGCAAAACACCATCGGACGCGACGCGCCCAGAGTTGCCCCTGCCTGTTCCAGTTTCGGGTCCACCGCTTCGATCGACAAACGTATCGCCCGGACCATCAAAGGGAAGGCCATGATCCCGGCGGCAAGGGCCGCGCCTGTCCAGCGAAAGGCCACGACGATCCCGAACTCGGCCAGAAGCCGGCCCAGCGGCCCTTGAATGCCGAAGGTCAGCAACAGCAGGTATCCGGTGACAACCGGCGGCAGGATCAATGGCAAATGCACCAGACCGTTCAAAACCTGCCGTCCGGGAAACCGCCAACGCGCCAGAGCATAAGCGACAAGTATCCCAAACGGCAAAGTCGCCAGCGTCGCCCAGAAGGATACGCGCAATGAAAGCTTCAATGCTTCTGCTTCGGCAGGCCCCAACCAATCCAATGCAATCACCTGCCCGGCAGGGTAAATCCCTGCTCCAGAAATACAGCCGTGGCAGCATCCGTTTTCAGGTGTTCAAGAAAGGCGTGTGCTCCTTCTTTTGCATCGAGGGTCAGTGCAGCGGGGTAAATTATCGGTGGATGCAGATCGGCAGGGAACGTCCCAACGACCCGGACCCTTTTTTCCACCTTGGCGTCTGACCGGTACACGATCCCAAGCGGCGCGGCCCCGGCCGCCACCAGAGCCAGCGCAGCGCGCACATTGTCGGCCTGCGCCACCTGAGACCGCACAGCCTCCCACTGGTTCAGGCTTTGCAATGCAGCTTTGCCATAGATACCGGCAGGCACCGCGTCGACCAGTGCCATGGCCAGATAGCCATCCTTCAAGTCCGCCTTGAGGTCATATCCGGGCTGGATTTCACCCACTTGCGCATGATCTTCAGCCCCGACCAGAACCAGGCCGTTGCCCAGCAGATCAACCCGAGAGTCTGCCCGGATCAAACCGTCCTGCTCCAACACATCCATCCAATCCGTATTGGCCGAAACAAACACATCCGCAGGCGCACCTTGCTGAATCTGCCAGGCCAGGACCGACGACGCCGCATAGGAAACGGAAACGCTCTGACCGGTCTGGTTTTCGTACCCGGCAACGATTTCGTCCAATGCAGTCTTGAGGCTGGCCGCTGCAAAAACCAGAATGCCTTCTGCACCGGCCCGGATCGGAGCCAGCGCCGTCATGCCAAGGACCAATGCCACCATCCAAAATCGGCGGGCGAAGGATAGGGTCATGTATACTCCCGACCGGTTTGCTTCAGTCTCTCCGGGGATATCGGACGCCACCGGTGGCGCGCAAGCGCCTTTGGCCATTTACACATGATGGGTTGCAGGTTGAGCAAGGCGTTTTCCATCGATCTGTCTTAAAATGTGCTGCCCACTTTCCAGCGCCGAGAGGCGCCCCGAGCGCCCGCCTGTTCGGCCTACGGCTGACAAGATGCCCCGTTGAACGGCCGCCGAAGAGGGAACGCAAGAAAATCTTCCAGACCCTCTTGCACCTGCCCGCAGGCTTGGCTAAATGCAGCATCACGGGTGATTAGCTCAGTTGGTAGAGCGCTTCGTTTACACCGAAGATGTCGGGAGTTCGAGTCTCTCATCACCCACCATCCTTTCCCCGCAGTGTATAAACGTCTTACGCGACTAGCACCTCTTGCTATGCTGCGCATGAAACTGTGTCCGCTACGCCTCCGCTGCACTTGAACGGAAAAGATATCTCCAACACAAGTGATTTGGGCAATGGCAACAATCGCAAAACGACCTAGGGTCAGGACTCTTAACCAGTAGATGAGGTTTGCTATGAGTGCGATGGCTGATAGGATTACCTTGGGACAACGGTCATAGCGTGTCGCCACGCGCCTCCAATCCCTAAGCCTGCCAAACATACTCTCAATGCGGTTTCGCCGCTTGTATCTGCGCTCGTTGGACTCGACAGGCGTCTTTCGCTGCTTTCGCCCGGGGATGCAGGCGCGTATCCCTTTGTCTTTCAACGCTTCTCGAAACCAGTCGGCGTCATAACCACGATCCCCGAGAAGCCAATTCACGTTTGGTATGCTGCTGAGCAGAGCCCGAGCACCGATTTAATCACTGATTTGCCCGGCCGTAACGAACAGGTTGAACGGGCGACCCTCGCTATCACAGATAGCATGGAGCTTGGTATTCATGGCACCCTTGGTTCTATCGATCAGGCGGCCACGCCCCCTTTTTTGCGGCCATACTGGTGGCAATGCGGTGTGCTCTTAGATAGGTCGCGTCAATCATGACTGTCGTCTCTTCGCCATGCTGGGCGGCCAGAC
>NZ_WQDM01000004.1:0-379495 GCF_013033125.1 Ruegeria sp. HKCCA4008
CGTGGTCCTCCGTTTCCTAAACATAACGGTGGACCAGTTCAGTGGGGGAGGCTCAGATGATGTTGCAGAACATCTCAGAGCGAGACCCGACTGGGGGCTCAGGTTCACTACACCTAGCGGCACCGCCGACATATTTTACGACGACATCATGATTAACGGCAAGCCGCGGTAAAGATCTTGCATCTATGTTTTCGCGCCATTCCAAACATTGAATCCAATGAGCCTAGTTGATTTCACGCATCGCCGCTTTAAGCATCGATCAGGTTTGGAGCTCCTTCTGAATTGGGGGTGCAGGCGCGAGAAATCGAGAAGAATGGGGTCGATGCATGAGAGTTATACTGCTTGGAGCTGGCGCATCAAAAAGTTACGACGCCTCACCGACCGGACAAAGAGTGCCGATCGCAAATGACTTCTTCCCAACTTTCTTCAAGCTGAAAGCTGCGGCGAACCCTTGGGTGTTGCGTGATGGGCTGATTCATTACCTTCAGTTGCAGAAGGGCGTCAGCGACACTGACGCCTATCTCGCGGCAGGCGTAGACATTGAAGATATACACAGTGAGATCGCCGACAGGTTGGCCAGTGTCGAGAAAGAGGCGGGTGGCATTAGTCGGATCATTCTTTCAAGGCCTTACAACCAGTTGATTTTTCTCTTCGCGACGACACTGAACGAGATCGCAAACGGCCCGGTGTCGCAGAGCCATGTCGATCTGGCCGAGTCTCTTCGGCCCGACGACGTCGTACTGACGTTCAACTGGGACACCCTGATGGATCGCGCGATGGCGGCGGCGGCGGGCTGGGCGGTCGACAGTGGATACGGGATCAAACCACATAGCGTGTTCCGCGATGGCTGGAGTCCTCCCGAATATCATCACTCGCCCAACAAATTAATCAAACTGCATGGCTCGGTGAACTGGCTCACCGCCCATCCGATCTACGAGGGTGAAGAACTAGTCTTGACGCACGCGCTTCCAGCGGAATCGCTGTTTGTTTACGAGCACGCCACCCGCCCATACGCGACTCACGCTGGTCGATATATGGATGGCTATGCGCCTTTGACTTACGGCTATTACCCACCAAACCTATCTAATGTCCCGGGCCGCTCGGCTCCAGATGGGTATTTGTTTGTTAAGGTTCAGCCCCGCATGCCTTGGATGCCGGAAGGCCGGTCGACGAAGGAAGGCATCCCTTCGATGCCACTGATTATCCCGCCAGTGAAAGACAAAAGTTACCAATTTTTTGGCTCCTTGTTCGAGTCACTTTGGCAGCAGGCGGGTGACGCCCTCCAAGCTTGCGACGAAGTAGTCGTAATCGGTTACTCCTTTCCCAGGACCGACCTCAAGAGCCTCGGCCTATTCAAAGACGCCTTCGTCCGGCGTAGGTCAGTTCCGCGCGTCACGATTATTGACCCTTCGCCAAACCGCCCGAAACAGGTTTTTCAACATGAGTTAGGAATTCCGAAGAGCCATCTCCGAGTGGTTCCAGGCCCTTTCCTTGGCGCAGAGACAATTTCCCCGCTCTTCGGGAGCTGATGCCGGAAAAAATTCAGCGTGCGTCCATCAAGGCCGCGGCGAACGACAGCTTCACCGCCGTCCCGTCCGCTGCCACGCTCCTGCAGAGAAAGACCGGAATCCGCCCTTACTTACGAATGCAGCTCCCGCAATGGTCAGGATTTCGCGCTTATGGCTAAGGTCCGGGAGGTCCGCGGAATTGCCCTCCACGATCGGCACTGCGAAAGGCTGGTTTAGCCTTGAACCGAAAGCCTGTGGTGATCTGCTCTACCGCCGGGGCGAGCAATACCCATTTGCGATGGTATCAAGCTTGGAATTTTTCGCAATTCAATCAACATGTTAATCTCATTTAAGCCTTCCGTTTCCGCTTGATATTGTCAGCCACTTGGGGTTGGCTGCGCAAAACGACAGTGATGGGCATTGCCCGACCTGAGATACAGGCAAAAGGAACCAATGATGAACCTTCTGGATTTCGCCAAACAACTACCCGAAGAGTGCTCCGAACAAGAATTTGTCGACCTCCTGAAACAGGTGATTGACCTGGGCGCGATCCAGAAGCTTTCGCGCAAGGAACGTGATGCCCTGTTCGACGCGGTGCAGTATCTCACCGATTTCGTTCTGTTTGTACGAGAGGCAAAGGGCGAAGTTGAAATGCGCGAGGGCGCGCCGATGATTGATTACCGGGGGCCCTTCATACCGAATATCCTGACCCGACCCGACGAAATGCCGTTGGACCACGCGGTTTTGCAGAACTTCGGTATTGGCGAGGCCGACAAGTATTTCGGATCTGAGGAAACGGACTGACGGCCGCGCACCACGGTCATTCAGGCCAGCGTGTTGACGCGAGCAGATCGTTCCAGGTTCGAAAGCTGCATTCAAAACCGTATGTTTCGGCGATATTCCGATATTCGCTAGTTCTGGCTTCCAGTCCGCCATCTGCTGCCACCATCACGATCTTGCGCGCGCCCGCGCCTTGCAACCGTCTCATTGCGCGCGGGAATTCCGTCTGCATGGGTGCTGTATGATCGTTCAGACAGTGAACGATAGGTGCGTAACCGGCGATGAGCTTTTCCAGTGTCTTCAGCATGAAATCCGCCGTCGGCTCCATGTCCTCCAACAGCAGAACCACATCAAAGATCAGGCGGTCACGGGTCAGCAACATGTGACGGTCTTCCATCGAACCGAGCCTGAGATCGAGGGGCATGAGGACCGTATGCGCAACCTCCTCTCCGGGGTTTTCCTCCCAGGTGAGCACCACGGCACGATTTGCGTGAGACAGGTGATGCAAGACCGGGATTGCGTCCTTCACGTTGCAAAATCGAAAACCTCCCCCGAGACTCTCATGGCGGGTGGGGTCGGAGATGAACAGGATGTCGGGCACGGCGCAACCGAGCCGGGTCCGCAAGGTTTGACAGAGGGCGGAGTCAGGGCTCTGATCCACCAGCACGACCTGCGCCTTGATCGCTTCCTCAAGAGCTTCGGAGCAGCAATCCTTGGTTGGAACGAACGCGACAATCGGGAGGCCCGTCGCCAGGGCGAGACGGCACAGAATGTCTTCATAGCGTTCGGAGTCCCGGTCAGCTTTGTATGGCCATGGCATTTCCGGCACCGGGCAAGACGGCAGAACTGGCGATGTCAGATCCAGGAAGATGGCACGCGGGCGGCTCTTGGGTCTTTCCGATGCTTCAGCCATGATGAATCCCTCTCCCCAAAACTCTCATGTGCGCCTGCCTTGAGTGGCGGCGCAACACAACCATTGCCTTAGTTCAGCATCGGCTTGCGGGCCAGCGCCTCTGCCCGCTCGAGCATCCGGCACACCGTTCTCAGGCTCAGTCGGGCATTTGCGATCGCGCCACCGTCAAACAGATCCCCTATGGCCGCAATGGCGGGCTCGGGCAACCCGCGCCGCGCCCCCTCGGCCAAGGTAAAATCGCGGAGCTGGTCCCTGGTGAGGTCCGGCAGGTCCAACACCACGCATCGGCTTTGCAACGGCTCGGGCAGGCCTTTCCGGCTGTTCGCCGTCATCACCCAGTTGACCCAGGACATGTCGCACTTGATCTGGAAGAACGGGCATTCCCACTGGGCCGCCGTCATGCGTTCCAGCAGCGGCAGGAGGGCGTCGGTGAGCGTATGCCGCACGCCCTTGTTCGAGTGCATTTCGCCCGATTTCTCGATCTCATCCACGATCACCAAGGGCCCCGCGTGACGCGCGCTCAGCACGGTCTGCATGAGCTTGCCCGGCGAGGCACTTCCCCAGCCCTTCTGCAAGCCCACCAGAGAGAAGGTTGCAGGCTCTCCCGTGGCTTCGATCTTCGTCGTGGGCACGGCAAGATGGTGCGCGAGGCGCCGCGCCCAATAGCTCTTGCCGATACCCGGCGCGCCGTTCAGCACCAGTGGCGCAAAGCGCACACCGGGCAAGCCGTCGCGGGCCGATGCCCTCAACCCGTGCCAGACCTCCTCGGTCGCGCGCGCCATCCAGGGCATCTCGGCGTGCAGGGCCGCGGCAATCTCGTCAGCCTCGTGTTCCGTCACGATGCGCGTGACGGGCAGCCCACCACGTAGCGGCGTCAACCGCGCGCGGGCCTCCTCGGAAAGGTGATACAAGCCGGTCGAAGATTGCACCCGCTCCACGTACCGCGCCGCACGGCGCTTGATCCGGGCGCGGTCCTGGTCCTCGACCAGTGTATAGGGGTTCACCAGGTCGTCCTCGGAGATCTTGCCGGCTTCATGGTCTCGGTCCTGCCTTTCCCTGCGCAAGCCGCGCAGGAACTTGTGCAGTCGGTCTTCGACGTTCCGCAACTTCGGGATGTCGTCGACGAAGGTCAGGTCATGAAACGGGATGGTCGTTGTCGAACGGTTCATGGCGGAGTCCTTTCATCGCACGACACGCGGGCCGCACAGCAATCCAGCGCCTTGGGCAACTGGGCCAATGGGGGAGAAAGGTTCCGGAACCTCGAGAACGAATAAGGAACAGATTTGCCGGTGGATCAAGTCAACCCAACAAGGCCGGCCCGCAACGGAAATGGGCGGCCCCGTCGAGAGCCGCCCACTTCGAAATCCTTATATTTCAAAGGCTTGGATTCTGATGGCAAAAATAGACCGTGTGGGTGGAAGGCAATTCGGGCCAAATGGCACTGAATAGCCTGTCATTTCACACACAAGCACTCGCCCGCGCGTCAGCCACATTTCGAATGTCCGCAGCTGCGGCAGGTCATGCAGCCCTCGATCATCACCATGTCATACTGGCCGCAGGACGGGCAGGCCTTGCCGCGGGGGGCGTCCATGTTGACCACCTGCGCCTGCGGGTCGGATTTCAGCCCCATCCCTTCGCCCTCGAGGAACCCGATCGCGATCATGTGCTGCTCGATTACGCCGCCGATCGCCGCCAGGATCGAAGGGATATACTTGCCCTGCACCCAGGCCCCGCCGCGCGGATCGAACACGGCCTTGAGCTCCTCGACCACGAAAGACACGTCACCACCGCGCCGGAACACGGCCGAGATCATCCGGGTCAGGGCCAGCGTCCAGGCGTAATGCTCCATGTTCTTCGAGTTGATGAACACCTCAAACGGACGCCGCCGACCGCCGATGACGATGTCGTTGATCGTCAGATAGATCGCGTGCTCGCTGTCGGGCCATTTCAGCTTGTAGGTCGAACCCTCAAGCGATTGCGGCCGGTCCAGCGGTTCGGACATGTAGATGACATCGCCGCCATCCACCTCGTGCGGCGCATCGGCGCTTTCGCCCGGCACCTTGTCGTCGCTTTCCGAGACGGTCAGAACCGAGCCGGTCACGTCGTTCGGGCGATAGGTGGTGCAGCCTTTGCAGCCCTGATCCCATGCTTGCATATACACGTCCTTGAAGGCGTCGAACGAGATGTCCTCGGGGCAGTTGATGGTTTTCGAGATCGAGCTGTCGATCCATTTCTGCGCAGCCGCCTGCATCTTGACGTGCTCGGCCGGGGTCAAGGTCTGGGCGTTCACGAAATAGTCGGGCAGCTCGACATCGCCGAACTTGTCGCGCCACATCTGAACGGCATAGTCCACCACCTCTTCCTCGGTCCGCGAGCCGTCCTTCTGCAAGACCTTGCGGGTGTAGGCATAGGCAAAAACCGGCTCGATCCCCGACGACACGTTGCCGGCGTAGAGAGAGATCGTCCCAGTGGGCGCGATCGAGGTCAGCAGCGCGTTTCGGATGCCGTGCTCGCGGATGGCCTCGCGAACATCGTCATCCATCTGCTGCATGGTGCCGCTGGCCAGGTATTTCTCGGCATCGAACAGGGGGAACGCCCCTTTTTCCTTGGCCAAGTCGACCGACGCCAGATACGCGGCGCGGGCGATCGCGTGCAACCAGCGCTCGGTCTGACGCGCCGCCTCGTCGGACCCGTAACGCAGGCCCAACATCAACAGCGCATCCGCCAGTCCGGTCACGCCCAGCCCGATGCGGCGTTTGTCCTGCGCTTCAGCCTCTTGTTCGGCCAGTGGGAATTTTGACACATCAACGACATTGTCCATCATCCGGACAGCCGTGGCGACAAGTTCTTGCAGGGCCTCTTCATTCAAACGGGCTTTTGCCTCAAACGGTTCAACCACCAAACGCGCCAGATTGATCGAACCCAACAGGCAGGCACCATAGGGCGGCAATGGCTGTTCGCCGCACGGGTTCGTGGCCGCGATGGTTTCAACATAGCTCAGGTTGTTGGCCTGGTTGATACGGTCGATGAAGATCACCCCCGGTTCGGCATAATCATAGGTGGCCTGCATGATCTTGTTCCACAGGTCACGCGCCTGAACCGTGTGATAGACCTTGCCGTCAAAGATCAGATCCCACGAGGCATCGGCCTTGACCGCTTCCATGAACGGATCGGTCACCAGAACCGACATGTTGAACATGCGCAGGCGGGCCGGGTCGGATTTTGCGGTGATGAACTGTTCGATATCCGGGTGGTCACAGCGCATGGTCGCCATCATCGCGCCCCGGCGCGAGCCCGCCGACATGATCGTGCGGCACATGGCATCCCAGACATCCATAAAGCTCAACGGCCCCGACGCATCCGCCGCGACGCCTTTCACGTCAGCGCCACGGGGGCGGATGGTCGAGAAATCATAGCCGATCCCCCCGCCCTGCTGCATGGTCAATGCGGCCTCTTTCAGCATGTCGAAAATGCCGCCCATGCTGTCGGGCACCGTGCCCATGACAAAACAGTTGAACAGGGTCACCTGACGCGCGGTGCCGGCACCTGCTGTGATCCGCCCGGCAGGCAGGTATTTGAAATCTTCCAGCGCCTCATAGAATTTCTCTTCCCAGTGCCCCGGGTCGTTTTCCACCCGCGCCAGATCACGGGCGATGCGCCGCCAACTGTCTTCAACCGTTTGATCGATGGGGGTGCCATCCGCCTGTTTAAAGCGGTACTTCATATCCCAGATCTGCTCGGCGATGGGGGCGGCAAAGCGGCTCATTGGTGATTCCTATTTAGCTAAGAGGCATACAAGATAGACCAATTCGCCTACATAGCGCTACAAGAACTTGATGCAAGAAACCAGCGACACTACCATATTAACCAATTCGTTCTGGGTGACTCTGTGGGAAAGCTGTGGATAATTACGTAAACCTCATAAAACTTTCGGTCGGGTCGGAAAGCGTCGACACGCTGATGGCCTGGCAGGACAGCTATTGCCAGCGGTTCGCCGATGGCCTGCCACGCCACGTCACCCGCATGTGGCCCAAGCGCGAAGCCGAAATTCTGAACGGTGGATCGATCTATTGGGTCATCAAGGGCGTAATCCAGTGTCGCCAGCGGATCCTGCGGCTGGATGAAGCGACCGGAGACGATGGTATCCGCCGCTGCGCCATTGTGCTGGACCCCAAGCTGCACCGCACCCAGAATGCCCTGAAACGCCCGTTTCAGGGATGGCGTTATCTCAAGCCTGAAGATACCCCTGCCGATTTGCCCCAAAACCGCGAGCAGGACGATGCCCTGCCCGATGATCTGAACCGCGCCCTGGCAGAAATAGGTGTGGTGTAGTTACCGCAACCGATCCAGCAGTTCGGATAGAACCGCTTTTTCTGTCGGATCATATTTTGCCACCCGACTGCGCCACAGCGTGGCCTGTGATTGCAGGATCAGACCGTCCGAGAGGATCTTCAGGTGATTCGCGCGCAGGGTCTCTCCGGTCGAGGTGATGTCGGCAATTGCTTCAGCGGTTTCATTCATCACCGTGCCTTCAGTCGCGCCCTGACTGTCGACCAGCGTGTAATCGGCCACGCCCGCGTCTGTCAGGAATTCCCGAACCAGACGGTGGTACTTGGTGGCGATCCGCAGCCGGTGGCCATGGGTTTTGCGAAACGCAGCTGCTGCCGCGTCCAGATCATCAAGCGTATCGACATCGACCCAACATGCCGGGATTGCGATGATCAGATCAGCCTTGCCGAATCCAAGCTGCGAAACCTCTTCAACCTGCTGTTCCCAGCGCGGCAGTTTCTCGTGCACCAGATCGATCCCGGTGACGCCCAGATGAATCCGCCCCGCCGCCAGTTCACGCGGGATTTCCCCCGCCGACAGCAAGATCAGAGAGACACCGTCGATCCCTTCGACCTTGCCCGCATATTCCCGGTCCGACCCGCTGCGTGACAAGGTGATGCCCCGTTTTTCGAACCATGAGAAGGTCTTTTCCATCAACCGGCCCTTCGAGGGCACACCCAGTTTCAGGCTCATACAGCACCCTCCTCGATCTCCAGCATCAGGTCGGGGCGCAACACGCCGCCGACAGCCGGGATTTCGTCTCCGCGGCCCAATTGCCGTGTCAGCGCGTCATAGCGCCCGCCCGTGGCGATCGGAGGCAGGTCAGGCCGACCTTCCGCGTAAAACCCAAAAACGAATCCGTCGTAATATTCCATCGAAGTCCGGCCATAGGCGGCCTCGAAATCCAACCGCTCGACATCGACTCCACGCGCTTGCAGCGCAGCCACACGCGCCTCCAACCGGTCCAGGGCGGGCGTGATCTGCGGCAGATCCACCGCCACGTCACGCAGCTGTTCCAACGCAAATGGCATGGTCTCGCGCACATTCAGCAACGTTTCCAGCCCGGCCAGCTCATTGTCGGAAATCGGCGGCGTATCACGGTCTTCGCGCAGGGCTTCGATGCGCGCTGCGATTTCGGCCTTGCGGCGCTTGCCGATCATAGGGGCATCAAACGCCATCGGATCGGCAGCGTCCAGCAGCGCGGCGCGCCCTTCCGAGGGCGCCTTGCGACCCGCAAACCGATCCAGCAAGACACGGAATCGGCGCGGTCTCCAAAGGTGCCGCATCAGGGCGGCCTTGCGACGCTCGGTCGTGCGCAACCCTTCGACCGCAGCGGTGAGGATGCCGATATCCCCGGTTGCCGCACGCAGGGGCAACCCACGCAACTGAAGCGCCATCAGCGAAAACACCTCGGCATCGGCCCCGGCCGGATCGTCGCGGTCAAAGACCTCATAGCCCACCTGGATGTATTCATTGGCGCGGTCGGGGTCATGCTCCTGACGGCGGAACACCTCGCCCGAATAGGTATAGCGCGCCGGTTCGGCCCCGTCGCGCATGTGCATCTGCACCACCGGCAGGGTGAAATCCGGGCGCAGCATCTGTTCGCCGCGCAGCGCGTCCGAGGTGACATAGGCGCGCGCGCGGATATCCTCGCCGTAGAGGTCCAGCAGCGTCTCGGCCGATTGCAGCAACGGCGGGTCGACGACCTGCGCCCCGGCGGCCTCGAAGCGCACGCGCATCATCGCGGCCCGGGCCTGGATCTGGGATCGGTTGGGCATGGCTCAGTCCTGACTGTCCAGAATCTCGCGCACCTTGGCGACCAGATCGCTGCGCGGCACCTCGAACTGGCTGGGGCGTTCCTTCCATTCCTCGAGCGTGGCGCTTTCGGCGATCTTGGCGCCCAGGATCAGGTCCTTGATCTGCACGATGCCTTTGGCTTTTTCGTCGCCGCCCTCGATCACCGCAATCGGAGAATTCCGCTTGTCCGCGTATTTCAGCTGATTGCCGAAATTCTTGGGGTTGCCCAGATAGACCTCGGCGCGAATGCCGGCATTGCGCAGTTCGGCCACCATCGCCTGATAATCGGCCATGCGGTCGCGGTCCATTACGGTCACGACCACAGGGCCGGTGGCCTGAGCGCTGATCCGGCCCTTTTCGCGCAGCGCGGCGAGCAGGCGATCAACACCGATGGAGATACCCGTCGCGGGCACTTCCTGTCCGGTGAAACGCTTCACCAGATCGTCATAGCGCCCGCCGCCTGAGACGGAACCAAATTGTCGCTTGCGGCCCTTTTCGTCAAAAATCTCGAACGTGAGTTCAGCCTCGTATACCGGCCCGGTATAATAACCCAGACCGCGCACGACGGAAGGGTCGATCTGGATGCGATCAGCGCCATAGCCGCCCGCGGCCAGCAATTCGCCAATCTGTTCCAGCTCGGAGATGCCTTCGGCGCCGATCTTGCTGTCACCCACGGCCGTGCGCAGGTTGGCCAGCGTTCCGGCGGCATCATCGGCCTTGGAGGTCAGGAAGGCGATCACCGGCTCGGCCTGATCGTCGGACAGGCCCACACCGTCGATGAACGCGCCCGAGGCATCCAGCCGGCCCTTGGTCAGCAACTCGCGCACGCCCTGCTCACCCACCTTGTCGAACTTGTCGATGGTGCGCAGAACGTCGTCGCGCGCTGCCGCGCCCGCGCCCAGGCCCATCGCCTCAAGCACGCCATTCAGAACCTTGCGATTGTTGACCCGCACCAGATAATCGCCGCGCGGGATGCCCACGGTCTCCAGCGTATCCGACAGCATGGCGCAGATCTCGGCATCGGCGGCCATGCTGGCCGTACCGACCGTATCCGCATCACACTGATAGAACTGACGGTACCGCCCCGGCCCCGGCTTTTCGTTGCGCCAGACCGGACCCATCGCATAGCGGCGATAGGGCGTCGGCAGGTCGTTGCGGTGCTGGGCATAGACCCGGGCCAGTGGCGCGGTCAGGTCATAACGCAGCGCCATCCAATCGCCATTGCCGCCCTCGTCAAACTCCTGCCAGGCGAACACGCCTTCGTTCGGGCGATCCACGTCGGGCAGGAATTTGCCCAACGCCTCGACGGTCTCGACCGCACTGCTTTCAAGCGCGTCGAACCCGTAACGATGATACACGCCCGCAATCGTCCGCAGCATCTCGGTGCGCTGCGTGACTTCCTCGCCGAAATAGTCACGGAACCCTTTCGGCGTGACGGCCTTGGGGCGGGGCTGTTTCTTGGGCTTGGCCATGTGGGGCGTCCTTGGGAGTGTCCTTGTTCCGCGCGCGGTCTATCCCATGGTCCGCATCGGGGCAAGGCGCGCTTTCTCTGGCCTTGGGCCGACTGTGTCGCTATGACCAGCGCAAGACAGGAGTTCCCCATGCAGCATCTGGAAGAAGAGATCGCCCATCTGACCCGTACCGTGGACGAACTGAACACGGTCGTCACCAGACAACAATCGGAAATCGACCGGCTGACCCAACGGGTTGAAATGCTGTTGCAGCGCGAAGCAGAACGGGCGCAGGAAGGTTCAGGCGGCGTTGTCTTTGGTGACGAACGACCGCCTCACTATTGATGATTTAAAGCCCAAGCGTCGATTTTACCGCGTTGTCCACAACGCCGCCCAACAGGGCGTTTTCGTCCCCGGTGCAACCCTCTTTCAAGGCGGCCACAAATGTTTCTCTCAGAGCCGCCTTTTCCTCATCCGAAGTCGCGTGGGCTTCGATGTCAACCTGACGGTTGTAAAGCGAAAGGGCCGTCATCTTCCCGACGACGTCCAGAATGTATTCTTCGTTCCCATCAGCCTCTTCGATAACAGAGGTGCAGGTGTGATACATCAGCGGCAGCGCGTCCTGCATCATCTGTTCGGCTTCCTCGTCGGCAAGGGCCAATCCGGGCGCTGCAAACACTAAGGCGGTGGCGGCTGGCTTAAGCAAATTCGTCCTCATCCGGATGCTCCTCCGCTTACTTGGAATTCGCGCCGATTAGCGCACCGGCCACCGCTCCGGCGGCGGCACCTTTGCCGTCGCCGATCAGCGCGCCGACACCCGCGCCAATCACGGCGCCTTTGATCGTGTTTTCTTTTTTCTTGTCATCCGCCAGACCAGCTGAGGCCGAGACCAAAGCCAGCGTCGCTGCTGCGCCGAATAATACCTTTCTGAACTTGAGACCTGCTATTGTCATAACAACGCCCTCCCGTGGCATGACCTAAAGACATCTCTGTCAAGTCAGCCTAGCGGGGCACCAACAGTCTGGCAACAAAGCGGTATCATATCTCTTCGACGGTCATGACGCCTTCAAGGGATTTGATCGCGCCCTTGATCTGCGGGTTGATGGGGAATTCACGTCCCAGTTCCAACTCAACATCGCCGGGCAGGCTGGGGTCCAGCAACATTAACTGGACTGGTCCCCGTGCAGCCCCTTTCGCGGCAGAGGCGGCGTCTTCCAAAACCTTGGCCACCGTTGGTACGGCCTGTGCTTCGTCAACGTAAATTCGCAGCCCAGTTGCTCCGGCCTCGGCCACGAGGGAATCCGCAGGACCAATCGAGCGGCCCAGCAGCTTGAGCTGATCGGCTTCCATCGTTGCCTCGGCAGTCAGCACGACCTGCGCGCCGGTTTCCAGAAACTCGCGACACTTCTCCAGCGTGTCCGAAAACAGCGTGACCTCATAGGCGCCGGTGGGATCAGACATTTGAACGAAAGCAAAGCGGTTGCCCTTGGCCGATTTCCGTTCCTGCCGCCCGGCGACAACCCCTGCCATCTTTGCGATGAGCGGACCAGACCGGGCCTTTTCCGTAACCTCATCCAGCGTCAGCACCTGTTTGCGCTTCAGCGCGGGCATGTAATCGTCCAGCGGATGCCCCGAGAGATAGAAGCCGATGGCCTTGAATTCTTCGCTGAGGCGCTCGGCCGGCAGCCAGTCGGGCGTCGGCGACAGGCGCGGTTCGGGCAGGTCGTCGCCTGCCTCGCCGAACAGAGACACCTGATTGGAGTTTTTCTGTTCATGGATCGCCGCCGAATACTGTACCAAACGGTCAAGGCTTTCGAACACACGGCGACGGTTCTTGTCGAGCTCATCAAAAGCGCCCGCACGCGCCAGCATTTCCAGCGGACGTTTGCCGACCTTCTTCAGATCGACCCGGCGGGCGAAGTCAAAGAGGTTGACGAAAGGCTTGTCTCCCCTGCCCTGCACCACCAGGTTCATCGCCTCGACGCCGACATTCTTGAGCGCGCCCAGCGCATAGACCAGTTGGCCATCCACCACGTCGAAGGTCGCCAGCGAGCGGTTCACGCAGGGCGGCACGTAGGGCAGGCCCAGCCCCTTGCGGACCTCTTCGAAATACACCGCCAGCTTGTCGGTCAGGTGGATATCGCAGTTCATGACGCCCGCCATGAACTCGACCGGGTGGTTCGCCTTGAGCCAGCCGGTCTGGTAGCTGACCACCGCATAGGCCGCCGCGTGGGACTTGTTGAAGCCGTAGTTGGCGAATTTCTCCAGCAGGTCGAACACCTCGGAGGCTTTCTTGGCGTCCACTCCGTTCTTGGCCGCGCCGGCCTCGAATTTCGGGCGTTCGGCGTCCATTGCCTCTTTGATCTTCTTGCCCATCGCGCGGCGCAGCAGGTCGGCGCCGCCAAGGCTGTATCCCGCCATGACCTGGGCGATCTGCATCACCTGCTCCTGGTAGACGATGATGCCCTGCGTTTCTTCCAGGATGTGATCGATCAGCGGGTGGACCGAGGTGATTTCGCGCTGGCCGTTCTTGACCTCGCAATAGGTGGGGATGTTCTCCATCGGGCCGGGACGGTAGAGCGCCACAAGCGCCACGATATCCTCGATACAGGTGGGTTTCATGCGCTTGAGCGCGTCCATCATGCCCGAGCTTTCAACCTGGAACACCGCCACGGTCTTGGCCGCGGAATAAAGCTTGTACGTCGCCTCATCATCCAGCGGGATGGCGTTGATCTGGTTTTCAGCCCCCTCGGCGGGCTCATAAAGTTCGGTGCCATCGGCGGCGATGTGCAACGGGCGCCCGGATTTGAAAATCAGGTCCATCGCGTTCTGAATCACGGTCAGGGTCTTCAGACCCAGAAAGTCGAACTTTACCAGCCCGGCCTGTTCCACCCATTTCATGTTGAACTGGGTCGCGGGCATGTCCGAACGCGGGTCCTGATAGATCGGCACCAGCGCATCCAGAGGCCTGTCGCCGATCACCACCCCCGCCGCGTGGGTCGAAGCATTCCGCAACAGCCCCTCGACCTGCTGGCCATAGGTCAGCAGGCGGTTGACCACCTCTTCCTCGCGCGCGGCCTCGCGCAGGCGGGGTTCGTCTTTCAGCGCCTTTTCGATGGAAACAGGTTTCACCCCCTCAACCGGGATCATCTTGGACAGGCGGTCCACCTGCCCATATGGCATTTGCAGCACCCGCCCGATATCGCGCACGGCGGCCTTTGACAGCAAGGCACCGAAGGTGATGATCTGACCCACCTTGTCGCGCCCGTATTTCTGCTGCACGTAGCGGATCACCTCTTCGCGGCGATCCATGCAGAAGTCGATGTCGAAGTCGGGCATCGAGACCCGTTCGGGGTTCAGGAACCGTTCGAACAGCAGGCTGTAGCGCAGCGGGTCAAGATCGGTGATCGTCAGCGCATAGGCCACCAGTGAACCCGCGCCCGAGCCCCGCCCCGGACCAACCGGAATGTCGTGATCCTTGGCCCATTGAATAAAGTCCGCAACGATCAAGAAGTAACCAGGGAAACCCATGCTTTCGATGATGCCCAGTTCGAAATCCAGACGTTCCTGGTATTCCTCGGGCGTCACGGCATGCGGGATCACGGCCAGACGTTTCTGCAAGCCGTCATTGGCGATGCGCCGCAGCTCGGCCACCTCGTCATCCGCAAATTTTGGCAGGATCGGGTCGCGTCGATAGGCCATGAACGCGCAGCGTCTGGCGATCTCGACGGTGTTTTCGATGGCCTCGGGCAAGTCGGCGAACAGGGTCGCCATCTCTTGTTGTGACTTGAAGTAGTGCTGCGCCGTCAGCCGACGGCGGCCTTCCTGCTGGTCGACATAGGCCCCTTCCGATATGCAGATCAGCGCGTCATGAGCTTCGTACATGTCCGGCGTCGGGAAATAGACGTCATTCGTGGCGACCAGCGGCAGGTTCTTGGCATAGGCCATCTCGACATGGCCGCGTTCTGTCAGGCGCTCGGCCTCGGGCTGGCCATCTTCACCCGGATGGCGCTGAAGCTCGATATAAAACCGATCGGGGAACATTGCCGCCAGCCGATCGACCAACGCTTCGGCCGCCGGGTGCTGACCCTGTTGCAGCAGCATCCCGACCGGGCCGTCAGGTCCACCGGACAGGCAGATCAACCCTTCAGATCGATCGGCCAGTTCTTCCAAAGTGACCTGAGGCAGTTGCCCGCCCTTGTCCACGTAGAGACACGTGCTGAGCTTCATCAGGTTTTCGTACCCGGTCTCGGACTGCGCCAGCAGCACCAGAGGCGCGGGGGTCTTTGGCTTCTCGCCCGGCTGGGCCTGGACATAGGTCAGATCGACCTGGCACCCCATGATCGGCTGTACCCCGGCGCCGCTTGCGGTGACCGAGAATTCCAGCGCCGAAAACATCGAATTGGTATCCGTCACGGCGACCGCCGGCATTTCCATCTTCTCGCACAGGCCCGGCAGCTTTTTCAGCCGCACGGCGCCTTCCAGAAGGGAATATTCAGTGTGAACGCGGAGGTGGATGAATCGTGGAGAACTGCTCATGACGCCCAAGCTACCCCAGCCGGCTGCGCGGCAAAAGGCTGAACCGCGTTACGTTTGCCGCAAAAAAAAATCGCCATTGATTATTCGGCTTTTTCAGAAGGTGCTTCGGGATTGACTGGGCGTCGCAATCAAAAACCGCTTTATTTACAAGTGGCTGCCCATTAATCAGAAAAGACGGTCACAGGCCGTATACGTCTAATGGTGTATAACAGAGGCGGTTTTTCTTGCCAGACAAGCCGCGCTGTTTCTAACATCTCATGGCAAGCAATTCGCCCGCCACTCTTTCTACGTCGCATCGAAGGAGGGCCACAAGGGCGCAACCGGGTAAGGCGACGGGTTTCTCGAATGAACATCACGTTTCTTCTGAACGGAGAGACAGTGGAGTTGGCTGATATCGATCCGACAGCCACCCTGCTGGATTGGCTGCGCGAAGATCGCGGCCTGACCGGCACCAAGGAAGGCTGCAACGAAGGCGATTGCGGGGCTTGCACCGTGATGGTGACGGATGACCAAGGCGCCAAGGCCCTGAACTCGTGCATTCTGTTTCTGCCACAACTGCATGGCAAAGCGTTGCGCACGGTCGAAGGTGCCAGCGGCCCGAATGGCGAAGCGCACCCGGTTCAGCAGGCAATGGTTGATCTGCACGGCTCGCAATGCGGCTTCTGCACACCCGGTTTCGTCATGTCGATGGTGGCCGGGCACACGAATGGCGCAACGGACCATGACACTTTGCTTGCAGGCAACCTGTGCCGCTGCACCGGCTATGCGCCGATCATTCGCGCAGCGAAAGCGGCCGAGGAACAGCCCGTTCCGGTTTGGGTCAAAGATAAACCACCTGCAACGATTGCCGCTTCGCGCATGCTGCCAACCTCATCCGACGAATTGGCCGCCGTGTATGCCGAGAACCCGAATGCGACTCTGGTCGCTGGTGCGACCGATGTGGGCCTTTGGGTCACAAAACAACTGCGCGAACTGGACCCGGTGATCTTCCTCAACCGCTGCGATGATTTGAAGAAGATCACGCTCGGCAGTGAAGAAGTCCGCTTTGGCGCAATGGTAGACATGAATCGCATGGGCGCGGCTATGGTCGATCTGCATCCGTCCTATGCCGAGATGATCCGCCGCTATGCCAGCGTTCAGGTCCGCCATGCGGCCACCGTGGGCGGCAATATCGCAAACGGTTCGCCCATCGGGGACAACCCGCCTGCGCTGATCGCATTGAACGCGACACTGCACCTGCGCAAGGGCGACGAGCGGCGGTCGATCCCGCTGGAAGAGTTCTTCATCGACTACGGCAAACAGGATCGGGTTCCGGGCGAGTTTGTGGAAGCCGTCAGCTTCCCCCGCCAGCCAGATCGCCTGAAGGCTTACAAGCTCAGCAAACGGTTCGATCAGGATATCTCGGCCGTCTGCGGCTGTTTCAACATAACCGTTTCGGAGGGCAGCGTCACACAGGCGCGCATCGCCTATGGTGGCATGGCTGCTGTTCCGAAACGGGCAACCCATGTCGAGGCCGCTTTGATCGGCAAACCGTGGACGCGCAAGACCGTTGACGCCGCGCTGCCATCCTTTGCCGACGACTTTTCGCCACTCACGGATATGCGCGCCTCGGCCCTGTATCGACTGGAAACCGCCAAGGCGATGCTTCAACGGTATTTCCTGGAAGATCAGGGCGAGATCACCAATGTGCTGGAGGTGTCGGCATGAGTGTGACGCAAGCCCTGCCCCACGACGCCGCCCCTTTGCACGTTTCGGGCGCGGCACGGTACGTGGATGACATCCCGACACCCAAGGGCACGCTGCACCTGGCCTTTGGCCTGAGCCAGATCGCCAAGGGCAAGATCACCGCAATGGATCTGTCGGCTGTCAAAAACGCCGAGGGTGTCGTGATGGTCATGACGGCAGAGGATCTGCCGTTTGCCAACGATGTCTCGCCCTCGATCCATGATGAGCCGCTGCTGTCGGACGGCACGGTGCATTATATCGGTCAGCCCGTGTTCCTGGTCGTTGCCACCAGCCATCTGGCCGCCCGCAAAGCGGCGCGATTGGGCAAGGTCGACTATGCCGAGGAAACGCCGATCCTGACGATCGCGGACGCCTTGGCCGCCGACAGCCGGTTTGAAGATGGTCCACGCATCTATGCCAAGGGCGATGCGGATGCGGCCATTGCCAGTGCGCCGCATGTGATCGAAGGTTCGTTTGAATTGGGCGGGCAGGAGCATTTCTATCTGGAAGGTCAGGCCGCGCTGGCCGTGCCGAATGAAGGTGCGGATATGCTGGTGCACAGCTCGACCCAGCACCCGACCGAGATTCAGCACAAAGTGGCCGACGCTCTGGGTGTTCCGATGCACGCCGTCCGGGTCGAGACCCGCCGCATGGGCGGAGGGTTTGGCGGCAAGGAAAGTCAGGGCAACGCTTTGGCAGTGGCCTGCGCCGTGGCCGCCCGCGCAACCGGCAAGGCCTGCAAGATGCGCTATGACCGTGACGATGACATGATCATCACCGGCAAGCGCCACGCTTTCCGCATTTCGTACAAGGCCGGGTTCGATGAGCATGGCCATATACAGGGCGTCTCATTCCTCCACTATGCGATCTGCGGCTGGGCGCAGGACCTGTCCTTGCCCGTGGCCGACCGGGCGATGCTGCACTCGGACAACGCCTACCTTTTGCCAAACGCCCGGATCGAAAGCCACCGGTTGAAGACCAACACCCAATCTGCCACCGCATATCGCGGGTTCGGCGGCCCGCAGGGCATGGTCGGCATCGAACGGGTCATGGACCATGCCGCGCATGCGCTGGGTTTGGATCCCGTAGAGCTGCGCCGCCGGAATTACTATGCACCCGCGCACGCTGTGGCCGAGAGCACACCGACGGAAAAACCACTGGGGCATCCCAATCCGCACGAAGACCTGACCAGCCGCGGCGCCGTTGAAATGGGCGACGCACCGGTGCGTCCTCTGCCCGCCGGCGGCAACACCACACCCTATGGGATGGAGGTCAGCGATTTCGAACTGCACGGCATGACCGAGGCGTTGCTGAAATCCAGCGACTACGCCGCGCGCAAGGCGGCTGTCGCGAAATGGAATGCCGAGAACAGTGTAATCAAAAAGGGCATCGCCTTTTCGCCGGTCAAGTTTGGTATCTCGTTCACGCTGACCCACCTCAATCAGGCGGGTGCGCTCGTACATGTTTATCAGGACGGATCAGTCCACCTGAATCACGGTGGCACCGAGATGGGTCAGGGCCTGTTCCAGAAGGTCGCACAGGTCGCCGCGTCGCGCTTTGGCATACCGCTGGAGATGGTGAAAATCACCGCAACCGACACGGCGAAAGTACCAAACACGTCTGCGACGGCGGCATCTTCGGGAAGTGACCTGAACGGTATGGCGGTGAAGGCCGCTTGCGACACGATCCGCGACCGGATGGCCGCCTATCTTGCGGAACGTCATCAGGCCGATCCATCAACGGTCACGTTCTCGGATGGGCATGTCTCGGTCTCAGAAGAACGCTACACCTTCGCCGAAGCCGCCGCACTGGCCTATCAGGGGCGCGTCAGCCTGTCGGCGACCGGGTTCTACAAGACGCCCAAGATCGAATGGGACAGGATCGCCGGGCGCGGTCGCCCCTTCTTCTACTTTGCCTACGGCGCTTCCGTTACCGAGGTGGCGGTGGACACTCTGACCGGTGAAAACCGCATTCTGCGAACGGATATCCTGCATGACGCGGGCGCGTCGCTGAATCCGGCTTTGGACATAGGTCAGGTTGAGGGCGGCTATGTACAGGGTGCAGGGTGGCTGACGACCGAAGAGCTGGTCTGGGATGACACGGGCAACCTGCGCACGCACGCGCCCTCGACCTACAAGATTCCGGCCTGCTCGGACCGGCCGGACATCTTCAACGTCACGCTTTGGGATGGCGAAAACCGTGAGGACACCATCTATCGTTCGAAAGCTGTGGGCGAGCCGCCTTTCATGCTGGGAATCTCGGCCTGGCTGGCGCTGTCGAACGCAGTTGCCGCCTGCGGAGACAGATACCCGGCCCTGAACGCTCCGGCCACGGCCGAAGAGGTTTGGCGCGGGGTCCAGAGGATGAAGGGAGGCATCTGATGGGATTTGACCTTGAGGCTTTGAGGGAGGCGGTCAAAACCCACGGGAAAGTGGTTCGGGTGGTCATCGCCGGGATCAAAGGGTCGTCCCCGCGCGAGGTGGGGGCTGCGATGCTGGTCTGGAAAGACGGGCAAAGCGGAACCATCGGTGGCGGTACGCTGGAATACCAGGCCGCGGAGGCCGCACGAACGCAAACAGTCGCCACGCGCCTGACGCATCACACGCTGGGACCGGACATGGGCCAATGTTGCGGCGGAGCAGTCTCGTTGTTCAGCGAAGTCTATGATCTCAAGAAGGTTGAAACGCTGGATGATACGATCATTGCACGATCAGCATCCGGTGGCGCCGTGCCTCTTTCGGTCAAGCGAGTGCTGGCGGCAGCACGCAGTCAGGGTATCGCACCCGAACCACGCCTGATCGACGGCTGGATGATCGAACCGGTGCACAAACCGGCACGAAACCTGTGGATCTGGGGCGCAGGTCACGTCGGACGGGCGCTGGTGGATGTTCTGTCCCCCCTGCCCGATCTTGCGATCACTTGGGTCGATACCGGCCCCGAGCGCTTTCCGGACGTGATTCCTGCAGGCGTGACCGATCTGCCAGCGACGAAACCGGCCGAACTTGTGCGACATGCACCGCCCAATGCCGAGCACCTTGTGCTGACTTATTCACACAATCTGGATTTAGAACTCTGCAACAGGCTGCTTTTGCACGATTTCCGCTTTGCGGGACTGATCGGCTCGGCTACCAAATGGGCGCGGTTCCGATCGCGGCTGGCGGCCTTTGGGCATCCGCCCGACCGGATAAGCCGGATTACCTGCCCGATTGGTGAAACGTCGCTGGGCAAACACCCGCAGATGATCGCCGTGGGCGTCGCAGCACTACTGCTGCGTCCGGCCCGGCAGAATGAGTTGAAGAAGGACCTGAGCGCGTGACCACTCCATTGCTGAGCCTGCAAGGGTTGACCAAAGCCTATCCCGGTGTCGTGGCCAACGATCAGGTGTCCTTTGACATCGGAGAGGGCGAAGTTCACGCCCTGTTGGGGGAAAACGGGGCCGGGAAATCCACGCTGGTCAAGATGATCTATGGGCTGGTGAAACCTGACAGTGGCACCATGCTGTTGCGCGGTCAGCCTTTTGCGCCGCCCGAACCCCGCTCCGCGCGGGCAGACGGAATTGCAATGGTGTTCCAGCATTTTTCGCTGTTTGACGCCCTGAACGTGGCCGAGAACATCGCCTTGGGGATGGAAAACCCGCCCGCCATGGGTGATCTGGCCTCGCGTATCCGCGAAGTATCGGAAACCTACGGCCTGCCGTTGGATCCGTTCCGCACTGTCGGCGATCTGTCCGCCGGGGAACGCCAGCGTGTTGAAATTATCCGTTGCCTTCTGCAAGACCCGAAACTGCTGATCATGGACGAACCGACCTCGGTACTGACCCCGCAGGAGGTCGAGATCCTGTTCGAGACGCTGAACAAGTTGCGGTCCGAAGGCACGTCGATCTTGTATATCTCGCACAAGCTGGAAGAGATTCGGACCCTGTGTGACCACGCCACGATCCTGCGTCTGGGCAAGAATGTGGGCGAGTGCGTCCCGTCTGAGACCTCGGCCCGCGACATGGCCGAACTGATGGTGGGAACGGCCCTGCAAACCCCGGAACGTTCGGGGCGTGAATTTGGCGCAGTGACGCTGGATGTCAGCGGGCTGTCGGTGCCTTCTCCGTCAGAATTCGGCACCGCATTGCGCAACGTGCATTTGACCGTCCGCAAGGGCGAGGTTCTGGGCATTGGCGGCGTTGCGGGCAACGGGCAGGATGAATTGCTGGGCGTCCTGTCCGGTGAAATTCTGACATCTGCCGACGCGATCAAGTTCAACGGTCAGGCGATCGGCAAGCTGGGCCCGACCGCACGACGCAAACTTGGCGTGTTGACCGCGCCCGAAGAGCGGCTGGGCCATGCCGCCGCCCCGAACATGAGCCTGACCGAAAACGCCCTGTTGACCGGGTCGGTTCGAGAGGGTCTGGAAAGCAACGGCTTTCTGAAATGGGCCGAGACCAAGAGCTTTGCAGAGAAGATCATCGAGATTTTTGACGTCAGGACACCAGGCCCGGACAACGCGGCGCGGTCCTTGTCCGGGGGGAACCTGCAAAAATTCGTGATCGGACGCGAAGTGCTGCAAAACCCGGATGTGCTGGTGGTGAACCAGCCAACCTGGGGCGTGGATGCCGCGGCGGCGGCGGCCATCCGGCAGGCAATCCTCGACCTGGCGGCAAAGGGAACGGCAGTTGTCTGCATCTCTCAGGATCTGGATGAGTTGATGGAAATCTCGGACAGCTTTGCTGCGCTGAACGAGGGCCGCCTGAGTGCACCACGTCCGACAACCGGACTGACAGTGGACGAAATCGGGCTGATGATGGGCGGTGCCCACGGAATGGAGGTGGCGCATGTGTGATCTGTTGGGCCGCCTTCGGCGAGAGCATTTGAAAAAAGATGAAGAAGTCAGGGGAACGAGCTGATGATTTTGCTGGAGAAACGTCCTCAGCCTTCCAGGGTCTGGTCTTATGCGACGCCGTTGGTTGCAGTTTTGGCGACGATGTTTTTTGGCGGGTTATTGTTTGCCATACTGGGCAAGAATCCGGTTGAGGCCATCGGCACCATCTTCTGGGAACCTCTTTTTGGTGAATTCGCCTTTTATTACCGCCCACAGCTGCTGGTGAAAGGCGCTCCGCTGGTGCTTATCGCCATCGGTCTGTCGCTGGGCTTTCGTGCAGGTATCTGGAACATCGGGGCCGAGGGACAGTATATCATGGGCGCCATCTTCGGGGCGGGTGCCGGGCTGGCCTTTTACCCTTTGGATGCCTTCTATATCTTTCCGATCATGGTGATTGCCGGCGCCTTCGGCGGCTGGTTGTGGGCCATGATCCCCGCCTTCCTGAAGGTGCGTTTCGGCACCAACGAAATTCTCGTCTCGTTGATGCTGGTCTATGTGGCCGAGCAGATGCTGGCCTCGGTTTCTCTGGGTTTGCTGAAAAACCCCGAGGGGTTTGGCTTTCCGGGGTCCCGAAATCTGCAATCCTATGACAGTGCACACAATGCCGAACTGATCGCCGGATCCGGCATGCACTGGGGTGTTGTGACCGCGTTGATCGCAGTGATCTTTGCCTATGTCCTGCTGAACCGGCACATGCTGGGCTTTCACATCCGCCTGACCGGCGAAGCACCGCGCGCCGCGAAATTTGCGGGTGTGAACCCGGCCCGGTTGATCCTGTTCTGTCTGGGTCTGTCCGGCGCGCTTGCAGGACTTGCGGGCATGTTCGAGGTTTCCGGCCCTTCAGGCGTAGTCAGCATCGATTTCAACGTGGGCTACGGTTTCACTGCCATCATCGTGGCCTTTTTGGGCCGTCTGCACCCTGTGGGCATTCTGCTGGCCGGTGGCCTGATGGCGCTGACCTATATCGGCGGTGAAATCGCGCAGTCGCAGCTCGGCCTGCCCGCCGCTGCCATTCAGGTGTTCCAGGGCATGCTGCTGTTCTTCCTGCTGGCCTTCGACCTATTGACCAATTACCGCATCCGTGCGGCCCGTAACGAGGTGGCGTGACCCATGGACCTTGGTGAAATCAATCCCGTACTTCTGGTCGCTTCACTGATGGTGGCCGCGACCCCCTTGCTGCTGGCCGCGATCGGAGAGCTGGTCGTAGAAAAAGCAGGCGTTCTGAACCTCGGCGTCGAAGGCATGATGATTGTCGGTGCGATCAGCGGCTTCGCGATTTCGGTCGAGACCGGCTCGCCCTGGCTGGGCTTTGTTGCTGCCGCGATCGGCGGCGCTGTTCTATCGCTGCTGTTCGTCTTGCTGACGCAGTTTGCGCTGGCCAATCAGGTGGCCAGTGGTCTGGCGCTGACCCTGTTTGGCCTGGGGTTCAGCGCGTTGATGGGGCAAAGCTATGTGGGGATCAAACCCCCCAGTATGGGCGACATCCATATTCCGCTGATCAGCGATATCCCGGTTGTCGGTCCGATCCTGTTTCAACATGACCCGATCCTGTATGTCGGCATCGCGATCACGGCGTCCGTCTGGGCGGTGCTGAAATACACCCGTCTTGGTCTGATCTTGCGGGCCGTCGGTGAAAACCACGATGCCGCGCATGCGCTGGGCTACAAGGTGATCAAGATCCGCATTCTGGCCATCATGTTCGGCGGCGCCTGCGCCGGTCTGGGTGGGGCCTATATCAGCCTGATCCGCGTGCCGCAGTGGACCGAGGGCATGACCGCGGGTGTCGGCTGGATCGCATTGGCCCTTGTTGTCTTTGCAAGCTGGAAGCCGTGGCGTGTCCTGCTGGGTGCCTATTTGTTCGGCGGCATTACCGTCTTGCAGCTCAATTTGCAGGCAGCGGGCGTTGCCATTCCCGTCGAGTATCTGGCAATGTCGCCCTATATCATCACGATCCTTGTGCTTGTGATCCTTTCGGCCGACAAGAGCAGCGCACCTGCCTCGCTGGGCCGGACCTTCCATGCCTCACACTAGGGGCCAACAGTACCAACTTGGGGAGTAACACATGAAATTCACTACACTTCTGACGAGCGCCGCCATGGCGCTGGGTCTGGCCTCGGGGGCCATGGCCGAAGACAAGACCAAGGTCGGTTTCGTCTATGTCGGCCCGGTCGGCGATGGCGGCTGGACCTATGAACATGACAAGGGCCGGCAGGCCGTTGAAAAAGAGTTCGGCGACAAGGTTGAAACCGTATTCGTTGAATCCGTTCCCGAAGGCCCGGATGCCGAGCGTGTGATGACCCAGATGGCGCTGGAGGGCGCTGACCTGATCTTCACCACCTCGTTTGGCTACATGGACCCGACCATCAACGTGGCCAAGAAATTCCCGGACGTGAAGTTCGAGCACGCAACCGGCTATAAAACCGCCGACAATGTCTCGGTCTACTCGGCCCGTTTCTACGAAGGTCGCGCGGTACAGGGCCACATCGCCGGTAAAATGACCAAGTCGAACATCATCGGCTATATTGGCTCCTACCCGATCCCCGAGGTGATCCGCGGCATCAACTCGGCCTATATCCACGCCAAGAAGGTGAATCCGGATGTCGAGTTCAAGATCGTCTGGGCCTACACGTGGTTCGACCCGGCGAAAGAAGCTGACGCCGCCACCGTTTTGATCGAACAGGGCGCGGACGTAATCCTGCAACACACCGATTCGACAGCGCCGCAAGCAGCAGCGCAAGAAGCCGGCAATGTGATCACCTTCGGTCAGGCGTCGGACATGAGCGAGTACGCACCGCTTCCGCGTGTGTCATCGATCATCGACAACTGGGCCCCTTATTACATCGCGCGGACAAAAGCGGTAATGGACGGGACCTGGACGTCTTCCAACACCTGGGACGGTATTGGAGCAGGAATGGTTGAAATCGGCGAGATTTCGGACGCGGTTCCCGCAGATGTCAAGGAAGAGGCTTTGGCCCTGAAGGCGGCCCTTGCAGATGGCAGCTATCACGCGTTCACCGGTCCGCTGAAGAAGCAGGACGGCAGTGACTGGCTGGCTGAAGGCGAAACCGCTGACGATGGCACGCTGGCAGGCATGAACTTCTATGTTGAAGGGTTGGAAGGCGAAATTCCGCAGTAAGCTGTATCGTCAAGGAACGGAAAGGGCCCGCAATCCGTGTGCGGGCCCTTTTTTGTGCTGTGCTCACCTGAGGTGCCGAACAACGAATGAGATTACCTGGTCGGCGCAATCGAGCTCAGATCCATCACACCCTGCCCTGTCTTCGCCACCCCAACACGCTGAGACAGGCAAACAAGACTGCGGCGACGCAGACAATTGATGGCCCCGCCGGAGTATCGAACACATAAGCTGCCCGTAACCCCGCAACTGAGGACATCGCGCCTATTGCTGCCGCTATCAACGCCATTGATTCGGGCGACCGGGCCAGATTTCGTGCCGCCGCCGCGGGAATGATCAGCATCGCCGCGATCAGCAATACCCCCACAACCTTGATCGCAACAGCCACGGTCACCGCCAGGGACAGAGTCAGAATCAACTGTTCCCGCCTCGGGTCGAACCCACTGGCATAGGCCAGTTCCTCATTCAATGTGGCCGTCAAAAGCTGAGCCCATCGCCAGGCGATCAGCGCCACGACAAGCGCCGCGCCGCCCCAGATCACAAGCAGATCCGAACGGGATACCGCAAGAATATCGCCGAACAGATATGCCATCAAATCAATGCGGACGCCGGACAAAAACGAAACGGCAACCAGACCGAAAGCCAAGGCGGAATGCGCCATGACCCCCAGCAGCGTGTCCATCGCATAACCACGACCCGCCAACAAAGTGACCGTCAGCGCCATAATCAGCGCAACAGCCAACGCACCGGTGAAGATCGACATCTGAAAGGTCAGCGACAGGGCCACGCCCAGAATCGCGGCATGTGCGGTAGCGTCACCGAAATACGCCATGCGGCGCCACACCACGAAACATCCAAGAGGTGCCGCCGCAAACGCAACGCCAATACCTGCAAGCGTTGCACGCATCATGAAATCGTCAAGCATCATTCCGCCGCTTCCTGAGGATTTGCATCATGGTCGTGATGGTGATCATGCTCGTGCCGGTACAGGGCAAGCGCACCGCCTGTTCCCGTTCCGAACAAGGCCCGGTATTCCGGTGCCGAAGCGACCACCGCCGGCGATCCTTCACAGCACACATGGCCGTTCAGACAAATCACCCGGTCCGAGGCGCTCATGACCACGTGCAATTCGTGACTGATCATCAGAATTGCACATCCGGTTTCGCGGCGCACGGCCTCAATCTGCTGATAGAAACTCGCCGATCCGCGCTGGTCCAGCCCCTGGGTCGCCTCATCCAGCAGCAGAAGGTCAGGCTGGTTGATCAGCGCCCGCGCCAGCAACACACGCTGAAACTGCCCGCCGGACAGTTGCGACATCTGACGTTTCAACAGATCCGGGACGCCCGCTTTTTCCAATGCCTCGGCGCACTGACGGCCGGAGACACGGTCTGTCAGTCGCATGAATCGCTCGACCGAGATTGGCAAGGTGGGATCCACGTGCAGTTTCTGCGGCACGTACCCGATCTTCAATCCGGGTTTCAGCGATACATGCCCGGCACTTGGCCTGGTCGCACCGATGATGGCGCGCAACAGGCTGGTTTTGCCCGACCCGTTCGGCCCGACGATGGTGACGATCTCGCCGGGTTCGACAGCCATGTCCACATGGCTCAGAACAGTGTTTGAACCATAGCGAACACTGAGATTCTCGACAGAGACGAGCGTCATTTTCAGGCCTTTTCGGTGCAGTCGGGGCAAAGTCCCTCGGCTTCTACAACCGTTCGCTCGATCTCGAAACCCGCTGCGCGCGCAGCGGCACCCAGAACACCTTTGGCCGGCGTGGACTGCGCCTCGGCAACGGCATCGCACTTTCTGCAAATCATGAATGCCGGCGAATGCGACGCGCCGGGATGAGAGCAGGCAACGAATGCATTCAGCCGCTCGATCTTGTGAACGAAGCCGTTTTGAACAAGGAAATCAAGCGCCCGATAGGCGACCGGAGGTTGAGACCCGAACCCTTCCTCTCGCAGGCGGTCAAGAATTGCATAGGCACCAAGGGCCCGATGCTCTTGCAGCAGCATTTCCAAGACCTTGCGGCGAACCGGCGTCAGGCGCAGCCCCTCGCCCTTGCAGCGCGCCTCGGCGGATACCAACGCAGTTTTGACACAACTCTGATGGTCATGTTCCTGAAACCCGACCGGGGCCGCCTCATCGACAGAGGCAGGGTTCGTATCGCTTGTCATGTTATTTCATATCATGTATTGCCATTCGTGACGTTATAAAATCACACAGAGGGTCTGATGTCCAGAAGGCTTCTTCCAGTTTCGATCACGGTTGCATTGATGGGAGGAACGGCCATCGCAGACGTTCCGAACGTCGCGGTCGATATCGCGCCGATCCACTCGCTCGTTTCCCGGGTTATGGACGGCGTCGGAACACCGGCCCTGATCGTCGCACCCGGTGCCTCGCCCCATGAATACAACCTGCGCCCGTCCGAGGCGGCCGCATTGCAGGATGCCGATCTGGTGTTCTGGGTAGGAGAAGACCTGACACCTTGGATGGAAAACGCCATCGAAACCCTTGCCGACAGTGCGACGGTCACGTCCCTTCTTGACGCGGATGGTACCGTTCTTCTGGAGTTCCGCGAAAGCGCTGTTTTCGAGGCACACGATCATGGCGGCGAAGACGAACATGATCATGATGATGAGCACATCGAAGACGACGGGCACGATCATGATGATCATGAACATGGTCACGACGACCATGCAAAGGATGATGACCACGAGCATGATCACGACGACCACGCCAAGGATGATGATCACGATCACGAAGACCATGCCGATCAAGACAAACATGATGAGCATCATGATCACGCGCATGGCGCGCACGACCCACATGCGTGGCTTTCACCGGCAAATGCAGAAACCTGGCTGAATCTGATTGCCGCGCAGCTGTCGTCTGCCGACCCGGACAATGCAGGTGCATATTTTGCCAATGCCGCAGCCGCGCGCGCTGAAATGGCCGCGCTGTCCGCACAAGTGGCCGAGACGCTTGGACCGGTTCGCGGAGGAAGCTTCGTCGTGTTCCACGACGCCTACCAGTATTTCGAGGATGCATTTGACTTTCCGGCCGCAGGTGCGATTTCCATCGCCGACGCCTCGGACCCGAGCCCGGCTCGTATCGCCGAGATTCAAACCCGTATCCGCGAAGAAGGTATCAACTGCGTTCTCGCCGAGCCGCAATTCAACCCGGGTATCGTCAAAACCGTGCTAGACGGGACCGAGGCGAAAACTGGCGTAATCGATCCGCTGGGCTCTGATCTGGAACCCGGAGCCGATCTCTACCCGCAAGTTATTCTCAACATGGCAAAAACTCTGGCCGAGTGTCTCTGACCCTGTTGCAAGCCCGGTTCAGTTTGAGAAACTGGCCGGGTTCAACCTTCCAGAAGACAGGGCGGATCAACTCCCAGACCGAAAAAATCGGCAGCTACTTCATATATGATGCCATGGTGCATCCGTATTCACTGCGCGGCACGGTTCACGGCTTGAAAACCGAAGCGTTAACACGCGTTTTTTTTCTGGTTGACCGGCGCGCAGATGGCTAGGCATGCCCCCTTCTTCGTGAAGTCGCCCGGCAGGCCTCGGGTTGATGACAAACCGGTATAACGCGGGATTATCTTCATCAACTGCAATGTTTCGCGGTGGCGCGATACTCACGAGGAATACAGAACTCACAAGACGCTTAACAGCCGGTGGAGGCGTTGGTGCAAACAGGGTATCTTCGCCCGGATGCTGGCCGAGCTGATTGCCGAGAATGGAGAAAGGAAGACCACGATCCCCTGCCGGGCAATGGACGCGACCTATCTCATAGCACATCGCAATGAAACCGGTATGGCCGCAAAAAGGGGGGGCGTGGCCGCCTGATCGGGCGCACCAAGGGCGGTATGAATACCAAGCTGATGCCCGCCTGCGATGGCCAGGGTCGCCCGCTCAACCTGTTCGTGACCGCCGGGAGCGACAGTGATTACATCGACGCCCGGGCTCTGCTCAGTAGCATCCCAAATGTGGATTGGCTGCTTAGGGAACGTGGCCGTGATGCCAGTCAAGGAAGACAAGCGCCGCAACAGCATCGAGACTATGTTTGGCGGGCTTAAGAATTGGAGGCGTGCGGCAACCCGCTATCACCGTTGATCCGGGGTCTTCCAATCAGCGACCGCACTCAAAGAAACCGTCATCCACAGACTCGGAATCCTCGCCTATGCACATTAGCTCTTTTTCGAAACCTTTCCGCCGGAATAGAGATGCAAAGCGCTGTGCTCTTAAATCCTCGCGCTACGTCAGTCACATTGTTTTTTTGTTTTCAATATAGTTAGTCACTGTATCTTGATCGGAACGACCCTGAAGAGAGACGCAGGAGATTTCAAAATGGAATTGATTTCTGAGCAGCTTCGTACCTTCCCGATTATGGCGCTGTTTCTTTGTCTGGGCTTAGGTTATGGCGTTGGAAAGTTCAGGGTCGGCAAGTTCGAACTTGGTGGCATCGCCGGAACCCTTTTGGTGGCCGTTCTTGTAGGTCAAATCGGGGGCATTAACCTAAGCACCGATGTCCAGAATATTTTCTTCTCTCTCTTCATTTTTATGGTCGGCTATAATGGTGGCCCTCAATTTTTTGCAGCTCTGAACCGAACCGCACTTACCAAGTTACTGGCTGCATTTATGATGACTGTCTGGGGACTTTTCTTTGTGGTGGTCGTCGCCCGTTTGGCTGGGTTGGACAAAGGGTTGGCCGCCGGGCTGGCTGCAGGAGGGCTTACGCAATCCGCAATCATTGGTACCGCTGGAAATGCCATCGACCTGCTTGGGCTGGCCGCTGACGAAGCGGAAAAGCTCAAAACCAACATCGCCGTGGGATATTCAGTCACTTACATCTTCGGCTCGATCGGGCCAATTTTGGCGGTGAGTGTCATTCCAATCATAATGCGCGTGGATCTGCGTAAAGAGGCGATTAAGCTGGCCCAAAAACTCAGCGGAGGTGGCCGCAAACTGGAAGAAGGCGAGTTCCTCCCAATGAACCGCTTTAACGCCCGCGCCTATCAGGTAGGTTCCGACGCCTCGATTGCAGGAGAGTCAGTTAAATCCATCGAAAACACTTACGACGGCGACCTGATCGTCGAGAAAATTCTGCATGAAGGTGCCCCGTTAGATCCAAAACCGGACATGGTTATCAGCCCAGGAGACGTCATCGTTGTATCGGGGCTTGTTACAACCCTGACCCGGTTCGAAGGTAGTGCAAGCGGAGAAATTGGTGAGTACCCACCTGAATTGACGGTGGTGGAAGAACGTCGAAATGTTGTTGTCACTAATCGGAAACTGACAGGTAAAACTCTTGCCGAATTGCGCGAAGCCCTGACAGCCGATCAACGACGCGGCGTTCACATCTCAAAGATTACCCGAATGGGTCACGAAGTGCCGGTGCTGCAAAATACCGAAATTCATGCAGGCGATGAGATCTGCATCGTCGGCCACAAAGACGATTTGAATCGTGCGGCAAAAGAGGCGGGATATGTACCGCCATTGGCTTCGGCCACAAATTTCATCGCGTTGGGGATTGGTGTGGCAATTGGCTATTTGATTGGCGAAATCAGCTTCGTGATCGCTGGAACCAAAGTGTCGCTCGGCTCGGGCCTTGGGTGCCTCGTGACAGGGTTGATAATCGGGTATTTGCGTATTCGCCGACCAAAGATCGGCGGGATCAACCATGGGGCCGCAAATTTTCTGCAGAGTTTCGGATTGGCGGTATTCGTCGGGGTTGTTGGTTTGAATGCCGGTAAACCTGCTCTGGAAGCAATTCAACAGTACGGCGTTACCCTGCTTCTGTTGGGAGTCCTGGTCACAATGATGCCAATGATTGTTCAATTCCCTATTAACTACTATGTCTTGCGCATCAAAAACCCGGTCGAAGCCTGCGCGGTTGTTACCGGGTCCCGGTCCGGGAACCCGGGGTTTGCCACGTTGCTTGAAAAGGCAGGGAACTCCACCCCCACGCCAGCGTTCACCATGACCTATGCGGTTGCAAATATCTTTTTGACGCTCTGGGGCCCGCTCGTTGTGGCGTTCGTACCGTAAGTCGCTTCAGAATTACCTCAACTTTCGATCGCGACTATGTGGCATGCGGCTAGGACATGACCCGCTGAGAAGACAGGCTGATAGTTTGGGTCGCCTGCGTCCTCAGCGGCCATGTTTTTAACCGTGCAACGGCAATCCTTTTGACGCGCGATAAGCCTGCACATATCCAACGGCCACAGCCCGTACAGCGCGACCGATCTGGCGATAGGCACTGTCGTCCAAATTGGCGAAAGACACGCGTGCAGACCAGTTGGGCGCATCAAAACCGGACCCGTTCAACAGCACGATTCCGTGGTCCTGCGCCAGTTTGAACGAGATATCCAACGGGTGAACGTTTTCCTTGATCCATTCGACCACATCTTCGCCGACGTATTTCCGCAGCCAGAACTCGAAATCTATGATGCCATAATACTTGTCGAACAACGGGTTGTCGGCGACTTCAACGCCCAATCCGTCGACCAGTTCATCAAAACGGTGCTTCAAGATACCCCAACAGAACTTCTGATAAACTTTTTCTTGGTCCATCAACTCGACAAGCGAGAACAATGTCATCATCACTTGTTGTGGCACCGACAGACCCGCAGTGTGATTTAGTGCGACATCCCGGCTGTCGGCGACGATCCGGTCAATGAACTTGAACGAGGACGGGTCGGGGGTCAGCGATTCATACCGGGCGTTCACCACAGCTTTGGTCTCGTCCGGTGCCTCAGCAATCATCTTGTCGAAGATGTTGTTCTCGGCCACCAGAATTGCGCCCAGACGCCAGCCCGTGCAACCAAAATACTTCGAGTAGGAGTAAACCCCGATCGTATTTTCAGGAAGATGCCCCATCACCGATTGAAAGTCAGGTACGAAGGTGCCGTAGACATCATCTGTCAATATGATCAGGTCAGGACGGCGGGTCTTTACGAAGTCCACAAGTCGGGTCATGACTTCGGGGCTGATCGCGACAGAGGATGGATTCCCTGGGTTGACCAAGAACAGCGCTTTGACTTTGGGATCGGCCAGCAGTTCAAAATCGTTGTCGTTAAGTTGAAAATGATCTTCTTCAGCAGAAGACACATCCACAGTATTCAACCCGTAATCTTCAAGCACCGGCATTTCCAGATAAGGCGTGAAGATCGGCGTGCCCAATGCAATTGTGTCGCCTGCATTAAGCAACCGCTGGTTCTTGAGCGCCTTGAAAATATAGCACATCGCAGCAGTTCCGCCCTCTACTGCGTAGATATCGAACTTTGCGTCGGGCCGATGGCCTGCGCACATCGCCCACATCACGTATTCGTGGACGATCGCCTCATTGTGTTCCAAGCACCTGTCCGGCATCGGGTAGTGGTCGCCAATGATACCGTCGGTCAATTCGAGTACGAAATCGTCTGCTGTGAAACCAAATTTTTCAATCGCAAAATCCACCACGGCCACCAAAGTATCTGCACCCGGAGGACCGTTTTTTTCCGACGTTTCGGCGCAGTATGCCTTGAGCCGTTCGTAACATCCCGGCCCTTGTGGCATACCGGCTAGTCCAACTTGTGGTTCATTGCGATGTCGCTGTGCCTCGGTCATCGCGAACTGACCCAAAAGGAAGAACGCCTCTCTCGCCTTGGTAGCGATCCAATTCGGGTTGCCGCGCCCTGCGTTCAAATATGGCAGTGCCATTTGGCGCGACTCCCTCTGCGCCAGCTTTATGAGTTCGTCTTTGATCTGGAAAGGACTTAGGTTCTCGAACTTATGCAGGTCCAGCGTTTCTGCCATGGCATCAAACCTTTGCGTTAGAACAATCGAAAGAATTCAACCGGATCGTATGCAAGGTGATGTGCAAATGTAAACAGAACTATCAGAATGGAGCGACCGACGAAAAGAAAACCATGAACTTCAAAACAGGCTCTGGGGTCGCGATTCCTAACCAGTAAACGACTGTTGCTGCGGGTGCGATCGCTGATTGAAAGATCCTGGAACAGGTCGCGCCTATTGCCCAACAGGGTAGCACGCCAATGATGTCACGAGAGGGATCATCACAGTCTTCTTCTTCTCGCCCTGCCCGGCAACAAGGCCGGCCAACATTCGGGCGAAGATACCTTTCTCGCACCAACGCTTTCTCCGGCTGTAAAGCGAGTTGTACGCTCTGTTTTTTTGGGAGTGTCGCGCCACCGCGAACCATTGCGATTGATGAAGATAGTCCCGCTTAATACCCGTTTGTCATCAGCCCGAGGCGTGGCACGCGACTCCGCTAAGAAGGGGGCGAGCCTGGCCTCCTGCTCGTCAGTCAACCAGAAAGGATCACGCGTGTCACCGCTCTGTTTTCTAGGACGTGTACCCTGAAGTACCTTGAAATTGGATGCATCGTGGCACTATGAGGGTGAATTCAAACCCAACTGTTTCAGAGCTTCGTCCGCTGACCGAGCCCAACGTTCCCGAAGGGCAGCGTTGGTGCTATGGCGCAAACCAAGTGATCTCAGATGCTCAAATCGGTTCGGGTCATCCCTCCCGAAAGACACTGCTACGCGTGGCCACCAATAGTCCACAGCGTCTTGCATGTCTTGCGACGCTCCGTTTTCAACCAGCTTCACAGCGCCTTCCAACGCCAGTTCGCCGTGATGCGCCTCGATCGGTGCGATCTGCCGGAAAGCCTCGGCCAGTGGCTGGTAAGAGACGGTCGAGAACTCCGCCAGTTGCTCTGCCACGGCACGGCTCATCAGCAGGTTCATGACGACGGCATCAGTCCAACCGGAAATCGGATAATTGAACACCGCAAGCCGCATGTCATGTTCGCTGCGGGTCGCGCCGATATCCGCTTTTCGATCCAACCGGGCAGTCCACGGGTGATGCGTGGCATAACGATCCGTGTCGGCGCCGAACTCACCCATGATTTTCAGAACCCGATCCGCATGGTCCGTCTTTTCCAACACGATCTTCGCCGCCGCGATGCGTTCCTTTATGCCGGGGCCCTGGTTGATGACATCAGCAAAGCCTGCGGCACCTGCGAGTTCGCTGTCTACAAACGTAGCCATCAGTTTCATCAGCTCGGCGCGGTAACGCGGCGGTACGTTGGTCGGATTGGTCAGCACTCCGCCTGCGGCCAGATAGCTGTCAAGTGTCATGGCGTCGGTCATTGATCCTCTCCCTTTACTGGTCGTAGTCCACGACCACGCGGTCGGTCACCGGGTAAGCCTGACAACTCAGCACGTAACCTTTTTCGACCTCGTAATCTTCCAGCGCGTGATTGGCGAGCATCTCGACTTCGCCCTCAAGAACACGGCAGCGGCAGGTTGAACAGACCCCGGCCTTGCAGGCGTAAGGTGCGTCCATGGCGTTTTCCAGGGCGGCATCCAGAATGGACTGATCCTTCGGCAAGGTGACGGTCTGCGTCGCGCCGTCCAGTGTGATCGAAGCACTGGTCTGGTTTGCCTGCGTGCCTGCGTCGGCCGCGTCTGTCTTGCGCCTGGCCCGACCCGGCTGGGCGCTGGCGAAGAGTTCGAACTTGATCTGGCTGTCCTCAAGTCCGTGTTCCCGCAGAGCGGCGGCAATGCCCAGCATCATCGGCTCTGGTCCGCAGATGAATGCGGTGTCTGCATTCTTGACATCGATCCAGTGCTTGAACAGCTCACGGCATTTTTCCTGCGTTACCAGACCGGTGAACAGGTCAATCTCCTGCGCGTCGGTTTCCAGAATGTGGATGACGTTCAGCCGACCCATATAGAGGTTCTTCAGATCCTCCAGTTCCTCACGGAACATGATCGTGTTGATGCCCTTGTTGGCATAGATCAGCGTAAATCGGGATTTGGGTTCGCGGGCCAACGTGGTTTTGAGGATCGACAGAACAGGTGTGATCCCCGATCCGCCGGCGAAGCCAAGATATTGTTTTTCCGCATCCGCATCGATGGGTACGTGGAAATTGCCCATGGGCGGCATCGCCTGCACAACGTCACCTATGTTGAGCTCTTCATTTGCCCAGCTTGAGAACGCGCCACCCTCGACACGTTTTATGCCAACCTGAAGAACACCGTCATCCTTGCCGGCACAGATGGAGTAGGAGCGGCGCAGTTCTTCACCGTCGAATTCGCGCCGGAACGTCAGGTACTGGCCGGCGGCGAAGTCGAACTGTTCCGTTGCGCCGTTAACGGGTTCAAGCGTAACGACAACCGCATCGCGGATGGTTTTGTGGATGTCGGTGACTTTCAGGTCGTGAAAACGTGCCATCCGGTGCTCCTCCTCAGATGCACTTGAAATAGTCAAAGGGTTCCAGACAGTCCGCGCAGCGCCAATGGGCCTTGCACGGGGTCGAGCCGAACTGGCTGACCTTTTCGACTGCTTTGCTGCCGCAATGGGGGCAGCGATCCGGGCCGCCCGCGGGTTGCGGCGGCGCAATGCCATAATCTTCCAGCTTGGCGCGGCCTTTTTCGCTGAGCCAATCGGTGGTCCAGGCGGGTGAAATGCTGGTTTCTATGAGCAGATCCCCGATGCCGTGATCGCGCAGGGCGGTTTCGATATCCATACTAATGATGGATGTCGCCGGGCAACCGGAATACGTTGGCGTGACGGTTACGACCAGCGTGTCAGCGTCCCAGCGCACATCGCGCACAATGCCCAAATCCACGACGGAGATCACCGGGATTTCGGGATCGGGCACGGCATCCAGCCAGCTCCATATCTGGTCAGTCGAGACCCGCATCCGCTTTTACCACTTTGCTCCGGGATAGGCGCGTTGCAGCCATTGCATCTGCGTCAGCAGATGGCCCAGATGTTCGGTATGCATGCGCCCGTCGCGGCCGCCTTTATGGGCAAAACGGCTTTCCGGAATGGTCAGAGTTGCCTGATTGAGGACCCGCTCAACCAGAGCGTCGTATTCCTCTCGCAAATCCGCCGGATTCGGAGCGATCCCTGCGGCGACCATCTGGGCGTCCACCTCGTCGCTGGCAAACATCTCGCCCACATAGGGCCACAGGTAATCCAGAGCATCCTGCATCCGGGCATGGCTTTCCTCGGTTCCATCACCAAGCCCGACAACCGTGTCGCCCGAACGTTCCAGATGGTAGGTCACTTCCTTGCTGGCCTTGGCGGCGATTGCCGCGACCCGCTCGTCCGAGGAAGCCATCAGGCGCCCCAGCATGATCGAGTGCCACGCATCGAACAGGAATTGACGCATCAGCGTACGGCCGAAATCGCCGTTCGGCACTTCGACCAGCAACACGTTGCGGAAATCCCAGGCGTCGCGCAGGAAAGCCAGCTCGTCGGCGCTTTTGCCACCATCGGCCTCTCCCGCAAGGCCCAGCCACATCTGGGTCTGGCCAATCAGGTCCAGCGCGGTGTTGGCCAGCGCTATGTCTTCTTCCAGAACCGGCGCATGGCCGCACCACTCACTGACACGATGGCCGAGGATCAGGGTGTTGTCCCCCATCCGCAGCAGGAATTGCAGAAATGCCTCGTCCCGGGTCATCACATTGCCCCCACTTCATCGGGAATGTCGAAGAAAGTCGGGTGGCGGTAAACTTTGCTTTGGCTCGGTTCGTACAGCGGGCCTTTGTCGCTGGGCGACGACGCCGAGATGTTGTTGGCTTCGACCACCCAGATCGAGACGCCTTCGTTGCGGCGGGTGTAGACATCGCGCGCGTTCTTGATTGCCATTTCCGCGTCAGGGGCATGTAGCGAACCGACATGTCGGTGGCTCATCCCATGCTGACCGCGGATGAAGATTTCCCACAGGGGCCATTCGGTATTCATCGGGTATCCTCCTCAGGGTAAGCTTATTCAGCAGCCAGATTGCCGGCCTGTTTCTTGCGGGCGTGGGCCAGCAGCCCGTCACGGACCCACTTGCCGTCGTCCCATGCCTTGTTGCGCGCGGCCAGCCGATCCACGTTGCAGGGGCCGTTGCCTTTGATCACGTCAAAGAATTCCGACCAGTCGGGTTCCGTAAAGTCGTAATGCCCCCGCTCTTCATTCCACTTCAGATCCGGATCAGGGATTGTCAGACCCAGATATTCAGCCTGCGGCACGGTCTGGTCGACGAATTTCTGGCGCAGCTCGTCATTGGTGTTGATCTTGATCTTCCACGCCATCGACTGTGCCGAATGCACCGAGTCCTTGTCGGAGGGGCCGAACATCATCAGTGACGGGTACCAGAAGCGGTTCATCGCATCCTGCGCCATCTTGCGTTGCTCGGGCGTGCCTTCGGCCATTTTGCGAATGGCATCGTAACCCTGACGCTGGTGAAAGCTTTCTTCCTTGCAGATGCGGATCATCGCGCGCGAATACGGCCCGTAGGACGTTCTTTGCAGCGGCACCTGGTTCATGATCGCCGCCCCGTCAACCAGCCACCCGACCGCACCGATATCGGCCCAGTTCAAGGTCGGGTAATTGAAGATCGACGAGTATTTCATGCGGCCATCCAGCAGCATCTCGGTCAGTTCATCGCGGCTGACACCCAACGTTTCGGCAGCACAATACAGGTAAAGACCGTGCCCGGCCTCGTCCTGCACCTTGGCGAGAAGGATCGCCTTCCGCTCCAGCGTCGGCGCGCGCGTGATCCAGTTGCCTTCCGGCAATTGGCCCACAATCTCGGAATGAGCGTGCTGTCCAATCTGACGGATCAGCGTCTTGCGATACCCATGAGGCATCCAGTCCTTTGGCTCGATCTTGATATCCGCGTCGATCCGCGCCTGGAATTCAGCAAGCTTGTCCGGATCTTCATTCGACGCTTCGGATTCTACCATCTGAGCATACATGTCCCGTCTCCTCCGTTACACGCGTTCAAGTATAAGGGCCGCACCCTGCCCGACACCCACACACATGGTGCACAGGGCATAGCGCCCGCCGGTACGTTTCAATTGATAGGCCGCGGTCAGCACAAGACGCGCACCGCTCATGCCAAGGGGATGTCCCAGCGCTATTGCGCCACCGTTGGGGTTCACATGGGGCGCGTCGTCAGGAAGGCCCAGCTCGCGCAAGGTGGCAAGACCCTGAGACGCAAACGCCTCGTTCAGTTCGATCACGTCCATCTGATCCACGCTCAGCCCTGCGCGGGCCAGCACCTTGCGGCTGGCCGGCACCGGGCCGATGCCCATCACACGTGGCGCAACACCCGCAACCGACATGCCAACCACACGGGCCATCGGGGTCAGACCGTTCTGGGCTGCCGCGGCCTCATTCGCCATCAGGATCGCCGCCGCGCCATCATTCACACCGGACGCATTTCCCGCCGTCACGGTTTTGTCGGGCCCGTTCACACCTTTCAGACCCGCGAGTTTTTCTGCCGTAGTTCCCGGGCGCGGGTGCTCGTCCGTATCAACGACAATCGGATCACCCTTGCGCTGGGGAACCGAAACCGGGGTGATTTCATCCTTGAACACCCCAGCCGCATGCGCGGCGGCCCAGCGGGACTGGCTGCGCGCGGCAAAGGCATCCTGGTCTTCCCGGCTGATACCATAATCTTCCGCGACATTGTCGGCCGTTTGCGGCATGGAATCGACGCCGTATGCCTGCTTCATCTTTGGGTTCACGAAACGCCACCCGATCGTGGTGTCGTACACCGCGTTGCTGCGGGTGAACGCCGAGCTTGCCTTGGGCATGACGAACGGCGCACGGGACATGCTTTCCACGCCACCCGCAATGGCCAAATCATAGTCGCCCGCCTTGATGCCGCGCGCCGCCATTCCCACGGCGTCCATGCCGCTGGCACACAGACGGTTCACCGTCGTTCCCGGAACGTCAATCGGCAAACCCGCCAGCAGTGCCGCCATACGCGCAACGTTTCGGTTGCTCTCACCCGCCTGATTGGCATCGCCATAGATCACGTCGTCAACACTGGCCCAGTCGACCTGAGGGTTGCGCGCCTTCAATGCCGCCAACGGCAGAGCAGCCAGATCATCTGTGCGGACCGACGAAAGCGCTCCTCCGTAGCGTCCGATCGGAGTGCGCGTCGCGTCACAAATGAAAGCGTCCATCTTAGAGTACTCCTGTTCCCGTGGAACAATATCAACCGTCTGGTCGGTTAATAAATCTTCCCCTGATTCGATGCAAGTCTTATGTTACTCAATCTTCTCATGTGTCGCTCATCTTGTAACATTAAAGGTGACTGCTGACCAAAGAGATGTTCTTGACTGCAAAAAAGACGACGCAGCCCTTAGCGATGGCAGGACATCCAACAGCTCGCCCGAACTTTGCCCCGCTGTGGGTCAGTCCATCAGTTCGGCTTCCAAGCTCGATAGCGAGGGGCGCGGTAGCCTGTCCAACAAGTGCGAGACAGCTTCTCTGCATGCGGCGCCTTTCCAGTCGTTCGGCAGGAAAACCGGCGGCAGGCTTGGATGGCGCAGAACGAGACGTCGCCAGGCATGCACCACCAGTACGCGCAGAACCGCCGACCGCATCGGATCGCCCGCCCCCTCTGCGGGCAAAAGCCGCTCAACAACCTGAATGGCATCCCAGAACTGATCATAGGCGGTTTTCAACGGCTCCGGCCCGCACAGGTCGCGAAGCCAGTTCGGGACGGACATCGTGTCGCTCTCGAAACCCAGAAGCTCTTCAAGATCATTCGGCATCGGCCCGGGCGCCATGGCCGTGGACGCATTCAGCGAGAAGTAATCCCCCGTCAGCATCAGGTCCGACAATTCCTTTCGGGAACTTTCCGAGTTGCTGGCGATGAGGACATGCCAGATATCAGGCATGTTCGGGTCGCGGGAATAGATACGCGGCGCGGCTGCAACGCTTTGACGGCGGCCAAAGCTGGTCAGCCTGTGTAGACTGTTCCGACCAACCCGCGTGCTTTCAATCCAGCCTTCCTTGCGCAAACGATGCAAGGCAACACGCGTGGCCTCGGCCCTGATCCCCGCCAGACGCGTAAGCGCGGTGATGAGTGATCCGCTGATCTGATCTGATCCATCCTGCGCCAGATCGCCGAAAATCGTGACCAGAACAGACCACACCCGCTGGGTGCTTGTCGTGGTCAGCCGGCTGACACAGGTTTCAAACCAGTCTGGAGCGGTATCTTTCATTTGCCCAGTATAATCGGGCCCGAAGGAAATGCCATCCGGCCCCGCGCGCCCGGTTTCGTACAGGGTCAGGATTGCGCCAACGGGGTCGGTTCAGTCAAGCGTTGTCGGGCAAGACAAATGATCGGCCGAGGCAGCGCCACCTGCGCGCGCCGCGTTGCCTGCCGCTCTATTTGGCGTGCATGTCACGTTTGCGGTTGCGAGTTCGTTTCGTGGCCTCTTCCGAGCCATCGTGATAGGTTCCGAACCACTTGTCCCAGGGCATTTCCGCGTTGCCGTAATTGCATTCGTAATACCGGTGATGCAACTGGTGGAAAAACGCCCCGATCAACAACGCCTGACGGTCGCGCGCCCAGATGGCCTCGTACCCGGAATGAGACGAGGCGGCACCCAACATCAGCCAATACCCCAGAAAGATCATGTGCACCGGGTTGCTGGGCAGCACCAGCACGATCAGGATGGCACTGAGATACCCCAAAGCCTCGACCGGATGCATCGACATGCCCGACCATGGGCCGGTGTTGACGTTGCGGTGATGCACGGCGTGAACATGTCTGTAGATGAATGGCTGATGCAGAAATAGATGCACCACGTAGAAATGAAAGCTCTGCCAGATCGCCAGGATCGGAAACAGCAGCACGAACCAGACCGGATGCGCCGTGAAGCTGAGCGTGGCGATATAGTCGTTGGCATACATCCAGCGCAGAAAGCACTCCAGCATCGACAGGAATGTCGCGCCAAAGACCATCGAATGGTAGATGTTGTCCCAGGTCTGATAGCCGAACTTGTACAAAGCGTTCTGGCGCTTCATGTAAGGCCGTGGGTCGTATTTCAGCAGCTTTCCCTGCCCGCCAACGCCGTAGAACCACATGTGCAGACCACCGGCGACGATCAACAGCAGCACCCAGTTCCGAATGAATACCCATGACATCCAGCCCGAGGCAAACGAGGCCTGCCCGGCATCGACGGGTTGTACCCAGAAGGCCACTAGGAAGGCCAAGGCCAGAAAGATCGAGCGGTCCGAGAACTGAAGCCAGTTCTGCCAAACCCATTTCGCCAGGACGCCGATTTTCGGCGGCCAGTTCCAGTACGGGGCGTATTTCACCGGCAAGTCCGGGTGCCAATGCCATTCGCGGCTCATGGGGCCGGGCGCGGGGCGTGCCTTGGTGGTGTCCTGAAGGTTCGCATCTTGGGTCGTCACGTGATTGTCCTTTCCTGAATAAAGTCGCCTTTTTCAGGACCAGGCCGGAGGCGGCTCGTAAGGATATTTGCGTGATGGCCGGCGATACATGATGTGACCTATTCGTGGAACGGGCGGTGGTTATCGAGCGCCTTGCGCAACCTACCCCGCCCATCCGGTTTCTTGCGGACACCGGCAGCGGAAAGCGAACCGCTCCCCTCAGAAACGGCGGCACGAAAAACGGCCAGACGTTCCAGCCGATTTGCTTCAGGCGTGGTGCAGGATCCCCCCATGTCGGCGAATGTAACGGCGCAAGGATGATGATCCGCCATGCTGTAGATCCGTTTCCTGCCCGCCGCGCACCGCCCTATTCGGCGGCCTTCAGGTCAGATCCTTGCGGGATCACTTCGTACCCGGGCTCTTCGGGTTCATCGTCCAGCATTTCCGATGGGAACCCCGGCGCGCGGATATCCAGCCCGGTTTTGTCTTCGAGACGGCGGATGATGTTGGGGGAAAACTCACGAGGTCCGTATTTCTCGATCCCGTCCTTGAAAATCTCGATCATCAGCGGATTGATCTCCAGCGGCACCCCGGCGCGATCCGCCACCTCCTGAAACAGGCCGATATCCTTCAACACCAGGTCCATCGTGAACGAGATATCGCGAGATCCGTTGAGGATGACCTGACTTTCGGTTTCATGCACGAAGGATGTCCCCGAACTGATCTTCATTGCCTCATACGCCGTATTCAAATCCATTCCGGCGGCCTTGGCGACGACAAGCGCCTCTGAACAGGTGATCAGGTTTGCAGTGGCCAGATAGTTGGTCAGCACCTTCAGCACCGAAGCAGATCCCAGCTCACCGGTATGAAGGATGCGACGCCCCATCGTGGTCAGAAAGGGCAGAATTCGTTCGAACGTGGCGCGATCACATCCGGCTAAAATCGAAATGTTGCCGGTATCCGCCCGATGACACCCGCCCGAGACCGGACAATCGACGACAGCACCACCGCGTTCCTTCACCATCGCACCCAGACGCTTGACCTCAGCTTCATCCGTGGTGGACATCTCCATCCAGATTTTGCCCTCGGTCACTTCGGGCAGCATGTCCTGCATCACAGCGTCCGAAGCAGCCGGAGAAGGCAGGCAGGTGATCACCGCATCACAATCCCGCATCAGTTGTGCCGGATTCTCGGCAGCCTTTGCCCCGCGGTCGACGAAACCTGACACCAGGTCAGAGTTCAGATCATGTACGGTCAGATCAACGCCATTGCGCAGCAAACTGCCGCTGAGTTTCCCGCCGACATTTCCAAGGCCGATGAATCCAACTTTCATACCTGCGTTCCCTTTCCGGTGGCCAATCAGAGGACCAGCGCTGTTTTTCCCTGATGAAATCTACGGGCGTTGAATGCAGCGTGTAAAACGAATAAATATCGCCGGTATCCATAAAATTTTTTGGTGCTGGAAATGTCAAAATCGCCCAATCTGGTCTGGCTGCGGTCTTTTGACTGCGCCGCACGGCATATGAGCTTTACTGCTGCGGCAGAAGAGCTTGGCATCACACAGACGGCCCTGAGCCTGCACGTCCGCTCATTGGAAGCACAGCTGGGCTGCCCTTTGTTCTTTCGTGCCGCGCGCAACCTCAGCCTGACAGAGGTCGGGCAGGCCTATGCGTTTTCAGTTCGGCGCGCCTTGGGCGATATTGATCTGTCGACCGCAAGCCTGTTTGGCTCCGGTCACAAGCACGAGCTGGTCGTGCGTGTGCCGATTTCCACGGCCAGCTTGTTCCTTGCCGGCAGATTGCCCGAGTTTTCACGCGCACACCCGGGTGTATCGATCAGGTTGGTTTCAAATATCTGGGCAGAATCCGCGGGCAGGGAAAACGTCGATGTCGAGCTGCGTTTGGGAAACGGGGAATGGAACGACGGGCCGTTCAGCAAGATCTCGGACGAACGTATCGTACCGGTTGCAGCCGGATCCCGAGATCGGAAATGGCCTTCGACGGAAGAACTGCTGGTCAAACCCCAGATACAGATTTTGGGATTTCAGGACATGTGGCACCGGTATTTTTCCGCTTTCGGCACAGAATATTCTCCTGCGGCGTCTTGCTTCACCGTGGACACGACAATTGCCGCCGTGGACATCGTGGCGGAAGGTGGAGGTTACGCAGTAATCCTTGAGCGCTTTGCCAGAACCGCAATCAAGGCCGGAAGGTCCATCGCGATTGTCGGGGACGCCGTTCCAATCGAACAGAGCCATTTCCTTGTCGATGGTCAGAGATCAAACGCGAACTCTGCCGCCAAACAGATGTTTGAAACCTGGCTCAAACAGATTTTCGCCTGAGATGTGCCTGCGGGCAATGAGTTCGATCTTCTGTATTTGACCAGTTACGCGCGTGCCCGCGTCTGCTTGCTGATCCAGTTTGCAAAAACTTGAACGGCGTCGTTCTTCTGACCTGTTGGCGTCGCGATGTAATAGGCGCTGTTCGACGTGTTGGCGATCTGGCCGATTTCGGTCAGAACGCCGGACGCCAGCTCTTCTTCAATCAAATACGAGGGCAGAATGGCGGCACCCAAACCGACGACGGCGGCCTCGATCAGCATCGAGAACTGATCAAACCGCATCCCCGGAAAAACCGCTCCCGGATCCAGCCCGAGCTGAGAGTGATAGGTAGACCACAGCTCGGGGCGCGAGGTCAGATGCAAAAGCGGCAGCTCAAAGGTTTGCGCGCGGGTGTCCAGCCTGTGACGTCTCAGCAGCGCGGGTGCTGCCGTGACCACCAGACGCTCGGGGAACAACCTGCGCAATTGCGCGCCCGGCCAATCCTCCTGCCCGAAATGGATGGCCAGATCCATACGTCGTTCTTCAAGGCTGAAAGGCGTCGTGTAAGAGTGCAGATCCAGTTCGATCCCGGGATGGCGCGTTTTGAAATCCGCCAGGCGCGGCACCAGCCACCGTGTCGCAAAGGTGGGTAGGACGGCCAGGGTCAAAAGCGACGCACCGTCTCCGGCTGCAATCGCACGGTTGATCGTACCACTGAGACGTTCAAGATCACCTGCCAGCTCGTCCCGCAAGGCCCGCCCCGCTTTGGAAAGGCGCACTGCGCGTCCAACCCGCCGAAACAGCGTAACGCCAATCGCGGCCTCAAGCTCTCGGACCTGGCGGCTGATCGCGCTTTGCGTCACGCCAAGCTCTTCGGCCGCCATGGTATAGCTTTCATGGCGCGCGGCGGCTTCGAAACTGCGCATAAGGGCCAGCGATGGCAGTGAGTTGATCCGGGGCATGTTATTCATGAGTTTTAGTCACTGAAAAGATACTCATTGGCGTATTTTTCTCAAGTGACTTTGTGGCTAAAACCGAACCTGTTTGCAGAGGAAGGTTCATGGTGTTCCAGCGCGCTGACCGGTTGAACGGTATCGAATTGTCGGAAATCGTCCAGATCTCAGAGGCCGCCGCCCGCCTGCGCGCCCAGGGGCGTGATATTCTGGCGCTGTCTACCGGCGAACCGGACCTGCCGACCCCGCCCCATGTGGTCGAAGCTGCGCATTCAGCGGCACTGGAGGGCAAAACCAGGTACCCGCCCACTGCGGGTGTGCCTGAACTGCGCACGGAAATTGCCCGACAGGCAGGTGCCGAGATGGCTCAGGTCATCGTATCAACAGGCGCGAAACAGGTGATCGCAAATGCCATGCTGGCCAGCCTTAACCCCGGCGACGAGGTCATCATGCCCGCCCCCTATTGGACCAGCTATTCCGATATTGTTCGGATGGCAGGTGGGGTGCCGGTTGTTCTGCCCTGCCCGATGGAGCAGGGCTTCAAACTGCTGCCTGAACAATTGCAGGCCGCCATCACACCGCGCACGCGCTGGCTGATGCTGAATTCACCCTCGAACCCGTCGGGCGCGATTTACTCGAAGGAAGAACTTGCGGGGCTGGCAGACGTGCTGGAGCGCCACTCGCAGGTCTGGGTTCTGGCCGATGAGATTTATCGCCATCTCAGCTTTGCACCTTTCACGTCCGCGGCCGAGGCCGCCCCGGCGCTAACCCATCGCATGCTGATCGTCAACGGTGTGGCCAAGGCGTGGTCGATGACCGGATGGCGCATCGGCTGGGGGATCGGACCGTCCGATCTGATAAGCGCCATGGTCGCTGTTCAGGGTCAGGTCACATCGGGGGCATGCTCGATCTCGCAATGGGCGTCGCTGGCCGCAATCACTTGCGACCCCGAGTTGCTGGAGGAGCGCCGCGCCCTCTTTGCCGCGCGCCGCGATCTGGTCGTCGACGGGTTGAACGCAGTACCCGGGCTGCGCTGTTCCACCCCGGACGGGGCGTTTTACGCCTTTCCGTCCTGCACTGGCCTGTTGAAGGAACAAGGCGGGCCATTTGACAGCGACGCGGAATTCTGCACGTGGTTGCTGGAAGATGCCGGCGTTGCCCTGGTGCCCGGCCGCGCCTTTGGGATGCCGGGCCATCTTCGCCTGTCGTTCGCATATGCTGAAGATACAATTGCAGCGGGCCTTGCGCGTCTGAAAACCGCTGTGGAAAGGAAACTTGCATGAAACCTCAATCCTCCCCGCACCTTGGCCCCTTTACCTGGGACGACCCGTTCCTGCTGGAAGACCAGCTGGCCGAAGACGAACGCATGGTTCGTGACGCTGCGCATGCCTACGCGCAGGACAAGCTGCTGTCTCGGGTAACTGCCGCGTTTGCCAATGAAGAAACCGACCCGGCCATCTTTCGCGAGATGGGTGAGATGGGTTTGCTGGGGACAACCATCCCCGAGGAATATGGCGGCATTGGGTCCAGCTATGTGACCTATGGTCTGGTCGCGCGCGAGGTCGAGCGTGTGGACAGCGGCTATCGTTCGATGATGTCGGTGCAGTCCAGCCTGGTGATGTATCCGATCTACGCTTACGGCACCGAAGAGCAGCGCCAGAAGTACCTGCCCAAACTGGCAACCGGCGAATTTATAGGCTGCTTCGGGCTGACGGAACCCGATGCCGGTTCGGACCCCGGCTCGATGAAGACTGTCGCGAAGAAAACCGAGGGCGGCTATGTGCTGAACGGGTCGAAAATGTGGATCTCGAACGCCCCGATCGCCGATGTGTTCGTCGTTTGGGCCAAATCCGAGGCGCATGGCGGCAAGATCAAGGGCTTTGTTCTGGACAAGGGAACGGCTGGACTGTCGGCCCCCAAGATCGAAGGCAAGCTGTCCTTGCGCGCCTCGATCACCGGTGAGATCGTGATGAACAATGTCGAGGTCGGCGAGGATGCCCTGCTGCCCAACGTCGAAGGTTTGAAAGGCCCGTTCGGCTGTCTGAACCGTGCGCGTTACGGCATTGCCTGGGGGTCGATGGGTGCCGCCGAGGCGTGCTGGCACGCGGCCCGGCAATATGGGCTTGACCGCAAACAGTTCGGCCGTCCGCTTGCGCAGACACAACTGTTCCAGCTGAAGCTTGCCAACATGCAGACCGAAATCACGCTGGGCCTGCAAGCCGCGTTGCGCGTGGGTCGCCTGATGGACGAAGCCCGCGCCGCGCCCGAGATGGTCAGCCTGATCAAACGGAACAATTGCGGCAAGGCACTTGAGATCGCCCGCCATGCCCGCGACATGCATGGTGGCAACGGGATCAGTCAGGACTTCCACGTGATCCGCCACATGGTGAACCTTGAAACCGTCAACACCTATGAAGGCACCCATGATGTGCATGCCCTGATCCTTGGCCGTGCGCAGACAGGTCTGCAAGCCTTCGCCTAAGGACATCTGACATGGATCGCGCCGCAATCGTGCATGACAATTTCCTGCGCCGTGTTGCGGCGCGGGACTTTCCCGAAGGGTCCGCAGCGGCCGGGCCGCTGAGCGGTCATCAAGCCGTCGCGCTTTACAGGGCGCAATGCCTGAGCCGCGCGCTGGACCGGCAAAGCCGCGCGATGCAGAAGGCGGGCCAGGGGTTCTATACGATCGGGTCGTCCGGGCATGAGGGCATGGCGGCCGTTGCCGCGGCCCTGCGCCCGACCGATCCGGCCTTTCTGCACTACCGCGATGCGGCCTTTCAGATTGCCCGCGCGGATCAGGTGCCGGGCCAAAGCCCGACATGGGATATTCTGCTGTCCTTTGCCTCGTCTTCCGAGGATCCGATCAGTGGCGGGCGTCACAAGGTTCTGGGATCGAAAGCGCTGTGCATTCCGCCGCAGACCTCGACCATCGCCAGCCATCTGCCGAAGGCGGTCGGCGCGGCATATGCCGTCGCTGCTGCACGGCGTCATCGCCCTGAACATGCAGACATGCCCGAGGATGCCATCGTCTATTGCTCGTTCGGGGATGCCTCGGCCAACCACTCCACCGCACAGGGCGCGTTCAACACGGCGCAGTGGACGTCCTTTCAATCTGTGCCTCTGCCCCTTCTGTTCTGCTGCGAAGACAACGGGATCGGTATCTCGACCAAAACGCCGAAAGGCTGGATCGCGGCCACATTCGCTAACCGTCCGGGCCTGAAGTATTTCTCGTGCGACGGGTTGGATCTGTTCGACACCTATCGCGTTGCGCAACAGGCGGCCGACTATGTGCGCAGCCGCAGGAAACCTGCTTTCCTGCATGTTCGGACTGTTCGCCTGTACGGTCACGCCGGGGCCGATATGCCAACCACCTATATGCCAAAGGCCGAGGTTGAGGCCGAAGAAGCCAACGACCCGCTGCTGCATTCCGTGCGCCTGTTGGATCAGTGCGGCGCGATGAGCCCGGAACAGGCGCTGAGCGTCTACAATGATACCTGCGCCCGGGTCGCCCGCGTGGCCGATCAGGCCATCACGCGCCCTCGCCTGCAAAACGCAAAAGAGGTGATGGCCAGCCTGATCCCGCCGGCACGCCCCTGCGCGCCGACCAACGGCCCTTCACCCGAGCGTAGGGCCGAGGTGTTCGGCGGCGATCTCAAGGCCCATTCCGAACCGCAGATCATGTCGCGATTGATCAACTGGGCACTGACCGATCTGATGCTGGAACATGGCGAGATCGTCATGATGGGCGAAGATGTCGGGCGCAAGGGCGGCGTTTACGGCGTGACCCAAAAGCTGCAAACACGGTTTGGCCCTGACCGGATGATCGACACGTTGCTGGACGAACAGTCGATCCTGGGCCTGGCGATCGGCATGGCTCAGAACGGGTTCACGCCAATGCCGGAAATCCAGTTTCTGGCCTATCTTCACAATGCCGAAGACCAGCTGCGAGGTGAGGCCGCCACCCTGCCCTTTTTCTCGAATGGTCAATACACCAACCCGATGGTCGTGCGCATTGCCGGGCTGGGGTATCAAAAAGGGTTTGGCGGACATTTCCACAATGACAACTCGGTCGCTGTATTGCGCGACATCCCGGGCCTGATCCTGGCCTGCCCGTCGAACGGTGCCGACGCCGCGCGGATGCTGCGTGAATGCGTGCGCCTTGCGCGTGAAGAACAGCGGCTGGTCGTTTTCCTCGAACCCATCGCCCTCTACCCGATGCGGGACCTGCACGAGGCCGGAGACGGCGGCTGGATGCAAACCTATCCCGACCCTTCTGAAAAGATCGGCTTCGGCGAGGTGGGCGTGGACGGTAACGGCGACGATCTGGCCATCGTCACCTTTGGAAACGGCGTCTATCTCAGCCATCAGGCATGCGCGGCCTTGCTGGCCGACGGGATCAAGACACGGATCATCGATATGCGCTGGTTGTCCCCTTTGCCCAAAGCGGCACTGACACAGGCCGTGACCGGGGCCAAACGCATCCTGATCGTCGACGAAACCCGCCACCATGGCGGCGTGGCCGAAGCTCTGATGGCGCATTTTCATGAAACAAGCGATGTGCCGCTGGCCCGCATCACCGCAGAAGACAGCTTTATCGCCACGGGCCCGGCCTATGCTGCGACCATGCCATCGAAGGACAGCATCGAAGCCGCCGCGCGATCCTTGATGGAGGTCGGCACATGAGTTCCGCCAAACAAACTGCCGTCGTCATCTGCCCTGGCCGCGGTACTTACAACAAACCCGAACTGGGCGTCCTGGGCCGGCAATTCAGTGACAAAGCGCTTCTGAGGCGCTTTGATGATATGCGGCGCGCGCAGGGGCAAGACACGCTCAGCGAACTGGACGGTGCCGCCCGATATTCCATTGCCAAGCACACGCGCGGCGACAATGCATCTGCTTTGATCTATGCCGCGACTTTGGGTGATTTCCGCGCCATCAATCCTGACAAAATCGAAGTGGTTGCGGTGACGGGAAATTCGATGGGCTGGTATTCGGCACTGGCCTGCGGCGGTGCGCTGTCCGCCGAAGGAGGGTTCGAGGTGGTCAACACCATGGGCACTCTGATGCAGGAAAACATGATCGGTGGTCAATTGATCTATCCTTTCATGGAGTCCGACTGGCATCCTGACCAGGCCCGCAAGGCAGAGCTGCTTGCCTTGGTGGATGACATCGACCGAACCGATGCGACGCTGACCCTGTCGATTGATCTGGGCGGCATGTTGGTGCTTGCAGGCGACGACGCCGGTCTGGCCGCGTTCGAAAAGGCCGTACCGGTGGTTCAGGAACGTTTTCCCATGCGATTGGCCAACCATGCCGGGTTCCATTCGCATCTTCAGGCTCCGGTTTCGGCGCAGGGCCGCACACAACTGAGCCCTGGCCTGTTCCGGCAGCCGGACCTGCCCCTGATCGACGGGCGTGGCCGGATATGGTGGCCCGGAGCATGCGACCCGAATGCGCTTTGGGATTACACCCTGGGCCACCAAGTGAGGGAAACTTATGATTTCACCCATGCCATCGCACAGGCCGCGCATGAGTTCGCGCCGGATCTTTTCATTGTTACGGGTCCCGGCACCACGCTGGGCGGTGCCGTCGCGCAAAGCCTGATCCTGAACAATTGGTCCGGACTGTCGGACAAGTCGACATTTCAGTCTCGCCAAAGAAACAGCCCGATTATGTGTTCGATGGGAATGGATGATCAAAGGAAACAGGTGACATGAACCTGCGGGCCGCCGGTCAGCCTCAGAGCCGGCGCGCCGAGGTTGCCAAGCCGTTTCAGAAAACCGGTGCAGCGAACCCGGTTTGTCAATTCCGGCGCTATTCAATGCGATAGAAACGTTCTGACGTGCCGCGAAAGACGTCGTCCAGCATCGCCCCCGGGATGAGCGTCTCATGCCGGGAAACGGTTTCCCTGTAGGTCGAGGTAAGGCTGTCGACCGGGAAATTCGATCCGAACATGCAACGATCGGCGCCAAATTGGGACAGGCAGGTTGAAACGATCGGCGAGACGCTCTCAGCATTCCAATCGTGGTCGAACATTCCCAGGCCGGAGAGTTTGCAATAGACATGTGGCAGGTTTGACAAGGCCGTCAATTCATCTGCCCACCGTCGCAACCCTTGCGGGGTCCGGTCGTATGGCGACCCTGCGTGGCAAAGAGCGATCCGGGTCTCCGAGGCCTGTGCAAGGATATTCGCGGTTTGACCCATCAGCTCTGGCAGCAGCTGAAGATCAAAGGAAAGACCGCGCGCGCCCAGTTGCTTCAGACCAGTCAAGAACTTTGGGTCTTCAAGCAACGCGTTCGTGCCAGTTGAGGCGTCTTCACCCGGAGCGCGGCCGATAATCTGACGAACGCCGCGCACCGAAGGCAGGGTTTGAAGACGGTCGAGCTGTGCATCCAGATCATCCGAGGTCAAATCGCAGAATGCCACCTGCACCAACGGCCAGTCAGGGAACTGGTCGGCAACGGATTGTACCCACTGCGCCTCGGTCCAGGGCTCAGCGGCGCCGACCTGAATGTGAACCGAAGCGCCGAACCCCATGGCTTCGGCGTCCGCGCGAAACTCTGGGAGCAAATAGTCCCGCTGGATGGAAGACGGATCGCCGAAAAATCGAACGATACCTTTCTCCATAAGCCAGGGGTAGTGCACGGCCGAAAGGTCCCACAGGTGGTGATGCGCATCTATCCTCATGATGCTTCAATCCCGGTGGTGCGCGCCAGAATATCCACACCCTGCCCTTTCCAGAAATGCAGCAAGTCGATGAAGATCCAGTTTTCGGCCAGCTTGTCTTCGACGCGGCGATAGATATCGATCACCCTGAATTCACCGGGTTTTCCGGTGGCTGGCATCCCCATGAAACCCCCTGTGGGCGTGGCCGTGAAGTTGGGCCATCCAAAGAAACCGCCGTAATGCCCTTCGGCCAGACGGCAGACGTGATTGGTCTTTGACCGGTCCGTGAAGGCAGCGCGAAACGGTCCGGAGTGTTGCCTGGCATAGCGTTCGATCGTGTAGGTCGCGCCAATTCCTTCGGGGCCCCACCAGATCATGTCCTGGTGCCACGTACGCGCCAATTCTTCTTCCAGCGACAGTCCGCTGTCCCAACGGCCCAGATCCGCGATCATCGCGTTGATGACCGCCAGCGTTTTTTCGCCTTCGTCAGCGGGTTGCTCATCATGCAGCAAACCATCATGGGTCCTTGGTCCGGGCTGCACCAGATGTGCCGCGGTCTGCGGGGGGAACGGATTCTGGCCGGCCTGGACCATCAGGTGCGGGATGTCGAAATACATCGCCGTTTCGACAATTCTGTCACCGGCCACCTTGTAGAACGCGCAATATCGCAGGAACGCCATCTTGCCGGTTGGGCGAATACCCAACCACGGTCGGTCGAACAGCCCCACCAGATGGCCCATGGCGACAACCCAAACGTCGGTTTCTTTCCGCAACGAGTTTTGCCCCGCAAACAGAATATCCACTCGGTTCCGCAAATGAGCAAGGCTGCCCTTCAGCGGCTGCCAGAATTTCCGGGCAACCTGTTCGGCGCCGTTGATTTCGTTGAACGGATGAAAGCCGCGCCACCTCGAATCCGAAGCGCAGAATTGGCTCATCACCGTCGGAGTTTCCGTCACTGCGGCGGATTCCAATGCGGTGTGAAACGCAGAGACCAGTTTTTTTTCTGTCTGAAAGTTCACGGTATTTACCATTGTAGTCAAAGTTTTGCGAGCGGCGCGAAGCCAGGTTGAGTCGGATTACCCCGTTATTTTTGCATACGTATGCAAAAAAGTCTTGCCTGATTTGATACATGCGAATTACAGTTTTGCAAACGTATGCAAAACGATTCCTTGCAGGGGGCACCATGGCGGAAATTCAATTGCGGAACGTCGGCAAGCGATGGGGCTCATTCGTTGGGGTTCACAATTTCGACCTGACGATTGCAGATCGTGAGTTTCTGGTGCTGCTCGGCCCATCAGGCTGCGGCAAGACAACCACCATGCGCATGATCGCCGGCCTCGAAGACGTGACGGAGGGCGAAATCCTTGTCGACGGCAACGTGGTCAATGATCTCGAACCCAAGGACCGTGACGTGGCGATGGTGTTCCAAAGCTACGCTCTGTATCCCAACATGAACGTTTACGAGAACATCCGCTTTCCGCTGAAAGTGCGTGGTATCGACCCGGCAACACACGACGAGAAAGTGCGCCGCGCCAGCGCCATGGTTGAACTGGACGATTTCCTGCATCGCAAGCCAGCCGAGTTGTCCGGTGGTCAGAGACAGCGTGTGGCACTTGCACGTGCCATCGTGCGCGAACCCAACGTGTTCTTGATGGACGAGCCGTTGTCCAATCTGGACGCCAAGCTGCGGGTTTCCACACGTGCCCAGATCAAGAATCTGAGCCATGAGCTGGCAGTCACCACCATTTACGTCACCCACGACCAGATCGAGGCCATGACCCTTGCGGACCGCGTCGTCGTGATGAAACATGGCGTGGTTCAGCAGGTCGGAAGCCCGACCGAAATTTATGACCGTCCCGCGAATACGTTCGTCGCCAGCTTCATCGGTTCACCCGCCATGAATTTGATGGACGGCGAAGTGGCGGGCGGAATATTCCGCGCAGAACATGTCGAAATTGCGGTGGATGCACCGGATGGCCCAATGACACTGGGTTTCAGGGCCGAAGATGCCAGCCTTGCCGATGGCAAAGGTCAGATCACCGCTCCGATCTATACGCTGGAACTGCTGGGCGACGCGACCATGATCTCGGTTCGGGTCGGCGGAGCTCTGGTTTCGGTGAAAGCAGACAAAGCATTCCGCGCCGAGATTGGCGAGACGGTCTCGTTCTCGGTGCCGACGGAAATCTGTCACCTCTTCGAAGCTGGAAGCGGTGCGCGGATCGGGGGCTGACCCCACAAACGGCCCGCAAGGGCATAACACCGGTCCGGACGTCGACGACGGACCGATCCTGACAGGGAGAAACCTATGAAACTCAAGACGATCCTCATGGCCGGTGCCATGTCCATCGCCGCCAGCGGCGCGTGGGCAGATTGCGCCTTTGAAAACGAAGTGCCGCTAAAATCGCTGTCCGCCGGTTTTGAAGCGTGGAAAGCCGTCACCGATGCGATGGCAGAATGCGGCAATTTCAGCGCATCGCTGGATCAGGAATTCCGTGAAAAGCAGCCCGAAGCATTTGCTGCGGATCCCGCGCTTTATCAGATCGGCGGTGTTTCAAACGCGACCCTGGTGCCGTTGCTGAACGCAGGCACGATCCGTCCGTTGGATGATCTGGTCGAAAAATACGGCCAGGACCTGCTTCCCAACCAGTTGATCAAGGTCGATGGCAAGACCATGGCCATTGCGATGATGGTGAATGCGCAGCACCTGATGTATCGCGATGATGTTCTGGCTGAACTGGGCATCGAAGAACCAAAAACCTATGATGACGTCCTGGCAGCGGCCGCCAAGATCAAAGAAGCCGGCGTCATGGACTATCCAATCGGGGGAACGTTCAAGACCGGTTGGAACCTCGGCCAGGAATTCGTCAACATGTACCTTGGCGAAGGCGGCTCGTTCTTTGGCGACGGCAACGTTCCAACGATCAACAACGAGCAGGGCGTCGCTGCGCTGGAAACACTGAAAGCCATGACCGAGTACATGGATCCGGAATATCTGGTTTCCGACTCGACATACGTTCAGCAACAGTTCCAGCAGGGCAAGATCGCCATGGCGAACCTTTGGGCCAGCCGTGCCGCCGCGATGAATGATGAGGCCGAAAGCCAGGTCGTCGGCAAAGTCACCATGGCAGCCGCTCCTATGGGTTCGGCAGCGCCGGCAACCACCATCTGGTGGGATGGCATCGTTCTCGCTTCGAACATGAGCGACGAAGAGGCCGACGCCGCATTCCGCGTCGCGCTTGAGGGCATGGACGGCGAAATGGTCAGCGCAAACAACGACGTCGCTGTTTGGCTGAGCCCTGCCTATTCAGCGGGTGCTTTGGCGGCAGGAGCAGCCGCTTCGGCTGAAGCGGGCGCAAAAGCGTACCCGGCATCTGGCCCGATGGGCATCATGCACACCGCCCTGGGCAACGGTCTGGCCGACTACCTGACCGGCGCCAAGGATGCTCAGACAACGCTAGCGGATATCGAGGCAGATTACATCACTGCCGCGAAAGAAGCAGGTCTGATCAGCAACTGATCCTCCCGTGGGAGGGCTACGGCCCTCCCGCCCCTTCCCCTCGAGAGTCATGAGAAAGGCAGAGCCATGAATTTCCGGACATTTGCCGCATTTGTCGGCCCCTCTGTCTTTATGATGCTTCTCTTTATCGCGTTTCCTCTGGTCAGCGTGTTCCAGCAGAGTTTTTACGTGACTCAGCCGATCTATGAGACGGTCGAAAAGGAAACCTGCACGCCCGGTTTCCTGACGCAGACCTGCGTGACCGAGATGGTTTCGCAGCCAAAGCTCGACGAACATGGCGAAGTCATTACCCAAACCCAATATGTCGGCTTGCAAAGCTATCGCAACGTATTGGAGCCTGAACGCGCATGGCGCGCCATAAGCGACGGCAGTTGGCATGTGCTGTCCACGATCAACTTCTGGAAGGCGCTTCGGTTCACCCTGACCTTCACATTGATCACTCTGCCACTGGTGGTCGGGTGCGGGCTTGGGATCGCAATACTGATCAACAACGCGGCGCGGTCCATCCGCGGGCCGGTTATCTTTGTATCCTTGCTGCCCTTCATCATCACACCCGTGATCGGAGTGCTGTCGATCAACTGGCTGTTCCGGGGCGACGGCATCCTGACCGCAATGATGGAATGGTGGCTGAACCGGGACATCGCCCTTTTCGCCCAAGCCTGGACCATCGAAATACTGATGATGCTCTACCGCGTGTGGCATGTGGCACCCTTTGCAGCAATCGTCTTCTACGCCGGGCTGCAAACGGTCAATCAGGACAGTCTTGAAAGTGCCGTGATTGACGGTGCGACCCGTTGGCAGCGCCTGAAATACATCGTCATTCCACACCTGATGCCGCTGATCATTTTCGTGTCGATGATCCACCTGATGGACAGCTACCGCGTGTTCGAAGAGATCGTCGGTTTTTCGAGCCAGGGCTACGTCATCTCGCTACAGTGGCTGACCTTCGATTACCTGACGCCGGATCAGGCCGGCAACCGGTCGATCAGCCGGGCGTCCGCCAACTCGATGCTGACCATGATCGGTGTCGTCATCCTGCTTATCCTGCCGCTGCGCCGAACATGGCGCGACCATAAAGGAGGTCACTGACATGTCCTCGCGTGCGCTTCGCCAGCCCTTCAGCCTGCGGTTGACCTCGAACATCTTCCTTGCGCTCTGGTGCCTGATCGCGGCCTTTCCGATCTTCTGGATCGTGGTGATGAGCTTCAAGTCACCCGTCGATGCGTTCGACAGCAACGCGCTGAACGTGATCTTCGGGCCGGCCACGCTGAGCGTCGGAAAGGGCTTGTCGCTGCTGGATATCATTCTGGGTATCGCGGTTATCTGGGGCACGATCTTCGCTGCCACCAAAACACTGCCTTCGATGATAAAGTCCTACACCAAGCCCGGTCAGGAATGGTTTGGATGGCTGATCGGTGTGCTGTCCTTGCTGGTGGGTTTCCTGTTGGTTTTCTTCGTGGTCCTGCCTGCAATCCTGAACGTGTTGAACCCGCTGTTTGGCCCACTGGGACGGGATGTGCTTGGTCTGACGACCGAGCATTACAAAACCGTCTGGATCGACCGGGGCTTTTCAAACAACTTCAAGAACTCGCTGATCGTAACGACGGGCGTGGTGACGGTGTCGCTGACCGTGGGCACATTGGCGGGCTACGGTCTGGCGCGGTCAGGATCAACTTTGGCCTTCTGGATCCTGATCGTCGCACTGGTGTTTCGGGCATTACCGCATTCAGTTCTGGTGGCGGGCTATCTGCCGGTGTTCATCAACTCGGCCGAATGGCTCAGCCCGATCTTGGGTGAGAACGCACCAACCTTGTACGGCAAGCCTTTTGCGGTGATCGCTGTTCTGGTCGCGATCAATCAGCCCTTCACGATCTGGATGCTGCGCTCGTTCTTCCAGAACATCCCGGCCGAGCTGGATGAGGCCGCCCGCGTGGATGGGTGCAGCCACTTTCAGGCCTTCCGCCGTGTCATCATGCCGGTGATGTGGCCAGGCGTGATCACCACAGGACTGTTCAGCTTCTTGCTGGCGTACAACGATTTTCTGGTCACCGCGCTGCTGCTTGATGCGCAGAACCAGACCATGGTTCCCGCCATCGTCGGCATGTTCAATCGCGAGACGACGACAACCGATCAGGTCGTTGCGGTTGCCGCTGCCGTATCGATCACCGCGCCTCTGATCTTCCTTGTGCTGATTTTCCAGCGCCAGATTGTCAGCGGTCTGACAGCCGGGGCAGTGAAAGGCTGATGAGCAAGAACGCCCGACATAACGCCATGTCGCGCCACCCGGCGCTGAACAGGATGCCGAGGGACTTTCTGAGCATTGGGGCCGCACGTCCCAATCCCTCCCTTCGGCAACCTCAAAGGATAGAAAAATGAAAGGTTCCCGTCCCGAACAAGCGGTTCTGACCCGCGACACGGACATGAGCAAGACGGAAGACACGCGCCGCGTGATCGAAACGATGGTTGATGGTCTGAATGATCACCGCATTGATGACATCGGTGAATTCTTCGCCCAAGGTTTTCGCTGGATGGGCAATCAGGGCTGCGGCACCAAGACCGGCCTGCAGGAATTTCAGGATAACTGGCAGCGCCCGTTTCAAGCCGCGTTTTCGGATAAGGTCTGCGTTGACGAAGCGCGCCTTTACATGGGTGAATGGGCCGCCGCCTTCGGCCGCCAGGAAGCCACGCATTCCGGCGAATTTCTGGGCATTGCCCCCACAGGCAAGCGTGTCGAAATCAGGTACATGGACTTCTGGAAAGTGGTCGACGGCAAAATTGTCGACAACTGGGTGAATGTCGACTTTGCCCACGTTGCGGCTCAGCTGGGCGTGGACCTGTTCAACGGCGAAGGCTGGGAAGCATTTGACCGCGGCGAGAAGACTCCGCCACGGCCGGAAAACTGAGGATTGGAAAGATGGCAATCGAGTATCTTAAACGCGGCAAATCCGATGCGGATCGGGCGGAAGATGATGCCAAGACCCGTGCCGTGGTTGAAGCGACGCTGAAAGACATCGAAACCCGTGGGGATGCCGCGGTGCGCGAGTTGAGTGAGAAGTTCGACAACTACTCACCTGCCTCGTTCCGCCTGAGCCAGCAGGAAATTGATGACCTGATCGGGCAATTGTCCGATCGTGAGCTGGCCGATATCAAATTCGCGCAGGAACAGGTGCGCAACTTTGCGCAGGCGCAGCGGGATTCAATGCTGGACATCGAGGTCGAAACCCTGCCCGGTGTCATTCTGGGGCACAAGAACATCCCGGTGCAATCCGTGGGTTGCTATGTTCCGGGCGGCAAATTCCCGATGGTCGCCTCGGCGCATATGTCGGTGGCGACCGCCTCGGTCGCCGGTGTTCCGCGCATCATAGCATGCACACCCCCGTTTCAGGGCAAACCCAATGCAGCGGTAATTGCCGCCATGCACCTGGGTGGCGCGCATGAGATCTATGTCATGGGCGGCATTCAAGCCATCGGAGCCATGGCATTGGGCACCGAAACAATCGATCCGGTTCACATGCTTGTTGGCCCCGGCAACGCCTTTGTCGCGGAAGCCAAACGTCAGTTGTTCGGTCGTGTCGGGATCGATCTTTTTGCAGGGCCGACCGAAACGATGGTCATTGCCGACGAGACCGCCGCAGATGCGGAGCTGTGCGCAACCGATCTGCTGGGGCAGGCCGAGCATGGATACAACAGCCCCTGCGTTCTGCTGACCAACTCACGCAATCTGGCCAATGACACCCTGGCCGAGGTCGACCGGCTGCTGGGCATCCTTCCAACCGCGGATACCGCGAAGGTGTCGTGGGACGAATATGGTGAGGTGATCGTTTGCGACACTTATGATGAGATGTTGCAGGTTGCCGATGACATCGCCTCGGAACATGTACAGGTGATGACCGACCGAGACGACTGGTTCCTTGAAAACATGACCTGCTATGGGGCGTTGTTCCTTGGGCCGCGCACCAATGTTTCGAACGGGGACAAGGTGATTGGCACAAACCACACGCTGCCCACCAAAAAAGCCGGGCGTTACACGGGTGGTCTTTGGGTTGGTAAATACCTGAAGACGCACAGCTATCAAAAAGTTCTGACGGATGAGGCCGCGACGCTGATCGGCGAGTATGGCTCGCGCCTGTGCATGCTCGAAGGGTTCGTTGGCCACGCGGAACAATGCAACGTTCGTGTGCGCCGATATGGCGGAATCAATGTTCCCTACGGTGCGCCCGCCCCTTACCGGGACGCTGCTGAATGAGTGACAAACACACACATCACAAGGCCCTGATCGAACCGCTCAGGGCTGCGATGTACGATTTCGATGAGGCCGGCGTACGCCGGGCTTTGGCGGAGGTCACGTCACTGGATGCCGTGTTCCGTCTGTGTCATCCCTTTGGGGACAGCGTCGGCAGTGATGCGTTCTATGACACTGGCTACAAAGACTTACTGGCGGCCTGGCCCGATCTTGAACGACGGGATTACATCGTCATGGCCGGCCCGGATGAGTTCGGCGCAGATTGGGTCGGATGTGGTGGGTATTACACCGGTGTTTTCACCGGCCCCTGGCTGGACATCCCGCCGACGGGTCATCAAGTCACGATGCGGTTTCATGAATTTTACCGCTTCGAAAACGGCAAGATCGTCGAGATGCAGGCCCTTTGGGACATCCCCGAAGTCATGATGCAGGCGAGTGCCTGGCCGATGGCGCCAAGTCTGGGCCGTGAATGGCATGTCCCCGGCCCTGCCACCCAGGACGGGTTTGTCCCCGGCCCTTATGATGAAGCCAAGGGCAAACAGACCTGCCAGCATATCATCGACATGCTGGAGCATCTCAAGAAACACCCGTCCCAAGGCGGCCCCGAAGTGATGGAGATGGAACGGTTCTGGCACCCGCGCATGAACTGGTACGGCCCTTCGGGCATCGGCACCGGGCGCGGGTACGCGGGGTTCCGAAATTGGCATCAGATCCCATTTCTGAACGGTATGCCGGATCGCGGGCAGTTCGTGGACGACATCACCTATCACTTCTTCGGTGACGGGGAATATGCGGCCGTGACGGGCTGGCCCAACATGATCCAGACCGTCACAGACGATGGTTGGATGGGCATCGCTCCGTCAGGCAAGAAGATCACCATGCGCAGCCTCGATTTCTGGCGTTTGGAAAACGGCAGGATCCGGGAAAACTGGGTGCTGGTTGATTTGCTGGATGCCTACCGGCAGCTTGGCGTTGACGTCTTTGCCCGCCTGCGGGAATTCAACAAGGCCCGCAATTTGGGCCGTATTGAAATACCGGATGGAATGCGCTGATGACGGAATTGCCACGCACCCCTTCGTTTTCTCTGAACGGAAAATCAGCCCTCGTTACCGGAGCCTCGTCGGGTATCGGTCAGGGTTGTGCGGTGGCTTTGGCCGAGGCAGGCGCGCATGTTGTTTGTGCGGCCAGAGGGGCGGACCGGTTGAATGACACCGTCTCCGCCTTGCGAGATCACGGCTGGTCGGCCGAAGCGCTTGTGATGGATCAGGGTGATCTGGATGCCCTGAAAAAGCTTTTCGATCACCGCACCTTCGATATCGTGGTGAATTCAGCGGGCCTGGCGCGCCACAGCCCGGCCATCGAAACCACGCCCGATGACTTTGATGTTGTCACCAACGTCAATTTGCGTTCGGCCTATTTCCTGTCGGCCTACGCCGCCCGCGCTTTGATCTTGGCAGGAAAGCCGGGATCGATCATCCACATCTCCAGCCAGATGGGGCACGTCGGCGGTGTCGACCGGGCGCTTTATTGTGCGACCAAACATGGGCTTGAGGGCATGGTCAAATCCATGGCCATCGAATGGGGCAAACAGGGCATTCGGATCAACACTGTCTGCCCGACTTTCATCAGAACCCCCCTGACCCAATCCACTTTCGACAATCCTGAACGCGCCGCGTGGATCATGGAAAAGATCAAGTTGGACCGGGTCGGAGAGGTCGAAGACATCATGGGCGCGGTGCGTTATCTCGCGTCAGACGCCTCTGCGCTGGTTACCGGCACGTCAATGCTTATCGACGGGGGTTGGACAGCAGATTGATGGCCGAAAAAGTAACATCCCTTCAGGTCGCCCAACTGGCTGGTGTCAGCCAGTCCGCCGTCAGCCGCGTCTTCACGCCCGGCGCGTCCGTCAGCAAAAAGACCGAAGAGAAGGTGCGCAAAGCCGCCGCTGAACTGGGCTATCGCCCAAACGTTCTGGCCCGCGCCATGGTGTCCGGGAAAAGTCGCATCATCGGTTTGGTGGTGGGCTACCTGGATAACTATTTTTATCCGGAAGCGCTCGAGAAGCTGTCCAACGCCCTTCAGGAGCAAGGCTATCACGTGCTGATCTTCATGGCCTCACGATCGGCCGGGAACATCGACGATGTGATGGAAGAGATTCTTGATTATCAGGTAGATGGCGTCATCCTGGCCTCGGTGCCCATGTCGTCGGATATCGCCATGCGCTGCCAACAGGCCGGGGTGCCGGTGGTGCTGTTCAACCGCAGCCAGGACATCGAGGGCATCACCACGGTCACGTCCGACAACTATGCCGGGGGCCGCAAAGTCGCGGAATTTCTGCTAGCCGGAGGGCACCAACGGATTGCCTATATCGCAGGTTGGCAAGGGGCCTCGACGCAGCGGGACCGCGAAGCCGGGTATCGCGCCGCACTGGCCGAGGCCGGGCAGGAATTGTTTGCCCACGAAGTAGGTGAGTTTCACACGGAAAACGCCCGTACAGCAGCCCGTCGGATGTTCGATGTCGCCCCCGAACGACGGCCGGATGCCGTATTTGTGGCCAATGATCACATGGCATTGGCAGCGATGGATGTGATCCGTTTTGAACTTGGCCTGCGCGTCCCCGAGGATGTCTCGGTCGTGGGCTATGATGACGTGCCGCCGGCCGGTTGGCCGGCTTACAATTTGACGACGATCCGGCAGCGGGCCAACCTTATGGTGGCCGAAACCGTTGCCGCCCTTTTCGAACATATCGACACCCCGGCGAAAGCCGAACCGCGCAAAGTGGCCATTGATGGACCATTGGTTGTGCGGACCTCGGCCCGATTGCCAAAGGGGTGGGCCCCACAAAGGACAGAGACATGAAAGGCTTCGATCCGAAATTCCGGGATTTTCCGGACTACATCATCGGCATCACCAAAGAGATTTGGGAAGACCGGGGAATCGCCACGCTGCACGAATATTACAGCGATGACATCGTCGTCCGTTCGCCTGGTTCGGTTGTTTTGGGCAATCAGAATGTCATCGGAGCCACAATGGCAACGCTGGCCGAGTTTCCGGATCGGCAGCTGCTGGGCGAAGACGTGATCTGGTCCGGCACACCGGAAGAGGGCATGCTGAGCTCTCATCGGATCATTTCAACGGCCACGCATTTGGCCGAGGGTGTCTATGGCAAGCCCACCGGCACCAAGCTGCGTTACCGGATTCTTGCGGATTGTTACGCCATCGACAATCAGATCAACGATGAATGGCTGATCCGCGACCAGGGCGCGATTGTGCGCCAGATGGGCTGGGATCCCAAGGAATACGCCGCTGATCTGATTGCCCGGGAAGGCGGCAAAGAGAACTGCGTCAAGCCTCTGACGCCCGAAATAGATCAGCCTGGACCGTACAAAGGCCATGGGAATGACAATGAATGGGGGCAGCGCTACGCCGACATTCTGACACGGATCATGAACGCAGATATGGGCGTGATCGGTTCAGAATATGACCGCGCTGTTCAGTCAGAATATGTGGGTGGCGTAACAGGGCATGGCTGGCAGGCCATCGACCGCTTCTGGATGGGGCTGCGGGCGAGTTTTCCGAATGCGGAATTCAAGATCGAGCATCAGATCGGGCGAGATGACCCTGATATGCCTCCGCGTGCGGCAATTCGCTGGAGCCTTTGGGGCAAGCATGACGGCTGGGGCGTGTTTGGCGCGCCGACTGGTGCACAGGTTTATGTCCTCGGGATCAGCCACGCTGAATTCGGCGCGCTTGTTGCAGGGCAGCCGCAGTTGCGCCGTGAATACACCCTGTTCGATGAAACCTCGGTCTGGAAGCAGATCCTGTTGCAGAGCGGCGAGGTCTGAGTGGGCCGCCCGGTCTCATATCGCATCCTGTCGGGCGGTCTGTCCGAGCCCCGGACCGTTCGGCGTTTCCACATGTACCGTCAAAGCCTGAGGGCGCGGCGACTGAACCTGCGCCCGCCCGGAAAGTAAGGGCCTGTCCTGCTTGGGCACACGCGCTTTCTTTCCAAAAACGTTCAATCGGATCGTACATCATGACAAAATCATCCATCCCTTCCCGCATCGTCCGCTATGGCGAACTTCAACCCTGCAAAACCGCTTTTATCGATGCCCATACGCCCGGCAGCGATCAGAAAGAGAATTTCACGATAATCGGCGGCGGCGTCTCGGAATCTCCGGACCAGCATGTCCACATCACCGACAAGATCGGCTTCAACATCGGAGCGGCCGGGCAGCCGCCGAAATGCCGCAACTCACTGCACAGCCACACCACCGCCGAGGTCTTTTTCGTTGCCAAGGGTCGTTGGCGGTTTTTCTGGGGCCGCTATGGCACGGCCGGAGAATTCATCGCCGAGGAAGGAGACATTTTCAACATTCCGACGGGTATTTTCCGGGGCTTTGAGAATGTCGGCCAGGATTACGGAATGATCATGTCGATCCTGGGCGGAGACGATGCGGGTGGCGGCGTCACCTGGGCGCCTCAGGTGATCGAAGATGCGCAGGCACATGGTCTGATGCTGGGCGACAATGGCGTTCTGTACGACTCCAAACTGGGCCAGGAACTGCCCCACAATGTCCGCCCGATGCCTGTGCTGACCGAAGAACAGCTGAAAAGCTATCCCGAAGTTCCCGTCGAGGATGTGGTCGGCAAATACGTTGCGCGGTATTGGGATCTGATGGCGTTGTCGGCCAATAAGCCCGCAAAGGTGATTGGCGAAAACGCGTTGATCAAGGACAAACCCGGATTCGAGGTCGATTTTCTGGGGCGCGGGTCCGCAGTGACCGAACCGATCGCTGCCGAGAAACCAGTGGTACTGATGCCGGCCAGCGGTCACTGGCGTGTTTCGATCGACGGGTACGAAACCACGATCTCGGTGGGCGACACGGCCTTGGTTCTTCCCGGCGAAACCTATGGCGTTCAGCCATCGATGACCGGACTGGCAGGCCTGTACCGCATCACCGCAACCGATGACCCGGCAGGAGCGACCTGGACAGGATGAACGCGGACCCGAATGACACCCACGCCGTTTATGAACGGCAGGCGACCGAGTATGACAGGCGCCGTTCCAAGGCCCTGTTCGAAGCGCGCTGGTTGGCGCGCTTCACCGCCAGCCTGAAGCCGGGTGACCGCGTATTGGACCTGGGCTGTGGCTCGGGCGACCCCATCGCACGCTGGTTCATGGCCGAAGGGTTCGACGTCACGGGTATCGATTTTTCCGACGCCATGCTTGCCATTGCCCGCGACCGTTGGCCCGATGGCGACTGGCGCAACGCGGATATGCGGAATTTTGAACTGGATCAACAGTTCGACGGCATCATTGCCTGGAACAGCTTTTTCCACCTCACGGCGGACGAGCAGAAAGACTGTATCGCCCGGATGGCGCGCCATTTGCGGCCCAAGGGAATGCTCATGCTGACCGTCGGACCTCGTGCCGGAGAGGTCAGCGGCACGGTGGGATCAGAGCTTGTCTACCACGCGTCACTGTCCCCGGCCGGTTACGCCGGGTGTCTCGAGGAAAACGGGCTGCAAATGACCGGATACCTGGCCGAAGACCCAGAAGCCCAAAGCCACACGATCCTGATGGCACGAAAAATTTAAGGAGGTCCCCATGACCGTAAAAACAACACATGTTGGCTCTCTGCCCCGAACGCAGGACGTCGTGGATTTTATTTTTGCCCGCGAAAACGGCGAACCTTATGACACAGGCGCCTTTGATACCTGCATGGCCGACGCCGTGGCCGAAACGGTGCGCAAACAGGTCGAAGCCGGTGTTGATATCGTCAGCGACGGCGAAACTTCGAAAATCTCCTATGCGACCTATGTCAAGGATCGCTACACCGGGTTTTCGGGCGACAGCCCTCGTAACGCGCCGGCAGACTTGAAGATGTTCCCCGGCTTTCTGCAAAGACTGGCCGATGACGGCGGTACGCCACAATACGCAAGGCCGATGTGCACGGGTGAGGTGCGATCAAAAGGGCAAGGCGAGTTGCAAAAAGACATCGCCAACCTCAAGGCGGCCATGGCTCGACACGGGGCCGAGCGCGGCTTCATGAATGCCGCGTCTCCCGGAGTGATCTCGTTGTTTTTGCAGAATGATTTCTACCCTACGCGAGAGGCCTATCTGGCAGCGTTGGCCGACGCGATGAAGGACGAATACGAAACCATCGTCGCCGCCGGGTTGGACCTGCAACTGGATTGCCCCGATCTTGCCCTGTCGCGCCACATGCTGTTCACCGACCTGTCGGATGAGGCGTTCATCAAGATTGCCGATATGCATGTCGAGGCACTGAACCACGCGCTTCAGAACGTCCCGCAGGATCGGGTACGGGTACATATCTGCTGGGGCAACTACGAAGGCCCGCATTGCTGTGACATCGCCATGGACAAGGTCTTCAGCACCCTGATGGCGACCAAGTCGCGCTATGTCCTGTTCGAAACGTCCAATCCGCGGCATGCCCATGAATGGACTGTCTTCCGGGACCGCAAGGCCGAGATTCCCGATGACAAGGTTCTGGTGCCCGGCGTGGTCGACACCACGACCAATTTCGTCGAACATCCCGAACTTGTGGCCCAACGGATTGACCGGTTCACGGAAATCGTGGGACCGGACCGGGTGATCGCGGGCAGCGATTGCGGCTTTGGCACTTTTGCGGGTTTCGGCGCCGTCGATCCCCAGATCGCCTATGCCAAGCTGGCGGCGTTGTCCGAAGGGGCAAAGCTGGCTTCGGCATGAAACCTCTGATCTTGTTGCCGGGCATGATGTGTGATGCCCGGCTTTTTGGCCCTCAGATCAATGCTCTGTCGGGCAAAATGCCCGTGATGACCTTTCCGTTGTCTCATCACGACAGCATAGAGGCCATGGCCCAGGATATCCTCGGGAATGCGCCGCCGGTCTTCGCGCTGGCCGGGCTGTCCATGGGGGGTATCGTGGCCATGGAGGTCACGCGCCAAGCCCCCGAACGTGTTTCGCGTCTGGCCTTGCTTGACACCAATCCACTGGCGGAAAAGCCAGAGGTAAAAGCGCGTCGTACGCCGCAGATGTCCGCTGTTCGTAACAGTCAGCTGAGGACCGTGATGCGTGACGAGATGAAGCCCGGTTATCTGGCTGACGGACCGAACCGGGGGGCGATCCTGGATCTGTGCATGGCAATGGCCACCGACCTGGGCCCGGACGTTTTCATACGTCAGTCCAAGGCACTTATGAACCGACCGGACCAAAGCAAGACCCTGACGGCTTATACCGGACGGGCTCTGGTTTTGTGCGGACGTGAAGACCGGCTATGCCCAGTTGAACGCCACCGACTTATGCATGATCTGCTGCCACGAAGCGCGCTTGAGATCATCGGCGACGCGGGCCATCTCCCGACATTGGAACAACCTAAAAAAACAACAGCGGCGCTGTCCCGCTGGCTGGAGGACACATGACACCGTCCCTTTTGTCTTTGCTTCGCAAAGTCGATACGCCAACTGTCTGCAATGCCATCGAGGTGGCACAGGGCAGGCGCGGGTTCGACAGGTTCACGCGTGGCATCATGCTGAGCTCGGCCCCCGAAGGGCCTGCCATCGTCGGCTATGCGCGCACCGCCAAAATAGCTGCGGTCAATCCCCCGACCGAGCCGCCCGACATCATCAAAGCCCGACGCATGGCCTATTACAAGTACATGGCCGAGGCACCCGGCCCTTCAATCGCCGTGATCGAGGATCTGGATTATCCCGATTGCATCGGCGCTTATTGGGGTGAGATCAATACGACGGTTCACAAGGGTTTCGGCATGTCTGGCGCTCTGACCAACGGTGTCATGCGGGATCTCGGGGATTTGCCCCAAGGGTTCCCGGTTGTCGCGGGTTCCATCGGCCCGAGCCATGGTTTCGTCCACGTCCGCGAGATTGACACTCAGGTTTCGGTTTTTGGTCTGACAGTTGACCCCGGTGATCTTGTTCACGCCGATCGTCATGGCGCATTGGTCATACCGAATGATGTCGTTGATCAATTGGAAGCTGCAATCCATAAGCTTTTGGCGACAGAACGTATTGTTCTGGACGCAGCCCGCGAGCCCGCGTTTGATTTCGAAGCATTCGAAACCGCCTGGGCCGCCTTTGAAAAAGCACGGGTCTGATCACAAGGGTCGGAGACAATGAAAGCCGGCTGGGTGAAATGCACTTACAAGCCCCTTGCTCGTCAACCCAAAGCAAGACGGCCTCTGCCAACGCAATGCCCGTGACGAAGGGTTACCCACATCTGTCTGTCCGGTGGCGGCGTCGCGCCGCTGCCGGTGACGCCCGAACGAAAACCGGACCGTTTCAGGCAGCAGTCCATTACACCGGAGTGTACGGGGTTTCAGATCCGTTCAGCCCCGCGTACAATCCGCGTTTCCAGACAGTTTCCCGAAAGAACAATCAAACCTTGTGAGAAGCGGCGCCCTGCGCATCCCTTCGCTGTTCTCCGATCACGTTCAGCATGGCATCTACATCTGTACGTACGGTTTGTGTTGCCGCTTCGCGCACCGGGCCAAAACCGCGGATATCCAGCGGCGCTGACAGGATCTTCAGGCAGGTTTCCGCCTCCAGCTCGGGGCTGGATTTTTCAATGCGATCCAAGACAGCCAGAAACCAGGCCAGGGTTTCGTTTTCAAGCTTGCGGTCCCTTGAAAACCGGAATGGATCAAGCCAGCCGCCGCGAAGCCTGCGTGCACGCGAAAGGAGCCTCAGAACGGGGGTCATCCAACCACCATAGCTTCGCTTGCGCGGTCGCCCGCGTGCATCCTTGCGACCGGTCAGAACCGGTGGCGCGAGGTGGTATTTGATCCGAAAATCCCCTTCGAACTCGGACCGCAATTGTTTCTCGAATTGTTGCGATGTCAGCAACCGAGCAACCTCGTATTCGTCTTTGATTGCCATGAGGCGAAACAGGGATTTTGCCGCAAGCGAAAGCGCTTCCTCGCGTATCTGGTCAGGCAGTGCTGCGGACAGACGGGCCAGGCGATCCCGGTACTGTTGCGCATAAGCGGCATCGTGATAGATCGCCAATTCATCGGACCGGTAATCGATTATCTGCTGCGACGATTCTTGCGAAAAGCTCTTTTCCTTCGCATTCAGCATCTGCGGGTTTGCAGCGATCACCCGCCCCAGATCAAAGGCCATTATGTTGGCCTCGATCGCGGTTCCATTGAGCTTGATCGCCTGTTTGATTGCAACCTCACTGATTGGAATGTTCCCCAGCTGCCACGCGACACCAAACAGCAAGGTATTGGCAAAGACCGAATCCCCCAGCAAATCCACGGCCAACTGGTTTGCATCCAACGCGAAGACATTTTCTTCGCCGACGGTCCGGCGTATCAGCGCTTCTCGTTCGTCGACCTTGAGCTGGGCATCGCGGTGCAAAACAAGGTCGCCTGTTGGCATTTCCGCACGGTTCAGTACGACTTTTGTGCCCTTGCGATAGTGAACCGAGGCTTTGGGCGCCGAAGACACGACCACGTCACACCCAATGACGGCGTCGGCGCTTTTGGCCTCAATTCGGACCTGATTGATTTCTTCGGGCGTGCGGGCAATGCGAACATAGCCGACAACCGTACCGAATTTCTGGGCGAACCCGGTAAAATCCAGCACGCTGGCGCCTTTGCCTTCCAAATGCGCCGCCATTGTCAGAACGGCGCCCACCGTTACGACACCGGTGCCGCCGACCCCGCCGACCAAAAGATCGTACGGCGCGTGCAGGTCAGGAAGCTGCGGGTCGGGAACCTTGGCAAGAAGCGACGGGATATCCAGTTTCTGCTTGGGTTCTTTTCGCCGCATCGCCCCTTCCACCGTAATGAAACTGGGGCAAAACCCGTTCAGGCAGGAAAAGTCCTTGTTGCACGAGTTCAGGTTGACCTTTCGCTTGCGACCCAATGGGGTTTCCAAGGGTTCGATACTCAGACAGTTGCTTTCGACCGAGCAATCGCCGCAACCTTCGCACACCGCGGGGTTGATGAAAGCAAACCGCTTGGGGTCTTCAGTTTTTCCACGCTTGCGGCGACGACGTTTCTCGGTGGCGCAGGTCTGCTCGTAGATCAAAACCGTCACACCTTGGATGTCACGCAACTCACGCTGCACGGCATCCATCTCTTCCCGGGGGTGAAAGCTCGTTCGTGCCGGAAAATCGCTGGAATCGAATTTTGTTATATCGTCAGAAACCAAGGCGATCCGGTCGACACCTTCTGCGCGACAGGTCTGGGCGATCCCGGAAACGCTGATAGGGCCATCAACAGGCTGCCCCCCCGTCATTGCCACTGCGTCATTGTACAGGATCTTGTAGGTGATGTTCGTACCCGCAGCCACGGCCTGGCGAATGGCAAGCGACCCGGAATGATACCAGGTGCCCTCGCCAAGGTTTTGAAAGATATGTTTGTTGCCATTGTATTTCGAGGCAACAACATGCGGCACACCTTCGCCCCCCATCTGCGCATAACCGACCGTGTTGCGGTTCATCCAACTTGCCATCACGTGACAGCCGATGCCTGACGCAGCCATGCTTCCATCGGGGACTTTGGTGGATGTGTTGTGGGGACAACCCGAGCAAAAATACGGAGCCCTGACCGCACCCGGAACATTCAGAACGGATGGCGGTTCGTCCGTCAGCGCCTTCGCCTTTTCCAGAAATCCCTCTTCCGGGAAAAAGCGGTCGAGTCGCTCTGCAACGACCGGAACCAGGTTCAACGGGCTCAACTCTCCGGTCCAGGGAATCAACGGATCGCCCGCTGCGCGGTGTTTTCCGACCATCTTTTCGGGTTTGTCCCCCGGCCAGTCATAGAAATATTCCTTGAACTGGCTTTCAATGATCCCGCGTTTTTCCTCGACGACCAGCACCTCTTTTTTGCCACGGACGAAAGACAACGCATCGCGCCGCGCCAAAGGCCAAACCATCCCGACCTTGTAGATGTCGATGCCCAAACGGCGGCATCCGCTTTCGTCGAGCCCCAGAAGACGCAGCACTTCCATCAGGTCCAGATGGCTTTTGCCCGTTGTGACAATCCCGAATGGGGCATCCTTGATGTCATAGATGCGCCGGTCGATCGGGTTCGCCTCGACAAAAGCCTCGACTGCCCGCAACTTGTGTTCGATCCGCGTCTCGATGGCCGGGCTTGGCAAATCGGCGCTGCGCACGTGCAAGCCGCCCGGCGGCAGATCTATTTCCGGCAAGGTAAATTTACGGTCCGGCTTCAACCGCACGGATTGCCCGCTTTCCACGGTTTCCGAAATCGCCTTGAACCCGACCCAGGTGCCCGAGTATCGGCTCAGCGCGATCCCGTATTCGCCGAACTCCAGGTATTCAGCCACGTTGGCCGGGTTCAGCGTTGGCATGAACCAGGTCATGAAGGCGACGTCGGACTGATGCGGCATTGAAGAAGACACGCAGCCATGATCGTCACCCGCGACAACCAGAACCCCGCCCTTCGGCGACGAGCCATAGGCATTGCCATGGCGCAACGCGTCCCCTGAACGGTCAACTCCGGGGCCCTTCCCGTACCACATCGAAAACACGCCCTCGACTTCACAATCGGGATCAAGCGAGGCCTGCTGGGCACCAAGAACCGCTGTGGCGCCGAGGTCTTCGTTTACGGCCGGCATGAATGTGATCCTGGCCGCCTCGGTTTCCTCTTTCGCTCGCCACAGCTCCAGATCCAAACCACCAAGAGGAGACCCCCGATATCCGGAAATGAACCCGGCCGTGTTGTTTCCCGCTGCTGCGTCCCTGCGGGCCTGGTCCAACATGATGCGCACCAGAGCTTGCGTTCCCGTCAGGAAAACACGACCCTCTGAGGCTTTGTATCGGTCCGACAGGGCGTAAGTATCGAATTTCAGGGACTGGTCAGTCATGGATGCCTCGCCTTTTCTGGGTATTTTACCGGAATCCTTTGAGGAATCTGTTCTAGCTTCCCGCCATTTCCGGATACTTTTGAAAAATCCTCTCTTATTTTGTCACGTTATGGGGTATTTTTCTCGGATGCTTCTCGACTCACGTGACTGCCAACTTCTCGCGCTGCTTCAAAAGGATTGCCGCATCTCAAATGCTGACCTTGCAGAACGGGTGGGCATGTCATCCTCTGCCTGCTGGCGTCGAGTCCGCGTGTTTGAAGAGGCCGGCCTGATTTCGCAGTACCGTGCCGAATTGTCGCCTGAACGCGCCGGGCTTTCGTTTCAGGCCCTGGTGCATGTTCATCTGACCCGGCACAATCCGGAACATCTTGAACGCTTCATTGCAGCGATCGAAAAGCGCCCGGAAGTTATGGAATGCTACGCAACGACCGGGCAGGCAGATTACCACATGCGGGTGATCTGCAAGGATATCGGGGCTTACAACGTTTTTCTTGAAGAATTCCTGTTTCGCCTGCCGGCGGTGGAAAGCGCGCAAACAAATGTCGTTCTGCGCGAAATCAAACGCAGTAACGCCCTGCCCATTCCTTCCTTTTGAGATCGGTTCCCCGGGTGGGACTTGCCGTCCGGTATCGGCTTTGTTGCAAAGCTTTGAACGCACCAAGCAAAAGTTCCACTCGAACATGTTCCCAAGCTACGATTTGGCCCGCCAAACTCCACGGAATTGATGTTCATAGAATTTTTCAAGGATCAGGTCTGGGAACGCCCCCAAAAACCGTCGCGCAATTCAGCTTCAAGGCAGGTAAAACGTGGTTGCCTTTTCGACCGCGACCTTTTGGATTCCGCCTTCTGCGCCGCGCTCTGGGCGGAAGCTTCCATCGACGCCGAAAAGCCGCAAAACCGAATTTCGAAACTGAAGCCATTTTGTTGCTTCGCGTTTCGATCTTCCTGTTTTCTTTACCCGTGCTTGCATCGAGTCCGGCTCCTGTTCGCTGCCGTCATCAGAAGTGTAGCATCATTCCTTTGCTTTTTCAGATTTTTATCACAGAACCTTCCGGCTATTTCGCAATTTCGTCGATCAGCCGCGTCTCGAGAAGCTGGCCATTCTGGTACAGCACCGGGTAAGCAATAGATGCGATATGGCTGTTGAACTCCCGGAACGCCCGCAACGTCTCAAGATGAATATCACTGGTTTCGAAGCTTTCCCGTGACCCGTGCTGCAATCGGCGCAGATGTCGTTTTCGGCTTTCACGTTCCACCCGTTTGATTTCGGTCTTCTCAAGGCTTAGCAGGCGCGCGCTTTCCAGATCGTCTGAAATAAGCACGTTTGATGCCAGCTTCATGTTGGCCAGAATGCCCTCGTGCATCTGAACAAGTTCCGACCAGCCTTCCTGCGAAAAGCTCGAGCCTTTGGCCCGCATTTCACCCGCCAACACGGTCAAGCGCTTGGCCACGACATCACCGGCGGTCTCCAGCCGGATAGCGAATTCCATCAGGTCGCGTGCGGATTTTTCATCCTTTTTTTCATATACATCCGGTGGAATCGCCGAAACGAATGCCCTGATCCCGGACAAGCAATTGTTCACGTCCTCGTCGATGGCCTGTACCGCTCGAATCTGTTGTTTGTCGCCACTGCGATACAATTCCAGGCAAGGCCGGAACATGGTTTCGACTAGGTCGCTCATCCGCAGCAGTTCACGCTTGAGGCTTGGCAGGGCCTGGCTGGGATTTGCCACATTGCCTATGTCCAACGCGCTGGCGGGTCGTGCCGGTTGCGAAACCAGTTCCTTCTTCTGATCCGGCAAAAACCTTTCGAACAGGTCCTTCAATTTCCCGCAAAATGGCAAGGCCAGAAGCAGCAGTGACAGGTTGAACAAAACATGCACATTGACCAGCATCTGCCCGCCTTGCGGGTCTCCTAACATTCCGGTCCGCAAAGCCATGTTGGCCGCAAACAAACTCACCAAAGCCCAACTGCCACGCAATGCCAGGTTGGCGTATGGAATGCGCCGGGCCTGGACTGGCATGGCGCGGGTGAGCCAGACCGGAATGAAGGCAGAGCCGAAATTCGCGCCAAACACCAAAGACATCCCGGCGGCGAACGGGATCGCTCCGATCTGCACAAGGGTGACACACATGAGGATGGCCGCCACCGAAGAATGCATGATGAAAGCCAAGGCGCCCCCGACCAGAAACGCGGTGATATAATCGCGCGCCAGATAATCTGCCACCGCGGGCAGAAATGCGCTGTCCCGAATGGGATCCATTGCCTCGCGAAGGAACCGAAGCGAGATCAGGATAAAGGCCACACCCATCAGGATGCGCCCCATTTGCCGGGTTTTTTTGGAGTCGGTCTTTACGAACAGATACCCGCCAACCGCCAACAGCATCGGAACAAGCCAGTCCAGTCGGAACGAAAGAATCTGGATGATCAGCGCCGACCCCAGATCGCCGCCAAGTACAATCGCAAGGCCGGCAGGAAAACTGAGCATTCCACTGGCCGCAAACCCCGAGGTCAACAGAGCAACGGCCGCCGAGCTTTGCAGCACGACCGCCATCATCAACCCAACCACCGAGGCCTGAAGGTAGCTGCGTTGTTGGGTCATTACCCGCTGGAACGACGCCCCATAGCTGCGCTCGATCCCGGTTCGCACCATACGAACCGCGTAAAGCAGCAGCATCGTCGCCCCGGCAAGGCTGATAAGGAAGCTGACAATTGCCATACTCTACCCCGTTATTCCTTTTGGCCCAGCTTGTCGCGGCGCATTGTATTGTTCATGTTACCGACCGCGATTGGGAAGGGATACATCCCATTTTTGGCCTACAAGGCGTAAACTCCTGTAAGCTTCACCGCAAGCACTTGACCGCGCTTTGACGGAACATCCGTCACCTATGAACTTGGCCAAGGGCGCCCGGAAGGGCGCGGCCCCTGATCCTCTATTGTGACACGAGATCGGTAAGGGGCGTCAACTCTCGGCCTTGATTGCAGCAATTACGATGTCGATTGCGCGGTCCAACTCCAAACGCGAGATCGTCAGCGGCGGTGACAGAGTCAGAACGCACCCCTGGCTGATCTTATAGCTCAGACCGGCCTCAAGGCAGGCATAGTAGATCCGTTCGGCGCACGCGTTTCCCGGTGTTTTGTCGGCGCGATCATCGACGATTTCGATCCCGAACATCAGGCCCCGCCCCCGGATGTCTCCGACAATCGGAACGTTCTGAAGTTCATCCATCAAGCGACCAATGGCATGTTCACCCAATTCGGCTGACCGGCGAACCAGGCCTTCGTCTTCGATGATCTGGATCGTCGTCAAAGCGGACCGGGCGGTGACCGGGTTCTTTTCGTGCGTGTAGTGCCCGATGGCATAATCTCCGCAGACATCCAGCTGTTTGCGGGCGACACAGGCGGCAATAGGCAGGATGCCGCCGCCAAGCGCCTTCCCAAGTGTCACGATGTCCGGGATGATCTCGTCATGTTCAAAGGCGAACATCCTGCCCGTCTTACCAAGACCCGTCGGGATTTCATCCATGATCAACAGCGCCCCGTGACGGTTGCATGCCTCGCGCACCGTCTTCCAGAACCCCGGCGGAGGGACATAGGGCACGGCGCGCATCGGTTCCGCAATGACCGCCGCCACATCTCCTTCGCGCTCGAGGACATATTCCACCATTTTCGCACAGGCCAGCCCGCAGGTTTCGGGGCCCGCATGATTGTACGGGCATCGATAGCAGGCGAAGGGGGCGACATGTTCGGTACCGGACAAAAGAGGCCCCGCAATGTGACTGCGAAAGGTCGCCTCTCCGCCGACACTTGCAGCGCCGAACCCTGCGCCATGGAAAGCATCCCAGAAGCTGATCGTTTTGAACCGACCCGTAGCGGCGCGCGCGATCCTGAGGGCAACCTCGTTGGCGTCAGAGCCGCCGGTGGTAAAGAGCATTTTGCCCAGATCACCAGGCACGATCTCTGCCAGTTTTTCAGCCAGCTCCACCGCCGGATCGTTGGTGAAGCGGCGGGGCGCAAAGGGCAGATCGTCAAGCTGTGCCTTTATGGCGGCGACCAAGCGGGGATGGCCATACCCGATGTGGTGCACCGAGTTGCCGTGGAAATCCATGTACCGGCGGCCCTCGATGTCTTCGATCCAGAGCCCTTCGGCCTTTGCAATGGTGCTGACGCAGGGTGAGGACAGAGATTGATGCAGGAACACGTTCGCATCGCGTTTGAGCAATGGCGATGATTTCGGCCCCATCGACTTTTGCAGCCACGCCTTGCGCGCCTCGGACGTGTTTGATTCCCCTTCAGTGTGGACAATTTGTGGCATCGCCGCTCCTCTTTGCCGTCATCGAAAGATGCGGACCCCGCAAGGCCCGCCAGTACCAGGGAGGAACTGTGTTGCCCTTTCCGCAAAAGGGGTAAGGGCAACAGACTCAGTTAGGCCACGGCAGCGAATAGGTTTTGACGTTGGTGAAAAACTTCATCGCTTCGATGACGCCTTCCTTCACCCCGTTTCCACTGTCCTTGATGCCGCCAAAGGGCGACATTTCAATGCGGTAACCCGGCTGTTCCCAGATGTTGCAGGTGCCGACGTTCAACCCGTTGATGAAGGCAATCGCCCGGTTCAGATCGTTTGTGCAGACACCCGAAGACAGGCCGAACTCGGTTCCGTTGGAAATTGCCATCACTTCTTCGTCGTTGTCCGGCACGCGAACGATCGGCACGATGGGTCCAAAGGTTTCCTCCATCACCAATTCGCTGTCATGGGGCACCTTGTCGACCACGATAGGCGGCAGCAGCGCACCCTGGCGACCGGGGTGGTACAGAATTTCAGCACCTTCTTTTTCCGCCTGAAAAACGCGGTTTTCAAAAACCTCGGCGGCCTTGTCATGGATCACGCATCCAAGTTCGGTTTCCGGGTCTTGAGGATCGCCGAACTTGATCTTCCTGGCCTTCTCAAGAACCAGCGGCACGAATGTATCGGCCACGCTTTCCTGCACGAGAATGCGCTTGACCGCCGTGCAACGCTGGCCGGAATTTCCGGTAGCCCCCGCCACCGCAATGGCTGCCGCCTTGTCCAGATCGGCCTCACTGAGGTCATTCAGAACGATCAGAGGATCGTTGCCGCCAAGTTCCAGCGCCTGACGCTTGTAGACGCCCTTTTCGGCGATCATCTTGCCCACGGGCACACCGCCGGTGAAGGTGATGATATCGATGTGTTCATTGGTGATCATTTCGTCGCCGATGTCACCGGGCCAACCTGTCACGACCTGGAACATCTCGGGCGGCAAGCCGGCCTCATAGAGTATGTCAGCCAGTGTCAATGCGGTCAGCGGCGTCAGCTCGGTCGGTTTGCAAACCATGCAATTGTTGGTGGCAATCGACGGCGCGATCTTGTGGCTGACCATGTTCAGCGGGTGATTGAACGGCGTGATTGCGCTGATTGCTTTCACCGGCTCTCGGGTGGTGAAAATCTTGCGGGCCTTGCCATTGTGGGTCAGGTCGCAGGAGAAGATCTCACCATCATCCTTCAATGCCTCGGCCGCCGCGAATTGATACACGTCCTGCGCGCGCTTGGTTTCGTAGATCGCATGCTGGTGACAGATCCCCAACTCCAGCGTCAGCCATTTCGCAAGATAATCGCGTTTTTCGCCGATCAACTCGCCCGCCCGTTGCAGGATCTGGCTGCGCTCGTATCGGGTCAGCTTGGGTTTGAAATTCGCCGCAATCTCGAACGCCCGGCGCGCATGTTCGGCTGTACCGGCTGGTACGTGACCCACAACCTCGTTTGTGTACGGGTAGAGAACGGGAACGGTGTCGTCTGTAAAGACAATCTCGCCACCGATCCGCATTCCCTCGTTGCGTACTTCGATTTTCGACATGGTCTGATCTTTCATAGCTTACTGTGCCGCCGCTGTTGTTGCGTAGAAGAAGGCATCGAAATTGCGCAGCACGGGTTGGTTTGGCAGGTCGATGACACGGTTCACGATGAAGGGAACTTCCTGCTCGGTCAAACCACCATGGCTGCGCAACGGTTCTTTGAGTGCTGCCAGATCGTGGCGATGCTCGGACGTGCCGATGCAGATGTTTTCACCGGAAACCATCACGATGTCGCCAATGCGGTCGCCCGGCAATTCGAATTGCTCGATCGCCTCGGCCTTGGTCAGCACATGAGTGATGCCGCTGGTCGCCTTGAGCTTGCGGATGATGTCGTCCTGGTCTGCTCCGTCAGGCAAATAGGCGGTTGCAAAAGACCCCAACGCGCCATGATGCACAACGTATGGATCGGTAATCGGAAGAATGACCCGCGCCGCATCCTTGCCCAGCCATTCGTCCATCAGGTCTTGCACGTACACCACCGAGGGGGATCCATCCGCCAAATGCTTGGGCTTCATGCCGTGATCCGCGGTCACCACGATGGCCGCACCCAGTTCATCCAGTTCGCCCAGATACCGGTCGAACATGGCATAGAAATCGAGAGCGCCTTTTTGATCGGGTGCAAACTTGTGCTGGATATAGTCGGTGGTCGACAAATACATCACGTCGGGCTTGAACTCTTTCAGCAGCTTGACGCCAGCGGCAAAGACAAATTCGGAAAGTTCTGCCGAGTAGACCTCGGGGACGTCCATGCCCAGCCATTTGCTGGCGTTGTCGATGCCATGTTCCGCCAGCGTCGTTTCACCCGACCGTTCGGAAGAAAACGCAACCGCCCTGCCCTCGTCAAATTTTAGCCCGGCCCCCAACAGCGCGCGCAGCTTGTCCTTGGCGGTTACCATCGCCACGCGGAAACCCGCGTCGTAGAATTGGGAAAAAATGGTCGGCGCACGCAGGAAGCGGACATCATTCATCATCACTTCCTCGCCGCTGTCAGGGTCGATGAGGTAGTTGCCGCAGATGCCATGCACGATCGGAGGGCGCCCGGTGGCAATCGAAAGATTGTTGGGGTTGGTGAAGGACGGGATAACGGAATGGGCCAGTCGGTCCGTACCCTCTTCGCGTATCCGCTTGAGATTGGGCATCAGCCCTTTCGCAATCGCGACATCAAGGTATTCGGGCTCGCATCCATCAAGGCAGATGGCAATAGCAGGCACCTTCGGCGTCGGATAGACGCGCTCATTTGCTTCGACGGGGGTTTGAATGGTCATCTGTATTTTCCTTGATGTTTAAGCGGCCAGCTTGGCGCGTTCTTCCAGTGCCCGAAGAGGAGGAGCGGCGTTTGTCACGCCCATTTCTTCCAGGGATTCCTTTGCTGCGCGCACGACATTGCGCATGACGTCTTCGTCCATCTGACCGATGCATCCGACGCGGAAACTGTCGACGACGGTCAGCTTGCCCGGGTAGATAATGAACCCTTTGTCCTTCATCAGGTTGTAGAACCGATCGAATACGAATTTCTCATCGGCGGGGCAGAAGAACGTGACGATGATCGGGCTGAGCCAACGATTGTCCAGCAGCGTTTCGAAACCCAGTTCACGCATGCCTGCAACCATGACGTCCCGGTTGCGGGTGTAACGCGCGCCGCGGCCGGCAACACCGCCTTCAGCGGCATGCGCCCGAAGCGCTTCGATGAAGGCGGCGACCACGTGCGTCGGCGGGGTAAAGCGCCACTGACCGGTCTTGTTCATGTGCGCCCATTGGGCGTGCACATCCAGAGACAGGGAATGACTGTTACCCTTTGCGGCTTCCAGCTCGTTCTTGCGCGCCACAATGAAGCCAAATCCGGGAACGCCCTCGATGCACTTGTTGGCCGAAGACACCATGGCTTCATATCGAATATCCGAGGGCCTGAGCTCGATCGCGCCAAAGGCAGACATCGAGTCGATCAACAGCTTGCGGCCGGCTGCATATGTGGCCTCGGATATTTCCTCGACGGGGTTCAAGATACCCGAGCTGGTTTCGCAGTGAATGGCAACAACATGCGTGATGGCCGGGTCATCCGCGAGAATGCGCGCAACCTCGTCGCCCCGTGGCGGCAGGTAATCGCCCTTGTCCAGCACGATATGGTCTCGGCCCAGATACTGTAGCGTTTGCGCAGAACGTTGCCCATAGGCGCCATTGGCCAGTACCAGCGCCTTTCCTTCCGGCGGAATAAACGACGCCAGCATTGCTTCGACCGAGAAGGAGCCGCTGCCCTGCATTGGCACGCAATCGAAGGCGTCGGCGCCGTCACCAAGCAGGCCCAGCAGGCTTGACCGCAGCTCTCTTGTCATGGCGCGAAAGTCGTCGTCCCAGCTGCCCCAGTCCTTCAGCATGGCCTCTTTCACGGCATAGGACGTTGTCAAAGGACCGGGTGTCAAAAGGTATGGTTCGCCGAGGCGCGGTTGCTCGATTTTTGGATGGGATGGCGTCATTACCGGGCTCCAGAACAGCGTTTTCACAAACACCATTGCAGCAACGGTTGCTATATGTGAAATTGCAAATATCAATCTAATTATAAGTGCAGCCTATGCACAAATCATTGGGGACCGGTGATGCGGCACAGCCAGCTCAAAGCCTTTCATTACGTGGCCAAACATGGCGGGTTTTCCCGCGCGGCCGAGGCGCTTTTTCTGACGCAGCCGGCGATTTCCGAACAGGTTCGAAAGCTGGAACAGGATCACGATCTGTTGTTGTTTCAGCGCGAACGAAAACGCGTGAACCTCACCCCCGAAGGCGAACAGCTTTACCGGTTCACAAAGCAGTACTTTGAGATCGAAGATCAGATCGAGGACTACCTTTCGGAAACCAAGGCCGCAATCGACGGGGAATTGCGGATCATCGCCGATTCAGCGCATCACATGACGTCTTTCCTGGGGTCGTTTCAAAAGAAGTACCCCAAAATCACCATCACCGTGCGGTCCGGAAACACCGAAGAAATTCTGGAGGAACTTCGGTCGTACAATGCCGAGATCGGTGTTGTCGGCAGCCTGTCCCCCGGCAAGGACATGGATGTGTTGAACCTGGGGTCCACTGAAATCGTGGCCTTTGCCGCCCAAGGTGTGCTGTTGGCATCCAAACCTTCGCTTTCTTTGGAAGAACTGGCCGATCTGCCGCTGGTTTTCAGAGAGCACGGGTCAAAAACACGTCAGAAACTGGAAGAAGAAGCCGAAAGGCGCGGTATCACGTTGAATCCTGCAATTGTTGCGGAAGGGCGCGAGGCCGTTCGCGAGCTTGTGGCCTCGGGCGCAGGCATCGGATTTGTCTCTCAGGCAGAGTATGGGCATGATGATCGGTTGCGACAAATCAAGCTCAAGGACGTGAAGTTGCAAATGGGTGAAAGCATGATTTCGCTGTCGCAACGGCGCAACGTAAAGATCATCCGAGCCTTCATGGACTTCGCCCAGCGCGCGCTGGAAGAAAAAAGCCCCCCCGCCGATACCTGACCGGCGGGGGCAGGGTTCTTTTGGTTACCGGCTTCGCCAAGCCTGAGTGCGCTTGAGAATGCCTTTTGAAGCAATCAGGTGAACGATCCGGGCAGCCGCGTTGGTGTAAAAGATCATCATGCCCATCGCCGCCGCAGGCGCGATATCCCCGGCATCATCCATGTTCAGCACCGCGATGGACGCAAGCGTCGTTTTGGGAGAGTAAAGAAACACCACTGCCGACACGGTCGTCATCGCATTGACGAACAGGTAGATTGAGATGTCCAACACCGCCGGCAGACAAACCGGAACCGTTACCCGTGCGAACAGCTTCATTGTCGGCTGTTTGAGCGAGGCAGACACTGACTCAAATTCTCTGTCCATTTGCTTGAGCGCGGTGACGGCCGTCAGGTGCGATACGGTGTAGAAATGCGTCACAGTGCAAATCACCAAAATCGCCATCGTGCCGTAAATCCCGTTCAGCGGATTGGACGGATTGTTGAAGAAGAAAATATATGACAGCCCCAATACCATGCCTGGGATCGCCATGGGCAGCATCGCGAACATCTGGAAAATCGACCGGCCGGTTCTGAACCCGTTTGATTTTTCCACCAGATAGGCCCCGAAGAACACAACCGTCGTGCCGATGACTGCCGTCAGCAACGCCAGTTTGATCGAGTTGAAATACGACCCCCAGCCGCCGCCGTCCATTCTGTTGAACTGATAGTTCTTGAGGCTCAGACTCAGGTCGTAGGGCCAGAACTTGATCAGCGCCGCAAACTGACACACTGCCAGAAGACCAACGATGAACAGGCCGATCAGGCTGCAATAGATCAGGAATATTCGGTCAGCTTTCGGGTTCGGAGTCGCCTGATATGGCACGGAACGCGCTGAAAGCAGCGCAACCTGCTTGGACTGAACCATTCGATCGATGGCAAAAGCCAGAATGGCCGGGATGACCAGAACCACAGAGACCACGGCGCCCATTTCAAAATTCTGCTGGCCGATCACCTGTTTGTAGATATCCACGGCAAGCACGTTGAATTGACCACCGATGACCTTCGGCAATCCGAAATCGGTGATCACCAGGTTGAACACGACAAAGGCCGCCGAGATCAGGCCATAGCGAGCCCCGGGAATGGTTACGGTCCAGAAGGTCCGCCATGGCGTCGACCGCAAGCTGGCCGCAGCTTCATACAGGCGCGCGTCAGATATCGCGAGCGCGGTCGATATAATCAGAAACGCGTGCGGAAAGGTAAAGAAAACCGATCCGATCACGATGCCTATGGGGCCGTAAATGCTGGCACCGAACAGCAACTCCTTGATCATGCCCTGATTGCCGAACAGGTAGACCAACGCGATGCCCGGCAAAAGCGACGGAACCAGGATCGGTGCCATCGCAATGAGGCGAAAAACACCCTTGAACCGCATGCAGCTTCGGTTCAGCGCATAGGCGAACCAAAACGCCAGTGTCACCGTCACGATGGTGCTGACGACCGAGATCCAAAGCGAGTTCTTGATCGAATTGAACAGTGCCGGTGTCGAGAAGTAGTTGATGAAATTGTCCAACCCTCGCGACTGGACCGGCCGCATTTGCACCCGGCGGAACGTGTTGGAATCCAGCTCGACCCAATCGGTGCCTTCATTCAATGTCGACCCGACCAGAAAGCGCCCGGTATCCGTCGTGTTGCGGATCTTGTACATCACCGGGCTGCGAAAGCTGAAATCAGGAAAGAATCCGGTCACCGGCAAGCGCCCGTCCGAACCCGTCACCAGATCAGAGTCGGAATAGACCCCCAATTGCTTGTTCAACTCGTCCGCCGACAGGATCGTTCCATCAAAGACGCCTGCGTCGTCACTTACCTGAAACTCGTACTGGGACAGCTCGACCCGATAGGTCGAAAACGACTTGGACAGCATCGTGTAAAGCGGCAACGCCAATGTCACGACCAGATACAGCGCGATCACCATCATGCTGCCGCGCATCAGGATATCATCACGGCTGAGCTTGGGCTTGATGTCCGGCCCGACCGGCAGGCTGTCCTGATTGGTAGAAACCGAGCTCATGCCTTGGCCTCCGGCACTTCAAACGCCATAAGGCGGTTCTCGGGAAGCTCAATCACCACGCTGCGCCCCTCTTCCAGTTCCAGACGACGCACGGCGTTGATCGAGAAATCCGCGATCAGTTCCGATGATCCGAACTTCTCGTTGTTCAAGCGGCAGCGCCAGAACGAGCCCAGGAACTCCATCTCATCCAGCGTCACCTCTATGCAGTTCCGATTGCCGCCCGTGTCGAGATAACCAGCTTCATGAGGGATGATGTCTTCGGGTCGAATGGCCGCAATGATCGGGGTTCCATCGTTGAACTTGTGGCTGAGGCAGGCAAAGGTCTTTTCCCCAACGCTCAAACGTCCGCCTTTGGTGACCTGTGAACGGATCTGGTTCATTTCACCGATAAAGTCGGCAACGAACAGATTGGCCGGTTCCCGGTAGATTTCGGTAGGGGGCCCCACCTGTTCGATCACTCCGTGATTCATGACTACGATCCGGTCTGCCATGGCCAGCGCTTCTTCCTGATCGTGGGTCACCATCACGGTGGTCACACCCAGCTTGCGCTGCAACTCCTTGATCTCGTGCCGCAGATGAACACGTACTTTGGCGTCCAGCGCCGACAGGGGTTCGTCCAGCAGCAAAAGTCCGGGGTTGGTCGCGATGGCACGCGCCAGCGCAATCCGCTGCTGCTGACCACCTGACAATTGCGCCGGATATTTCTTGCCCTGATCCGGCAGACCAACCAGGGTCAAGAGTTCGTTTACGCGAACAGCGATATCCGATTTGCTGCGGCCGGTGTTTTCAAGGCCAAAAGCGATGTTCTTTTCAATGGTCAGATTTGGGAACAACGCGTAGGACTGAAACACGATCCCGAAATCACGCTCGGACGGAGGCAGATTGGACACGTCCTTGCCATCCTGCATGACCGTACCCTTGGTCTGCAAATCCAATCCGGCGATTGCCCGCAAAAGAGTGGTCTTGCCGCACCCGGACGGGCCGAGGAAACAGACAAACTCGCCCTCGTTGATTTCCAAAGAGATGTCCTTGAGCGCCAGAAAGTTTCCGAACGCTTTCCACAAATTCTGGATGCTGAGATACAGTTCACCGGGTGGTGTTTTCTGAAGCACGGGAGAGGTCCTCACATCTGCACCTCGGGCACGGCCGGTCCTGGCCGGTTGAAACCGGGTGAGTAAGTTGTTTGTCGGGGAACAAGAGACTGGTGCGCAGGAGAGGCACGAAAGCCTCTCCTGCCAATGGGGTTACTTCGCTTCCGACTTTCCGTCATAGCGAGACTGCCATTCCTTCAGGATTGCCGCGCGATTGTTGGCGGCAAACTCAAAATCATTTTCGATCATTGCATCCAGAAGACCCTCTGGGAAGTGCTCAACCGGTTTTGCAACGCCCGGATAGGCGACAACTGCATAGCCGGTGTTGTACATCTCGTTGGCTTCCTTGGTGACGGTAAAGTCCACCAGCTTCTGCGCGGCCTCCAAATTGGCGGTGCCAGCAACAATTGCGGTGGCTTCCATGTCCCATCCCACGCCCTCAGAAGGCACGATGATCTCAAGCGGCGCGCCGTCGGCTTTGGACTTTGCCCCGCGGAACGCAAAAGAAATGCCAATCGGGATTTCGCCCGCCGCCGCCAGTTTGCAGGGTTTTGAACCTGAATGGGTGTACCGCGCGATGTTCTCGTGCAGCGCATCCATGTATTCCCAACCACCTTCGTCACCGAACATCTGCAACCAGCTGGACACATCAAGGAAACCGGTGCCCGATGAGTTCGGATTGGGCATGATCACCTGATCTTTGTACATTGGATCGGTGAGATCCTTCCAGGATGTCGGCGGGGTCAACCCGGCCTTTTCGGCCTCCACGGTGTTGTAGCAGACGGATGCAACCCAGGCGTCCATGCCGACCCAGGCAGGGGGGTTGTCGCCATCAACAAATTTTTTGTCCAGCTTTTCCACACCGGCCGGCGCATAAGGCTCCAACATACCTTCTGATTTCAGCAGTAGCAGCGACGTGGCGGCCAGGCCCCAAACTACGTCGGCCTGCGGATTATCACGTTCTGCCAGCAATTTCGCCGTAATGATCCCGGTCGAGTCGCGAACCCAATTGATCTTGATATCAGGATGGCTTTGATTGAACGTCTCGGCATACCGGGCCAAGTCTTCCGCCTCGACTGCGGTATAAACTGTCAATTCCGTTTCCGATGCCGCCGCCGTCGCCGTCAGCGCACCGATAGTCAGAGCTGCGAGAAGTGATGCTTTGTGTTTCATTGTGATCCTCTGTTGGTAGTAATGTTATTTTCGCCATTCTTGCGCGGCGTTAGAACTCGATTATTGTGCACCGATTGTTTGACAGCAGTTTGACAGATAAAAACGCCAATAAAAATCGATTATATCTTCGATGTCATAAGCATTTCCTATAGATGAAATCCGCCCGCCCCAGATGATCAGCGCGGAACTGGACCATGACGATCAACAGATCATCAGGGCATGTCAAAGGCGCTGAATTCTTCAGACTTTCCCTGCGGTGGCGCAAAAAACGCTTAACGTGTCATCGCAAGGAGTCCGATCCCGATCGCGACAATGGTCGCTGCAAGAAGCCTGTTGGATTTCGGTCCTTCGCCGAACCACATCACACCAATAAGCGATGCAAAGATAACCGAACTTTCCCTGAGGGCGGATACAACACCCAAGGGCGCGACCGTCTTGGCATACAGCACCAGCCCATACGCCAGGCCAGAGATGACGCCGCCTGTCAGAGCCGCCCAGACATAACGCCTGGGCAGCGCTACGAAACGCCGCCATCTGGTCGCGAAGATAAACCCGGCAACAAAAATTTCGGCAACGAACAGTGCCGCAATGTATCCCAGTATGTTCCCGGACAGCCGGATACCAATGCCGTCCACAATCGAATAGGACGCTATCATCAGACCCGTGCAAAACGCCGCCGCCACGGCGACCCAGCTTGTGTTTCGGCCCAACCCGATCAGGGACAGGCACCCAATCCCAGCCGAGATGCAGACAATGCCGACCCACGCGATCGGCGGCAGAAACTCACCCGCGAAAAGAATGGCACCCACCGTGACCAGGATTGGCGTCATCCCGCGTGAGATCGGGTACACCACCGACAGATCTCCATGTTTGTACGCGGTGTTGAGAAACCAATAGTACCCCCAGTGGATCAGGGTCGAGCCGATGATGAAGGGGAACGCCGCCCAAACCGGCAAGCCGATAAAAGGCAACGCAATCAGCGCAGGCACGGCGTGGCCAAGCGCCACCAACCCCAAAACAACCGCTTTGTCGGGCGCGCCTTTGACAACCGCATTCCAGAGCGCGTGCAACACGGCTGCGATCAATACGATGAGAACTGCCTGTAATGTCATTGTGGCCCGACGATATGAGCTGAATATTTGACTTGCGTCACAATTCGGCTTTCAGAGCGTTTGTTTGCGCGCGCGCATGCAGTGGCTCGACCAAAGCTTGACCTGTATCGCGGCGGCAACGGTTTAGGGGGCTCAAACCCGCTGGGCAATGCAACCCCGGCGAGGGGCGGATCAGGTTGGTCATTGCGGATTGGTTGCACAACTGACGATCCAGACCAGCCGCATGCCATGTGGTGCCACGGCTTGGTTACCCCTGCTCAATAAGCACCACATCACGATGCAACTTTCCGGTCAGATGATACGCAACCGTGCAGCCAATGATGATGCCTCCGACAATGACATGCTGCGCAGTGCGGAAGTTTGGTGTCAGCCATCGGGTCGCTCCGTACTCAGGGATTCGGATTTCCCTTCACCCTATTTGTACTTTGCAAATTTTGGCAATTTTTCCTGTTATTGCGTCATGCGATCACAATATCCACGGGCTGGCTTTGCAGCGCGCCAGCAATGCTATTTGGCAACTCCTCATCCACCACCAGTGTCGCTTTAACCGGCAGAGGTTTCATTACGATCGGACCAACCATGTCGAACTTGCTGCTATCAGCCAGGATCAGCGGCCGCTGCGACCGCTGCATCATCATATGACGCAGGTTGGCGCCTTCCAGCGAGAAATCCGTAAACAATGCCCGAGAGCTCACACCGCCGACCCCGATCAACGCATATTCTGCATTGTACCGCGACAGGTGGTCGAGCGTGTCCAAACCCAATGTGGCATTCTCTGAAAAATCCAGCCGCCCGCCCAGCAGCGTGACTTCGGCGGCCGCCGGCGCCAACACAGATGCAATCGCCAAATCATTGGTATATATGGTAAGATTTTGCCGTACAGCGGCCAGAGCCTGCGCCGCCGCCACTGTCGTTGACCCGCTGTCGATTATCACGCTGGCCCCGTCCGGGATCACGCTTGCCACATAGGCTCCAATCCGTTCCTTGCCTTGCGGGTTGGTTTGAGCCCGGTCGGCCATCGGAGGTTCCCGCCTGCGGATACTGGTCGCGCCGCCCCGCACCTGATGAAGCTTGTTCTCCAGTGCCAACTGTTCAATATCCTTGCGCACGGTTTCCCGTGACACACCAAGCCGTTCCGTCAGCGAACGGATCGAGACCGCAGGCTGGCGCGAGACTTCTTCCAGTATGATGGCGTGGCGTTCAGGTGCGAGCATTGGCCGGCCCTTTGGTTTTGGACTGCACGAATATGCCAAAATTTGCAAACAGGGTACAGCCCAAACACCCAATCAGGTACGCGTTGCCATGGCGCCGCGGTGACGCCCTCACACCAATGGTCCAGAGCGGTCAATGGGCCCTGCCACCGGGCACGCAGTGACTACGCTGGATAGATGGGGAACGATTTGCACAACGCTGCGACCGAGGCTTTGCAGCGCAGAATTGTCGCGTCGGTATCACCCGCGGCCTCAGCTTCGATCAAATCCGCAATCACGTTTGCCAACTGGTCGAACTCGGCCTCTTTCATTCCGCGGGTCGTTGCCGCGCTCACGCCCAGGCGCAATCCAACCCATTCTGGCGGTCGCGTGCTGTCATTGGGGATCGCGTTTTTGTTGGTCGTGATATTGGCCTTCTCCAGAACGAACTCGGCACGTTTGCCTGTGATACCCTTGGGGCTGAGATCCACGAGCACCAGATGCGTGTCAGTACCACCGGACACGATACGCAACCCCCGGGACTGCAAGGTTTCCGCGAGTTTGGCGGCGTTGGCTTTGACCTGCGCTCCGTAGTCCTTGAATTCATCCGTAAGCGCTTCGGCAAGGCAAACCGCTTTGGCCGCCAGAATCTGGCTGTGGATCGAACCCTGAACGCCGGGGAAAACCGCAGATTGCAGCGTTTTGAACCAATCCTCTTTGTTGGTGAGGATCAGCCCGCCACGAGGACCACGCAGTGTTTTTGTCGTGGTGCACGTCACAATGTCCGCATGCGGAAAAGGCGAAGGATGCACGCCCGCGGCGACCAGCCCGGCAATATGAGCCATGTCCACGTGAAAATGCGCGCCGACCTTCCTGGCGATTTGCCCCATGCGTTCGAAATCGATTTCGCGTGGATAGGCAGACCCACCCGCAATCAACAGCTTTGGCCGGGTTTCCTCGGCCAGTTTTTCCAGCGCATCGCAGTCAATGACCTCGGATTCGGCATCGACACCATAATGATGCGGTTCGAACCAGCGACCCGACAGGTTGGCCTTCAGGCCGTGACTCAGATGACCGCCGGCAGCCAGATCCAGCGACAAGACCCTGTCGCCAGGCTTGAGCAGCAGAAAGAAAACAGCAAGGTTTGCCTGGCTGCCGGAATGAGGCTGAACATTGGCATAGTCACACCCGAACAGTTCCCTGGCGCGGTCGATTGCCGCCTGCTCGACGACGTCGACAAACTGACCACCCCCGTGGAACCGGTTTCCCGGATACCCTTCAAGCGTCTTGTTGGTCATCTCATGCCCAAGAGCATCCAGTACCGCGCGGCTGACGATATTTTCGGACGCGATCAGCTCAATTTGGTTCTGCTGGCGCTTTTTATCGTTTGCAAGAGCTTCTGCGACGACGGGGTCGGTCATCCCGACTGGGTTTTCAAAGTGCCGCGACATCCGGGCTCCTCCGATGCGATTACGTTTTCTCCAAAATTCCAGAGTTCCACTGGCCGAAGCAAATCAGTATTGCTATTTATTTGCCGCAGAAAAACTAAGGCTTAAATGGATGTCACTTTCCCCTCGTCGCCCGAAAGGCCCACACCTCAACGCTTTACGAGCATTTGAAGCGGCGGCTCGGCTTGGAAGTTTTGCCGCTGCGGCAGACGAGCTATCCGTTACACCGGGCGCGATAACTCAGCACGTCAAGGCCCTTGAAGCCTGGGCTGGCACCCAACTTTTTGTCCGAAATGCCCGTGGGGTCGAGATGACGGCGCTTGCCGAAGAGCTTTTGCCCGGGTTCACCCAGGCGTTTGATCAATTGGGAATGGCCGTGCAGGAACTTCGAACCAAGGCCCTGCCGCGCAAGGTCAAGGTCGCCGCGTTGCCGTCGATCGCGCAATTGTGGCTGGCGCCCAGACTTGGAGCGCTCAGGCAAATTGCCCCGGATTTGTCCGTGTCTGTTGTGGCCCTTGAAACGCCGCCAAACCTTGCACGTGAACCATTTGACATGACTTTGTTCTTTTCCGGTGAACCGATCGGAATCAACGAAATCAAAATAGCCGAAGATGTGATTTTCCCGGTTTGCGCCCCCTCGGTCGCGGACAGATTGAAATCTGTTTCAGACCTGTCGCGGGAAACCATTCTTCATGACGGGGCATGGGCATATGATTGGGACAATTGGCTGAACAGCCAACCAGATGGCGCACGTGTACCGAAGACGGGAACCGTGCACTCGTTGTATTCCGTCGCGCTGGAAGAGGCGCGTCATGGCGGTGGCGTGTTGATGGCGCACGAAGTTCTGGTTCAGAACTTGCTGGACAATGGCGATCTGGTTCGCCCGTTTTCGGCCTCGTTGAAGCTTCCTCGCGCCATGGTGGCCAAATTCACACCCTCTTTCAGCAGATCCCCCGCCTTCAAAGAGTTCAGATCGTTTTTGCTGAACGCAAACTGAGGAGCGGTGCCCGCAAAACGGGGTGTTCGCGCCGATCAGGCCCGCCTTCTCCTGACAGTCTCGGCTGGCCAAATTCGGCGACGGATCCTTCGGGCAATACCATCAAATCCGTGAAGCTTCACATACTTAAGTCGTGGTCCGGCCTCGGACTGGAAGGTTGAGAAACGCGCCCCGACGATGCAAGCTGCTGTCAAGAACCATGGTTCGGGACGGAGGAAGAATGTCAGACGCGCGCCCCTCGGCGGAAACCGATCCTGGTCTCGCCGTACGCGACCTGAGCTTTCATTATGGCGCCAAGACGGCTTTGGATGCTGTCTCTTTTGACGTGTCGGCGGGGATGTTCTGCGGTCTGCTCGGTCCGAATGGGGCCGGTAAATCGACACTGGTGTCGCTGCTCACGCGATTGCTTGTGGCGCCGGACGGTGAAATCACGGTCGCGGGCCATGATCTGCGCCAATCCCCACGCAAGGCGCTGGCAAAGCTTGGCGTGGTCTTTCAGCAACCGACACTGGATCTGGGTTTGACGGTGCGCCAGAACATGGCCTATTTCGCAGCTCTGCATGGGTTGTCGCGATCCGAAGTCCCCGGCCGTATCGACGCGGCGCTGGATCGGCTGAACATGCGCGACCGCGCCGGGGAACGTGTGCGCGATCTCAATGGTGGTCATCGCCGCCGGATGGAACTGGCGCGTGCCCTGCTGCACGAACCTTCGGTGTTGCTGTTGGACGAACCGACCGTTGGGCTTGATGCCGCGGCTCGGCACGCGATAACCGACCATGTGCACGACCTGGCAGAACAGGGGCTGTGCGTCTTGTGGGCCACGCATCTGACAGATGAAATGCGCGACGACGACCAGCTGCTGGTTCTTCATCGCGGTCAGATTCTTGCCAGTGGGCAGGTGGGCCGCCTGCGGGGGGATCAAACGCTGTCTGATTGGTTCCTGTCCCGAACCGAGGTCCCGACATGAACGGATTCCTGGGAGTCGCCCGCGCCATCATCGGACGCGAGTTTCTGCGTTTCATCCATCAACGCGAACGATTTCTGGCAGCTCTGGTCCGGCCATTGGTTTGGCTTTTGATCTTCGCAGCAGGGTTTCGCGCGGCCCTCGGCCTGTCGATCATTCCCCCCTACCAGACCTATATCACTTACGAGACCTATATCGTCCCCGGCCTGTGCGCGATGGTTCTGTTGTTCAATGGGATGCAAAGCTCGCTCAGCCTTGTCTACGACCGCGAGATGGGCTCGATGCGCCTTCTGCTGACCAGCTCATTCCCGCGCTGGTGGCTGTTGTTCTGCCGTCTGCTGGGATCAACCGCGATATCCATCCTGCAAGTCTATACGTTTCTCGCATTGGCCGCTTTGTTCGGCATTGTACTGCCGTTACCCGGTTATGTCGCGGTTCTGCCGGGGCTGGTTCTGGGCGGTCTGATGCTGGGCGCGCTTGGGCTGGTGCTGTCCAGTTTCATCAAGCAGCTGGAAAATTTTGCCGGGGTGATGAACTTTGTCATCTTCCCGATGTTCTTCCTGTCCTCCGCCCTTTATCCGCTGTGGAAAATGGCCGAAAGCTCGCCATTGCTGCGTGATATCTGTGCGCTCAATCCTTTCACGCATGTGGTCGAGTTGATCCGGTTTTTGCTTTACTTGCAGATCAACTGGGGTGCCCTGCTGTGGGTTCTGGCGTCAACCGCAATACTGAGCGCGATCGCCGTTTGGGGGTATGATCCGGCCCGGGGCCTGATGAGGCGGAAATCATGACGGCCGCGCCACAAACCACAAAGCGGAGTCTGCTTCTGAAAACACGCTTGGGCCTTGGGGCCGTCGTGCTGGGATCAGGCACCCTGCTGGCGGCCGCAATCCTTTACTTCGGGATGCAGACCGTCGCCAGCCGCCTGGAAACGGCACTGGCATCGGAAACCCGCATGGCACGCTATGCTGCTCTGTCGACCCAGGCGGCCACATTTCTTGTGATCGCAACCGAGTCGATACAGACCGGCCAAACAGTCGAGTCTCGACTCGATCGCCTTTCGCCGATCCAAGACCAGATTGGGGCGACGTTTCTACAGCTTCGTTCCGATGTGGAAGATGCCGTTGCCGCGGTTCAATCCCTGGGGCTGGACGAACAATCGCGATACGGAACCCAATCCCTGGGTCTGGCCAGAATGGAAGCGCTGCTGGCCAGCACGCTGGAAGGGCTTGCCGACGCAGACGCCGATCAGGCCCAGCTGCGCGCCTATGTCGACTCGTTTGCGTCGGCGTTTGATCCTCTGCTCAGCCAGGCAGTGAATACCGAGGTTCTGTTTCGAAACTCCGTCATGGCGGGGATCGAACGGACCCGTTGGGTTCTGACCTGGGCGGCACTGGCACTGGCACTGTTCGCCTTGCTCAGCACGGCGTGGTTCTATTTTGGCCTGGTGCGACCGCAGTTCTCTCGTCTGGATCGGCTGCGCAACGCGGCGGTTCAGGTCGGCCGATCCGAATTCGCAATTTCGCTGCCTCAAACCCGCAATGATGAGATCGGCCAGTTATATGGCGAGACCAACCGCATGGCCGCTGCATTGAGAAAACGCCAGGCCGAGGTTGACGCAGAATGGGCCCGGTTGAACGAGACCATTGCCCAGCGAACCCGCGAACTGAGCGCTGCAAATGAATCCCTGTCCAAGATCGACGAAAACCGGCGCCGCTTTTTTGCTGATGTCAGTCACGAACTGCGCACACCACTGACGGTCATCATGATGGAAGCTCAGATTGGCCAGAGGGATATTCAGACCGCGCCAGAGGCGTTGGCAACAATCGAAAGCAGCGCGGCAAAACTAAACCAGAGAATCGATGATTTGCTGCGCGTCGCCCGTTCCGAAACCGGTGAGCTGGCTCTGGAACCAACCAACGTTGCACTATGCGATCTGATGCAAACAGTCGTGAGCGACATTCAACCTGAAATCGACGGCGCCGACATGCAGCTTGAAACAGGCGACTTCCCGGAGTGTTCGTTGCACTGTGACCTGAACTGGATTCGTCAGGTCCTGCTCAGTCTGATACGCAACGCGATCCGGCATGCGCGGGACGGAAGGGCATTGTTGCTGTCCGGCCAATCGGTTGACGGGGACGTTCAAATACAGCTGACCGATAACGGCCCCGGAATTCCCGATGGCGCCCAAAACCGGATCTTCGAGCGGTTTGTTCAGGGAGGGGCAGCAAACAGTCAGGGCTTCGGTGTCGGGCTGGCACTGGCCAGGTGGGTCGTCGAGGCCCATGAAGGAACCATTTCGGTGGCAAGCCCGGTTCCGCGTGAAAACGCCCTGGGATCAAATGCCGGTACAAATGTCTGCATTCGACTACCGCTGGCGGAGGCATAGAAAAATGGTCTCCAGACTGCTGATCATAGATGACGACCCCAGAATCACGTCGGCCCTTGTCCGGGGCCTGTCGCTGCATGGCTACTCAGCCGAGGCTGAAAACCGCGCCGACCAAGGGTTGGAGCGGTTGAAAAGCGGTGTATTCTCGGGCGCGATTGTCGATGTCATGCTGGGAACCGACAGTGGCATCGAACTGGTCCGGGCCGCGCGTCTTGCCGGGGTCGGAATCCCCATATTGATGTTGTCTGCCCTATCCGATGTCGATCATCGTGCCGCCGGGCTTGAAGCCGGGGCCGATGATTACGTCGTCAAGCCGTTCAGCTTTGATGAGCTTGTCGCCCGGTTGCAAGTACAGGAACAACGCGTGCTCTCTCAGCGCCCGGACCCCGCGCGCCTGTCGTCGCGGGACAGAACGCTTTCGATCCGCGAGACACGCATTGCGCTCACCGAACGTGAATTCGAACTGCTCACGCTGCTCAACAGTAAGGCCGGATCGCCAATATCCCGAGGAGAACTGTTTGACACGCTCTGGTCACAGGACGGGTCCAGTAACGAAAACGTGGTGGACGTCTACATCGGATATCTGAGGAAGAAATTGGGGTCGGATGATTTTGGGTTTGAAATCAAAACCATACGCAACCAGGGGTTTTGCATTCAGGGGGTCGCCCCTTTGTCGGATGACACCTGAGTACCGACCAAAGTCTAAATCCTTCTTATGAATTAAGAGTCGCACGGGCGCATGAGACCTGCCACATTGATCACAAGCACATCCTAGGAGGAGGACCCTGATATGGCTTGGAACAGACCTGTTATTCGCGAAATCGAATGCGGCATGGAAATCAACATGTACGGCCCCGATCACGATGATGAGCGCGGTGGCGGCCTGATCTGATCAGCCGCAGGCGCCAACAATAGATGACGTTGCGCGCGATAATACTTGGGGCCGCTGCTGGTGGCGGCCTTCCGCAATGGAATTGCGGATGTGAGAACTGCAATCTGGCCCGAAGCGGACATATTCCGGCGCAGACGCAATCATCACTCGCGGTCTCACCCGATGGTCAGAACTGGGCCATCCTGAACGCGTCTCCGGATATTCGAACGCAGCTTGGCAATACGCCTGTCCTGTATCCGACCGGGTTGCGAGCGGTGCCGATTCAATCGGTGCTGGTGACAAATGGTGACATCGACCATGTGGCTGGCTTGCTGACGCTGCGCGAGATGCAGCCATTCACGCTGTTTGCAACCCAAAGCATTCAGGACGTCATCGCGCAGAACCCGATTTTCGACGCCTTGAACGCCTCGGTCGTCACACGCGCGCCGATCTCGTTGAATCAGGCGTTCGATCTGGTTCCCGGCTTGCAGGCAACCTTGTTTCCGGTGCCCGGCAAAGTGCCTCTGTATCTAGAAGGGGAACATGTCAAAACCGAATTGGTTGGCGAACAAACCGTCGGGGTGGCGCTGAGCGCGCAGGGGAAGACGGCATATTACATACCGGGCTGTGCCGCGTTGACACCCGAGCTGCGCGCCCGACTTGACGAGGCCGATCTATTGTTTTTCGACGGCACGCTTTGGCACGACACGGAAATGGTGCAGGCCGGGCTGGGTCAGAAAACGGGCAAGCGCATGGGCCATATGTCGATGGACGGCCCCGATGGATCGATCGCTGGTTTCGCCGATATGAAAATCGGGCGGAAAGTGTTCATCCACATGAACAACACCAATCCGGTTCTGCGCCCCGACAGCGCCGAGAACGCCCAGGCACGGGCGAAAGGCTGGACGATAGGCCAGGATGGCATGGAGATAACGCTATGACCCAAAGCCGCAAAGAGTTCGAGGCCCGACTTCGTCAGATCGGAGCCGAGCGTTACCACGACCTTCATCCGTTTCATCATCGCCTGCACGGTGGTCAATGCACACCGGTCGAAGTGCGGGCCTGGGTGATCAACCGCTACTATTATCAGCATTCCATCCCGATGAAGGACGCCGCCTTCATGTCGCGTGTAGAAGATCCTGCGCTGCGCCGAGCCTGGCGGTCGCGGATCGAAGATCATGACGGCACGGAAGACAACGAAGGTGGTATCCGGCGCTGGTTGCGACTGGCCGAAGCAGTCGGTCTGGATCCGGACTATGTCGCCTCATGCGACGGCGTATTGCCTGCCACCAGGTTTGCGGTGGATGCTTACGTGCGATACGTCCGCGAAAAGTCGTTGCTGGAAGCGGTTGCGGCCTCACTCACGGAACTGTTTGCTCCCAAGATTCATGCCAACAGGATCGAAGGCCTGCTTCGGCATTACGATTTTGCGGATGACAGCTCACTTGCCTATTTCCGCAACCGCCTGAAAGAAGCCCCCAAGGATGTGGCCTTTGGTCTGGCATGGGTTCTGGATCATGCCGACACCGCAGAAAAACAGGACGCGGCAGCCAAGGCACTGATATTCAAGACCGATGTTCTCTGGTCGCAGCTGGATGCCCTGTGGGGCGCCTATGTCGAACCTGCCCGAATTCCTCCGGGGGCATGGAAGCCGGACACCGGTTTACGGATGCGGCAGGCGTCGTGATGTTGGCGCAGGAGGTCCCCTTGCTGCCGCGTGGTGTCCGCATCCACTTCGATTCCGTGCGGGAACAATGGGTTCTGCTGGCACCTGAACGGGCCGTGACGTTGGATCAGATCGGACATGCAATTCTGAGCGAAGTAGACGGCCAACGCAGCTTTGGTCAGATCACCGCAAGACTGTCCAGGAAATACAACGCCCCGGAAGAACAGATTGTCGAAGACAGCTCGGGGTTTCTGGATGCCCTTCGGGTGCGTCGCTTTCTGGATGTCATCTGATGCAGGTAAAACCCCCTCCCCCCATTGCCATGCTGGCCGAGCTGACGCACCGATGTCCGTTGTCCTGCCCCTATTGCTCCAACCCAGTCGAAATGGCCAAACTCGACAATGAAATGGATACCGAAACCTGGGCACGTATTTTCAGAGAAGCGACGGCGCTTGGTGTCTTGCAATTGCATCTGTCCGGTGGCGAACCCGCATCCCGCCGCGATCTGGTTGCGCTGGTCAATGCCGCGCGTGAGGCCGGGTTGTATACTAACCTGATCACGTCGGCGATCGGCCTGTCCGAGCGACGCCTGCATGAGCTGGACGAAGTCGGCCTGGACCATATCCAGCTTTCTCTTCAAGGCACCGACGCCGCGATGGCGGACAAGGTAGGCGGCTATCGGGGCGGGTTTGACCGCAAGACGAAAACGGTCGAATGGATCAAGAAGATCGGGTTTCCGCTGACCCTGAACTTCGTGCTGCACCGTCGCAATGCCCACCAACTGCCGCGGGCGCTGGAACTGGCACAGGAGATGGGTGCTCGGCGGATCGAAGTTGCAACGGTGCAGTTCCACGGCTGGGCCTTGCGGAACAGGGATGCCTTGATGCCGACGCGGGAACAGGCGCAACAGGTGACGCGACAGGTGGCCGAGGCCAGGAAAGACCTCAAGGGGCAACTGGTCATCGATTATGTTCCGGCGGACTATCACGACGACTACCCCAAGCGATGCATGGGCGGTTGGGGGACAACCGGGCTGAACGTGGCGCCAGACGGTCAGGTTCTGCCTTGCCACGCGGCCCAGTCCATCCCGCATCTGACATTTGACCGGGTACAGGACAAACCGCTTGCGGATATCTGGTTCCATGGCAGCGCGTTCAATGCCTATCGCGGCACGGATTGGATGTCGGACCCGTGCAAAACCTGCGAACGCAAAACCATTGATTTTGGTGGCTGCCGCTGTCAGGCCATGGCCGTTATCGGAGACGCAGCCGCCACCGATCCGGTTTGCATCAAATCACCCCACCATCAGACCCTGCAAAACCAGGCAAACGAACATGCCGCCAAATCGGATGCACCCTTTATATATCGTACCGCACCCGGTGCCGCGAGAGAGCCCGCAGAATGACCCTAACCAAGAACCGCACCGCCAGGTCCGGGTACCAGATTCAGGATCCGGTCGGAAAGCCGCTGTGCTTCCGGTTTGGAATGCGTCACGAACAGGGTCGCCGGGCGATGCCGCGTGATGAGGTCCTCGGTCAGCGTCAGCATCGTCTCGGCCGTTTCGGAATCCAGTGATACAAAAGGCTCGTCCATAATCAGAAATTCAGGCTGCCCGGCAAAGGCGCGCGCCAGAGAAAGCCGGCGCTGCTGACCCAATGACAATTGACCGGGAAACAAATCCCCCTTTCCGTCTAGGCCGACGTCTGAAAGCGCGGCGTCAATGTCAGCCTGCGACAGGTCACCATGGATCAGGGCGAGATTATCGAAAGCCGAACGCCATGGCAGCAAAGTGGGTTCCTGAAACACAATGGCAAGCCGATCCGGCCGCACGATCTGGCCTTCGAAATCCGGGTCAATGCCTGCCACCAATCGCAGCAACGTCGTCTTTCCGATGCCCGATGGTCCGGTCAGCGCGACCGTTTCCCCGGCGGCGATGTCAAATGCAATGGGGCCCAGAACGGCGTGGTGTTCAAAGCGCTTCTTTCGGATGTCAATTTGGATCATGCAGTTCTCCACCGTCGAGCGCTACGCTCCAAAGGTTGAAGAACCAGCCATTCGACAACCAGCATGACGGCAATGAACGAGAACGCGTAGACCAGCACCATTGCCACATCAAACAGCTGAAAATACAAGTGGATTTGAAACCCGACACCGGATGAACGCCCAAGAAACTCGACCACGAGCACGATCTTCCAGATCAGGGAAAGCCCGGACCGTGCGGCGGCTGCAATAAACGGGGCAAGCTGCGGCAGGATCACATGGCGCTGTCGCCTTTGCCACGGCATCCGGTAGACCCGTGCCAACGCATCCAGATCCGGGCTCAGCGCCCGGCCGCCCTCTCGGAGGATCGTCGCGACATTGGGAATTTTGTTCAGCGTAACCGCCGTGATCGCCGCAGCCTCGGTCAATCCGATCCAGAGGTAGCACAGCACGATCAGAACCAGCGCGGGCAGGTTCAGGAAGACAACCAGCCATGGATCGAGCCAGCGGTTCAGCGCATCCGACCGCCCCATGGCCAGGCCAATGATCGTTCCCAATGTCATTGCCAGCACGAACGCCCAGATCACGCGTGACAGGGTCGCGCCAAGGCTGCGCAGCAACTCTCCTGATGCAAGCTCGTGATGAAACCGGGGGATCAGGTCCCAGGGTTGCGGCAGTATCTGAGGGTCTGCGGTCAGCGACGCCGCAACAATCCACAACGCCACAAGGCCTGCGATAGACAAAAGCGGCGTGAGGCGCGCGTTTTGCATCTGATCCTATTCCACGTCAGCAAAAAGACCCTGTGGCACAGTCGTCGCAGCGCCCACCAGTTCAGCCCCGCCCAATTCGGCCATAAGTTCCAGCATCTTGTTGGTCGCGACCGCATCAACCGGGCGGCGATCGGGAATACCGGCGATCCAATCGAACTTGAGTTGTTCAAACTGTGCATCGGACGAGACGTTCATGCGCGGTCTGATCGCCTCCCATGCTTCGGGCGAATTGGCCAGCAGGTCCTTGGCGTCGCGGCTGGCGGCAAACAGGTTTTGGGCAAGGTCGGGGTGTTCGTTCAGAAAACTCTCTTTCAGGTAATAGCCCAGCAAGGGCGTATTGGTGTCGAGACCCAAGGCCTGCCCTGCTTCCTCAACCGAGATCAGCTCTTTCATGCCGGACGCTTTCATCTTGGCCAGGAAATGCCAGAAATTGATCGCCCCGGCATAATCGCCGTTCAAAGCAGATTTGAAGATCAGAGGCGGCGCACCGAACACCTGTTCGGTGTCGGCTTTCAAGTCCATCCCGTATTCCTTTGCTGCATATGCGCGCAAAATCAGCCAGGATTTATCCAGCGGACCACCCGCGATGCCGATCTTGCCGCCCGCCAGGTCCTTCAAACTGGTTGCCGGGCTGTCAGCGGGCACAACCACGCCGCCCACGGCTTTGGAATAAGGGATGAACACATAGTCCTTGCCGGCAGCCCTTTGACGAGCAACCCAAATCCAGTCGGCAACCGCCAGATCAGCCTCATCCCCCTCAACCGCGATACGCGTTGCGCCATTGTCGGCAAAAGGTTGAACATCAAGGACAAAGCCATGTTTCTGATCCAGGCCGTTCCGGCGAATGGTCTCAAGTTCCCAATTGACCGTTCCGATCTTGAGTACGGCCGCGCGAATGGTCGGCAGGGTCTCGGCGGCCAAAGCCCCCGAACTGAAAGCAAATGCAAGGCACGCGGCAAGAAGTTTGAACATGACCCGATCCCGTTTACTCGCTATTCCGCCTTTCGGCTGACTTCATTCAAGTCTTTGTCCAGTTTGATATCGAACTGGTTGCCGCCCTTGCAGATGACATCGTCCAGATCATAACCATCATCTTCAATTTCGATATCATCCGGGTCCATCTGGCACTCGACAGAGGCAAGATAGGCCTCGATCTTTGCCACCGTTTCCGCGTCAATGTCGTCGGCGAAAGCCGGGGCCGCCAGAAGCCCGGCGGTTATCAACATTGCAAATCTTTTCATGACGTTATCTCTCCTCTATTGAATACTCACCGTAATGCGTTGCGTGTCACCGGTGGAACCGGGGATGCGAATTTCATGACTGCCGGGTTTGATTGCGATAAACGACAATTCGGCGACGCCGGCCTTGTCAAACTCGATGCTGTCCACCGCCATCGGACGGATCTCGATCTTGTTGATCACGATTTCATTCATCCAGATCGCGCGAAAGAAAGACGGCCCTTCGATGGCCAGTTCCGCCGAACCGTCAGCGGTGATCTCAAGCTTGTAATACGCGCCGGATTGCAGAACCACGTCGTCACCCAGCGGTTGCCCCGAAGCAAGCGTCAGCTTGATGGTTTCCCCGCGGTTGCATTTCGCCAGAAGCCCGGCAAATCCCAGATCATCGCAAAGAGGTGCCGCCGATATCGGCCCACCCAGCGCCGCGACCATCGCTGCGATCACAAGTTTCTTCATTTCTGTCCCTCCCAGAACTTCAGTCAATGGTCACCACACCCCAGGGCTGTTGCCCGACCTGCACCGATTTGATCGCCTTTTCAGAGGCGACATCGATGATGGTGATGTCGTTTGAATTGCCATTCGTGGTCAGCAGGTATTTTTCGTCCGGCGTGAAATCCAACTGCCAGACCCGCTGCCCCACCAGGATATAGTCCAGCACTTCAAGACTTTGCGCGTCAACCACGGCAACCCGGTTTGCGGGCCCCAAAGCAACGAACAGGCGTTTGCCATCCGATGTCACCTTGGCACCGACCGGCTGCAACCATTCCGGCTGCACGCCCGCCACTTCGAAGCTGATCTTGCCGACAACCGTCGGCGCCCCGTCTTCTGCAATGTCCATGACCGTGACGGTTCCACCGATTTCCGATGTCACGAACAGGCGCTTTCCATCCGCTGTGTACTGGGCATAGCGCGGGCGCTGGTCGACCAGGACATTATGCTTGATGGAATAATCCTCGGTGGAAATGAAATGCGCCATGTTGGTGGTCTCGGACGTGTTGACCACGAACTTGGCGTCGGGGCTGATCCCCATGCCCTCGGGCTCGACACCGACCGGAACCTCGGCCAGAATGGTGCGGGTTTCAGTGTCGGTGACCGTCACCAGATTGTCGTCCTCATTGGCAATATAGAGCCGCTTGCCCGAGGGTTCGAGAATGAAAAGCTCGGGGTCCGGACCAGAGGGCAAACTGGGAAGTTCCTCATAGGTCTCGGTATCAAATACCCGGATGATATTGTCATCCGAGGCACAGACATACAGCGTGCCGCCATCCGGGCTGACGGTGATCCCGCGCGGTCGGTTGCCACCCGGAAATTCGGTGATCACCTCCCAGGTTTCGGTATCAACCACGGTAATCGTATTGCCCCGCTCGTTCGAGACAAAAGCCTTGCTCGCAAACACGGGACCCGCGGTCAGCGCAGCACAGGCAACGGTCAACAACAGTCGTTTCATCAATACCTCCGGTTACTCAAATGCGCGACAGCTGGATTCCGCACGATCCAAACCCATCGTATCGAGCGGTGAGACCTGATGCAGAAACCCCTCTTGCGGACTGACGCTGACAGTGATCGACCCGTCATACAGAAGGATCGGCTGACGCAACTGCCCGTTCCAATCGCGGAATGTCACTTTCTGTCCTTTGAATGCGGCAAGTTCGAACTCGTCCGACAGAGCATAATCCCGAACACCTTCGGCCTCTGCCGTACTGGCACGGGTCACGGCCTCGCCGATCACGCGCAGTGCAAGCCAGGTGTTGTAGTCTTCGGGGCGGACATAGCGACCTGTCAGATCCTCGAAACGGGTCTGGAACTGGGTCGCGCCCCATGCCTCGTGCGCGCCGTGAAACGTCGTTGGGCGCAAGCCGCCTGACCCCATCACGGGGCGCGGGGTCCAAAGGTGATAGGACAGATAGCGCGCGAAATAATCGGTTTCGTCCGCGGCAATCACAACATCATGGTCTCGCGCATCCTGCGTGTCCAATGGCAATTGGCGCTGAACAAGAACATGACCGGAATCCGTTCTACGAGATCCCCCGGTATCCGCAAAGGTTCGATCTTCTGCAATCTTCGCGCCGAACTTGTTGGCTGCGCGGCGATACGCGTCTGCAAGCTGGACATCCTCGGGGTTGGATCCCGCCAACAGGAACCAGTCGCCCCATTTCTTCCAGACGGCAAACTGTGCAACCGCATCGGCCTTCATGGCGCGGGACGGCGCGATATGAAGCAGGTTGCCCCGGCAGTTTGCGTCGCGAAGATCGACATCAGGTGCAGACACGTTGAAAACAAGCGCCCCGGACTCTGCCGCCTTGTCCGTCAGGCGCAACATGTCAGGCGCCTTGGCCAAAAGGACGATCAGGCGCACGCCTCCGGCAAGGATCCGGTCCATTGCGGCGTCAGCCTCTTCCGGCGGAACGGCCATCGTGATGGTTTCATAGGTATGTCCCAGAAATCCGCCCGTGGTTCCGTTATCCTCATCCCCAAGCGCGGCACCGGCAAACCCCAGGTCGTCCGGTTTCAGATCATAACGCGAGATCGGCAGAAGCGACGGATAGTCGATCCGCAGCACCGCAGCCTTTACATCCAGCGCCGCCGCGGTCATCGCGGATGCACACCAAAGAAGCGCCGCAAGCAGCGGCAGCAGACGAATATTCAAGATGTCCTCCCGTTGCTTGAAAGTCAAAGTTCAGGTTGAAACATCCGGGGCATAGCGCCCCGAAAAACGGAACCGATACTTTTGGCCGTGTTGTAAAACAAAGCCTATCAGCTTCATCATTGAGCTCGATTCTTATTTTATAAGAATGCGCGTATACGGTTGATCTTGCTGCGGTTTCCCGCGACACCTGTCGATTTTTCAGGGGGTGTTGCGGGTGACCGGCGAGGTGCGCTCGCACGTCAGGCCTGACAGAAGAAATGCCGCGAGCGCGCAGCGTCTTCCGACGCTCTGCGCATTCAGGGAGGACATGGAATGAATCGACGATTTCTTCTTGCCGCAACCACCGCTCTGCTGGTTCCGGGTCTGGTTTGGGCCCATGGGCCGACCCGGCAGAAAGTCACGCTGACTGCCGAGGTCGCAGCCTCACCAGAAGAAGTCTGGGCCGTTGTCGGGAACTTTGATGATATGTCGTGGCATCCGGCTGTGTTTGCGACCGAAGGAAACGGCGGCAATAAGATTGATGCGACCCGATTGCTGACACTTGGCCAAGAAGGCGGTCCGACGATCAATGAAATCCTGTACAAGTACAGCGCAGAGAAAATGAGCTACTCCTACCGGATCACCGAGGTCGCGGTAGAGGTGCTGCCAGTCACCAACTATTCGTCGCATCTGACGGTAAAACCGCGCGACGGAGGTGGTTCGGTCATCGAATGGCGCGGTGCCTTCTATCGCGGGTATCCAAACAACGATCCTCCGGCCGAGTTGAATGACGAAGCCGCCATTGCCGCCGTGACCGGCGTCTATCAGGCGGGTCTCGACGCGTTGATCGAGCGGTTCGGTGCGGCAAGTTAGCAACCCGCTGATGTTGTTTTTGGCGCTCTCTGGCTGCCCGACACTGGCACAGACAGCATTCATCACCTGTCAGAACGGTGAGGAACTAAGCCGGATAGATCTTGCACGGATGCAGGAAACGGCCCGCTGGCCCCTACCTGGCAAGCCGGCGGGTGTGGCGGTTGGTCTGGATGAAACGCTGTTCACCGTATCCCCGGACAGCAAAATGGTCAGGCGTTTGTCTGCCGAGACCGGTGAAACGATCGCGCAAGTCACGCTTGAAGGGGGGCCGATTGGAATCGCTCTGGATCAGGATCGCGGGCGGGTTTTCGTCTCGGACTGGTACAACGCCCGACTGTGGGTGTTGGACAGTGAAACTCTGAAAGTTAAATCCGAGTTGCCCACCGGAGCCGCCCCGGCGGGAATTGCGATGTCGAAAGACGGGCGCTTTCTGGCGTCGGCCGACAAGGACGCGGACCAGGTGTCGGTTTTCGATGCCGACACTCTTCAGCCTCTGCACCGCAGCCCGGTTGGATCACGCCCCTTCGGGCTGCGTTTTGACCCGGATGGGCGTCTGTTCGTCGGAAATGTCGGCAGCAATGATGTCAGCGTGGTCAATGCGGAAACCGGCTCCGTCGTCGCAACGGTCCCGGTCGGAGAACGCCCTTACGGCATCGCCTTCGCCCACGGCCGGGCGTTCGTCACGAACCAATATGCCAATACGCTCAGCGTCATATCTCTGGAGACGCTCGAACATGAGGCCGTGATTGATGTTGGAGAATACCCCGAAGGCATTGATGCGACGGCGGGCGAAGATCTTCTGGTCATCGCAAACTGGTTCGACAACACCGTCAGCATCGTGGACCCGCAGGCGCTGTCGGTGGTAGAAACAATGGAAACCTGTGATGGGCCCCGTGCCTTTGGCCGGTTCCTGCAAGGAGGACGACCATGAAAGTTTCTCATCTGATTGCAGTCCTGTTCTGTGTGCTGGCGGCTCCGGTTTGGGCATCCAACGAGGCATGGGAAAATGTCCGAGCGATGTTGTATGGCGACCGACCGATGCACAACGGAGATGCGTTCATCGCGATTGATGCCCCCTATCGCACGCCCGACGATGCGCGGGCTCAACTGGCGGCTCAGATTGCGGCCCCTCGGGGGACGAAAGTGGCCAAGGTGACTTTGGTGCTGGACGAAAACCCGATGCCGGTTTCTGCCGTGTTCGAGTTGGAAGAACCATTGCCGAGTTTCTACTTCGACGTGACCATGCGCGTGAACGGCCCGACGCCGATACATGTCATCGCCGAAACCACGGATGGCCACCTTTGGGTGTCAGAAACTTTTGTCAAAACCTCGGGCCTTGGCGCCTGCGCGGCACCTCCCGGAACTGATCCGGAACTGGCGTTGGCAAACCTTGGAACGATGGAGGCCGAACTGGTGGGCCGCGTCCCTGCGTTGAACACACGGGCACGATTGTCCAGCTTGGGGGCGAACCGGGCCAACAAGATGGATCTGAACATTGATCACCCGTCGCATTCCGGAATGCAGATGGATCAGATTTCCCTGCTGTTCATCCCGATGCGATATGTAGAGACCGTGGATATCGATCTTGATGGCGCGGGGTATGTCCAGATGACGGGGTCGATTTCACTGTCCGAAAATCCAAGGGTCGGCATTTCCGTTCCAAGCAGGGCGCAAGCAGTTGACGTGACCATGACGGATACGGACGGCACGGTCAGTCATTTACACAAAAAACTGGCGGGTTTTTAGATCAGCCGCCTCCGGCAACGGGTTGGCCCGGGGCTGGCTCTACCCGTTCCAGCGGATAGCCCCACAAGGCCCAGCCGTCGGTACCTTCCGGGAACCAATAGACTTTGGTGTATCCCCATTCGATTGCGCGTCGGGCGGCGTTCCAGCTCATCCAGCAATCTTCCAGACAAAAGAACACGACACCGTGGTTGATATCGCCCTTGGTGCTGGCCTCCAGACCGGTTCGAAAATAGTCTGCCGTAACATCGGCAATTGCGCCGTAGCCGACATTGGGCAACCACAGTGATCCCGGAATGCTGTCGCGCGGCTTGTCGCGCCAGATCGTGCCTTCAGGCAGATTGGCCGGTTTGGGCGGCTGTGGCAAAACATCGATGAACGCGACGCTTTGTTCCTGCCACAGGCCGTACGCCTCTTCCGGGCCGATGACCGTCCCGCCGGTTATCTGATCCGGCACCGGCGCGCGGTAGTGATCCATGCGATAATCACCTGGTTCGGGAACTGTCTGCGCTATTGCGGCAGTCGAGATCAACGCAATTGCCACCGTTGCCCGCATCATTGCGACAGGTCCAGAACCTCGGTCCCCAGATCATTCACCAGGGGAACACCAGCCTCGGCCAATAACGAATTGATCTCGTCCTGGTTGCGCCGGATCTGGGAATTCAGTTGTCTTTGCCATACTTTCTCACCCTGCCGCACGCCCATGGTGATACGATAGAACAGGCGCGGCGGCAGCTCTTCCTTGATCAGTGGGATCACCTTGAAATCAGGATGGTCCGCCTTGACCAGTGGTCCGCCCAGCGGGCCCCAGAGAATGGCCGCATCGATTTCACCTGTTTGCAGGTCATCCAGCATGTCGATGGCCGGGCTTTCCACACGTCGGTCAACGAAAAGATTGTAAGGCTTGGCTTGCCCGATCAGCCCGTTCCGCGCCATATGAGCCGCAGGCGGTGTACCCGCCACGATCCCGATCCGTTTCCCTTTGAGCATGGGATCGTTCAGCCTGTCCACCTGGGCCAGATCACTGTCCATCGGCACGATCAGCGCATAGGCGGACGTGTAGTAGTGGTTGGTGTTCTGCACCAGCTCATGACCTTGCGCATAACCGATCACCACATCGCAACGTTTGGCGGCCAGCGTGTTCCGTATGAAGCCTGTCGCCTGCGGAAACCAGACATATTGCACGGGCAGTTCCAGCTTTGCGGCAATCAATTCGGCCAGTTTGTTTTCATATCCCGATCCATCCTTTGATGACACGGGATAGTTGGCTGGATCCGCACAGACGCGAAAAGCCGTTCTTGAAACCAGGTCAGACGTCTGCGCCGACACGGGCACTGCCTGACAAAGCCAGACGCAAAGTCCGAAAATCGGCAGGCAGGCCTTAGCCCATACACGCATCTTCATCCTCGCGGATCACGTCAGATTTCGTCTCTTTCTTGGGAGGGCGGCCACGCGGGATCGCGCCCGATCCATGGGCTTTGAGATATACATAGATATCATCAAGAAAGCACATCACATTCGGGTTGTCGCCAAATCCCGGCATCACCGAGTTTTCAGCGGCGTTCACCACCTGGCGACCATTTGTGACGATATCAACGAAGTCGTAATAATCCATTTCCAGCGCTGAGTTTTTCAGAGCCGGCGCATAGGTCGAGCCCTCGCCATCCGGGCCATGACAGACATGGCATTCCGCGTGATAGCGCCGGAAGCCTGAAAATGTCATCCAGTCCACGGTTCCATCCTCGGCCACGTTGAATGTCGGGATATCGTCTTCGGTGTAATACCGTCCATCTTCGGAATACGCGACTGCCAGATTGTCAGCAATGGCGGCAACAGGAAGGCACAATGCAAGAATTGATGCCAGAAGACGTACAGAATGGTTCATGGAACGCTCGTTTCTTTTCAAGTGAATACCGGCGCGGTCCGATTGAACCGCGCCGGCCAGATCTTTGGCTCAGTTCGGCAATGCGAACACGGTGAGCTGACCGCCCAGCGCGGTATAGTCGCTGAGTGCGGCATAGCCACCCACTGCGCCCAGACCGTCATTCGGGTTGGTCAAACCAGCCGCCAGACCAATACCGGCCCAGCCACCGACACCTGACAGGATGCCGATATACTGCTTGCCACCTTGCTCGTACGTCATCACGTTGCCGATGATACCAGAGGGTGTTTTGAACTTGTAAAGTTCTTCACCTGTCTCGGTATTCACCGCCTTGATGTAACCTTCTAGTGTACCATAGAAAGTGACGCCTCCTGCGGTGGTCAGCGAACCCGACCAGACCGAGAACTGCTCGGGAATAGACCACTTGATCTCACCTTTGATGTTGTCCCAGGCGATGAAGTTACCCATACCACCGTGGCTATCCGGTGCAGGATACATCGCCAGCGTCGCGCCCACATAGGGTTGACCGGCGGTGTAGCTGACACGGAACGGCTCGTAGTCCATGCAAACGTGGTTCGTCGGCACGAGGAACAGACCAAGGTTCGGGTCATACGACGCCGGCTGCTGGTCTTTGGTGCCCAAAGCCGCCGGGCAGATACCGGTCGAGTTCACGTCCTCGCCGTTCTGTTCCGTCGAATACTGCGCAACCACGGCCGGGCGGCCATAGGTTTCGCTGTTGGGATCCATGTCGACGCCAGTTGTCCAGTTCACAACCGGGTCGAATTTTTCGGCCACCAGCAGCTCACCCGTGACGCGGTCCATGGTATAGGCAAGACCGTTGCGGTCGAAATGGGTCAGCAACTTGCGTTGCTCGCCATCAATTTCCTGTTCGGTGAGGATCATTTCATTGATGCCGTCATAGTCCCACTCGTCATGCGGCGTCATCTGGTAGAACCATCTTGCCATACCGGTGTCGATGTCACGCGCCATGATGGTCATGGACCAGCGGTTGTCGCCCGGGCGCTGCGCCGGGTTCCAGGTCGATGGGTTGCCCGTTCCATAGTACATCAGGTTCTCGTCCAGATCCGCAGAATACCAGCCCCATGTGGTGCCGCCGCCAATCTTCCACTGATCGCCTTCCCAGGTGTTTGTACCCGAGTCCGCGCCAACCGGCTTACCCAGATGGGTGGTCTTTTCCGGATCGACAAGAATGTCCGAATCCGGCCCCATGGAATAGGCCCGCCAGACCTGCTCGCCCGAGTTCATGTCATAGGCCGTAACTGACCCGCGCACACCGAATTCGCCACCCGAGATGCCGACAATGACCTTGTCCTTGATTGGCAACACCGTGGCTGTGTTGGTTTCACCAATCGCCGGGTCGCCATTCTGGACTTCCCAGACGACATCCCCGGACTTGGCATCAAGCGCCACAACCTTGGTGTCGGCCTGATGCAGGAAGATCTTGCCATCCGCATAAGCCACACCGCGGTTCACCGTGTCGCAGCACATGACCGGAATCACGTCCGGGTCCTGCTTGGGCTCATACTTCCAGACGATTTTGCCCTCATTTGCCAGATCAAGAGCATAGACAATGTTCGGGAACGGCGTGTGGACATACATCATGTCACCAATCACCAGCGGTGAGCCCTCGTGCCCGCGCAGAACACCGGTCGAGAAGGTCCAGGCCACTTGCAGATCACCTACATTGTCTGCGTTGATCTGATCCAGTTCGGAATAGCGCTGATTTTTGTAGTCACCCGTCTGGATCGCCCATTGTTTTGCGTTCTCCATCTGGGCAACCAGGTCGTCATTTGCGTAGGCCGTGGTGGCCAATGCAATGGCAATCCCGGAGGTCCAAAGCGATAGATTTTTCATTCAATCTCCTCCCTTTCGTGCAGCGATCTCTCTCTCTGCATTGCAACACCTCACCCAGATCGGATTACGGTGTCTGTTGATGCTCGCCCTGACCGACGGTTTTCCGGTCGCTTAGGTGGGAGAGCAATGCGATCTCTTACGACCCGCTGTCCTCAAAGGTCGCGAGATATGCGATGATGTTGGCCCGATCGTCCTCTTTTCGCAGCCCGGCGAAGGTCATCTTGATCCCCTTCGCATAGTCGCGCGGTTTCGTCAGAAACGCGTCCAGTTCTTCGGGTGTCCAAACCAGCCCTTCTTCGGACAGCGAAATCAACACCGGTGAATAGCCAAACCCTTCGACGGTTGCGGCCTGACGTCCAACGATGCCGTTCAGCACCGGCCCCACCTTGTTTTCAGCCCCCTCGCCCACCGCATGGCAGGCCTTGCACTTGCGAAAGACCTTCTCACCCGCTTCGGGGTCGCCATCGGCACTTGCGAAGGCGGGGGAAAGCATGAGGCAGGTTGCTGCGAATACCGTTCTGATCACTATCAATCTTTCCTTGTTATTTTCATTGGCTGAGACGTTCCGCGTGCCATTCGACATGGTCGCGCGCAAAACTGTTCACGAAGAAATACGAATGGTCATACCCCTCCTGGATTCTGATCTGTCCGGGCTGGCGGCGTTTGGCCATCATGTTGGCCAGAGCTTCGGGTTTGAGCAGATCAAGGAACTGATCATCCGCGCCCTGATCGATCAGCAGGTCACCTTTCCAGCCGTGCTCTTCCAGCAGCAGCGTGGCGTCATGCGCGACCCAAGTGTTTTCGTCGTCACCCAGATAGCTGCTGAGCTGCTTACGGCCCCAATCCGACCGCGTCGGGTGCGCAATCGGCGCGAATGCCGAAAGAGACCCGAATTTATCGGCGTTGCGTATCGCGATCGTAATCGCACCATGTCCACCCATGGAATGGCCCGTGATCCCGTGGCGATCCTGCACGGGGAAATTCTTCAGTACTATGTCGCGCAATTCGTCGACGATGTAGTCATACATCCTGAAATGGGCCCGCCAAGGGTCCCGGGTGGCGTTCACGTAGAACCCGGCTCCCTGCCCCAGATCATAGGCGTCATCATCGGCAACATTGTCACCACGCGGGGACGTATCGGGAAACACAACCGCGACACCGTAATCCGCGGCCGCCTCCTGAAATCCGCCTTTGGTCATCGCGTTTTCATGGGTGCAGGTCAGGCCGGACAAGTACCACAACACCGGCACAGGGCCGGATTTGGCCTGAGGCGGCAGGTAGACGGCAAAGGTCATCTCGCAATCACAGGTCTCGGACGAGTGGGAGTACACGGTCTGCTCCCCTCCGAAACTGCGGTTTTGCGAGATGATTTTCAAACCCATGTCAGTACTCCACGACCGCGCGGATCGACTTACCCTGGTGCATCAGGTCAAAGCCGTGGTTGATTTCATCAAGTGTCAGCTTGTGCGTGATCATGGGATCGATCTCGATCTTCCCGGCCATGTACCAATCCACGATCTTCGGAACATCCGTCCGGCCCTTGGCACCGCCGAACGCGGTTCCGCGCCATGACCGGCCGGTGACCAGCTGGAACGGACGCGTTGAAATCTCGGCGCCAGCGGGTGCCACACCGATGATGATGCTTTCACCCCAACCTTTGTGTGCGCATTCCAAAGCAGTCCGCATCACGCCGACATTGCCGGTCGCATCAAAGGTATAATCCGCACCGCCGCCGGTCAGTTCGACCAGATGCGCCACGATATCACCACTGACGTTCGAGGGGTTCACGAAATCGGTCATACCGAAATGAGTCGCCATTTCGGCCTTTCCGTCGTTCAGGTCGACACCAACGATCTGGTCACAGCCCGCCATGCGACAGCCCTGAATGACATTCAGGCCGATTCCGCCCAGGCCAAAGACCACGCAACGCGAGCCAATTTCGACCTTGGCGGTGTTGATGACGGCCCCGATGCCGGTGGTCACGCCGCAGCCGATGTAACAAATCTTGTCAAACGGCGCATCCTTGCGCACCTTGGCCAACGCTATCTCGGGCACAACGGTGTGATTGGCAAACGTCGAACAGCCCATGTAGTGATGGATCGGTGTGCCATCCAACATGCTGAACCGCGTCGTTCCATCCGGCAACAGACCGGCACCCTGAGTCGCCCGCACTTTTTGGCACAGGTTCGTCTTGGGGTTCAGACAATATTCGCATTCGCGGCACTCGGGTGTGTACAGCGGGATCACGTGATCCCCGACGGCAAGGCTGGTAACGCCTTCCCCGACCTCCAGAACAACCCCGGCACCTTCATGGCCCAGAATTGCAGGGAAAATCCCTTCGGGGTCATCTCCGGAACGGGTGAACTCATCCGTATGACATAGACCGGTCGCCTTGACCTCGATCAGGACTTCACCTGCTTTCGGGCCATCCAGCTCAACCTCCATGATTTCCAGAGGTTGGCCTGCCGCCACAGCAACCGCCGCGCGTGTTCTCATCTCCGTCTGTCCTCCCATGGCACCGGAATCAACCGCAGTCCGGCAGCTTGGGTCGAGTATGGGGGCGAGCACCGCGTGCAAACAATTAAGACAATGGTGTGTATTGGGTTGAATGGACTTCGCGCGCAGAGTCCGTGCATGATGTCCGCGTGGAGGAAAGCTGTGATGTCAAACGGCAAGCTGATTGTTTTGGCGCTGGCCTGTCTGGGTGCGGCTGGCCCTGGCTTGGCTGCGGATTTCTCCGATCCAACATGGCCGTGCATTCAGCGCAAGGTCGAGGACCTGTCGCTGGGCCTCATGTGGCCGTATCAGGTTGTTGACGGCGAAACCGCTGAAAACAGTACCGACATCGACGAAATCGCCGGGCTGTTGGCCCTGAGGCGGATCGAACTGGAAGACCTTCGGCCCCAGGTTGCAGAGTTTGCCGCGCGGCACAATGGGGATCCGGATATTCTGGGTCAGGTGTTCCAGCGCGTCTTTGACACCCTGTCCAAAAGGCGCAAGCACATCATCGCGGGGATCGGAGAGTTTTCGCTGAAGCAGATCGATCTGGCCGAAAAGATTGATCTGGCTAGGGTGGAAATGGATCAAGCCCTGTCTTCCGACCCGCCCGACTATGACCGCGTTGACGCCCTGGAAGAGCAGCTGGATTGGGATCAGCTGATCTATTCTGACCGTCAACGCTCGATCACCTATCTGTGTGAAACGCCGCAAATCATCGAGCGGCGCCTGTTCGCGATTTCGCAAATGCTGCAACAATTGACCTCAGACCAGGGTTGACGCAGCGGCCTCGGGGCAAGGAGGGACACATGAAACACGTATTGATCATCTTTCTGACGCTGTCGCCCCTCTCGGCCCTGGGCCAGTCCCCACTCAGCGGCGTTGACATGACCCTGCCCAAAATGACCCAAGCGCAAATGACCCGCGCCGATGTCGTGGCCCGACTTGCGGCTGCCACGGCCGACGCCCCTGCCGATTTCACCAGGGTCTGGCTGAACAATCTCGACTTGTCCGGGTTGGATTTCAGCAACGCGATCCTGCGAGCGACATCATTGAACGGCACCAATTTGTCGGGATCCACTCTGGACGGCGCGATTCTCAGCCAATCCTGGATGATCGGCGCAAACCTTTCAGGCGCATCTCTTGTCGGGGCCGAGCTGTTCCAGACTCAGCTCAGCCGGGCGGATCTGAGCGATACGGATTTCACAAACGCCAGAACAGCCGCCGATTTCACCAAGGCCAATCTTAACCGGGCAGTATTCAAAGGGGCGGATTTTTCGGCCGACATGCGCAACCAATCCATGGGGCTTATGCGCGGCGTTCTGTCCTCGGCTCGTGGATCGGACGTGGATTTCACTGACGCGCAAATGTCCCGCGCCGATCTGGAATTTGCCAAATTGCCCAACGCCAATTTCACCAATGCGGATTTGTCGATGGCAACATTGGGCGGGGCGGACCTGACAGGGGCCACATTGTCCGGTGCCGATTTTACGAATGCCGATTTGACGGCAACGCGGCTGACTGATGTTCAGGGCGCAAATCAGGCCAATCTGGACGAAGCGAAAAACCTGGATCGGGCCATTCGCTGACCGGGCTATTCCCATTCGAGTTCGGTGAATGCGACCGTTGCATTGCGCGGGTTGTAGGCGTCAAACAAGTCCCAGTGCACCGCTTCTTCCTGAGCGATCGTTTCAACCGCATCCCCCAACCGCTGGCCACTGTCGATTGCTTCGCGCGTGTCGCTTTCCAGCACGTTCAAATAGCGCATCATATCCTCGGCCCCTTCAGGCCACGCCAGGATCGGCCCACCATGGCCCGGCGCGATTTGGGTGACCTCAAGCCCGGTCATCTGTTTCAAGACGCGTTGCCAGCCGATCAGTTGACCATCCAGTGCCGGGGTATGCCGGTGAAATACAAGATCGCCGGTGAACATGACGCCGGTGTTTGCATCCATGACGGTCAAGTCATTCCCGGTATGTGCCCGGGGCCAGGCCCGCAGGATCAGTTTGCGCCCACCCAGATCAATCTCGTCCGTGGTTTCGACGGCGATGTCGACGGAAATCGGCCCGACGCCCACATAGGCGCTTTCGCCGATCGCGGCGCTCAGGCTTTCGACATAGTTGCCCAACCGGTCCAGCAACGCTCGCTCCAGCCCCACATGGCCGACAACCTGCGCACCTGAAAGGGCCAAAGGCTCTGTCCCCAATGTGTGATCGGGATGCATGTGAGTCAAAATTACGTGACTGACCGGCTTGTCCGTCTCGGCCCGAATGGCCCGCCAGACAGCCTCGCCTATCCAGGGTGCCGTGCCTGTATCAATCACGGCGACACTGTCCTGACCGATGACGAACCCGATATTGGACACGTCGCCCAGATTGTCCGCGTCGGGTTCCGCTATCAAACCGCGATGCACGAACAGACCGGGCGCAGCTTCTTCAAATTCCAGAGTCTGGCCAATGGGTTGGCAAAAAGGCGCGCCGCTACGCCAATCCGGCAGCGGTGGAGGAGTTGTTATCAGCTTCTGCTCGCATTCAGCCTGGGATCGGGCTTCGTAACCCGGCAAAAGTTGTTCTCTGCAAGGCTCTGTCGCAACCTGCGCGCATAGCAAAATCACGGCTTCAAACATGGCAGCCCTCCGACCTGAACATTGGCATAGATCTCTGCCCGAACCACCGCGCCTTTCGTCGGCATGTATTTTCCCCGCATTTTATGGCACATTCTTGGCCACCGGTTGCCGGAGGAGACACCATGGCCAGAGCACTAGCACCCGCAGCGATCCTTTCTCTTGCGCTGTCCCTGCCGGCATGGGCACAGCAGCCGATCAAAAATCCGCTGGTCGACAGCGAAACCTGGAAGGATCTGCAATACGATGTCGTGGGCGATGCTCAGATCGGGAATGCGGACACGCTGCTTGCGCTGGACGCCCCTTACCGGGCGCATGATGCCGCAACGGTGCCGATCGTTTTGAAACAGCTTGATCCCGATGCCCGGATTTCCGCTGCTACAGTCGTGATCGACGAAAACCCGGCCCCGATCGCAGGCGTCTTCAGCTTTTCACCGGCCATGGGTCAGTTGGATTTCGAGATGCGCGTTCGCGTGAACCAATATTCGAATGTCCGCGTGATCGCTGAAACGCCGGACGGGCTTCATATGACAGGCCGGTTTGTCAAAGCATCGGGCGGCTGTTCGGCACCGGCCAGCAAAGACCCAGAGGTCGCATTGGCGTCCATGGGCAAGATGAAGCTGCGCAGCTTCGGGGAAGAGGCGCAGATTTCCACATCACGTCGCGAAGCGCAGATCATGATCCGCCACCCGAACTATTCCGGCCTGCAACGCGACCAGGTCACGCAACTGTTCATCCCCGCGCATTTCATCGACCATATCGAAGTCTGGCAGGGCGATGAGTTGCTGTTCACGATGGATGGCGGCATCTCGATCTCGGAAAACCCGGCTTTCCGTTTTGCCTACAATGACAACGGCTCGACCATGTTGACGGTCAAGGCAACGGATACCGAGGGCAACACGTTCGAAAAAGACCTGCCCAAAGCCGCGGCCAGTTGACGGACGAGCCTGCGTTTATCGGAAACAGACAACCTCGGCTTCGGCCTGCGCCCGGCGCAGGTCGGCCACCATGTTTTCGGCCAGCACCGCGCTTTTGAAAAACGCCATACGCTCTCCCCCGACCCGACGCATCGACAGAACAGTTTCCGCCTGTTCATATTGCTCATACGGCAGGATCGAAGCGATCAAATCGATCGAGCATGAGCACCTGTCCAGCATCTCGCGGGTTTGACCGTTGGTGACCATGCATGCAAACACGTAATCCGCGCGCGCCGCGGTCGGGTAGTCATTGAGCCGATCCGCAACGCTTTGTGCTGACGCTGCAATGGGCGCGGCCAGAATGCCCGCGACCAGCGCTTTAAAGGTCATGCGGCTGCGTTCCCGAATTTGGCCTGACGTTTTCATTCGCGACCCTCCTGCATTCCTTCAAACCGCATTTCCGATCGATAAACGGCCGTGCCGTCACGTTCGGAAACAGCTTCCGCCACAAGGCTCAGATACCAGCCCGGGACCTCTTCGGACACCGTGACGCGAAGAACCAGGTCTCCGAAACCTTGCATCCGGTCGCGGTTCGGATCCTCGGCGAAAGGACGCATGAAAATGGTCCGAACGGGGATGGTTTTGCCACCAATCGCCGCCTCGCCCTCGACGATCTCGGCAGGTTGAACCAGCGCATCTTTGATACGGTTTCGGATGTAAAACGGGCTGCCTCCGGCGGACTCGGCCATATCCCGGATGGCGCTTTCATAGAAAACCATGATCATCGGATTGCCGACGCTGGCCGGAAAAACACCCATGGCGCGGTGTTTGTCATCTTGGCGAAATTCCAGATGTGCCATCTCGTTCCCGTCATCCGAAAAACTGAGAGAGATAAGACCACTATCACGTTCCGCCGCATCGGGTCTTATCCGGTTTGTGACGGTACGTTGATAAATCAACTCCTTGTCACGTTCGATTGTGTCCAAAACGCCATTTTGGAACAGCAAATCATAGGCTTGCTCGGCATCAACCGATGCCGCGGAAACGGCATTCAAACTCAGAAACAAAACGGCGATGCCGCAAAGAAGCCTTCTCATAATCTGGCCCTCCCAAGGATGAGAGTATGGGCAAATCGCCCCATGTCATCGCCGACTTTTGTCGGTGTTGAGCGTTTGCGCGTGCAGGGCATTCTGTATTTTCCAGAAGATCAAAGCCCGCAGCCGAGGCAGCTTGACCGGTTTCGCCATAACCGAAATTTCATGCCGCAATCCGTCTTTGCGCAACGCTTCGCTGCGATCAGCCGTGATCAGAATCGCCGGAACTTGAGTCTGCGTCATCTCTCGGATCCGGTGAATGGCCATCACGCCAGTTTCCCCATCATCCAATTGATAGTCGGCCAGAATGATATCCGGGGGCATTCCTATGTCTTTTATAAATTGCAGCGCTTCTTTCGGCGACCGGGCCGGCAGAACACTGGCGCCGTTCTGTTCCAGCCACTGGGTTGTTCCAAAAAGAACATCGCGGTCGTTTTCAATCACCAGAATGATGAAATCCAACGGCACGTCGCCCGTATTGGCCAGAAGATCCAAGGGTTCGATGGTGCTTGGCCCGGTTTCGACCCTGTCCATTTCTATGCTGAACACTGAACCAATGCCAGGTTTGGACCGCAGCGACAGCTTGTGACCCAACAGCCGGCAGGCGCGGTCCACGACGGACAAACCCAGCCCCATGCCGGACCCCAATGGCACGTTTTCGGCCCGCGTGAATTCTTCGAACACGCGTTCCTGGTCCTTGCGTGCGATCCCGATACCCGTATCCCAGACCTGCAAAATGACCTTGTCGCCGCGCCTGCGGCACCCCACCAGAACCCGACCACCCGGTTCGGTATACTGTATGGCATTCACGACCAAATTCTGGATCGAGCGCAACAGATAGACCGGGTCGGATTTCACGATTTCCGAACACGGAACCACATCAAGCGTCACATTCCTGCTCTCGGCCACCAGCGTTTGGTCGCCCTGTATCCCTGCAATCATCGTAGCAAGGCTAACTTCTGTGGGTGAGACCGTGTCCGGGTCGGCGGTTTCAAGCCGCGATATATCCAGCAATGAGTGCAACAGTTGTTCAGCAGATCCAAACGCACCGTCCAACCGCTCCATCATCTCATGAAGCTCTGTCTCACGCGTGATCTCCAGCAGGGTCGAGATCATGAGTTTCGCGGCATTGATCGGTTGAAGCAGGTCGTGGCTGGCGGCCGCAAGAAATCGCGTCTTGGAAGAAACCGCAGCTTCGGCGCGTTCCTTTGCAATCCGCAGCGCCTCTTCCACCCGCGCTTTTTCTTCGTATTCCTGAACCAACTTGGCGTTGGCATGGGTCAACTCTGCCGTGCGTTCCATAACCCGGTTTTCCAGGGTTTCGGTCGCGCGTGCCTCGAACGTTACGTCTTTCAGTTCGACCAGAAAACCACCATCCGGCAGTTGGTTGACCTGAATGTCCAATACGCGGTCTGATCCGTCGCGCACACGTTTGCGCAACCAGCCTCGGCTTTTCAGCTCGTGTTGCCACTTGCCGATCCTGAGTTCATCATCGGCCTTGATCAGCCCACGCGCCCGCATCAAATCCAAAAGCGTTTGCACTGGCATATTTGCCTGCAAGACGGAAAGCGGCAGGTTCAGTATTTCCCGGAACCGCGCATTGTGCATCATGATCTTCGTATCTGACGAAAACGTGCAAACGCCTGAGCTCATGTTCTGGAAAACCGCCTTAAGGTAGTCCTCCTGACGGTCAATAAGGGTTTCTTTCTCATCACGGTTTCTGCGAACAACCGATGTGATATCGGTCAACAGAATGACAACATTCTGAGGCGACGTGTATTGTGCGCTGAGCTGATACCAACGATCCCCACGCAGTTCGATCACGTCGCTGGACACCATCCCGGTATGGCAATTTCGCTCAAGCGTATCCAGCATTTTCGATATGCCATTGTCGGACGATACGAATTCGGGGCTGTTCTGCACCAACAGAAAAAATCGGCCCAGGCTGAGGCCGGGCCCGACAATATCAGACATATCCGGGAAGATCGCCTGAAACAGCTCGTTGCACAGGTTCAATTCGCCATCCGTGAACAGCGCAAACCCTTCTTCCATGGAAGACAGGGCCTTGACGAGGCTCTTGCGGGTTTGTTCGCGTTCGTATCTGGCGCTTTCAAGTTCGGTGGTCGCGCGTTCCAGATCGCGACTCTGCTTCATCACCTGCTGCTGCAACTCTATCGCCGATTGAAACGCCAGAAAGGCGGACGGGCCTACATCTTTCTGACGGTTGGCGCGCCGCATCAGCGCATCAATGATCTTGGCCTGTTTGGATATCTGGATCTCTGGCGGGTCGTCCGGATTAAGCATGGTCAGCTCAGTTCCCGCTTTTCGGGTTCAAAGAAAGCGACCCCTACAAAGGTCTGGTTCATGTGTACGCCGGATTGCTGCTCTCCGTAGGTGTTGAAGCCAACCACCCGGTGGGATTGCAAAACATCCGAAACCTGTTTGCTCAACTGCTTCTGTTCGATTTCGAGTTTCCGCAGAATACAGTCGAACCCAAGAATGAAATCCGGGGCCGCGCCGGTGTTGTCGCGCACATTCAGTCCAGCTTCGAGCGTTTCAATGATCTCCTTCCCGCGCCCCAGTGTCATGATAAGGCCGTCATCGATCGCCGCGAGAAAAGACAGGGATCCCCCCTCCATCGGTTCACGAATGGCACGCACATAGTAATTGAGGTTCTGCCTGAGAAGCAGCGGGTTTTCCGCGAATACCAGTGGCGAAAGATCTTCGGCCGCGCACCCGACCAGTCGTGCATATTCCTGCGCTGCCGGCGCCCCGTTGATCTCATACACCACCCGTTCTTCCGGGTTGGCGTCGGTGATTATGATCTCTGACCCGATGGGCAGGAAATGATCAAAACCGATACCCTGAAAACCAAGGTTGGTTTCAATCAGCAACAGGACGGCAGCATTGTTGTGCGCACTGCCACCGTGAAAAACGAACGTCTCTTCATATTGAAGGCCATCCCCGGCAGAGCCGCCGAATATCGGCAATCCATCCAGAACGGTTTCCAGCGTTGAAACCAGCAAGTCTTCCTGCTTGGACAATCCATCCGTAAACACCAGCGCCAGCCTGTTCCACCCCGCCGTGTGGCGGAATCTTTCGGCCAGTCGCTGCGCTGCGGCAGCGATCTCCATTGAATTGAGCGGCCTGAGCGACTCGAAAAGAATGGACGAACACCGAAAGTTGGACTTTGGAAAGGCCAACAGCAAAAGCGCATGCGATTCATAACCCGATCGCGTGATTTGACCTGCGGTGGTGCAGCCAAAGACTGGAACACCCGCAAGTCTTCTGTTCAGGCAACGTGACACCTCTGCCGAGTCAAGAGTGCTGGGGACAAAGGCCAGGACAAAGCAGGACGACAGACTATCGATTTCCGCGCAGGCTTCTTCAACGGCGGTCGTCGGGTCCAAATCATCGGAACGGCCAATCACAATGAAATTCGGTTCATGCTCCAGATCCCGCATGTGTCCCCCCTAGTGTTGAAGAAAGGATTTGACCTCCGGTTCGTGTCGCGACTGTCTGGCGACAACCGAGTCGACCAGAACAGCGGCCTGGGTCCGGTTGCGCACCCCAAGGCGGCGCAGCAAAGCGGTGATATGTGCCTTGACCGTCGCCTCTGCCAACGACAGCTCATATGCAATCTGTTTGTTGGATTGGCCCACGCAGATAAGCTTGAGAATTTTGACCTGCTGCGGCGTCAGTGATGAAAGCTCGGGGCTGGATTGGTAGACGGTGCTTTCGGAGGGCTTCAGCTCTTCGACGCGGTTGTATTCGGTGGGTACGTATCTCCGCCCAGAGGTGATCTCCTGAATGGCGTGTTTCAGGGTTTGCGCCGGCGTATCTTTCGGCAGAAATCCCATCGCACCGTGGTCCAGCAAAGATCTTACCAGCTCTCCGGATGCCAAGGACGATATCACCAGAACCGGCGCATTCGGACAGCGCTGCCGTAGCTGCTGAAAACCCGAGATACCCGTTACGTCCGGCAATTTCAGATCGAACATGATCAGATCGGGCTTGAAGCCTGCGCCAAGTATTTCAAGTGTCTGCTTCAGCGTGTTGGCTTTTTCAATTCGGCAGTTCTCGAAGCTCAGCTGCAACGCCGCGGCCAACGCATCGCTGAACAGCGGATGATCATCCACGATAAGCACGCTGGACACCTGGTCCACCGGTTTAGGGCATCCCGCAATGTGCATTGCTTCTCCTCCGACAGGAAAGGTACAGCATTTCCCGATCAGTTCAACTGTTTCATTTTGAGACACGCGAAAGATACCATAGATAACAAATGCTTGATGACTCAGCCGGTCTGGTTCCTGAGGAAGACCCTGGCAAACGCGTTCAAATCGGGCGCCGCAGCATTGGGATCAAAATACTGCCTGTCAAAGTCTTGCATGTGTTTGAGTCGACTGGATGAAGGGCCGTCGCGGCGCAGGATGGCAGAAGCCGCTTGCCGCAGCCTGTCTGCGCGACCAGACTTGGCACTGCGTCGCAATTCCCGGGCCAACGGATCAAAAACCCCAAAGCGGCGCAATGCCCTTGAAACGGCCAGTTTGTGGCCGGACAGTCCCAACCCCAAACCGGCCAGAAAAACGACAATGGCGATTGCGGCCATTGGCCAACCCAACAGCGTTGCTGGTGGCGCATCTGCCTCTGCGACGCCAAGGCCTGCGTCTTCGATGGCCGTACCATAGGCAATGCGTTGTGGTGAGATGATGACTTCTCGGGTTTCACGGGCCACAGTATCAAAGTAACTGAATTGCAAGGGTTCAACGATGCCGGACGTGTCGTTCGAGGGGCGTATGGTCCAGCGCCAGAACGCATGGGTGACCGGCCCTTCCGGGGTCAGTTCGACAAGCCGTTTCTCAGGATGCGCGAAGATCAGGGCCGAAGGCGAGGTCAACTCGGGCATGGGCGGGATCATCTCGGGCGTCGCGCCCAGGGCTTCCAGTCGAATGACGCGCAAGACCCCCTCACCCGGCGCAAGTTGATCCGGCGCATTCGACCACTGATCCGAAATCTGCAATTTGCGAACCGGAAACCACCACTCCTTGGTGGCCGGGGCTTGCGCCACCTGAATGGTCAGCGGCTCTGATTGAATCTCGTGTTCGAACCAGTCGTCATTTTCGTCTGTCAGGGTCAACCTGTGCACAAACGGACCAATTGTAAGCTTGCCTGCCTCGACAGGATAGATCGCCATCCGTCGGGTGAACACTTTGTATTTCCGGCCATTGATCCTTTGCTCCGACCAGCTGTCCGGGCCCAGTTGCGCCCAGCTGAACCCATCCAAGCGGGGTTGGATCAGTTCTTCGCGCGTGATGTGCCGACGATAGACACCCCGGATCGTCAACAGCACCATCTCTTGGGTGAAGGGAACCGGGACATCGTCTTCGATGGCAACTTCGATCAACGCCTCGGACGGCAGCACTGTTTTCGACTGCGCCAAAACCTGCATCGGAAATGCAATAAGAAGCAGAAACAGCCACTTCATTCCGGGTTCTCCGCTTCTGGAGGCGAAAGACCAAGCTTTGCCCGGCGTTTGTGTTCGTGTGCGATCCGGGCCGCCATGAACTCACCCGGAACATCGGAAAGCTGATTGAGCCAGCGCAGATCGGCAACCATGAACTTGTCATCAAAGATGCGGCGCACGCCCAGTTGCCCGCGACTGTCCAATTCCGCCAGTCCCAGCATCGTGTTCGCGTTCGTGACCTCACTGCCGGTTCCCGCCGCCCGCGCATTCCCGCGCGCGACAAAACTGTCGGCCTTGGGGCCGGATTTCCGTTCGGGGAAAAGGCTCAACGCCTCTGGGGTGATCTGCTGCCCTGCGTAATAGGCGGCCAGCACATCGAAATTCGCCTGAGCATCCAGGTTTCCCCTGGCCATGGCCTGATCATAGGCTTCCAGCGCGGCGGCCAGTTGGCCGGTCCGCGCGTAAGCATTGCCGAGGTTGTACTGGTTCCCGGCGCGCTCGAAAGCACTGGCCGCTTTGTCAAAAACGCCCGCACGGTAGAAGGCAACACCTTGCCAGTCAGGGTCGGAAAACAGCTTTGCAGCCATTGGATACAGACCGGTTGCCAATGCGACGCGGCCAAAAGGGGCAGCGCCGCCCAGCGCAAAGGCGACGGCAATGCAAATGGCACCTGCAATCGCGAACCATCTCATGCCCCTTCCCTCCAGAACAAGAACAGCAGGGGGAGCAACGCGAAATACAGCATGTACCGCCCCAGATCATGCCAGAACAGCACCGGATAGTCCGCCCGTATCAAGCGGGTTGCGGCATCATCTGCCAGCCAATTGGCCAGATCATCTGACTGGTTCAAAGTGAAAACAGCACCACCGCCGAGCGCGGCGTGGGTTTGGATTTGCGCAGTCGTGGGGTGAGCCGACACCAAGGACACGCGCACCCCTCGTGCGGCAAGCGATGCGACCTGCTGCAATGAGGGTGATCCAAGCCCGTCTCCGTCAGTGAATAAGACGACGTCCCCGGCCAGGATGCCCGCCTCTTCCATCCGCTGCAACGCCAAAGCCAGCGCGCGTTCGGGTCGCGATCCCTTGTCCGGAACGGTCTGCCCATCGATGAGCGACAGCGTTTGACCCAATTGGCGGTGATCGGTGGTCATATCCGTGGCGACATAGGCATCGCCCGCGTAAACGATGATGCCGCCGGGGCGGGACCCAAGCGCACTGACACCCAAACGCCCCATGCTCAGCAGTTGCGGCCAGCGGTCGCCTTCCGCCACGCTGTCTGATGCATCCACAAGGAACAAAACGCCATCCAGATTGCGATAGGTCTGCGCGTCGCGCCGTTCGATTGCCGGGCCGGTCAGGGCAATCGCGACGATCCCGGCGGTCAGAAGCAAGGCGGCTGGTTTAACCGGGAAGGAGCCGCCTTCGATCCGGCCAATCGCGGCCATCGCCTGGACAAGCTGCGGGTCGGTGATCTTGTCCCAGGCTCCGAACCCTCCGGCACGGGAAAGCAACCACCACCCTGCCCCGCAGATGACGGCCAGCAAAAGCCCCCAGGCCGGTCTGAGCAGAGTGACATCCAGCTCAATCATCACGCTTGCCTCCACGCCGCCAACAGGGCAAGCGCTGCCGCCATTGCTGCGGGCCAGGTCCAAAATGATCGGTAGACCTCGGCCGTAAGGCCCGCGCTATCCGTCGCTTCCAGCCGATCCAAGGCTTGAGTCACGTCGACAAGATCATCGGTGGTTTTGACGCGAAACGCTTCGCCGCCGGAAATTTCGGCAATGGCGCGCAGGGTTGTCGCATCGACGACGCCGCGCTCACCAGGTTCGGCGCTTTGCAGGTCTTTTGGACCCAGAGCAATCGTATGGACCCGCACCCCCATCTCGGCCGCCAGTTCGGCCACGCCACCGGGGTTCGTGGCGCCCGCGTTGTTCACTCCATCCGACAACAGAATGACGACCCGCGACGCCGCATGGCTGTTGGCCAGGCGCTTCAAAGCAAGGCCCAGACCATCGGATATGTTTGTCGCGCGGCCCGAGATACCGATCGTGGCCTCTTGGATCCGTCGCGCGACAGCCTCGGTATCGAAAGTGAAAGGCGTGGCGAAATAGGCTTCGGACCCGAAAACAATCAAGGCCACCCGGTCGCCGGCGCGGCGTCGGGCGAACTCGGATCCAACGCGGGTCACCGCCTGCAAACGGGTGATCTGGTGCCCATCGAGATAAAAGTCCTCCCGCACCATCGATCCCGAAAGATCCAGAACAATCGCAAGGTCCCGTCCGGACACTTTCAAGGCGCTGACGGGTTGCAGTTGGCGCGGACCGGACAGTGCAAAAATCATGAGCCCCCAAATGATCCACAAAATCAGGAGGTCCGCCAAAGTCCGGGTCCTGGCCTGAGCCTGTGGGCTGGCCGCCATAAGCATTCCGCCTATGCGGTCCGGAACTGGGAACCCCCGCTCGAAAACCGGCCGCGGCTTGACCAGACGTGTGATGACAAGAGGCAATGGCAGCGCCAGCAAGATCCAGGGGTCAGCAAGCTCAAACACGACCCGCGACCTCCTCTTGCAGGGTCGCCAGATCCGGTTCGCCGCCGGGTTGATAAAGATCACCCGTCAACTCTGCATAACGCTTCGGATTCCGAGCGCGCAATTTGTGCAAAAGAGCCACCCTGCGGCGATCCAAGGACCACCCCGGTTGTTCAACAGATCGATCAGGTGGATCCGGCCGCCTGTTTGCTGTGGTCCTGACACTCAGCAACCGCAGGATGGCGACACAGCCGACCGAGGCCAGCGCCGCAATACCAAGAACAGCCGCGTATTCCGCAACCGCCCCGCCTGCGGCCTCGGCGGGCAAATGGATATCCCGCAGGCTGGCCAGCATCGTGGCTTCAGAGAGTGCTTTCTCACTCATGCCACATATCTTGCCGCGAAAACCGACGAAATGCGACGAGAGGTTTGTTCGACCGGGTCACTGGCATTCAAGACAAGCGCGGGATGTGTTGCCACCTTCTGAAACGCAAGTTCACCGGAAGGCTCTGCCCGGGCCAGATAGACCCGCTTTTGCCGCCCATCTGAAAGGCGGATCGGATACCAGCCCCTTGGCATCTCATGCGCTTTGCTTTCGGTCACAAGCAGCAGTCTTGGGGTGCGGCGATGATTGAGCCGGTCCAGCACGTCCGAAAAGCCCTCTCCCTGCTGATCGAAGCCAGACGCGATGATAATCTCGGACCCCGTCGGCGTCAGGCGCCCAACGCCGGCAAGTGCCTGTTCCAGCGTCCAGCTTTCATCCTCACCTTTTTGCAGCGCGGTCAGACTGCGCGCATGAGCCTGAACCAGGCCACCGATCACGTCCAGCATTCCGCGCGTTTTCCCTCGCAACGGTACGATGACGGGTGCGCCGGCGGTAAGCGCGAAAAGACCAACACGCCCGCCGCTTTCAACCATGAACCACCCGATCAGGGTCAAGGCTTCGGCGGCAGCGACTGACAGAAACGCCCGCTGGATGCCCCAGAACATCGGTGCACGAAAATCCGCAACCAACAGGGCGACGCGATCCTGTTCCTCCTGAAACTGCCGGATATGCATACGCCCCGTGCGGGCGGTTGTTCCGCGATCCAAATGACGAATGTCATCCCCGTCCACATATTCGCGTACATCTGCAACCTCGACGCCCTGCCCGCGCTTTCGGGTCAGAAATCCTCCGGGCAGGGCCGACATTGTCGGGTTGCCGTGGTCGGTCAACGCGATATGCCGCAATGCAATCAAGGCCTCGGTCGTCAGGCGAACCCCCGCATGTGCCAGCACCCCCGTCACAGCGGCTCGACCGTATTCAGAATGTCGGCCACCAACTCGCGCGGCTTTTTCCCATCCGCAACGGCTCTCCAGGTCAGCACCATGCGGTGGGCCAGCGCATCGGGCGCAACAGCGGCGACATCTTCAGGCAGGGCGAAATCCCGGCCCCGCAGATAGGCGCGCGCGCGCGATGCCGAGGCCAGGGCCAATGACCCACGCGGCGAGACAGCGTGTTCAATATATTCGGAAAACGGACCTTCACGGGTCGCAAGCACAAGCCGTACGATATAGTCCCGCAATTCTGGCGCGACGTGAACCGACTGGGCTTCGGCGCGGGCAATCTTCAGCTCCTCAAGCGTCATCCGCTGCGCGTCCGGAGGCCCATTCCGGGTTTCGGCGATGACCAGATCAAGGATCTCACGTTCCGTTTCCAGATCCGGCAATGTCAGTACGACATGCAGCAGAAACCTGTCCAGCTGCGCCTCGGGCAAGGGAAAGGTTCCATCATGTTCAATAGGGTTCTGGGTCGCCACGACCAAAAAGGGATCCGGCAGGGCGTATGTTTCATTACCAACCGTAACCTGATGTTCTGCCATGGCCTCCAACAAGGCAGACTGCACCTTTGGCGGCGCGCGGTTGATCTCGTCAACCAGCACCAGCGTATGAAACACCGGCCCCGGAACAAACTCAAAGCGGCCTTCCTGAGGCTGGTAAACTGGCGTTCCGGTCAGATCAGAGGGCATCAGGTCAGGTGTGCATTGAATACGGGCAAAGCCGCCCTCGACAGCGTTTGACAGCCATTTGACCGCCCGTGTCTTCGCCAGCCCGGGCGGACCTTCTACAAGAAGATGACCACCTTCCAGCAGCGCGATCAAAAGAGAGTCCACCAGATGCGCATGACCGATAAGCCCCTGCGACAGATACGCGGACAATCCCGCAATGGCGCGTGGCGGGTTTTCAGGCCTCGTATCCATATGTCCTCCCATAGCCTCCGAGGGCGCATTTCCTGCGCTCAGGCTACCCGGAGTCACCCGCCCGACAAAACACGTCAGATGGTATTACCTGGGCACACGAACCGAATTGGTGCAGCCTTCATCAAAAAGGGCTGCGAATCTGGGATTGGCGAGGGTTTCGTCCGCCTGCGCCCACAGCCGGTCATATTGGGCATCAATGTATTCGATAAAGCCGGGGTCTATGGTTTGATCCACCGGGGATTGCGCGACAGCATGCATCATAAAGACGTCAAACGCACAAAGACCGCTTGGGTTCGAATCCAGCAATGCGCGCATGAAGTCGTGCGAATTCCAAGGCAGGCGCTGCAAGTTTACCGGCGTTTCCTGCAATTTCGACAAGAATCCTGACGACTTGTCATATAGCAGGATGTCCATGCCGAAGGTGAAGGACTGAAACAGTTCTTCCAGCAGGATCGATTTGTGAAAATCCCTTTCAAGCTTGCTGGGTCGATCATGCGCCGGTTGTTTGACCACGATATGGGTCCCCTGCCCCCGATGACCAAAAAAGGTCTGTGCCATCGCCGGTGATGTCACCACATAATTTCGACCTGCAGGCAAACCAAGCTGGTGGAGTTCGCTGAGCCAGTCGATATCTGACGAAAGGTCCCGATTGGGAGGGTACCCGGAATACAATCGCAAAACCACGGTTCGACCGGTTCCACAATCGCGCGCAGATGGGCCTGCGTAGCGCATGGGTGTCGGGTGGCCGAAGCTGTGTTTCAGCAACGCCCGAAAGGTATCAAGAACGACAAGCGTTTGCGGATGCGGTTTTTCACCGACCAGGCACAAGGCTGCACCGGCCTGATCGCGGCCATTGATGTGAACGGGGATCGCCATGTCCCGCCCCAGCATCGTGGACCGCAGTTCATACCCCCATCCTCTCTGTGCAAGTTCGATATAATCGCTCTTCTCTGCACAAAGCGCGCCTGCAAAAGCGACAATCGCCAATACTTGCAACAACAGATAGCGCATTCAGCCCCTCTCAATGTGACGCGCATTCTATCCGGGATACGGGTCTCTCGCAAAATTCATTGAGACCCGCCTCGATGGGAATGGCGATCCGTTTAGCCCACCAGCTGAGCAACCTGCTGAACCGGAAAGAGCGACCTGGCGTGAATTGAAATTGCTGGTCATGTTGACCAGTTCCATTCCCGCAAGGACGTATATTTTTGTACCGTCGGACTTAGACCATAGCATTGGCTTTGCCAGACATTTGTTGAACCGATGGCCTTGCTCAACAATGCTATCAGGAAATTTCAACCTTACGTTTTCAATTGGGACCGAAAGCCATCCGCACGTTAAATTCAGGCGCATCAACCGCCAAAACTTTGCAACAGAGCCCCCGTCACAGGGCAATTTTTCACATGAGCGATGGGGTCGCGGATATTGCGAAGGAGTGTTTCGGTTATCACGGTTGGGTCTTTCTGCTATGACGGCGCTTTGCGGGTAATGGCCTCGGCCATTTCCGCCAGAGCGATATGGGTGGTGTCCTTGATGCCGTCCACATGGGGGTCGATGATCCCATCGGCAGAATTGATCAGCCCGTTGGCGGTCATGACCTTCAACAGGCGGGCTTCCATCGCTGGGGTGTGGATCAGGCGGGCGTCGCCTGTGCGCATGGCCATGGCCGCGCAAATCGCTGTGCAGCCCCAATTCGAAACCGCAGCGGTCATCAGGATATCGGCGCCAGAGGTCGCGCCGATCCCACCGCCGCATGCGCAATCGCCGGGGGCAGCAAAGGGAACGGCGATTTTCACGATATCGGCGACCAGCCCCATGCCGATCTCGTTGCCGCCATCACCCACAGCCAGCGTCGGGATACCTCGCGCCATGGCAGCATCGAACAGCATGTCGATGCGCGCCCGGCCTAAGCCGTAGTCGCGCCCACGCATGTTGTAATAAATGCCGTTTTCGTTGCGCCCCACGCGTTCGGTCGAGACCATGATATCGGGCTTGAGCTGATTCAGCATCTTGGCCGCCGCAACAGCGCCCTCGGCATCTGTCACCGGATACGGCAGCAAGGTTGCGCAGGCCATTGAGCCATCCGTACTGGCCTTGCGCGTCGTCTCAAGATCCACGATCGCGACGCCACTGGCCTGCAAGGTAGCAGCCATGGGCGGGATCAGCGTTTCCTCAATCACCAATACGCAGGTTGCTTTTCGGGCGAGCCAAAGCGCGCGAATTAGGGCCGCCGCCCCGGATGGGCCATCGTTTTCGCCCAAAGCCGGAGACAGCCACGCCCGCGACACGGATCCTGTGGTGACGATTGCCGTCCCGCTTTCGGGCATGGCAAGCAGCAAATCCGCCGCGGCGCCGCACAACGCTTGGCCCGCAAGGGCGCGCGAGGCGTCATAGAGCGGCTCGATCCCCCGGTTGCCGAGATCGAGGTTCACCAGCCGGTCCAGCCTGTCATCATACTTTGCAAATTCGCTCATGACTCGTCTCCGAACAAAACCGCCGTGAACCACGCGTCATCGTCAAGCCTGTGCGACACTTCTTCTGTGGCCGCGTCCAGCGCCGACACCAAAGCGGCAACCCCACCCACGGCGGTCACAGCTCCGGCGGTCGGTTTCAGGCGCAGTGAAACCCTTCCGCCCGGCGCGCCATGGGTGTTCACGGTCAAAACGCCGTGCTCTTTCAGCAATAGCATACCAACGGCCGCTGTCGCCTCTGCCGGGACAATGTCAGTCTTGTCGCGTCCTGCCAGTGACAGCACCCGCGCTAACACGTCCTCTTCATCCAGCATCGGCCCCAGATCAGACCGCTGCACAACCTCTGCACCCCAGGCCCCGGCCATAGCTTCTGCAATGGACGCGCCGTCGCTTGCCTCCATTCGCAGGTCTTCCGGGTCAAAGGCCTGCAGGCTGCGCATCGCGCCGGCCGCTATGGGCGCGCGTGCCTCCTGGCCCAGTTCCGACGCCTTGGCAAGCGTGGCCAGTACCGGCGCGGACGCCCCACAAAGGATGCCCGCGCGAGGGCCGCACAGGCCCGCCTTATCCGCATTCGTGATGGCTATGTCCGCTCCCATGGAAAGGCTCAGTGCTCCACCATGCAGCACCGGGCGCAGACGCGCGCCATAAGCTTCGTCCATGAACACGGTGGCGCCCGCGGCCCGCCCCTCAGCAATGGCGCGGCTCGTCTCAGCGTCCGGCAATCTCGCCAACGTGCTTGTGACAGTCGTGATCACCACCAATGCGGGCGCGTGCGAGTTTATCGCTGGGCCTGGGTCCGCCGATCCTTCGATTTCCACAAGCTCGACGCCCGCCAGCCGACATCCGCGCACAACCGATGCGTGGCTGCGATCCTCATCGGGCACCACGGAGACCACGGGTCGCCCATCGCATAGCGCCAATATGGCCGCCACAATACCTGCACTTGTGCGGTTGGTGACAGCGACCGTATCCCCGCCCCCAAAATGCGCGATGGCAGCCTGGGTCAGTTCCGCTGAAAACAGGCCCGGCCCCACCCATTCTTCGCAATAGGTCGACAGATCATCCGGTTTCAGCGGAAAGTAACGCGGGTTACCTGTAAAAATCCCAATTCCGTCAGCCCCGCGCGTTTTCAAGACCTCTGCCGCAACCGCTTGCGCATGACGCAGCCGGCGGATTTCGGCTGCGCTGGAGGACAAATATCGCCCCCGCGCATAGCCGACCGAAGCGTCAATCGTGTTCCCGAACCGGTCTGTTTCCATGCCTACAGCGCCACGGTCACGCACTTACGATAGGTATAGGCCTCAAGCGCGCCTTCGATAGAATATTCGCTGCCCATTCCAGATTGCTTAATCCCGCCGTAAGACATGCCGGGGATTTGCCCGCCACCCTGATTGACCTGCACCCAGCCGGCCTCCAGCGCGCGGGTCATGCGGATGACGGTGCTCATGTCGTGGCTGAAAATGAACGCCGCCAGCCCGTAATGCGTGTCGTTGGCCTGCGCGATCATATCGGCCTCATCCTCCCACGGGATTGCAACCAGGACAGGGCCAAACACTTCTTCGCGGGCAATCCGCCAAGAATTGTCTAGCCCCGTCAGGATTGTGGGGATCGGATGAAACCCATTGTCTGTTGCCTTTGGCGTTTCGCCTGTCAGGAATGTGGCGCCTTGCTCTTCGGCCTCAGCGACATAGGCACAAATCTCAGAGTAGCGTTCTTCATTCACCACGGCCCCGATGTCGCTGTCTTCATCCAGCGCATCGCCGATTTTCATCGCAGCGGCCTTTTCTGCGACCAAGGGCATCAGGTCATCCCAGACAGATTTATGCACAAACAGGCGAGATCCGGCTGTGCAGCTTTGCCCCTGACGTGCAAATCGCATGGCATTGACCACACCTTGCGCCGTGGCGTCGATACGCTCTGGTGCGCAAGCGTCGGGAAAGATGATGCAGGGGCTTTTGCCCCCCAGTTCAAGCGTTACATTGGCCACCCGATCCGCCACGGAATGAGCCACCAGTTTGCCCACTTCGGACGATCCAGTGAACGACACTTTCGCGATACCGGGATGATTGACCAGCGCCGCGCCGGCCTCTTCCCCAAGCCCGGTGACCACGTTGAAGACACCTGGTGGAAAGATGTCGGCAGCCAGCTCAACCAGCCTCAGAACGGCGAGTGGCGCATCTTCGGCAGGCTTCAGGACGATGCAGTTGCCCGTGGCCAGCGCCATGGAAATCTTCACCGCGCCGAGTTGCAAGGGCGAGTTCCAGGGGATGATCGAGCCAACAACGCCCAATGGCTCGCGCGTGGAATACGACATCAGCCCGGGGCCAAAGGGCAGCGTTTCGCCCTTTTGCTCACCCGCAACACCGCCATAATACTTGAGCACACCAGCCGCGCCCATCGCTTCGCCCCGAGATTGTGTGCGGACCGCATTGCCACTTTCGGCGGCCAGAACGCGGGCGACCTCTTCGGCATGTGTGGTCAGGCGGTTGCCCAGCTCGGTCAGCATTGCGCCACGTTCTGCTGCGGGTCGCGCGGCCCAGTCCCGGCGCGCCCGTTCAGCGGCGGCAACGGCAAGGCTTATTTCTACTTTGGTCCCCCGGCCAATCTCGCAGATCGTTTCGCGCCGCGAGGGGTTTTCAACTGCCAGCATCTCTCCGCTTGCGGGCCAATGCCATTGCCCGTCTATGAAGGACCCGGCCAACCCGTCTGTGGGCAAGGTGTAATCCAGAATTGCCATATGTTATTCCTTCTGGTGCTCGGGCAACGCCCGAAGCGTGGTGTAAAAGGCCGAAAAGTCGCGGTCGCCGCGCGTTTCGGCAAATTTTGTAAAGGCTTTGGCCGCCTCGGCCCCGAAAGGCGTGGGCTGGCCGCTCGACTCTGCCGCCGCCTGAGCAAGTTGCAAATCCTTTGCCATCAGGCGCACGGCAAAGCCGGGGTCAAAGTTGTTGGACGATGGGGCGTCGGGAACCACACCGGGTATCGGGCAGCGATTTTCAAGCGTCCAGCTTTGCGCCGCGGCCCCCGCGCACAACGCATAGAATTTGTCGAGATCGAGGTCCAAGGCGTCGGCAAGCGCAAATCCTTCCATCACCGCCATCGCGGTAATACCACAGATCATGTTGTGACTGGCCTTCGCGGCCTGCCCCGTTCCGGGTCCACCGAAATGGGTAATTTTGGAGCCCATTGCCAGTAGGATTGGTTGCGCCCGTTCGACGTTCGCCGCGTCTCCGCCGACCATGAAGCTAAGTGTTCCGGCCTCGGCCCCAGCAGGGCCGCCGGAAACGGGCGCGTCTAGCATTGCTAACCCATGAGACATCGCCTCAAGGGCGAGCGCATGCGCCGTGTTCACATCAATGGTCGAACAATCGATCACCAGCGCGCCGGGTTTGGCAGCCGCTCGGATCAGTGTCTCATGAACGCGCGCGACGTGATCGGCTTCTGGCAGCATGGTGATAATGACCTCTGCCGCTGCGATGGTATCCGGCGACGGCGCGATCGCGCCGACAAACGCTTCACGCATTTCGGGGCTGATATCCATGCCCGTTACGTCATGGCCTGCGTCCCGCAGAACTTGCGCCATCGGACGGCCCATCGTGCCCAAGCCAATAAACGCAATCCTCGCCATGTTCACCCCGCCGAAGTCGTAGAACGTCAAATGCTGGTCTGTAGTATTGCGCAGGAAAAGCCGACGTTTGCATGAAAGATTCTGGTCTGAGTGCGCGAATTTTCGAATTGCCATTGCGTGAGTTTGCGCAATCCTTGCGTAGATTATTCTTCCAAGGACCGCCCGATGGCCCGCAGAACCCGCTCAAAAACCGACCGTCGCGCGCGCCGCATCACTCCGCCTCCACAGGGTGGGCGGTTTGCGCCACTGGATGCTGCTGCGGTAGATCGGATCGTGCAGGCCGCGTTTGATATCCTTGCGCAGACCGGGATCGCAGAATGCCCCGACGCCATCGCAGAACAATTCGTCAATGCCGGGGCAACCAGACGTTCGGATGGGCGGGTCTGTTTTTCGCAATCGATGGTGGAAACCGCCATTGCGCGGGCGGCGAGGCGCGTAAATCTACCAGGGTTTGTGGAGGATATGGGCCTGACCGTTGGCGGCGGCCATGTGCATATCGGAACAGGCGGAGCGGCGACAGAGGTTCTGGACAGCGCCACCGGCGAGTTTCGCGGTGCCCAGCTGTACGATCTCTACGATCTTATGCAGTTGGTGGGACGATTGCCGAACATCCACTACGGTTTGCGCCCGGTGATTGCACGGGACATGGACCAGCCCTTGCTGCTGGACCTCAACACCGGGTTTGCCTGTCTCAGGGCCTGCCCCAAACCCATCGGGATCAGCTTTGACAGCGCCGCGCATCTGGATCCGGCTATCGCCATGTTTGATATGTCCCTGGGCCACGAGGGCGCCTTTCGGGCGCAACCCTTCTGTTTCGGCGTGATCGTGCATGCGGTCTCGCCGCTGCGCTTTGCGCCCGAAGGGTTAGAGATTATGCAACGGGCCATGGCCCACAGAATGCCGCTGCAGATCTGCACCGCGGCACAGGCGGGGGCAACCAGCCCTGTCACTTTGGCGGGCGCGCTGGCGCAGGGTCTTGCGGAAACGCTGGCTGGGTTGATGGTCGTCGACGCCCTCGAGCCGGGGTATCCCTGCATCTTTGCGTTCATGCCATTCATTTCCGATTTGCGCACCGGTGCAATGACAGGTGGATCAGGCGAAGCTGCCGTCGCCGCCGCTGCCGCCACGCAACTGCTTTTGCATCTAGGCTTGCCGTCAACCGCTTCTGCGGGAATGACCGATGCCAAAACCCCCGATGCGCAGGCGGGGTATGAAAAAGGGTACACGGTGGCTCTTGCAGCGCAAGCCGGGGCAGACATGATCAACCTGTCTGTTGGCATGCTCGGGTCCATCATGGCCGCCTCGCGCGAGGCATTGGTGATCGACGATGACATGTGTGGCGCGATCCTACGGTCGGTTCGCGGGGTCGAGTTGACCGAAACCGCGATCGACCTCAGCCGAATCGAAGCCGTGGCGACCGGCGACGGCCACTACCTGGGCGAGGCGCAGACACTGGAACTCATGAAATCCGAATACACTTATCCGAGCCTCGGCAACCGGCAGAGCATTTCGGATTGGAAAGATGCCGGGTCGCGCACGATCTGGGATGTCGCTGTTGATCGCAGCGCCGAGATGTTGCGCGAGCCACCAACCCATTTGCCCAAGGACCGGGAGGCCGCGATACGCGCCGCTTTCGATATCCGATTGCCCGAAGGAAAATAGCCCCATGAAAGACACTGCCCGCGTTGTTGTGATTGGCGGGGGGGCCGTTGGCACCTCAATCCTGTATCATCTCGCTTTGGCCGGCGTAACTGATACGCTTCTACTTGAGCGCAACGAACTGACCTCCGGCTCGACCTGGCACGCAGCGGGCAACATCCCGACCTACGCGACTTCATGGCTGGGAATGCGGGCAGGAAACTACGGCTGGTCAACCTATAAAGATCTGGCCGAAAAGGTGGACAGCGCGATCACCTATCGTCATACCTCGGCGTTCTGGCCTGCCCATACGCCGGAACGAATGGACTTGTTCCGCCATCTTTGCGGAATTTCGGAAAGCGCAGGCTTCGATCTGCAGATGCTGAGCCCGTCCGAGATGGACAAGATGCACCCGTTCTGGCACCCGGACGAATCCGTTCTGGGCGGTATTCTGGACCCTTACGAAGGTGACATTGACCCCAGCCAGCTAACGCAAGCGCTGGCCAAGGGCGCGCGGGATCTGGGCGCGCACGTGGAACGGTTTGCGCCCGTGAAAGCCATTGACCGCACGGCATCAGGGGAATGGCTGGTCACTTGTGCGAAAGGCACAGTGAAGGCAGAGATGGTCATCAACGCAGGTGGCTTTTACGGCCGCAAAATCTCCGAGATGGCAGGATTGCCTGCCCCGGTGGTCACGCTCGAGCACCAGTATCTTGTGACCGAACCGCTCAAAGCGTTGGAGGATCATGCCGATCTTTTCCCACTGGTGCGTGACCCCGATATCCGCTTCTATCTGCGCCGCGAACGCAACGCTTTCCTTGTTGGTTCCTACGCCCATGATGGTCGCCCCGCGTGGGAGGAGGACGGCCCGCCGGATGACTTTGCGCATCAGCTTTTCCCTGACAGTGTTGAGGATATTCTGGATGTGCTGGAGGCGACGATGGTCCATGTGCCGCTACTTGGCGAAGCGGGCGCGCAGCGGTTTGTCAACGGCCCCATCGCCTATGCCCCAGATGCCCTGCCGCTGGTCGGTCCGGCGGCGGGTGCGCCGAATTTCTATCAAGCGACTGGCGTGCAGGTTGGCATCACCCATTCGGCCGCTATCGGCAAAGCGATGGCCGAATGGATCACCGAAGGCGAAACAGAATGGGACCTCAGTGCGTGGGATCCGCGCCGCTTTGGCGATTGGACCACGCAGGACTATGCCCATTCCCGTGCCTCACAACACTATGATCTACAATATGCCATTCCATTTCCGCATCGGAACATGCAGCGTGGCCGCCCGGTGCTTTGTACCCCGCTTTATGAACGCCTGAAGGATCAGGGCGCCGTCATGGGCCAGATCGCCGGGTGGGAGCGCGCCTTCTGGTTCGAAACCGATGCGATCAAGGACAATGGCGATGCCGACCTGTCCTTCCACCACGAACCCTGGCAGGACGCTGTCGCGCAAGAATGCAAAACCGTGGCAAGAAGCGTCGGCGTCATGGATCACGGCGGTTTCACCAAATACGATCTGCGCGGCCCCGGCGCTGAGGCGTTCCTATCCAGCGTCCTGTGCGGCGGTGTTCCGAAACCGGGACGCGTCCGGCTCAGCTATATGCTGACCCCCAAGGGGCACATCTGGTCAGAAGCCACCGTTGCGCGACTGGCAAGTGACAGGTTCCTTCTATGTGGCCCGACCCTGGCCGATCTGCGAGACTTCGACTGGCTGAACGCCCACCTACCAGCAGAGGGCGTCACACTAAGCCGCGGCTACAAACACGATGCCGCTTTGATGGTCATGGGCCCCAAATCGCGAGAGGTGCTTGCCCCGCTGACCGATGCAGACCTCTCTGCCGCTGCTGCCCCGTGGCTATCAGTGGCCGAGATCACGCTGGCCGGCTTTCCTGTCACCGCGATGCGCGTATCATACGTCGGTGAGCTGGGTTGGGAGTTGCATCTGGCCTCCGAGCACCTTGTGGCGGTCTACGACACGATCATGACGCGCGTGAACGAGGTTGGCGGCTGCCAGTTCGGCTCCTACGCGCTGAATGCGATGCGGATCGAAAAAGGTTATCACGGATGGGGTTCGGATTTCGGAACGGAATATACGCTTTACGATGCGGGTCTGGACCGGTTTGCCAATATGAATAAGGGGGAGTTCATCGGACGCGACGCGGTCGAGCGGCAGTCTGACGAGGAGGCCAATTGGGAATGGATCGGGCTGGAAATCAGTGACGACAGCCCCGAACCGCTTGCCTCTGATCCGATCCTGAAGGATGGCGAATGGATCGGCTACGTGACCTCAGCCAGCCAAGGCTATCGCACCGGAACACATTGTGTTCTGGCATACATCAAGCGCGGATCACTGGGTATGGGGGCCGATTGCACGGTGCGTGTGCTTGGCCAACCCCGCAACGCTAGGCGGCACAATCCCCATGTCTATGACCCGGACAATCTGAAAATGAAGGCCTGAACGACTAAAGGCGTCTGTATGAATAGGCACCTTTTTCTTTTGTCTGAAACTCAATTGGGCCGATGCGATGAAATCGCTGATTTCCTACCGTGATGGCCGCATTCTGGATGAGCCTCAGGCGCGCCCTTTCACCTCGGCCCAGACATTGTCCAAGGCGGCTTTCAGGATCGCAGTTGCCTCGTCGATCTCATCTTCGTTGATAATAAGCGGCGGCATAAAACTAATCCGATCGGGCGGCACCGACCGCAAGTACAGCCCCGCGTGTGGGCGCGATCCTGCACCATCGTCCCCACCTTCAGCGCCGGATCCCACAGCGCACGCGTCCCTTTGCCCTGCACCAGTTGAATACCGCAAAACAGACCGATCCCGCGCACATGACCGATCAGATCTATGTCGCCATAGATTTTCAGCGCCTCCAACGCGACGGCGGCACCGACAGGGTGACCAGCATAGGTGAACCCGTGGCCCAGCACGCCGGATGCGTCTGAGGTCAGCATCAGATCGTCAAAGAAATCCTGCCGGAGCATGATCGCCGATATCGGGAAAAACGCAACGGTCAGCGCCTTGGTGGTTCTATCGGGGGTCAGATCGAAGGCCTCTACGCCCCAGTAATGCCCGGTGCGACCAAAGCCGCAAACGGTCTCGTCCACATGGAAATGAATGTCGTACTTCCGGATAACGGTCTGCATCGCCTGCCAATTTCCCTTTGGTGGGCGGATCACGCCGCCGGATTGCATCGGCTCAGCAAAGAAACGCGGCGATTGTGTCTGGTCCCGCCTCCAGCACGGTGGCTTCGAACTCGGCCGCCATTCGGGCAGAGAATTCCTCCTCGGTTTCACCGGCCTCGGCATTTAAATAGTAGTTCGACGTCGACAGCTTGAGAAAACCATGCATCGGCAGACCAAAGCCCGCATGAATGTGAGGCTGGCCGGACAGAGCACCGCTGCTTTCGACGTTAGTGCGCGCGCCAAATCCGCGGCTCTTGGATGGAACCTCCCGTAAAATGTCGGCGCGAAAGGCAGTTCCTGCATCTGATCCATGGCCGCCCGCGCCAGCCGGTCGTCATGATTACCCAATGACACGCATCCCAACCCGGAAAAGCCGTCTATGACGCTTTGCCCATCATCCGTTTCAATCCGGACCCCTTGGCCGCGCGTCGCCATCGCGGTTGGGGCCATCTCGCTGATGCAGGCGGGCATTCGTCTGTCCATGCACATGGAACTGACGGTCCCAAGCGCGGGGTGAATCAACATCTGCGAGCTTGTCCATATGGATCTCTATCATCTGTGCCGAGCGTATTCTTGGCGAAAAATTATTGAGCAACACTCGCGTTAATCGTAGGTTTTCATGAACAACTTTCATGCAGAGATCAGTATGGAAAATCCCCGACTAGACATCCGCCACCTGCAGATGATCCGCGCCATTGGGAAAACCGGTCGCGTCGTTGACGCGGCCGATGAGTTGGGCCTGACACCGTCAGCGCTGTCCCACAGAATCCGCGAAGCAGAACGCAGGCTGGGTGTGCCCCTGTTTGAACGCATGCACAAACGTTTGCGAATGACGGCTGCCGCCGAGTATCTTGCCCGATTCAGCGACAAGTTTCTGAGCGAGATGTATGTGATCGAAGATGAAGTGCGTCGGATGAATGCGGGCATTGATCACGTCGTGCGCATCGCGGTGGAAAACTACAGCGCCTATCACTGGTTCCCCGCGTTTCTGCAAATGTTTCGCGCTAAACACCCAGCGATCGATATTCAGATAATGGCTGGTTACCGTCGTGACATGGTCACATCGCTTCTGGACCGTCAGATTGACTTGGCCATCGTCGCCGGAGAGTCGAGCCATGCAGCGACGCGGTCGTTGCATCTTTTTCAGGATCCTCTTGTATTCGTGTGCGCGCCAGAACACCCGCTGGCCGGGGCTGCATCGGTATCTGCACGTGATATCGAAGGGCAACGGTTTATCACATTCACCAAGATCCCCGAGCCTGATCAAGAATTTGCAAGACTGTTTCGTGCAGAACGTCGCTATCCCAACTGGACTGCAGCCGTTGAGTTGCCCGAAGCCATTGTCGAATTGGTTGCTGCCAACCAAGGTACAAGCATTCTGGCTCAATGGGCCGTCTCACCACATGTGGCGTCCAAGCGTATCCTGGCAATACCGCTTGGCCCCGATCCGGTGCTCATGAATTGGAGTTGCAAGTTCCGCACAGACGAGCCTGAGGATGGGCCGGTGCTCCGCGTCGCGCATGCACTTAAGGACTGGCAAATCGCTGGAAGGGCGTCTCGCCCCGCTACTGTGTCTTCGACAAGGATCAGCGCGTCACCCATGCCGCAACCACCGAGAACAAGCGCCTCTGTTCCGTCCCGGAGTTCATCGAAGAAGAACAGGACAAAGCGGCACTGAAGAAACGATGTGCCAGCAAACAACGTTCAAGATACAAGCCAAACGGCCGTCGCAATGACGGTTGACTCTCATTGGCTGATCGTAAGCGCATCAACGACCGCAAAGCCAGCTGGGGCTACGATTTATGAAGCCTCTGCGTTGTCAGGATTTGCTACCGTCGCGCACTATGGTGATATTTGTACTTTGCAGAACCAACGACATTTCTACTTGATTGCAACCAGTGCCGAGACATTGAAAACCTGAAATACTGCTACCACTGGTTGGAGGAAACCACTTGCGCTGCATTGATTAAGATTTACGCCAGTGCCGTGTCATGAAGATTTCTTTGTTCCATGTAACAATCAGTTCAGCATCCACCGTCGTATGCCCGAGCGATGAACACGCAGTCAAAGCAACTGAAACCTCTGCGGTTCCGTCAGGTCGCTCAAAAATCATTTTGTGATCAACGTTTGTCTCCTGCTCGACGACATCCGAGGTCTTCAATCTATGCACCATGCCTGTTTCGTAGCTAAAAACAGTACCCATCTGAGGGAATGCAGTCTTCACCAGTGGTTGGCGCCAGCCCATCTCGATACAGTTGTCACGGGTTTTATTCCAGCGTGTCAGCCTGTCAGCAGCAGAAGTGAAATGCGATTTCTCTTCTGGCAAGTCTTCTGCAGGCGGAAGAGGTTCGCTTAAGTTGGAAGGCTTATTGGCCATCAAAGGAAGAACAAGTTCTCCATCATCCAGACTCAGGTCACCTTTCGGTGCCGCCGCATGAATGAGCGGCCAGTAAGACGAAGAGAACGCAAGACGGATGCGATGTCCTTTGCGGATGCGGTAGGCGGTTGAATGAAAACGGATGTCTGCGTTAAATGCATCGGATTTTGGAGAGGGCGAAATGTGATCCAGGTTCTCATCTAGCGACAGATCCCTGACGCCATAGGTTATACGTGCCGACACGCCGTCAGAATTTACATCACTGAGTCTTGCGATAATCTGATTTGGTTGGTCTTTCGTTTCTCCATGTAATCTCAAAACGACCGACCCATAGATTATCAGATCCTCTGTAAGAGGCGCTGTTTCGAAAACCAAAGAACGGGAATCATCAAAGTTTTGATCAAGGGGTAGACCGCCGACTCGGCCAAAATACCCTGTATCCCCTGCGCTTTGCCCCACCGTCGGATCTGCTGGAACGATCCACCGCTCGTGGTTGGTATTGGGTTTTAGTGAAGACAGGGAAAGTTCCTGAACTTTTGTTTCTTGAATCGTTGGGCCACTTTCTATCCATTTTCCTGTGGCCATAGATAAAAAATCCTTCGGATCAACGTATTCGCGTAACCAAACCCGAAGCCGCGGCCAGTTTGGCGTTTGCGACGTGTCTGACTTCAGCCAGTGATCCCACCAATCCAGAGCCAGTTTCTGAAACCCGACGGCGGGTCCGGGCGACCCTTGATCTGGATAGTGGTGACCCCAAGGACCAACCACCCCCCAAACCTGGGTCGGTCGCGCATCAACCAGAGACATTACCGAATTGGAATAGCGATCGCTCCACCCTCCGATAGCCAGAACCGGGACAGAAAGTGCATCTGCTTGATGAATGACAGAACCGTGTCGCCAGTATTGCCCCCTACCATCCTCGCGCAGCCAGTTTTCCAATGGAAACGTAAGGTTCTCAATTCTCTCTTTCCACAGCGCTTTCCAATCTGTCCCGACATTTGCCGTTGGAGGCGAGGCCAGAATAGCCGGAAGCGTCGCACCCCATTCGAACGTATCCGACAAAACGCAACCGCCCATATAGTGGATGTCATCCTCAAAACGGTCATGGGTTGCGCAAACAGCGATCGCCGCCTTCAGCGCATCGGGCGCATTCACACTGGCCTGCAACGATGCCGTACCGCCCCAGGACGTGCCGAACATTCCCACACGGCCATTGCACCAAGGTTGCGCAGCCAGCCACTTGATCACTTGTCGCGCATCGTCCAATTCAGCCTGCGCATACATATCCGGCATGTGCCCTTCGCTGTCGCCCGAGCCCCGCATGTCAACCCGAATGCAGGCGTAGCCGTGGGCTGCAAAGTAGGGGTGGTTCCTTTCATCGCGCGCGCGCACCATGTCGGTTTTGCGGTACGGGATGTATTCCAAAATGGCAGGAACAGGCATCTGTGTTACCGGGCGCCACAGACGGCCTGCCAAACGTACGCCATCAGGCATTTCGATCCATAGATGGTCTGTCTCTGACACTTTGAAGGGATGATCGGTTTGATCGGTCATTTTGATCCGCCGCGTGGAATCCATGTCTGCCTCACTTCTGCAAATCCAGATCGAACATGCAATAGTTTCGTGCTATTCGTCCAAAAATAGAATTTGACTTTAAAATTCTAGTCTGCTTTCAATTTGGGTAGAGTTCATCCACTCTACTCATTTTTCGGAGACCCGCATGTCATCTGACAAAGTTGTCGCCTTGCCATCCGCTATTTCTTCGCTGGGCAGCGAGGTTCGGCAGTTACGCAAAGCCCGTCAGCTTACGCTGAAGCAACTGAGCGAAGAAGCGGGCATCTCGCTCAGTCACGTGTCGGCGATTGAGCGCGGGGTATCCAAGCCTTCTGTTGACGTATTGCAAACTATCGCCAGCGCGCTCAGCGTCACGCCAGATTGGTTCTTTGCCCGCCGTGCTGGGGCGGGTCCAATGGAACAGGCTTTTGTTGTGCGCGCCCAGAACCGTCGAGCCCTGAATACCCTGTACGGTCAGGACGTGGCAGAGCTGGGCTATACCGATCATCTGCTGTCCAGCTCGATCGGAGGACAATTCTATATGGGCATGGCGGTCTACGCACCACATTCAGAACGCCCGGACGACCCTTTACAAAAACACGAAGGCGAAGAGCACGGGCTGGTTTTGGAAGGCGAGCTGGAGATGCAGATCGGGGATGAGTTCATCACCCTGCGCGCCGGGGACAGCTACAGCTTTGACGCACGCATCCCGCACCATGCCCGCAACCGCACCGATCAGGTCTGTCGGTTGATCTGGGCCGTCTCACCTGTCGTCATTCCCAAGGATGTCGTCGCAACGCAGCCTTCTAACCGGGAAACGTCCTCATGAGCAGCGACGCCCTGTTGCAACCCTATCAACTGAAGCACCTGACCCTGAAAAATAGGATCATGACCACCAGTCATGAGCCCGCCTATCCCGAAGACGGAATGCCCAAGGAACGCTATCGCGCCTATCACGAAATGCGAGCGAAAGCCGGCGTTGCGATGACGATGACCGCTGGCTCTGCCACCGTCAGCCGTGACAGCCCCCCGGTGTTCAACAATATCCTCGCCTACAAAGATGAGGTCGTGCGCTGGATGGGTGAATTGACGGATGCCTGCCACGCCCATGGCTGCGCTGTGATGATCCAGTTGACCCATCTGGGACGACGCACCGGCTGGAACAAGGGCGATTGGCTGCCGTCGGTGTCACCTTCGCATTACCGCGAACCCGCGCATCGGGCCTTTCCGAAGAAAATGGAAGACTTCGATATCGAGCGGATCGTGACCGACTATGCCGATGCGGCCGAACGCATGCAGGCCGCCGGTTTGGACGGGATCGAGTTGCAGGCCTACGGGCATCTGCTGGACCAGTTCTGGTCGCCGCTGACCAACACGATGGACGCACCGTTCGGAGGTGATCTCGACAACCGACTGCGCTTTGGCTTCATGGTACTGGATGCGATCCGCGACCGTGTAGGACCAGAGTTCATTGTCGGCGTTCGCTATACTGCCGATGAGGTTGAAAAGGGCGGCATCACCGAGGAAGAAGGGCTCGAGATCGCGCGCAGGCTGCGCGATAGCGGTCAGGTGGATTTCCTGAATGTCATTCGCGGGCGCATTCACACCGACCCTGCCATGACGGACGTGATCCCTGTGCAGGGCATGAAAAGCGCGCCGCATCTGGATTTCGCCGGGCGGGTGCGGGCCGAAACGGGCATGCCGACCTTCCATGCTTCGCGCATCCCTGACGTGGCGACGGCGCGACATGCGGTGTCCTCGGGGCTTTTGGATATGGTGGGGATGACCCGCGCGCACATGGCCGATCCGATGATCGTGTCTAAAATCCAAGCCGGGCAAGAAGATGACATACGGCCTTGTGTCGGTGCCACCTACTGCCTCGACCGCATCTATCAGGCAGGCGAAGCGCTGTGCATCCACAACCCCGCTACCGGGCGTGAATTGTCGATGCCGCATCTCATTCCTGCCGCTGAAACGTGTCGGAATGCAGTCATCGTGGGCGCAGGCCCCGGGGGGTTGGAGGCCGCGCGGGTCGCCGCAGAACGCGGGCACGATGTCACCGTTCTGGAAGCCGCCCCCGAACCTGGTGGGCAGGTGCGCCTTACAGCACAATCCAAGCGCCGGGCCGAGATGATCGGGATCATCGATTGGCGCATGGCGCAATGTGCTGCGCGGGACGTTCAGTTTCAGTTCAACACGTATGCCGAAGCCAGTGACGTGACCGCGCTGTCACCGGATTTGGTCGTGATTGCGACCGGGGGCCTGCCGAATACAACGATCCTCGACTCGGGCAATGAGCTGGCAGTATCCGCCTGGGATATCCTATCCGGCGACGTGCAGCCGGGCGAAAACGTGCTGATCTATGACGATGCAGGAGATCACCCCGCCCTGATGGCCGCCGAGGTCATCGCCGCCTCCGGCGCACGGGTCGAAATCATGACCCGTGACCGCAGCTTTGCGCCCGAGGTTATGGCAATGAATCTGGTGCCCTATATGCGCTCTTTGCAGAAAACCGGAGCCAAGTTTACCGTCGCACGAACGCTGCAAGCGATCGAAAAATCAGGCAATCAGCTGCAAGCCCATATCGGCACAGACTATTCTGATCTGGTCGAAAAAAAGGAATATGATCAAGTGGTTGTCAATCAAGGCACGCAACCTTTGGACGATCTCTATTTTGATCTTAAACCTCTGTCGCGCAATCGCGGAGCGGTGAATCAGGGTGCGCTTGTCTCCGGCACAGGCGACCTGTTTCCGCAACCCAATCCCAGCGCCAGATTTGACCTGTATCGCATCGGTGACGCCGTATCGGCACGCAACATTCACGCAGCAATCTACGACGCCCTGCGTATAGGCATCCAATGGTAGCAAGCGCAGGGAGGCAGCGCCAATACAGGAATTTTGAATAATTTTTCTTGCGAAGAAGAAAAACCAACGTAGGATTTCCGACATACCCAGCGAGCGTAGGGAGGATTCGTGAGCCAGGGCAAATCGAAAAAACAAACCCGCACCGCCAGCGAAGAGGGTCTTGCAGCCTTCGGTGCCGAGGTGCGCCAGCTGCGCAAAGCGCGCCAGATGACCCTGGCCGAGCTTGCGACCAGCAGCGGTGTTTCGATCAGCCATCTCAGCGCGATCGAGCGCGGAACCGTCAGCGCGTCTCTCAACAAGATCTCGCGCATTGCCGATGCTCTTGGCGTCCCTGAGGAATGGTTTTTCAACCACCGCCCCGGTTCTGGCCCGTTGGAGCGCGCCTATGTCGTGCGCCAGTCCAACCGACGGAACCTGAACATGCTGTATGACGAACCGGCCGAGCAATCGGGTTATGCCGATCAGTTACTGTCCAGCTCCATCGGCGGTGGGTTTTGTATGGGCGTCTCGGACTACCGCCCTTATTCCGAACAGGTCGTAGACCAATATTTCTCGCGCGATGGCGAGATGCACGGGGTCATTCTGGACGGTGAGCTGGAACTGGTGCTCGAGGACGAAACCGTAACCTTGCGCACCGGTGACAGTTTCAGCTTTCCCGGAGACATTCTTCACGTCCTGCGCAACGTATCAAATCAACCTGCGCGCATGATCTGGGTGAACTCACCCGTGATCATTCCAAGATTCTCAGCGCTCGGCGCTGATGAGCAACTGCCACAGTCACACAAGAAAAAGAACGGATAACGCCTGCTGGCACCTGAAGTCGCGGGCACGCCTGCCCGCAAGCAACCAAACCGGACAGATGCCCGGATACGAAGACAAACAGGGAGTAAGCAAATGAGTTCGATTTTCAAAGGGGACGTTTCCCGACGCTCCGTTCTGGCCGGTGCCGGTGCATTGGGCGCAGCCAGCCTCGCATTTCCCCATATGGCAGTTAGTGCCGATGGCTCAGTTCTGACCATCCGATCCTATAGCGATTTGCAAGTGCTGGACCCGGCCTTCTGGCTGGCTCTGCCCGAGGCCGACATCATGCGGTCGATCTATGCCCCGCTGGTCTCAAACCAACAGGGCGATGAGTGGAACTGGAGGCCTGTTGCTGTTGAAAGCATCGAACAGCTGGACGACCTGACCATCGCCTTTAAACTGCGCGACAATATCGGGTTCACGGACGGCTTTGGCCAGATGACCGCCGATGACGTTAAGTTCTCGATTGAGCGTATCGCCGATCCGGCCAATGAAAGCCCCTATGCAGGCGATTGGAGCGCTTTGAAAGAGGTTGAGATCAAGGACAACCTCTCGGGCCTGATCCACCTGAAAAACAAGTTCGTGCCGCTTTGGACAACCACGTTGCCCACACCCGCATCTTGCATCGTATCCCGTAAAGCGGTCGAGGAAATCGGCGGCAAGATCGGGTCAGAGCCTGTGGCGCAATCTGGCCAGTACATTCTGACTGAATGGGTTCCCAAGCAGAAAACCGTTCTAAAGCGCAACCCGGATTGGGCTTATGAATCTGGCGGGTATGAGGAAATCCACATCCTACCCATTGAGGACCCCTCGACAGCCGAGCTGGGTTTTGAAGCTGGTGATCTGGACTACACCTGGACTTCGGTATCCTCTCTGCCGCGGCTTAAGGAAAACCCGCCGGCGGGATCGGTTGTCGAGGAAAAACCCTCGCTGGCCTATGTCTGGCTGGGCATGAACCAGGACAACGAAGCACTGCAAGACGTTCGCATCCGCCGTGCCATTCAACACGCGATTGACCGGCAGACTGTGGTTGACGCGGCCTATTTCGGCGCAGCGGCCGTGGGCAACGGTATCATCGCCCCTGGCCTGCCGGGCAGCCGGGATAGCGTGACATACGACTACGACCCCGATAAAGCGCGCGAACTGCTGGCCGAAGCGGGTGCGGAAGGCATGACCGTCACGCTCGACATCCTGAACCAGTCCGAACGCCTGACGGCGGCTCAGGTCATACAGGCCAATCTGGCCGATGTGGGGATCACCTGCGAGATCAAGCAAAACGACAGTGGGACGTTCTGGACGCTTGGTTCCAAGGACGGCGACTATTTCATGGATCTTCAGTTGGTGCTCAGCCGGTTTTCGATGAACCCTGACCCAAGCTGGGCGACGGTCTGGTTCACGCCGGAACAGGTTGGCGTCTGGAACTGGGAACGGTTCAACAACGCGGAATACAAGGCGCTGCACGAAGAAGGTCTGGTCGAAAGCGATCCGGCCAAGCGCGATGAGATCTACAAGAAGATGCAAGGTCTCATGGATGAAAGTGGCTGCTATGTCTTCCTGACGCACGAAGTGGTCGGCCTGATCCACAAGGATACGGTCAATCCGGGCCTGAAGCCGAATGGCGAGCCGCTGCTGCCGCTGTTCAAACCCGCCTGATCCACGCAAACGGGCGGCGTATGGCCGCCGCCCGCACGGCCTTTTGGGGGGCGCGTATGCTGAGCTATTTTTTCAAACGGCTTGGGCTGGCTGCCGCGATCGTTTCGGTCGCCATGTTCCTGCTGTTTTGCATGATTTACCTGATCCCCGGCGACCCGGCCTCGGTTGCGCTGGGGCCTCGGGCAACCGAGGAAATGCGCGCCGCCCTGCGCGAAAAAATGGGGCTGAACCAGCCGGTTCTGGTTCAGTTCTGGAACTTTTACATCGGAGCCTGGACAGGTGATTTAGGGGATGAGGTTCTATCGGGCCGTCCAGTCACTACGGTCGTGTTCGAACAACTGCCCTATACGCTGGCCTTGATCGTCGGCGGTATCACGTGGTCGGTTGCGCTTGGTATTCCGCTGGGTTGCTGGGCGGCGGTCAGCCGCGGCAGCTGGGCCGACCGGATCGTTGGCATCCTGTCTGTTGCAATGATTGCCGTGCCCTCGTTCGTGATCGCGATCTATGCGCTGCTGATCTTTGCCGTTGAATTGCGCTGGCTGCCCGCCATTGGCGCAGGCGAACCCGGCAATCTCGGCGATCAACTCACGCACCTGGTCCTGCCTTCGCTGGCGGTTGGTCTGGGCTGGGTCGGCTATATCGCCCGCATGGTGCGCGCCTCTATGCTCGAAGTGCTTGAGGCCAGCCATATCCGCACCGCCCGCGCCTTTGGCCTGCCAGATCGAACGATCACCTACCGCTATGCCCTGTCGATTGCGATCCTGCCCACGGTCACGTTGCTGGGCGTGGGCATCGGTCAGATGCTCTCATCGGCAGTCTTTGCCGAGATCGTCTTTGCCCGCCCCGGCGTTGGCAAGCTGGTCTATGACGCCATCCTGACCCGCAACTTCCCCATCGTGACAGGAACCGTTCTGATCACGACTGTCCTGTTCGTTCTGCTCAATCTGTTGGCAGACCTCATCATCGGAGCTTTGGATCCCCGTGTCAGAAGCAGTTTCTAACCCCGCCCCCGGGCGCATGGCCGAGCTGTGGCGCCCGATCCGCAAAATCCTGCGGGAACCGCTGGGCGCGCTGGGACTATTCCTTGTGCTGTTTATCATCTTTGGCGCCGTGTTTGCCGATTTTCTCACCAGCTGGGACCCGACGAAAATCAACCCGCGTGATCGGTTCCAAGGCCCAAGTGCACAGCATCTGATGGGCACCGATCAGCTGGGTCGAGACCTGTTTGCCCGGGTGCTGCATGGCGGACGGATTGCGCTTTTTGTGGCTTTGGTCTCGACCGCTGTGTCGCTGGTGATTGGCATCGTTCTGGGCTTGATCGCGGGCTATGGGCCGCGTTGGCTGGACAATCTGATGATCCTTTTGTTCGATGCAATGAAAAGCTTTCCGACCGTCATGCTGGCCCTTGCGCTGGTCACGCTTATGGGCCCGTCGCTGACCGCCGTTATGGTCGTCGTTGTTCTGGTCACCGTGCCGGGTTACGCGCGGATCATTCGCACTCAGACTATCGCGTTGAAGACGTCAGAATATGTCACGGCGGCGCAAAGCATGGGCGCTTCTTCGGCGCGTATCCTGCGGGTGCACATTCTGCCGAACGTCATCGGTCCGCTGGTTATCCTCGCATCGATGGACATCCCGGTCGTCATCGGCATCGAAGCAGGGATGAGTTTTCTGGGCCTTGGAGTGCGCCCCCCGACCCCAAGCTGGGGCTCGATCCTGAATGACGGTTTCACCAATATCCGCGATACTGCCTGGATCGCGATTGCTGGCGGCGTGCCGATCATCATCACAACGCTGGGCTTTACCTTTTTGGGCGAGACGCTGCGGGACGTATTCGATCCGCGGCTGAAAGGACGCTGATGACCACGCTGCGCATCGAAAATCTGAACGTCAGCTTCTCGACCGAGTCCGGGCCGCTGCACGCGTTGAAAAACGTCAGCTTCGATGTGCCCGAAAACCGGATTGTCGGTATCGTGGGCGAATCTGGCTGCGGGAAATCCACACTGATCAATGCCATTCTTGGATTGCTGGCCGACAATGGCAGCATCGACAGCGGATCGATCCTGTTTGATGGGCAGAATGAGCTGACCACCCTGCCCCCGTCGCGCATGCGGGACCTGCGTGGCCCGCGCATCGCAACCGTGTTTCAGGACCCGATGGGCGCGCTGAACCCTGTGATCTCGGTCGGCAAGCAGATGCTGAACATTCAGTATCGCTCGCCCCTTTCCAAGGACGAAAAGCTAAGCCGCGCGGTCGAGATGCTGGAATTGGTGCGCATCCCCGATGCCCGTGCGGCGCTGGCACGGTATCCGCACCAGTTCTCGGGAGGGATGAAGCAACGCATCGCCATCGCCATGGCCTTGATGATGGAGCCCGCTCTGCTGATCGCGGACGAACCCACAACGGCGCTGGATGCGACGCTTGAGGTTACGACAATCGAACTTCTCAAGGACCTTCAGCAAAAGATCGGCTGTTCAGTCATGTTCATCTCGCACCATCTGGGTGTCATCGCCGAGCTTTGTGACGATGTCGTGGTGATGTACGCCGGGGAAGTGGTCGAGCGCGGTACCGTCCGTCAGATATTCCAGGATCCACGCCACCCCTACACAGCGCGGCTGCTGGAATGCGACCCTGCGCGGCAAAGCGAACGCACGCGGCACTTGCCGACGATACCCGGAGAAATCCCCGATCTGCGCGCACGGCCCGCGGGCTGCATCTTTGCCAACCGCTGTGACCGGGTAAGCGACGCGTGTTCGGCCCCGCCACCTGACAAGGATATCGGGGAAGGCCATGTCGCCCGCTGCTTTGTCGCGGACACACCAGCAGAAACCGGAGTGACAGCATGAGCAGCGATCCGATTCTCAAGGTCGAAGATGTTCAGGTCTCGTTTCCGGTCGGCGGACTGGGACGCCGCAGCGCGATCCTGGGTGTGGCTGGGGTGAGTTTTGAGGTCAACCGCGGCGAGACCTTTGCCCTGGTCGGCGAAAGCGGTTCTGGCAAAACAACGCTTGCGCGGGCCGTGAACGGTTTGCAGGAGATTAGCGCCGGCGCCATCACTTTTGAGGACCAGCGCATCGACGAGTTGGACCGAAAGGCGATGAAGCCCGTTCGCAAACGCATGTCGATGATGTTTCAGGACCCGGTAGGCTCCCTCTCGCCCCGCATGACCGTCGGCGATCTGGTGACTGAACCTTTCCGAATTCACGGTATAGAGGGGCGCAATCTGCGGGAAGAAGCTGACCGCCTGCTGACACTAGTGGGTTTGCCGACCAGCTTCGCGTCGCGTTTCCCGCATCAGCTATCGGGTGGACAGGCCCGACGTGTCGGCGTCGCGCGCGCCATTGCGCTGGATCCGGCGCTGATCATCGCGGATGAACCCACTGCGGGCCTTGATGTGTCGGTGCAGGGCGAAGTGTTGAACCTGCTGAATGATCTGCGCGAACGGCTGGGTCTGGCGATGGTGATCATCACCCATAACCTGCATGTGGTACATCATGTGGCGGACAGAACCGCAGTCATGTATCTGGGCCGCTTTGTCGAGGCCGGAGACACCGAACAGGTGTTCAGTGCGCCTCAACACCCCTATACGGCGGCGCTTCTGTCCGCCAACCCCGAGCCCGACCCGGATAAGACACATGACCGGATCACGCTGCCGGCCGAAGTCCCCTCATTGCTGGCCCGCCCATCGGGATGCGAGTTCCACACCCGCTGCCCATGGGCGCAATCGCGTTGCAGTGTGGATGCGCCGGAGCGGCAGGTTGCAAACGGGCGCGCTGTCGCCTGTCATTTCCCTTTGGAACCCGGCGCCCGCCCGCCGGAACTAGCAGAAAAGGCAGCGTCATGAACGATATCGAGGTCATTGAAACCGTTTGGATTCCAATGCCTGACGGAACCAAGCTTGCTGCCCGGCTCTGGCTGCCCGAAACAGCCAGAACTTCACCGATGCCCTGTATCCTTGAATATATCCCCTACCGGCGTCGGGATCGCACGCGTATGCGCGATGAAAGCATGCACCCGTATTTCGCAGCCGCCGGGTACGCCTCAATCCGCGTCGACATAAGAGGGTATGGCGACAGTGAAGGCGTGTCCGAGGATGAGTATTCCCACCAGGAAATCCAGGACGGCCATGACATTGTCCAATGGATAGCCGATCAGGACTGGTGCGACGGAAATGTCGGCATGTTCGGCAAAAGTTGGGGGGCGTATAACGCGTTCCAAGTTGCGGCGACCCGGCCCCCGGCCCTTAAGGCAATCGCTCCGGTGATGGGCACGGATGACCGATGGCGCGAGGATATTCACTTCTACGGCGGCTGTTTGGCCAATGACAATTTCTGGTGGGGCTCAATCATGCAGCTCTACAACGCTATGCCGCCGGACCCCGAAATTGTCGGAGCTGATCGCTGGCTCGACATGTGGCGCGAACGTTTGGAAGGCGCTGAATTCTGGCCCGCCATGTGGCTGGAGCACCAAACCCACGACGAGATGTGGCGACGTGGTTCGATCTGCGAGAATTACTCGGACCTACAGGTACCGGTCTACTTCTTTGGCGGCTGGATGGATCTGTATCGGGACACGCCCTTCCGCATTGCAGAACACCTCGGCGGACCAGTCAAAATCCTGATGGGACCTTGGGCGCATCTTTACCCACATGAAGGCGTGCCCGGCCCCAAGGCCGATTTTGTTGGCGAGTTAATCCGTTTCTGGGATCATTGGCTGAAAGGGATCGACACGGGGTTAATGGATGAACCCCCATTGCGGTTTTTCTTGCAGGACAGCGCGGCGCCTTCGGGGACCCATCTGCAACGCACGGGGCGCTGGGTCGAAGAACCGTCTTGGCCGTCGCCCAATATCGCCGAGAAAACGTTCTGGCTGAATGACCAAACTCTGGGCGAAACGGCACAGTCAGGGACTGCGATGTCCATCTGCTCGCCACAGAGCTTCGGTGCCGCTGCGGGCGATATGTGCTCTTTCGCCATTCCCGGCGATATGGCAGCGGATTGCCGGATCGACGCTGGGGGGGCATTACAGTTCAAGGGGTCACCCCTGACCGAACCGCTGGACTTATTGGGTCAGCCCAGCGTTGACCTGACGGTATCGGCGGATCAGACGCAAGCCTATGTCGCCGTGCTGCTGGTGGATGAGGCCCCGGACGGCGCGCAAACGCTGATCGCGCGGGGATTTTGCAATCTCAACCACCGCAACACCGACACCCAACCTACGCTGATCACGCCCGGTGAAGACATGACCGTTACGGTTCCCTTGTACGGAACCGGCTATCATGTTCCCGAAGGCCACCGCATCACATTGCAAATCGCCTCAGCCTATTGGCCTGTTCTGTGGCCTGCACCGCAGCCGGTGACACTCATGATCAAGCCCGGCATGTCCCGGCTGACCCTGCCGATCAGAGTCCAGCCTGACGGCAGCGCCGAGCCGCGTCCGCTGCCGGAACCGGAGCCACCAACCGCGGCCCCGCGAAAAACCCATGTTCGCAATGGCTCAATGGAACGCTCGGTCCACACTGATCTGACGAATGGCGAAGTGACCCACCGGTTCTTTCTGGATGGCGGTGTGTTTGGTCCGGTCGGCGATTTCCGTCTTGACGACATCGGAACGGTGCTCAGCGATGTGTCCGACCGGCGCTACACGATCCACCCCGGCGATCCCTTGTCTGCCGTCGCCACAATGGAGCAAACGGCCGGTTTCGATCGGGACGACTGGTCCGCGAAAATCTGGACCTATTCCGAGCAACGGGCAACGGCAACCGAGTTTCACCTGACCTCACGCCTAAAAGCCTGGTCAGGTGATGAACTCATTTTCGAAGAAGAAAAGACGCACATCATTCCCCGCAACGGAATGTAGCGCATCCTTGCGGCCACAGGAGCCTTCCAATGTCAGTCTTCCCCGAATTTGGTCCAAAATCAGAAACACATCAATTGACCATGGGCGGCGTCACCATGCGAGTCGTCGTTGAAGGCGAAGGGCCTCCGGTCGTGTTCGTCCCCGGCGGAGATCAGACGGCTGAGGCTTATTCCGAACAATTCTCGTGCCTGTCAGATCACTTTAAATGCATCACTTATGATCCACGCGGCGCGGGTGACACGCACTCGCCCCCTCCGCCCTGGTCGATGCAGGATTACGCGGCCGATTGCGCTGCGGTGATTGATGCTTTCGCTGGTGGTCAGGCCACTGTCTGCGGGTTGTCACTGGGCGGGCTGGTCACGCAGCAAACCGCAATCGACTTCCCGGAAAAGGTGCGGCTGGCAATTCCGATGGGCACCTCGGCCTATATCGACGGGTTCACTCGCGACTGGATGCAGGCCGAGATCGACTTGCGCAAGGACGGCATCACTCTGCCTGATTATTTCCTGGCCCCGCACTACGCCGTTTACGCCTTTCCGGCCAAAGCGTTGCACGAGCCTGAGCTTTGGGAGCAGCTCAAAGCATCCTACACCGAGCGTTTTCGTAATCGCGACCCGCAGGCAACAATTGATCAGTGGGAAGCCTGTTTGAAATTCGACTGTCGTGAAGGGTTGAAAACCTGCCCGGTCCCGATGCATGTCATCGCCTTTTCCGAGGATGTTCAAACCGCTCCGGTCATGTGCAAGGTGGTTTCTGATCTTGCGCCGAACGGCGTGTTCCATGAGATTCCTGGCCTGGGTCATGTTTCGATGACCCGCCACAAACCAGAAATCGTAGCGGCAAAACTGCGTGAGATTTTGACCGCCGAATTGGTGCAGCAATAAGCGGCTGAAGGGTCAGATGAGAATTGCTATCGCAGGATTTCAACACGAAACCAATACCTTCGTCGCCACTCCAACGCAACTGAGCGATTTTGAGCAGGCAGACAGCTGGCCGGAATTGCTTTGGGGCCAAGACGTTCTGAAGATAACCCAAGGTATGAACCTGCCCATAGCCGGTTTCGCAAAAACTGCCTTGGCGGATGGGGTCGAATTACAACCCATCCTGTGGTGCGCTGCTGAACCGTGTGGCAAGGTTGCGGATCACGCCTTTGATACTATTGCCGGACGCATCACCAATGCGCTTGCGAACATGACGCAGCTTGATGGGGTCTACCTGGACCTGCATGGGGCCATGGTCACAGAATCTTTGGATGATGGGGAGGGAGAGCTGTTGTCGCGGATCAGACAGGTCATCGGTCCGGACCTGCCGCTTGTTGCAAGCCTCGATATGCATGCCAATATCTCGAGGCAGATGGTGGATCTGTCGGACGCGATGACCATTTTCCGCACTTATCCGCACCTCGACATGGCAGAAACAGGCGCGCGGGCCTTTCGAATGATGCGCGAAATCTGCACAAATGGCCCGCCCGCAAAAGCGTGGCGGCAGGGGGAATATCTGATCCCGCTGCACAGCCAGTATACCGAAATCGCCCCCGCCAAAACGCTGTACGCCGCGTTGGATGTCTTCGACGGGCCAAACGCGCGCCTGGTTGAACTCGCCGTTGGGTTTACTGCAGCGGATACGGCCGATTGTGGACCATCTGTCCTGGCTTACGGCGAGTCACAATCCGATGCCGATGCAATGGCCGGGCAGATATTCGCAAAGCTGCAAGCGGCGGAAACGCAGTTCGATACGTCTCTGCTTTGTCCGAAAGATGCTGTTGAAACTGCACGGCATGCAAATGGCAAAGGGCCTGTAGTAATCGCTGATGTGCAGGACAATCCGGGGGCTGGAGCGTCGGCCGATACGACAGGATTGCTACGTGAGTTGATGCAACAAAACGCCCCCTCGGCCATTCTCGGGTTGCTGAACGACCCGCAACTGGCGGCCAAGGCCCACGAAATGGGCGAAGGCGCGGAACTCGAGGCCGAGATTGGTGGTCGAGGTCCCGGCGACGCTCCTTTCGCTTCAAAGGTGCGCGTGCATCACTTAAGCGATGGCCGATGTCGTTATTCGGGCGAAATGTATGGCGGCGGCGTTGCTACGATGGGTCCTTCGGCCGCCTTACAGCTGATTGGAACGCAAATCCATGTCCTTGTCACCAGCATTCGAAATCAGTGTCTGGATCTGGCGCAAATACGTTTGTTCAACTTGGAACCGGCAGACGCTCGGATACTATGTGTCAAAAGCACAACCCACTTCCGCGCCGACTTTGAACCCATCGCGCAAAAAGTCTTGAAATGTGCCGTACGGGGGCAGTTTCCGTGTCAGCTCAAGGATGTCAGGTATACCAAGCTGCGACCGGGCGTGCGCATAATATAAGGGTGTCAAAGTGCCTCAGCGTCGTCTCCGCAACAGTACGAAACGGATCTGTTGCAAAGTTTCTTATTGACCGAAGAGTTGACACCGAACCCGCGGCTTATGCCGCCAGTTCTGCAAATTGGTGAAACGGGCAAACCCCAGGCGTGAGTTGGCCTTTGCGGATCATATGCGCCACTTCGATCCCATCCAATGTAGCCGCCGCTGAAGCGAAGGCCTTGAACCCCAACATAGGCGGTGTTCGTCTCTTGATGCAGCTATGGTCCTGTTCCACGATGTTATTTAGATACTTCCGCCTGACCATCTCGACTGCGATCGGGCAGCGAAAGCCTTTCGGCATCTTGTTTATCGCTCTGATGCCAGCCGTGTTAGCTCCGTTTTTGTCGATGACAATCTTTCTCGGGTGGCCGTTGACCTCCAGCAGCTACGCGAAAAATGTGGCGGCGGCGGGTTTGTTTCGACGCTGCGAAAGCATGAAATCAAGTGTCTTTCCGTTCCTGTCGACAGCGCGATAGTGACAGACCTACGCTCCTTTTAGCTTGATGCAAGTCTCTTCCATTCTCCTGGAACAGTCGCACGGCCCCTTTCGCCTGCACGCGACATCGGCAATTGCACTGGCGTATTTTGTGACCCAACGGCTCAGTGTTGCATGATCCAGATTAACGCCGCGTTCCGCCATGATTTCTTCCAGGTCACGGCACGACACGCTGTATCGAAGGTAGAAGATAACCGCGTGCAAGATGACGTTCTTCGGAAATGCGCCCTAGAAAGAGATCGTCGCGATTGGCTCCCGTCATATTCCAGCCCGCGTTAACAGAACTTCGTTCAAGCTGACAGGTGGGGACAGAGTTTGCGACAAAACCGGCGTCAGCTGAACGGCTTAATGCTGATTGGACTGCCGCACGGCGGGCCCGTTCGCTAGGAAATTCTCTTGCCCAGTCACACATCGAAACCCTGATGGGCGAACTACCGTCGCTCTGCAAGATCGTCACTGCCATTGATGGGCACCCGGCCACCCTCGCATGGCTGGGGGTGTGGCTGGAGACCATACGATCTGGCTCGGTGTCGAGCGTTTTGGCCAGACGGGAACCATTTGTGATCTCTATAAGCATCACGAGATTGATCCGCAGTCGTCACATCCGTGTTCATGCCGCGACTTGAGAGGGTCCGGTTGTCTGAGATCGATCACAGGCCAATTGCGAACTGTGTACAAGACGCACAACTGGCCTGGCCAGAGTAGCTAGTGAACTCCATGAAACCACACTCACGGTCGGTTGAATGCCACTCGGGGAACCAGCCCCGAGTGCAGAACGTACTGAAAACACTCACTCACGGTTAAACCGCCACCGTAACATCGCGGTCAGGTGGGTCGAAAGCATGTCAAACATAGGGAAGAATGAAGTCGGAATCTCTGATTGCACCGTACAGCGGCAAAGCATTACCGACCACAGGCATTTACAGGCCGCCTCTCCGTCTGTGCGCATAATTTTGGATTTTTGCTCATTACCTTTCCACAACACCGTTTCACTATAATATTTGATAATTTTTTTTATCATAACTAATTGCCCTAGCCGAGATTGTGTGCAGTGAGTAGCCGTCATATCACCTTATTCCCGTGTCACATGTTGCATGCCGAAATCTCAAGCAGGTATCAGGCGCCCTTCCGTGATCTGAACGTACGAACCCGAACAAGACCCCGTGGTTTTAGGCCCCGACAACACTCCGTGAAACTGACCGTTCCTGAACCAACATCAATGATCGAAGCCACAAGCCCCGTCTCAAGCTGCGGCAGCATCGATCACGGGACACGAGTTCAAGGCAAAAAAATGGGCAGTATTCCCTTGCTGAGAACGCCCAGGCATTAGCGACAAGACAAAGGCGCCGGATTCAACCGGCGCCTTTTCTCGGGCCTTCAAACCAAACCTTACCCGTGGGTAAGATCGTCTTCCTCGGGAAGAGCATCGATGAATGCAGCTATTGCCGCCTCAAGTTTGCTGCGATCAACACGCGTAAAGTCCAAATCATATCTCAACTCAATTCGACCACTGGATGCCGAGCACTTGGCGATCCCTGCACGCCCTGATACCTGAAACGTGGTCTTTGCACGTCGTGGTTTATCGGTGCTCTCAACCGGAGCCTTCTTTGCAACGCTTGTTTCCGGCGCACCCAGAAATGACCTGAGGATCGCAACCTCACGCGCTCCGTCACGGTCCGGCTCGCTCATGACCGCGGCACTCACCTGGCGCTCCAGACCGGGCGTTGCATCCAGTTTGCGCTTCAGCTCTACGCCCACGTTGCGCGGAATGTCGTTCGGATGTTTCAGGACCTTGTCCAACATCATCAGCAAACTGGCAAATGACCTGATGTAACTCCGCTTTGTGTAACTGGCGGATTTGAACAGCGTGGAAACCGCCTTGTCTACATCCGGGCAATCATTTGCAGGGTCTTCGGCATAGGCGCGTGCCAGAGCACCCATTTCCGCGAACGAGATATCCTTGCGGATCAGGTTCTCGTCCACCATGCGCCGGTAGCTGTTGTCGAGATCGCCCGCCTCTGAAATACCCGCTGGAATTCTGGCATAAGACTCATCGCCCGTTTCTTCGTACAACGTCCGATAGGCAGACAGGCGCCGCATCCCCTGGATCAGTTCAAAACGTCCATCTGAGCGTCGCTCAAGTCGGATGGGGTTGGACAATCCGATTTCCTGAATTGACGCCTTTAACTCGTCCAGCTCCGGATCTGGCCCTGGTTTGCGATCACGCGTCAACTTTTCAAACAGAATGTCATCCAGTGCTACGCGTTCGGTCACCAGACCTTCGGAACGCAGACGCACGAGTTCATGCGCGAGACGATCGTTTTCGGCGCGAATGGATTCTTCTGTCGATTGCTGGTCGCGCAGCGCATCGGCATTTTCCGAAATGGCCGCAGCCATCGGGCCCCGCCGCTTTTCAAGAACCTTGTCCGGAACCTTGCCGACAGGAATGTCATCCATTGCGGGCAGGTCGATATCAAACATTCTGCGCTTGCGGCTCATGCGTCATCCTCCAGCTTGTCCCAGGCAGACAGCATCACACCTCGGAATTCCTCGTAAACATTATCGAACGTCGAACGGGCCCGACGCCAGGTTTCGCGGGTCATTTCGCGATAATCCATTTCGTACACCGAGCTCAGAAAGCGGCCGGATTGCTCGACCGCGCGGGTCATTTCAACAGGGTGCTGGGCGACGTGGTCTCCGAAGACTTTCTGGAACGCGTCGAACATCGCCAGATGCAACGCGTTTCCGGGCTCGTACCTTGTAAGCAGGAACCGCAGTTCGCAGAAAGTTTTGGGAAGACCGATCTTACCCGTGGGTAAGGTTTTGTCGAACCCGTAGGCCAGGTCCTCCAAAGCTTCTGCCAGCTGACCGATAAAGGACGTGGTCGAGTCATATTCCCAGTACCCGGGGCCAGACGGAATGTACAACATGTCCGCCGCGAACACCGCGTTCATGGACTGATACCCAATGGCCGGCGGGCAATCGAACAGGATCAGGTCATAGGCGTCGTCAGGGATTTGATCCAGATACCGGGACACCGCGGCAAAGAAAGACCATTCAGGGTTCAGGTGGCGATACTGTGCCGAGGCAAATTCGACGAAGGCCGCGTTCGCGCAGGACGGGATCGCATCGATGGTGGACCATGACGTCCGTCTGATGAAATCGCTGATCCGCAGATCTCCAAGCCCCATATCGGTGATCGCCGGGGGCAGTTCCCGGCGGGGCAGGGCGGTGCCGGACTCGGCCGCGGCGGGCCGGTTGTTCATGCGCTCGGTCTCGCGGATCAGGTCACGCGCCATGATCCCCCAAACAGTGTAATCCTCGGCGACATCAGTCAGGCCCATTGAATGGCTCAGCGTGGCCTGCGGGTCGAAGTCAACGACAAGAACACGGTACCCATCAAGCGCGGCAGCATGCGCAAGATGCAACGCCACCGTTGACTTGCCCGCCCCGCCCTTGAAGTTCGCCACAGCCGCGCGAATGGCCCGCTTGCCCTCGGGACGCGGTGGCATGAGGGATTTACGATTCACCTTGAGCCGCCGCCGCAACTCATTCACCTCCTCCAGGCTGAACCAGCGCTGCCGCCCCTCGGGCTCAACCTCGCCTCCGGGCAGAGACGGATCAGCAGCCAGCTTTCCGCGAAAGGTTGACTGGTTGACCCGGAAGATCAGCTCGGACACCTCCCAGCTCGAAAACCGGCGGAGTGTCTTCTCCATCTCGGGGCTAAAGGTCTGCTGACGAATCCACCCCTGAAGTTTGAGAGATTGATTGCGCAATGCATTCAGGTCTTCGTGCGTGAACATGCCTCATGTCTCTTTGTTTGGAACGTAAATTTCTGTTCGTTTCTTTTTTACGCCCGATTTGCGCTTTACGCAAAAGAAAATATGATGAAACTCAAATCTTACCCACGGGTAAGAAAACAAGGCCCTGCAAGGCCATCGCCGATTCGGCAGCGCAGAAGATGAAGGGTGACGATTCGCAACGCGCCCTCAACCGTATTTAGGGGGGCATTCTTCCTGGATCTGCGATATATAGGGGGACATAACAAGCCGATAAGGGGTCATCCTGAACGTCCCCCTTCACCAATACTTCACCAGATTTCTTTTATTTTTTGATCTGGATTGGCGCAATTTTCTGACCTGTTTCAGACTCTTCTTGACAGAATCGAAGCTTTGGACGCTAATTAGGCCAAGATGACGAAAAGCGTTGGCAAACAGCGCGAGATCGGCGGGACACACCCGTCTGAGGCAGACAGAGCGGTGAGAACGGGTATGCAGCTGGCTAAACCGGTCGGGCGAAATGCGGCGGCCTTGAAATACGATATACTTTCTGCGCTCACCATATATGCGTTGTCAGGCGACAAGCATCGGCAACGCAGCGTTCTGCGTATCATCGCATTGATTACGACGCGATATAACTGGCGAAACAACGAATTATCGATTGGACGCGAAGAAATTTCGCGCCTTTGGTCAGTGAACGAAAGGACCGTAAAGCGCGAAATGGCCAAATTTCGCGCATTAGGTTGGGTAACGGTCAAACGGCCTGCTGCACGGGGCCGGGTCGCGGTCTATGAAATCGACCTCAAACAGATCATGATCGATACGCAGGAGGTCTGGCCGATCATAGGTTCCGATTTCCAGGCCCGGATGAGCGAGGATTCCGAACCCGTTACAAATGTCGTGCCTTTCGCGGCAAAACCCCCGGGGCCTGAAATCAACACCCCCGAAGCCAAGCCCGAGGATGTCTGGTCGCAGGTGCAATCAATCCTTCACGGCCGCGATCCCGAGCTGTGGGCGAGTTGGTTCCAGCATCTGTCCGAGTCGGAAAGGGCAGGGGGGCGCGTCATTCTGGTTGCACCCTCGCGGTTCATGGCGGATTACATTGCACAGAAATGGACGGCACGATTGCTGGCCGCCTACAGCCGCGTCGATCCCAGTATCAGAACGGTTCATGTAAACGCAGCCGATTGAGGCTGTCAGGTGCGCAGAACGGCCGAGCAAAGGATGCATCATGATCAACCGAAATTTTCAACCATTTCGGGTCGAACAGTTTCTGTCCGAAACGGAACACGGGGTGGTCTTCAATTTCTCGGAAAGCGGCGTTCATCCAATGTCGTTGCAGGGATTGGTAGAGCTGGCCGGGATTGATCTCGACTCTCTGCTGACAACGATGATCGACTATCCGCAAGTCAATGGAAAGCAAACCCTGCGCGACACCATCGCAGGCTTGTATCCGGGGGCCTCGGCAGATGGGGTAATGGTCACGGTCGGAGCAACCGAAGCGAACACGCTTGTGGCCAACACCTTGTTGGAGCCCGGCGACAATGTTGTGTGTTTCCGACCGACCTATGAACAGATTTCAGGAAATGCCGCCAATCTGGGCAACGAAGTGCGTTGGGTCGATCTGATCGAATCCGCAGGGTGGGGCATAGACGCGGAAGCGCTGGAGCGGGCGGTCGATGACAGAACCCGCATCATCCATGTGGTGAACCCGAACAATCCAACGGGCCGTATTCTGACCGAAGCGGATCGCGCCCGTATCGTAACGGCCGCCGAGCGCGTTGGCGCCTGGATCGTTTCAGACGAGGTTTATGCCGGAACCGAGCGGGAAGGTGACACCGAAACGCCTTCGTTCTGGGGAAGTACGGACAGGGTTCTTGTGGTGAACTCCATGTCCAAGGCCTATGGGCTTCCGGGGCTGAGGCTGGGATGGCTGGTTGGGCCCGAAGACATCATTCAGCACTGCTGGCGGCGGCACGAATATGCCTCGATCGCGGCATCCATGTTGTCGATGGAACTGGCGGACAAGGCGCTTGCCGAACCTGCACGGTCCAAGTTGAAGGCCCGCGCGCGCCGTCTGATCCGCACGGGGTTTGACGTTCTCACGGAAGAACTGGCGCGGCATCAGGGGGTGTTTTCAGTTGTACCACCTCAGGCGTCGGCCATGTCGTTCGTGCGGTTCAATCTACCGATCGCATCCGAGGCGTTCAGCATGCGCCTGTTGCGCGAAAAAGACGTGCTGGTCATTCCAGGGTCGCGGTTCGGGGTCGAGAACCATTTTCGGTTCAGCTCAGCCCTGCCAGAAGATCATCTGCGGGACGGGTTGGCCAAGTTGAATGATCTTACAGGAGACATCCTGAACGGAAGCTGAGAGTTTGCCGCCGAATTTGTGCGAAAGGTTCGGTGACATTTCTTTTGCCTTTTTCATACGTGTCGATAGGCTTCGCAAATGGAAGATTCACCTGTGCTTTCCGTCGAAAAACCGCCGCTGGATCACCTAGTCGGGTCCGCGGTGAAAACGCATCGCGCGCTGGCCGGGTTGACTCTGGCCGAATTGTCTCAGCGGTCCGGCGTGTCCACGGCGATGATTTCCAAGATCGAGCGCGGTCAGGTGTCAGCCTCACTGGCGACGCTTGAGGCCCTGGCCGGTGGAATCGGCGTTCCGTTGATCAACTTCTTCGCCGGCACGGTCGAACGCACGGATGTGTCATTTGTGGCTGCGGGCGAAGGCGTGACCGTACAACGGTTGGGCACCGGTTTCGGGCACAGTTACAAGCTGATCGGTCGGGCGGAAGCGAAACATGTCAGTTTCGAGAGTTTCAGCGTTACATTGGAAGGCCCGTTGGACGAACGCCCTCTTTACCAACATCAGGGTGTCGAATTCATCCACGTCACCGCCGGCGAGATGGTCTATGGCTGCGGTGAAGCCGCCTATCACATGCGGCCGGGCGACAGTTTAAGTTTTGATTCAAACGCCACTCATGGGCCGTTGGAGTTGAAAACTGACACGGTCAGCTTTGTCACCGTGGTTGCCAAGGCCGTGTCGGGCGACAATTGAAAAACGCCCGGCGACCAAGCCGGGCGTTAGGGAATCAAGGTGATCCGAGAAGAGTCAGAGACCCCATTTCTTGCGATTTTCCTCGAAGAACCCTTGCGCCTTTTTGACTTCGATCCAGTTGTTTACATAGTTGATCCACACCTGATCGGCCTGTGGCAGGATCATCGCGATGGGTGACGGCGAACGCGGGCCTGCATTCTTCACGCGTACCACCGGAAATTTCGCCTCGAGGGTCGAACCTTCGATGTTCGAAGTAATGAAGACATCCGCGCGTCCTGCGATTACTTCCTGAAAACCGCGGGCCGGAGCCTCGACCACCTTGATATCTGCGTTCGGGAACCATTCGCGGACGCGCTTTTCGAATGTTGTGCCCAGGGTAGTCGCGACTTTTACTCCGGGCTGGTTGATCGATTCATAACCGTCAAACTTGTCGGCCTTGTCCTTGGTCGTATAGGGGAAGAGTTCCACCGAAATATAGCTGTCGGAAAAACCTGCGACCTTCATGCGTGGCGGCGAAATCGATGCGGATCCGGTCAGGTGATACTTGCCTGCCACCACACCGTTGACCAGTGTTTTCCAGTCGGTGGGGACATATTCGACCTCGACCCCCAGATCGGCGGCCAGCTCGTTCATGATGTCGATGTCGTACCCTTTGTAGCTGTTGGTTGCAGGGTCGCGGAGCGACATGGGATTCCAATCGCCCGTGGTGCCCACCTTGAGCACGCCGGAATCCAGCACCTCGTTCAGTGCAGATTGCGCCTGCGCAGCGCCTGACAAGACAAGTCCAAGCGCAGCGGCTGCCGCAGCTTTCCAAAAAGTGTTCATCGGTTTCTCCCGTTGGTGGCGTTTCGACCTTGTGGCCGTATTCTTCATTGATTTAAGCCCAAAGGGAAAGATAACCTCAAGAAAATATTATACTGGGACTAAAACAGGGGCAGTTCATCTTATGCCAGACGCCGCAATCGAACTTGTGGGCGTGAACAAGTGGTTCGACACGTTTCACGTTCTCAAGGACATCAATCTGACGGTCAACAGCGGCGAAAAGGTGGTGATTTGCGGGCCTTCCGGGTCAGGAAAATCCACCGTTGTGCGATGTATCAACCAGTTGGAAAAACATCAGAAAGGCACCATCCGCGTAGATGGGATCGAGTTGACGGATGACGAGAAATCCGTGGCCAGGATCCGGTCCGAGGTTGGAATGGTGTTCCAGCAGTTCAACCTGTTCCCGCATCTGACCGTATTGGAAAACCTGACTTTGGGCCCGATCAAGGCGCGCGGTCTCGGCCGCAAAGAGGCAGAGGAAAAAGCGCGCCACTATCTGGACCGGGTGCATATTCCAGATCAGGCCGACAAAAAGCCCATTCAGTTGTCGGGTGGTCAGCAGCAACGCGTCGCCATCGCCCGGTCGCTGTGCATGGAGCCGCGCGTGCTGCTGTTTGACGAGCCGACCTCGGCACTGGACCCCGAGATGATCTCGGAAGTGTTGGACGTGATGGTCGAGTTGGCCAATGAGGGGATGACCATGGTGGTTGTCACGCATGAGATGGGGTTTGCCCGAAAGGTGGCCGACAAGATGATCTTCATGGATGCCGGTGAAATCGTCGAAGAAGGCAAGCCCGAACATTTCTTCACCGATCCTCAGTCCGATCGGTGTCGCAAATTCCTGTCCCAGATCCTGCAACACTGAGAGCGGCCGATGAAAAAACTTCTTCTCATATTGCCTCTGCTTCTGCTGGCAGGCTGTTCGTCGTCGCAGACCTGGGGCTGGTACGTCATCGATCCGACGACGGCCTCGGGTTGGACCAATGTGAAATTCCTGATCTCGGGGATGGGCGCGACGATCCAGATTTCCCTGATCGCCGCCGTTCTGTCGATCGTCATCGGATTGTTGGTCGCCCTGCCGGGATTGTCCGAAAAACGTGGCTGGCGGGTTGCGAACCGGGTTTACGTGGAGTTCATCCGCGCCATTCCCCTTTTGCCGATGCTGTTCTGGGTGTTTTACGGCTTGCCCATCGTGTTTCAGTCGATGGGTCTGAACATCCCCATCGATCCCTTCTGGGGGGCGATCATAACGCTGGCGATTTCAGACAGCGCCTTTACGGCCGAGATCTATCGCGCAGGCATTCAATCCATTGCGCGTGGACAACGCGAGGCGGCGCAGACCATCGGGCTGAACTATGTGCAGACCATGCGCTATGTGATCCTGCCGCAGGCGATCCGGCGCATTCTGCCGCCTTTGGCAAACCAGTTCATCTACATCGTCAAGATGAGCGCCTTTGCCAGCGTCATCGGGATGCAGGAACTGACCCGCCGTGCGAATGAATTGGTGGTGACGGAATACCGCCCGCTGGAAATCTATACCCTGCTGATTTTCGAATACCTGATCCTGGTTTTGATCATCTCAGCCGGGGTGCGCTGGCTGGAGCGTCGCATGGGCGCGGATGAGCGCGGATAAGGAGTGAAGAAATGAACTGGAAAGATTTCATGGCCGAGACCGAGGCCAATATCGGAACCTTCTCGAAAGAAGTGCCGGAAACCGTGCGCGGCTTTGGCATCATGGGCAAGGCGGCCAAGACTGACGGGGCGCTGAGCGAGAAGACCAAAGAGTTCATGGCGCTCGGCATTGCGATTGCGACCCGCTGCGACAGCTGCATCGGATTCCACGTGCGTTCGCTGGTTCGACTGGGCGCCACCCGCGCTCAGATGTGCGAGGCATTGGCCATGGCCACCTATATGGGCGGCGGGCCGTCCTATGCCTACAGCGCCAAGGCGCTCAGGGCTTTTGACGAGTTTTCGGAGTAAGAAACATGCGTCCTGATCTAGCCGGAGCAGAGGGGTTTATTCGCAACAGCTGGTACGTCGCCGGACGGTCCGAGGATTTTGGCCGCAGCTTGAGCGCCGTACGAATGCTGGACGAAGAGATCGTGATCTACCGTGACACAGCGGGCAAAGCGATCGCGTTGGAGGACGCTTGCCCGCATAGAAAGCTGCCGCTGTCTCGGGGCACGATCGAAGGGGATCATGTGGTTTGCGGCTATCACGGTCTGACATTCGGCTGCGGCGGTGAATGTGTCAGCGCCCCGACACAGCTGGACAATCCTCCGCGCCGCGCCGCCGTGCATGCATACCCGGCCGAAGACCGCTGGGGGTTTCTTTGGCTGTGGATGGGGGACCCGGACAAAGCCAGCACAGACGATATCATCGACATCCCCAATTTCGACAACCCGTCCTGGGGCAAGACCCGGACCGGGGCGATGGAGATGGCGTGCCATTACCTTTACATTATCGACAACCTGCTGGATCCAAGCCATGTGGCCTGGGTGCATCTGACTTCGTTTGCCGGGGCGGGAACCGACAACCGCCCGCTGGATCTTGAAGAAACCGAAAGCGGCGTCATTGTTTCGCGCTGGATCGCGGATGAACCCGCGCCGCCCTACTATGCGCCGATACTGCCGTTCGGGCCAAGCTGCGACCGCAAGCAGCATTACGAATGCCGTCTGCCGTCCACTGCGATCAACATGTCCGTTTACACTCCGGCCGGAGAAGGCGGGGCGGATCGGCCGATGTCGCCCAATGCCTTTGTCAATATTTCGTACAACTTCATCACACCGGTCGATGCGGAAACATCGCGGTATTTCTGGTTCCAGCACCGCAACATGCACGCGGATGACACAGCCATGTCGCAGCGCATGTTCGAAGGCGCGGTCATGGCCTTCAACGAGGACAAAGAGGTTCTGGAACACGTTCAAACCGGCATGGCGCGGCGCAAGACCGGCTATATCAACCTCGGGCTGGACGCAGGCGCGATGCGGTTCCGCGCGCGGGTTGCAAAGCTGATCGCACAGCAGGCCGGCTGATCATCAGGCCGATAAGCGCCCGTTCGCGCCCTGGCCCACGTGTCGGGCCGGGGCGTCGAACACCGCTTTGATGCAGGGATACCGGTCGAGAATTTCAGCCCCACCGGGCAACAGATCGGCCCGGAGAACACCGGCATCCCAGATCGAAACACCATCCACGCGGATCGTCGGGTCCAGCACGTTCAGTGAAATCTCACCCGGCGCATAATGCCCGCATGTGTGAAAGTGCAGCAGGCGTGGATTGCCAAAGGCGGACCCGCTCCAACGTTCAAAATTGCTTCGCGCCGGGGTCGTGTAGGCGCAGCCCGGGTGGATGCCTGCGTGCCAGGAGTGCATGGTCAGGGGGTCAAGGCCGAACATCCTGCCGACTTTTTCGTAATGCATCTGCGCGCAATGCACATCCATGGGATGGCCCTCAAAGCCGGTCAGGCGGTTGTTTTCGAACCGTATGGTCAGCGGTTCGCGCAGATCACAGCCGTATGGTTCGTAGAATTTCGAACCGGTGCCGACCAGAAACCCGTCCTGAACCAGCGCTCCGGAAAACCCTTGCGCGGGAACCGGGGCAAAAACCGACATCGGAAAACGCGCCACGCTGACATCCGCGGCACCTGCTGGGGGGAAGGCGGCGCCGGGGCCCGCGAAGTCGGTGCCCAGTGGGCAGGTTACGTGGATGTGCCCGGCATTGGCCAGCAGCCGGTTAACCGCGTTTTTCAATTCAACAAACCCGGTGTAGTTGGCGCGCCCGAAACCCGAGGCCAGCATTCCGGCGTCCAGCGCATATGACATGATGGGCCGAACGTCCCTCATTCCTGCGTCGAAACGAATCTGATCGCCGGAGCGGGACAGAAACAAGGTGCGATCCGCCGCTTCCATCGCCGTTTTCAGATCCGCTGGCAGCGATGAACCCATGGGATCGAATGCGAGGGTTCGAACTGCGGTCTTGATCCGGTTCTGTCGCGCGCAGTCCAAGATAGCCTCGGTGATCTCGGCATCGTAATACCCGTTGGCCGCATCTTCGCAGACCACAAGCAACTGGTCGCCCGCCGTCAGGCCGCCGCATCTGAACAACAGGTTTTCGGCACCTGCCATAAGATCTGGACTGTGCATTCGCGTTGATCCTCAACAAATTCCCCGCGCTGGTATTTTACATCTTTCACGTTTCCGTGATCCAGAAAAAATTTCACCTTAAGAAAAAAATTAACTGACATGCCTGTGGGCTTTGTACATAAGCTGAGCCCGAACAAGACAGGAGACACAGCAATGAGCGCTTGGATCGAGATGATCTCGGACGACAAGGCCGAGGGCCGCCTGAAAGAGCTGCTGGACAAGGCCCGCACCCCTCATGGCACCGTGGATACGGTCATGCGTGTGCATTCATTGCGGCCCGAAACGATGAACGGGCATGTGACGCTGTACCGTTCGGTCCTGCATTCCGATGACAACCAGTTGCCATTCTGGTTCCTCGAAGTTGTCGCCAGCTATACTTCGATCCTGAACGATTGCACCTATTCACTGACCCATCACTTCATGAACGTGCGCAACCTGCTTAAGGATCAGCCGCGCAGTGACCGGATTTTCGTCGCGCTCAAGGCGCATCGGCCCGAGGATGAATTCGAGGGCAAGGAACTGGCGCTGCTGCGCTATGCCGCCAAGCTGACGACGGATGTTGGCAAAATGGTCAAGTCCGACTTCGAAGCGCTCAAGATTGCTGGCTGTGAGGATGGCGAGATCCTGGAGGTCAATCAGGTCTGCGCCTATTTCAATTATTCAAATCGGTTGCTGAACGGGTTGGGTGCAACGACCGAGAATGATGTGATCGGCTATTACAAGGGTGACGACTGACGGGTTGCGCCGGGTCTGGACCCCGTGCCGAGGAACATCGTTTCGGGCGGGTCAGCCTGTTGTTGCGGGCTGTGACGGTTTCACGCCCCACGTGTTTTCCTCGGCTGTTTTGCGGATGATCGCGCCGATCTTCAACAGGTTTTCGCTGAGCGGGTTGGTCTTTCGCCAGATCAGACCAATCGTCCGTGTCGGCGGCGTGTCCTGAAACCGGGCAATGGACACATCCGCGGATCGGGTTTCCAGCCCGACCGCCATTTCCGGTATCAGGGTCACACCGATGCCGGCGCCGACCATCTGAACCAGTGTGGAAAGCGAACTGCCCTCCATGATGTGCTGCGGTTCGATGTTGCGGATCGAACAGAAGGACAGGGCCTGATCCCTGAAGCAATGCCCCTCTTCCAGCAACAGCAGGCGCATGGTTCTCAGCTGCGAGGAACTTGGCATCGGCAGGTTGGCATCCTGCGCCGGGCGAACCAGCAGAAAATCTTCGTTGAACAGCGAGAACTCTCGGAGGTTGGGTTCCGAGACGGGCAGGGCAACGACACCGAAATCCAGTTTCGAATCCAGTATTTCACCGATCAACGTCTTGGTTATCGTTTCCTTGGGTTCGATGGTCAGTTGTGGGAAACGCTGCGACAGAGCTTTGATGATCGAGGGCAGCAGATAGGGTGCGACCGTGGGAATGACCCCGATTCTGATGCGGCCGGACAAGGGGCCCGAGGGAGATTGCACCAATTTCCCCAAATCCTCGACCCGGGTCAGGATTTCGCGGCCATGTTTCAGCACGTCTTCGCCAAATGCAGTCAGGCGGGTTTGCCGGGCCGCGCGTTCGACCAGCGGCCCCCCCATGATTGACTCCAGCTCTTTGATTTGTATGGAAAGCGCGGGCTGCGAAATCGCACTGGCCGCGGCAGCCTTGCCAAAGTGGCCGTGCGTGGCGAGCGCCTCGAAATAGCGCAGATGTTTGAGGGTGAGTGCCTTCATATGAAAAATTAATCACAACGATAGTAATTACAAATTTCCAATTATCGAAGCCGTGGGGTACGAGTCAAGATATCTGAACCCCTAGGTAAATACTCAGGAGATTTACAATGGACGGTACCCCCCACAATCACCAATCCGGCGGCTGCCCTGTCATGCATGGCGGCAATACTGGAACGGGCAATTCCGTCACCAAGTGGTGGCCGGATGCGCTGAACCTGGACATTCTGAGCCAGCACGACACGCGCACCAACCCGATGGATGCGGATTACGATCACCGAGAAGCGGTCAAGGGGCTGGACTTCAAGGCGGTTCGTGCCGATGTCGAGGCGTTGCTGACCGACAGCCAGGACTGGTGGCCGGCTGACTGGGGTCACTATGGCGGGCTGATGATCCGTCTGGCGTGGCACTCGGCGGGGTCTTACCGTCTGGGGGATGGTCGAGGTGGCGCCGGTTCGGGCAACATCCGGTTCGCGCCGCTGAATTCATGGCCGGACAATGCAAGCCTGGACAAAGCCCGCCGTCTGCTGTGGCCGGTGAAAAAGAAATACGGCAACGCGCTGTCCTGGGCCGATCTGATCGTTCTGTCGGGCACGGTGGCGTATGAATCCATGGGATTGAAGACCTTTGGTTTCGGCTTTGGTCGCGAAGACATCTGGGGCCCCGAGAAAGATGTTTACTGGGGTTCTGAAAACCAGTGGCTGGCCCCGTCCGAGAACCGCTATGGCGATCTGGAAACCCCCGGCACGCTGGAAAACCCTCTGGGTGCGGTGCATATGGGCCTGATCTATGTGAACCCCGAAGGCGTGAACGGCAACCCGGATCCGGCCAAGACCGCGCTGCATATCCGTGAAACCTTTGCGCGTATGGCGATGAACGACGAAGAGACCGCGGCATTGACCTGCGGGGGGCACACCGTCGGCAAAGCCCATGGTGCGATGCCCGGAGACAATATCGGCGCCGAGCCCGAAGCCTGCCCGGTGTCCAGCCAGGGGCTGGGATGGGAAAACCCTGATCAGAACGGCAAAGCGGCCAACGCCTTTACCTCGGGGATCGAAGGGGCGTGGACGAAAGAGCCGTTGAAATTTGACATGGGCTATTTCGACTATCTGTTCGGCTACGAGTGGGAACTGGGCAAATCACCCGCAGGTGCCCATCAGTGGCAGCCCGTCGACATGCCCGAAGACGAAAGGCCGGTCGACCCGACTGACCCCACTGTTCGCCGCATGCCGATGATGACCGATGCGGATATGGCGATGAAGGTCGACCCGACCTACAACGCGATCTGTCAGAAATTCATGGCGGATCCGGACTATTTTGCCGATACATTTGCACGTGCCTGGTTCAAGTTGACCCACCGCGACATGGGTCCGCGCGTCAACTATTATGGCCCGGACGTGCCGCCGGAAGATCTGATCTGGCAGGATCCGATCCCGGCCGGTTCGACAGATTACGACATAGATGCCGTCAAGGCCAAGATCGCAGACAGCGGCCTGACCATCGCCGAGATGATCACCACCGCCTGGGACAGTGCCCGAACCTTCCGCGGGTCGGACAAGCGCGGCGGCGCAAATGGGGCGCGCATCCGACTGGCGCCGCAAAAGGACTGGGCGGGCAACGAACCCGAACGTCTGGCGAAAGTGCTGGGTGTGCTGGAGCCGATCGCGGCGGAAACCGGCGTCTCGGTTGCCGACGTGATCGTTCTGGCGGGCAATGTCGGGCTGGAGCAGGCGATCAAGGCCGCGGGCTTTGACGTGGCGGTTCCGTTCTCGGCCGGTCGCGGCGACGCGTCGATCGAGCAGACCGATGTGGACAGCTTCTCGGTACTTGAGCCGCTGGCGGACGGGTTCCGCAACTGGCAGCTGAAAGAATACGCGGTCTCGCCAGAGGCGATGATGCTGGATCGCGCGCAACTGCTGGGTCTGACCGCGGCCGAGATGACCGTTCTGGTCGGTGGTCTACGTGTGCTGGGTGCCAACCATGGCGGATCGCCGCATGGCGTCTTCACCGACCGGGTGGGCCAGCTGACAACCGACTTTTTCGTCAACCTGACGGATATGTCGCTGAGCTGGCATCCGGTTGACGGAGGCACCTATGAACTGCGCGACCGCGCCTCGGGTGAGGTCAAGTTCACCGCAACCAGCGCTGATCTGGTCTTCGGATCGAACTCGATCCTGCGCAGCTATGCTGAGGTCTACGCTCAGGACGACAATGCCGAGAAGTTCGTGCGCGACTTTGTGGCGGCATGGACCAAGATCATGAACAACGACCGGTTCGATCTGGTTGCCTGAATCATGTAATAAATCAGGCGGGGACATCCTCGCCTGATTTTCTTTTCAGGGGGCTGCATCCGCTGATCCCGCTTTCCCGAGACTCGCTCACACAGTCATGAAGAGATCTTTGTATCGGTCACGCAGAATGTTCTTTTGAACCTTGCCCATCGTGTTGCGGGGCAGTTCATCCAGAACGATAAGCTTGCGCGGATGCTTGAACCGGGCCAGACCTTCGCGGACCGCGCCCGTTATCGCTTCCGGATCAGGGGTCTGGCCGGGCTCTGCCACAATGACACCAACAACCGTTTCACCGAAATCGGGATGAGGCACGCCGAACACAGCGCTTTCCAGAACACCGGGTTGATTATCGAGAACCATCTCGATTTCTTTTGGGTAGATGTTGTAGCCGCCCGAAATGATCAGATCCTTGTTGCGACCAACGATATGGACGAACCCATCCTCGTCGATGCGGCCCAGATCACCGGTGATAAAAAAGCCGTTGTCGCGCAGTTCGGCAGCGGTTTTTTCAGGCATCTGCCAATACCCTTTGAAGACGTTGGGCCCGCGCACTTCAATTATGCCGATCTCGCCCGCAGGCAGGGTATTGCCGTCTGAATCACAGATCTTCAGTTCGACCCCGGGCAGCGGGTGCCCGACCGTTCCGGCGCGCCGCTCGCCGTCATATGGGTTTGACGTGTTCATGTTGGTTTCAGTCATGCCATAGCGTTCAAGGATGCGATGCCCCGTTCGTTCTTCGAACTGCACATGGGTTTCCGCCCGCAGCGGTGCCGATCCGGAAACGAACAGGCGCATATGGGTGGCCAGTTCCCTGGTAAAACGCGGGTCGTCCAACAGGCGCGTATAGAAGGTTGGGACGCCCATCATCGACGTGGCACAGGGCAATTTGTCGATGATCTGGTCCAGATCGAATTTGGGCAGCCAGATCATGCATCCACCTGCGGCCAGCATGATATTGGTCGCGACGAACAGCCCGTGCGTGTGAAAGATCGGCAGGGCATGCAGCAGCACATCCTGCGAGGTGAAGCGCCATTCCTTGACCAGTGTCCGTGCGTTCGACAGCAGATTGTTCTGGGTCAGCATGGCGCCCTTGGACCGGCCTGTGGTTCCCGACGTGTAAAGGAACGCTGCCAGATCTTCGCCACCGCGGGCGACGGTTTCGAAACGTGTAGGCATGGTCGCGGCCAAATCTGTCAGAGACCCGGTGCCATCCGCGTTCAGCGTCTCTACCCGGGCGCCCAGCTGCGCGCCGACAGGGGTGAGTTTTCCTTCTCTTTCGGTGTCGCAGATAATCAGCGAGGCTCCGCTGTTTTCGATGAAATAGGTCAATTCATCGACCGTGTAGGCGGTATTCAGCGGCAGGAACACCAGACCGGCCTGGGCGCAGGCAGCATAAAGCGCCAGCGCCTCGGGGGTTTTTTCAACCTGCGCCGCAACGCGGTCACCTGGGTTCAGGCCCAGATGCGTCGCCACATGCGCAATCTGCGCCGCTTTGCCCAGGAAATCCTGGTGAGAGATCGTTGTCCCGTCCAGCAGCTGCAAAAAAGGTGTGCCTTTGCCGGCGTGGATGCCGAACAGGCCGTCATACAGAGGGTTAGCCATCAGGTTTACCTTTCTTGAGATATGAAAAGAGAGGTGGATGCAGCGAGGAAATTGATCTCGAATGAGGCGATCATCTCATGGGTCGTGGCGAATTGGTTTTTGGTACTGGGCAACACGGGTCATTTCATACAGGTAGTTCACCAAAGTGCCAACGGATCGGGCCGGGATTGCGTTGGCCTGAACCGAATGAACAAAAGCACTGTTACCCAAATGAAACTGTGCAATTGGATCCAGGGGCGTGTGCCTCATTCCCCTGACATTGCGCAGTTGCAGCCGCCGACACCCTGCTGCGCGTCGTGCTTTCAGAGTATCGGCGGGTGTCGACTGATTTCCCTATGAGAAGTGTTCCGGCAGCAATGCATCCGGCAGATTCTGATAGCAGACAGGACGCAAGAAACGTCGGATCGACAATGTACCCACGGATGTGGCACCGAAATTGGTCGAAGCCGGGTAGGGGCCGCCATGGACCATGCTGTCACATACCTCGACCCCCGTAGGGAAGCCATTGGCCAACACGCGCCCGGCTTTGCGTTCAAGGATCGGCAGCAGGGACCGCGCCATGCCCATGTCGGCCTCGTCCATATGCAGGGTGCAGGTCAGCTGCCCGTGCAATCCGCGTGCGACGTCGTGCATTTCGTCGGGTGTCTCGGCAGTCACGATGATGCCCAGCGGGCCGAATACCTCTTCCGCGAGGGATGTGTTGGCCAGCCAGGTTGCGGCGCTTGTTCGGTAAAGGAAAGGGGTCGCATTGCGCTGATCGCATGTCGAAGCCAGAACCTCGTGAACGCCAGCGGTTTCAGCAACACGGGCCTGACCGTTGCGATAGGCTTTGGCGATGCCGTCGGTCAGCATGGTCTGCACCGGAACTTCGGTCAATGCGGCCTGCGCGATCTCGGCGAAACGGTCCGTTGCTTCACCTGCTGGCATCACGACGACGCCCGGGTTGGTGCAGAACTGACCAGCGCCCATCGTCAGCGAGCCGGCCCAGCCTTTGGCGATATCTTCACCCCGGTTTGCCAGTGCCGCATCCAAAATGAACATGGGATTGACCGATCCAAGCTCACCAAAAAACGGAATCGGTTCGGGGCGCGCGGCGCACAGGTCGAACAGGGCGCGACCGCCCGCAAGCGATCCGGTGAATCCGACCGCCTTGATCAGAGGGTGCTGCACCAAGGCTGAACCCACAGCCGGTCCGCCGTCCTGGATCAGGCTGAAAACGCCGGGATGAATGTTGCAACGGCGGATGGCCGCAAGGATGGCTTCGGCGATGATCTCGCCGGTGCCCGGATGGGCGTCGTGACCTTTGACGACAACCGGGCAGCCGGCGGCCAGTGCGGCGGCGGTGTCCCCCCCGGCGGTGGAAAATGCCAGCGGGAAATTTGATGCGCCGAACACCGCGACCGGGCCGATCGGGCGCTGGATCATTTTCAGATCGGGCCGGGGCAGGGGGGAACGGTCCGGCAGCGCGCTGTCGTGGCGCCGGTCCAGATAATCGCCGCTGAGGATATGCGTTGCGAACAGCCTCAGCTGCCCCGACGTGCGGCCCCGCTCACCTTGCAGCCGAACCTCGGGCAGGCCGGTTTCCTGAGTGCCAATCTCGGTGATTGCATCGGCGCGCGCTTCGATCTCGTCGGCAATGGCGTTCAGAAAGGCGGCGCGTTCTTCCCGAGTGGAATAGCCATAACTCCAAAACGCCTCTTCCGCGGCCTGCGCAGCGGCGTCGACGTCTGAAATGCGACCTTTCGAAAAGTCATGCGATGGCCCATGTGCGGGTTGTGATGCAAAGAAATCGTCACCAGCAAGCCAGTTGCCGGCGATCAGATGCTTGCCGTGCGGGGTAAAGGTCATTTGGGCCTCGTATTTCGGGATATCCAGATTAATGGATAATGTATCCAAAATGGCAGGACATGCAAGACCGCCCTAGGGTTCGTCTGTCCCGCGCTTCGAGGCGATCATTTCCAGAAGCTGTTCCTTGGTCCGGCGAATATGCTGGGCCAAGACCTCGCAGGCTTTGTCCACATTGCCTTCCCGGGCCAGCCGCAACAAATCACGATGCTCCTTTTTTGCGGGTTCGCGCTGTTTCATCACGCTCAGATGCATCCTGACATAGCGATCCGATTGCAGGTTGACGCGGTCCAGCAATTCGTTGGTCAGCTTCCGCTGTGACGCCGCATAAAGCGCCGAGTGATACTGATAGTTCAATATCCCCCACTTGCCGACGTCATTTTCATCATACGACGCTTCCATCTGCTTGAGGATTTCGTCGCAACGCGCAAATTCCCCTGGGCCCATATTCGGGATGGCCCGGCGGAACAGATCGACTTCGATCAGGATGCGAAGATCGAAAATTTCACCGATTTCGTCGAGGGAATGCTTGGTCACCGAGCCGCCGCGATTGTTGGCCCATTGCACCAGACCTTCGGCATTCAGGCGCTTCAGCGCCTCGCGGATCGGCATGCGAGAGACATCATATTCCTCGGCCAGTGCTTCCTGCCGGATCGTCTCACCCTCGGCGAGTTCGCCGCTGAGGATACGTTCACGCAGATCATTTGCGATGACGTCCGGTAGGCTTTGTTTCGTGATCGCGCGTTTTCCTGCCATTTCCAATATCCTGCCACGGTTTTTGGATACAATTACCTGCAATCACGGACTTTTCCAAGCCGAACTTGGATTTCGACCCATGTTCAACCCCTGCCCGAGATTTGAAAAAAGACCTGAATCTGATGATGAAACCGCAACGAGGCCGCGTATCTTCAGACTTTTCCGTTTTCGAAAACCGTGCCTGCTGACGTCAAACGCCCCAGGTGTCAGACAGGCGATATCCACCGGGCCATGGATCGTCAGGGTCCAACATGTGCTGATGAATTCCGGTGATCCAACCGCGACCGCTGATTTCAGGAACGATCGCCGCGCGGCCACCGACCTGCGCAGTGTCAATGATCCGCCCGGTGAATCGCGATCCGATGATCGAGACAGCCTCGAAGGTCTGGCCGGGTTTCATCACCCCCTTGGCCGCCATCAGCGCCATGCGCGCGGATACAGCGGTGCCCGTCGGCGAACGGTCGACCTTACCCGGCTGGATCGCCACGGCGGACTTGCCGCTCAGGCCGGTTTCCGTTTCATTCAACGGGCCGCAAAAGGCGCAGAACGATATATGATCCCAGTCCGGGTTCTCGGGATGCGAGAATCCAAGCTGCTCATTGGCGGCGTTTGTGATCTTAACCCCCAGCCGGGCAATGTCGCGGGCCTCGTGGTCGACGATTGCGAACCCAAGCGCCTGCGCATCGACGACCACGAAACTGTCGCCGCCATAAGCGGTGTCTACCGTGATCGTGCCCAGTCCGGATACCTCAAGCGGGACGGACAGCTTGTCGGCGAAACTGGGCAGGTTCTGGACAAAGATGCGTTGTGCCTTGCCATCGCGGCATTCCGCACGTACCCGGACCAGCCCGCCCGGTGCCTCGAGCACCATATGGGTTTCCGGCTCGAGCATTGGAATGATCCCGCCATCCAGCAACACGGTTGAGACACAGATCGAGTTGGACCCCGACATGGGCGGCGTGTCTTCGGGTTCCATGATGATCCAGGCGGCGTCCGCCTCGGGGTGTTTTGGCGGAACCAGAAGGTTGACATGCCGGAACACACCGCCGCGTGGTTCGTTCAGAACAAAGTTGCGCAGGGTCTGGTCGCGCGCAATGAAGCTTCGCTGATCCCACAGAGTGTCGCCCGGCGGTGGGGCGACACCCCCGACGATGACATCCCCAACCTCACCTTCGGCATGGGCCGAGATCACATGTACGGTTTTGCTGCTGCGCATGTTTACCTCAGCTATATTGCGCGAAGGGGGCACCCAGCGCGTCGAAGATCGGAGTCACGCCCAGACCGGGACGATCTGCTGCGGTCATCCGGCCATTGACACGCTTTGGCGCACCTTCGGCGATGTCCACGGTACCATAGGAATTGAAGTCGGTGGCCGAGAACGTGAACTCGGACGGTGTCGACCGCGCCAGATGAGCGATGGCGGCGGTGGTGATATCGCCCCCCCAGGTGTCTTCGATGGTCATCGGGATACCATGTGCGACGCACAGATCGCGCATCAACCTTGCTTTGCTCAAACCTCCTACCTTTGAGATTTTCAGGTTGATCACGTCCATGGCGTCGTCGGCAATGCCGCGGACCAATGTGTTGGGCGTGTCGATGACCTCATCCATAACGAAGGGCAGCGCGGTGCGCCGGCGGATCGACACGCATTCCTCATAGGTCAAACAGGGTTGTTCCACATAGACATCCATACCCGCGATGGCGCCTAAGACACGCGCGGCCTCGTGCCGGGTCCAGCCCGTGTTGGCATCCGCCACCAGCAGGTCGGTTTTTTTCAGAACCGCGCGGGTGGCGTGAATGCGGTCGATGTCGTCATTGGCGTCGCCGCCCACTTTCAGTTGAAACTTCGTATAGCCTTCGGCCGCATAACCTTGGATCTTTTGCGCCATGATATCCGGTGCTTCCTGGCTGATCGCGCGATACAGCACCACGTCCTGTTGCGCGGCACCGCCCAACAGGGTGTAGAGGGGTTGCCCGGTCGCCTTGCCCAGTAGATCCCAGCAGGCGATATCAACGGGCGCCTTGGCATAGGGGTGGCCACGCAGGGCTGCATCCATGGTGCGATTGATCTGGCCGATATTCAGCGGATCCTGCCCGATCAGATGTGGCGACAATTCCGCCAGCCCGGCCCTGACGCCCAGTGCAAAGGACGGAAGATAAGCCGATCCCAGCGGGCAGCATTCGGCATACCCCTTGAGACCTTCATCCGTGATGATCTCGAGAACGGTGCTGTCGAAGACTTCGACATAGTTGCCATTGGACCAGTTGTAGCGGCCTTCCTTCAGCGGCAGATCCACCTGATATACGTTCAGTGCAGTGATTTTCATGAGGTGTTCTCCTGATCAGAAGCGTGTGGATGCGTAAGGCTTCATGTCGAGCGCGGGCTTGGTGTCCGTGACCAGATCCGCGACCAGTTCCGCCGTGCCTGCGGATTGCGTCAAACCCAGATGGCCATGTCCGAAGGCGTAAAACACCTGTGGTGCACGGGCCGAGCGGTCGATCACCGGCAAACTGTCGGGAAGCGACGGCCGTAAGCCCATCCATTGCGTGCCGCCTTCCAAATTCAGGCCAGGCATGAAGCGCCCGGCCTTTGCCAGCAACGTGTCGGCGCGTTTGTAATTGGGTGGCAGTTCCAGCCCGCCCAACTCGACCGCGCCACCGATGCGCACACCGCCGTTGATCCGAGTCACCACGAACCCATGTCCCCCGAATGTCAGATGGGTGCGCAGGTCAAAGGCCCCTTCGGGCAGGGTCGTGTTGTACCCGCGCTCGGTTTCCAGAGGGATGCGATCGCCCAGAGTTTTCGCCAGGTGATGAGACCACGCCCCGGCAGCCAGGATCACCTGTCTTGCATCAATTTCACCGATCGAAGTCGTCAGGCGAACGCCCGCATCCATGGGTGTGAGCGCGCTGATTGTCGCGATTTCGACCTGACCGCCACGGGCGGTGAACCGGGTGGCCAAATGTCTTGTCCAGCTGGCCGGATCGACCGTGTTCATCCAGGTGGGTGTAAAACCCGCATGGGTAAATCGTCGGTCAAGCCCGGGCTGGATTTCCGCAATCGCGTCGGGGCTGTCCAGCAGATCAAAGGGGATGCCGTGATCCTTGCGCCTGTCCCATGTGGGCAGACTGGCGCGGAATTCTGCTTCACCCTCGAACACCTGCAACTGGCCGTCGCGTTGCATCAGCGCTTCGCCGTCGACATCCGCGATCTGGCGTTCCAGCGCCGCGCGGCTGTGATCCATCAAAGCAGCCTGTGCAGACAAGGCCGCAGCATAGCGATCCTGCCAACTGGCCCGCCAGAACCGCAGCATCCACGGCGCGATGTTCAAAGCGTAAGAAGGAGGAATTGAAAGTGGACCCAGCGGGTCAAACAGCCATTTCGGAGCCTTGCGCATTATCCCGGGGGTGGCCAATGGCACGATGTCGGTAAAGGCAAAGGCTCCGGCGTTGCCCTTCGAGGCACCGGCTCCTACGCCTTCGCGATCCAGCACCAGCACGCGCCGGCCGCGTTTTTGCAATTCAAGTGCGGTGCTGATGCCGATGATACCGGCACCGATCACAACGATATCCGTCGGGTTGTCTTGCAGCATGGCCAGATTTTCTCAAACTGTGGCTCGGTTCCGGGGGCCGGATTGCGCCAGTCCCCGATAATTTTGTCAAAGAAGGATCCCACCGCGGAACGGATCGTTTTGCGCGAAAATCAATCTGCCTTCGGCCATGATATGCGCCTGCCCGGTCAGGGTTGGAATGACGCCGCCATTGGGACCAGGCTGAAAGCTCAGCCGGTAAGAGCTGCCGATCACGCTTTCCTGCAGGATCTCTTGCCCCGGATCCAGAACCCCATCCGCGGCCAGACAGGCCAGACGCGCCGAACTGCCGGTCCCGCACGGGGATCGGTCATATTGATCGTCCGGGCACAGGACGAAATTCCTGCTGTGAACGTCTTTGTCCGGGGATTTGTCCTGCAAGATCACGTGGTCCACCGGTTCCCCGTTTTCGCCACGCACGTTCTGGTCGATGCAGGCTTTGCGAATTGCAATGGTCAGATCGGTGAGGGCACGGATGTTGCCGGGCGTCACGTCCATCGGGCTGGGATCGACAATGAAGAACCAGTTGCCACCATAGGCCAGATCGCCGGTCACTTTTCCATGGCCTTCGACGTCAACCGACACCGAAGCCTTGACCCGGCGGCTTTCGATATTGGTGACGCGCACCGTATTGGCGTCCAACAGGTCAACCGAGATGACGCCGGCCGGCGTTTCGACCCTGTGCGTCCCCGGACCGATCTGGCCCAGATGGGCCAGGGTAACCCCAAGGCCGATGGTGCCATGACCGCACATGCCCAGAACGGCGTCGGCATCGAAATAGATCACGCCGGTTTCGCAGCCAGACGTTTCCGGGGCCACCAGAAGCGCCCCGACCATGCCGGGTTGACCGCGTGGTTCCAGAAGGACCGATTTGTAGAATTCCTTGTGCTCGGTGGCCAGGCGTTGCGCGCGCTCGACCAGCGGGCCCGACCCCAGATCGGGGCCGCCGTTCAGGATGACCCGCGTGGGCATGCCTCCGGTGTGGCTGTCGATCACATGCATTCAGCGATGACCCCGCCCTGGCTGGACCAGTCGGCAAACCAGGTGCGGAACAGTTTGTATTGCTGTTCGCAATAATTGCGCTGGGCATCCGTCAGCTCGTCGGTTTCGTTGAAGTGCAAGCGGTATTCCTCTTCACCGTTCAGGACCAGCAGGTGCTTGTAGTACAGCACCAGATCGGTGCCTTCGTCAAAGCTGGCCAGCACGCCAAAGGCTTCTTCAAGCTCGCGCGCGCGCAGGCGCGCTTCGGCATGGCCCGCCGCCGCCTTCTGGCACAGGGCGGCCAGCAGCAGTGCCTCTTTGGGCAGGGCAGTGCCGATACCGGTAATCGAACCCGTGGCGCCGCAGTTGACGAAGCCATGATAAACCTCGGTGTCCACGCCCACCATCAGCGTGACCTGATCATCCTTCGAGGTGATGTGTTCCGCGGCGTAGCGCAGGTCGCCTTTGCCTCCGAATTCCTTGAACCCGACAAGGTTCGGATGATCTGCACGCAATTCCAGGAACAAATCGGCGCGGGTGGCGAAGCCGTAAACGGGGCTGTTGTAAATGATGGCCGGGATATCCGGCGCGGCTGACAGTATTGCCTTGAAGTGGTTGCGCTGTGCCGGGATGGACGATCCGCGCGACAGCACACGTGGGATGACCATAAGCCCTGCCGCGCCGACCTTTTGCGCATGTGCAGCTAGCGCCACGGCAGATTTCGAGTTTATCGCACCGGTGCCGACGACGACAGGAAGGCCGGCGTCGATCAGGCGTTCGACACCTTGCATGCGTTCGGCATCCGACAGCAACGGCCAGTCGCCCATCGAGCCGCAATACACCACGGCCGACATGCCGGCCTCGATCATTTCCTTGCCCTTTTTCACCAGGGCATCGAAATCCGGGATCCGGTCGGCTTTGCACGGGGTCATCAGGGCTGGCATGGTGCCGGTAAAGATATTCTTGGACATGAAGGTGATCTTCCTCGTTGTTTCAGGGGGCCAGTGCACTCAGCGCACGTTGGCCAGGAATTTACGGGTGTGTTCGGATTGCGCATCACCGAATATCTGCCCGGGCGGACCGATCTCTTCCATCACGCCCTGATGGAAGAAAGCAACCCGGTCCGACACATCGCGTGCGAAACCCATCTCGTGCGTGACACAGATCATGGTCATCCCTTCTTCGGCCAAAAGGCGCATCGTGTCGAGAACCTCGCCCACCAGTTCAGGATCCAACGCTGACGTCGCCTCATCAAACAGCATGTATTCCGGCTCCATCGCCAGCGCGCGGGCGATGGCCAGACGCTGTTGCTGGCCACCCGAAAGGGCGGATGGGTAGACGCCCAGCTTTTCGCCCAGGCCAACATGGGTCAGTTGGCGGGCGGCGATATCGCGGGCTTCTGATTTTGACAGTCCCTTGACGATCTTGGGGGCCAGCGCGACGTTTTCCAATGCCGTCAGGTGGGGAAAGCTGTTCCATTGCTGAAACACCATTCCCAGCTTTGTGCGCAGCTTGTTGATGTCGGTGCCTTTGGCATGAACATCCGTGCCATCCACTATGACCGAGCCTTGCTGGATCGGTTCCAGCCCGTTGATGCAATACAGCAGGGTCGATTTGCCGGAGCCCGATGCGCCGATCACCGACAGGACCTCTCCTTTCTGCACATTCAGATCGATGCCTTTCAGCACATGCAGCGCGCCGAAATACTTGTGCAGGTCGCGAATTTCGATCATTGGGCCCACCTTTTTTCAAGAGACGCGGAATAGCGCGAAATCGGATAGCTGAGCGCGAAATAGAACGCGCCCGCGATTGTCAGGATCAGGAAAGGTTCCTGCGTCCGGGTGATCAGGATCTGACTGGCCTTGAGCAGTTCGACATAGCCCAGCACCGAAACCAACGCGCTGTCCTTCATCACTCCCAATGCGACACCGACCCAGGCCGGGAACACCGCGCGCCCGCCAATCGGGAAGACGACATAGCGCAGATCCTGCCAATAGGTCATGCCCAGACTGCGCGCGGCACGGCGCATCGGCGCACCGACGGCCTCGATCCCGCCGCGTGCGACATTCGCAACCAAGGCGGCCGTGTAGATCGACAGGATCACCACGCCCGAGGCGAACGGGTCCAGATTGAGCCCGACAATGGGCGCAAAGTTGTAGAACAGCACCAGTTGGATGATCAGCGGAACGGAACGGAAAACATCCAGAAACGGGGCCACTGTAAGGGCTGCGGCCAGCTTGCCCTCGTACAGGATCCACCCGCATACCACGCCAAGAAGCGTTCCGATGGATATCGACAGAACCGAAATCCAGAGTGTCCGCAGGGCCGCTTCGCCCAGAAACCACAGATCATTGATGGTGAAGCCGCTGAAAAAGCTGACAGTGGGTTCCATCCGAGCGTCCTTCAGTAGCGAAAGAGCCGGGTCGCCAGCAGGCGTGAGGCTCCGAGAATGATTTTGACGATCACGTAGTAGATGACCGCAGTGACGGCGAAATATTCAAAGATGCGGAAGGTGCGCGAGGCAAAGAACTGCGTCTCGCCTGACAGCTCGCGGAAACCGACCAGCATGCCCAGCGAGGACATGAGCACGGCCCAGACCATCTGATTGGTGATCGGGTGATAGACGATGCGAAACACCTGCGGGATCACCACGCGTGTGTAAGCCTGCCACGCGGTCATGCCCAGGGAACGAGAGGCCCGCAACTGCGTCTCGGGGACGGCCTGGAAACCGCCGCGAAAGTTTTCGGCCAGATAGCCGGCGCAATTGAAGGTCAAACCCGCCAGCACGATGAAGTATGGCGACAGGTGCAGGCCGAATGCGCCAAGCCCGAAGCCGAAAAAGAACAGCTGAAACAGGGCGGGTGTGTTTCGGGCCAGTTCAACCCAGGCCGAGGCGAACCAGTACAGCGGCCCCTTCAGGTGCAGCCGCGTCAGCGCAAGACACAGGCCGATGAGGATGCCCAGGATCATCGCCAGAACCGCGACTTGCAAGGTCAGCAGCGATGCCTCAAGCAAGTCCGGCAGGTTTTTCATGACCGGCCGCCAGTGGAAGTTGTAATCGAACACAGGTTTTTTCCGAATTGACCGGCTCTTTCGCCGGGCCGAAACCCGACGAAAGAGCATTTGGGGGGTGAAATCAGTACATCACGCCGGGGATGCGCAGCTCGGGTGCTTCGCCTCCGACATATTTGCCCCACAGGTCCTGGTACCGGCCCGAGCGCACCTGATGCGTGACAAACAGGTTCAGGAAATTCAGCCAGGTGACGTCCTGTCGTTTGCCCACCACCGAAGTGTAGTCGGTTGTCCAGGGCATACGGGGGCCGGCCAGCACCGTTTCATACTGCTGGGTGATCGGCAGAACGGCGGTGTTGGTGGTGATGCCGATATCGGCTTTGCCCTGCGCGACCGCCAGAAACACCTCGTTTTCCGACTGATAGCCCTGATAATTGCCTTCCTCACCCCATTCGGCGGCAATCTTCAGCCATTCCTGTTCTGGCACGGTGCCAATCGCGGCGGCGACGCGTTTGCCACGGATGTCTTCGAAGGTTTCGATCCCGCTGTCCGCGTTCACGACGCCCTGCGCATAGTAGATTGCATAGGGAATGCTGAAGCCCACGGTCCGCGCCCGTTCAAGGCTGTCCGAGGTTGCGCCGAACACGACGTCGGCGCGCCCGGTCACGATGACCGGCAGGCGTTCGGCCCAGGTCAAAGGCAGGATTTCCGCCTCGACTTCAAGCGCTGCGGCCAGATCATTGCAGTAATCCACGTCAAAACCCGCCGGTTCGTTGTTGGCGTCGCGATACCCGATCGGCGGAAAGTCCAGAACAACGCCGCAGCGAAGAGTCCCGCGATCCACGACATCGTCGAGCGTGTCCGCCATCGCAGGACCTGTTGTGAAAGTGGTGAAGGCCGCCAAAGCGACGAGTTTCTTGAGCATGTGATCCTCCCTGAATCAAAGATGCGATCACGAATAAAGGATATTGGATCCAACATCCATAAAAAATTTTTACCGGCAACCGACACGGGCCCATACCCGGCTACGGGATGGATCAATTGTTCAAGAAACGCCCTTGGCTGATTGATCGACTTGGGGGTGGGGGCAAGCCGATCATCCAATCGTTCAAAACACTGTGGAGACGCTTTTTGCGTAACATCCTCATGAAGAACCGGTCATTTTGATCCGGTCCGCGTGGCGCAGCCCGCACCGGACTGGGATGGACGAAGACAACCCCAATACGTTCTGGAACCGTCCGCCTGAAGACTGGGTGCCCGAAGTTCACGGAACCGACCTGCACAACCCGGACAGGTGCCCCCATTCGCTGTCAGACAACGCGCAGGGTGTTTTTCCTGGTTCCCGAGGCTGCCAATGGCGTTCAGTCTGTTCTGATGACGCCGGTTTCCACCCACGTGTCAAATCGCGACAGAACAGCTTGACAGAAAGCCGCGTCGTTGATGTGAACATCCAGCTCGGTCATCGGCACCCGGCCGGGCATGACCTTGCGCGCCTCGTCCACCATTTCGGCCAGAGCCTCTGGATCATGCGCCTCTTCGCCTTCCCTGTCCCAGGCCTCGACACCCTGAACGGGCAAAAAGAAATGCACCGGCCCGGTTGCGGCTTCCAGCCGGTTGGCGAGTTCCCGAATCCAGGCGCGCCGTTCGGCGCCGTTGAAGACCGAGCTTTTGATCAGGCGATTGTGTTCGTGGAACGGGCGATCGGCATATTGTTCGGGGATGTCCTGCCAGCCCGCAAAATCCAATAGATCCAGCGCACCGGGTGCCACCATCTGGGGCGTTCCAACGCGCCCGGCATTGGTGACCCGGTCATCGCCGCTGGACACGACAGAGCCCGCCATCAGGTTGCCAAATTCCTGCATGCAGAAGTCCATCACGCAGGCAAACGCGCCTTCGCCCGCCAGTTTTTCATAGGCCATGCCGCCCATGCCGGTAGAGTGGAACACGGCCACTTCAAAGCCGCGGTCTTCCAGTGCCGGTTTCAGAATTTTCATGTAGCGCAGGCAGGACGAACCAAGGCTGGTCATCCCGATCAGAGGTTTGCTGCGATCAGGGGCGGTCGCCGCCCTGGCTGCGCCCACGACGGCCCCGGCAGCTTGGCTGAGCGACGATTTGCAGATCGAATTCATGCCATACAGGCCGCCGGCCCAAAGGATCATCTGAACATCCGGCGCCAACCGGTGCGGAGGGATCAGAGGCGAGAAGCTGACCGTTGACACGATATATTTGGGAATGCCCATCGGCAAAGCCTGCGCACAATCCAGCGCAAGGTCTGTGCCCATGGTCCCGCCCGTGGCCAGCATCCCGTCAAATCGACCTTCTGAATAGGCTTGTGCAACAACTTTTGCGGCCCCTGCGGACATCACGCGAAAGGCTTTGTTCTCGTCTCCTTGCGCGATTACCTGTTCTATTGTCATGCCACCGGCAGCGGCAACGTCGTGTTTCGAGATATCCGTCGGTTCGGACGGATCACCCAGAACCGATACATCCATGGTCAGCACGTCAGCGCCCTGCGCTCTGACCGCCTTTTCGATAAACCGCATTTCGGGCTCTTTGGTATCGTACGTACCAATCAGCAGGATTGTCTTTTCGGCCATTGGTGCCTCCTGTCTAGGTGTGCTGTTGAAGGTATTGAGACATCAACGCCCGCGCGGTTTCAATGAACCGCTCATTGCGTATGCCCGATCCATCTTCGTTCAGGCGGGATGCAACCCATCCCACATAGGTTACGGCGCGCAGTGCCATGAACAGGTCGAGTTGGCGGGTACAGATCGGTCGTTCAGATCGATACCCCGCCAGCAAAGCACCGCGCAGCCGGTTGAAATCAGGTTCGTACAGGTTCTTGAGAATCGTCGTTGCGATATCAAACAGGCGAAAACCGAACCCGGCATCGTCGAAGTCAATCAGACAAAGTTTGTCACCGTCCACCATGACGTTTTCGCGGACAAGATCGGCGTGGATCAGCCCGTAATCCAACTGATTTTCCACGCGCCGAAGGTCACGATCTGCGATATCCCGGAACGCCAGGAACAGGGCCCGGTCCGTTTTTCCAAGCGTTGGGTTTTCCCAGAAACGACCCCAGACAGGGACGTCTCCAAGCAGCCCGCTGCGATCCCATGACCAACGCTCGAAGTCCTGAGGAGGTGCCCATTGGTCGCTGATGTGGTGCAGCCGTGCCATTTCCCGGCCGATCGAGCAAAAGACGCCTGTCCGGTCCTGATGCGTCAAAGCCTGTCCTGTCGCACCCAGAGGGCGGCCCGGCAGCCAGTCGAGCATGTCGACCTGAATACCCTCCACCAGATGCAGATAGCGCCCATCTGAGGCCGCGACGGGCGTTGGAACCCGGACCCCGTTTTTGCCCAGAACGGCCATCCACTGTAGCTCTGACCGGAGTTCGGCATCCGTTCGCAAGCCCTTGCGATGCAGTCTCAGGGCATAGGCGGTCTGGCCTGCCTGAACGCGATAGACGCGGTTTTCCCGAGCCGCCACGAGAGACGCCCGGCCATCAGCCAGCCCCCAAAGGGACAGCGCATGTTCCACGATCTGCTTCATGCGACCCGTGGCGTTTCCGCCAACACCTCGTCCAGCGTGTCGAAAAGAAGATCCGCGTTTTCGACAGAGAATGGCATGGGCGGGCGAATTTTCAGAGTATTCTTGTGACGCCCAAGCTTGGAGTGAATGATCCCGCGCTGGCGCATGGTGTTGATGATACGGTCAGTGAATTCACCGGCGGGTTCCTTGCTGTCGCGATCAAGGACCATTTCAGCCCCGAATATCAGCCCCGAGCCGCGTATGTCTCCGATGAGGTCATATTTTTCTTTCAAAAGGTTCAGCCGTTTTCGCGCGTGATCACCAACGGATCTGGCATGTGCGACCAGGCTCTGGTCTTCGATCTCGTCCAAAACCGCCATCGCGGCAGCACAGGAAACAGGGTTTCCGCCAAATGTGTTGAAGTACCGATATCCTTTGCGGAATGCCGAAATGATCTCGGAACCTGTGACCACGCCGCCCACCGGATGGCCGTTGGCCATGGGTTTGCCCAAGGTCATGACATCCGGCACAACGCCCAACTTCTGATGCGCCCACATGTGGGTGCCGGTTCGGCCAAAGCCTGATTGCACCTCGTCGCAGATCAACAGGCCCCCGGCCTGGCGGACGACCTTGGCCGTGGGTGCCAGCCAACCGTCCGGATTGTCGGGAAACCCCTCGTTCAGAAAATATGGGCAGAGGATCAATGCGGCAAAACCGGTGCCGGCCTTTTCGTGTTCCGCAATCTGTTCCGCCACGGCATCGGCGAATTTTGACCCATCCGGGTCGGGATGGCGATAGCTGTCGGGTGCGCTGACAAAGCGGAAATACCGGCCCAGACCGAAGCCGACCGTTGGGATGTTCGATTTGCTCAACTGGCTGACCAGCGCGGTATTGCCGTGATAGGTGGCGTCGGTGGCAATGATCCCTCGTTTTCCGGTCATCGCTTCGGCCATTCGCAGAGCAATGTCATTTGCCTCGGAGCCGGTACAGGTGAGGATGGCCGTATCCAGGGAGTCGTCCATCGTTCCGGTCAGTTTTTCAACATAGTCCAGAATCCCGTCATGCAGATACCGGGTGTGCGTGTTGAGCGTGCGCGCCTGACGACAGATCGCCTCGACCACGCGCGGGTTGCAATGCCCCACATGAGGCACGTTGTTGTAGCAGTCTAGATACTTGCGCCCGTCCGCATCCCACAGCCAGACGCCTTCGCCTTTCACGAAATGAACGGGTTCGTCATAGAAGGTCGATACATTGGGCCCCAGCAAACGGGCCCTGCGTTCAATGAGTTCCGCGGATTTCGCTGAAAGGGTCATGCGGGCGGCCTTTTCTCAGAGTTTTATCCAGGCGGTTTTCAGATCGAAGTATTTTTCGATCGCGTGCAGCGATTTGTCGTGCCCGTTGCCGGATTGGCGAACACCGCCCAGCGGAACGGTCAGGTCGGCACCGCCATATGTATTGACATGCACAACGCCCGCGCGAATGCCAGCCACCATGCGATGCGCACGGCTGAGGTTCGAGGTCCAGACACCACCGGCCAGCCCATAAACGGTGGCGTTGGCAAGGCGCAGCGCTTCGTCTTCGTCGGCAAAGGGCGTGACGGCCAGAACAGGGCCAAAGACCTCATTCTGGAACAGTGTATCGGTCTCTTTCACGTTGGCCATCACAGTGGGCGCCATGTAATAGCCTCCGGTCTCGGTCAGGATGCGGTTTCCGCCGGTTCGGCGCTCGGCGCCTTCGGCCTCGGCCTTGGTGACGAAATCCAGATTGGCCTGAAGCTCTGAAAGGCTGTGGACCGCACCGATCTGGCTGTTTAGATCCAGCGGGTCGCCGACGCGAAAGCCTTCGGCGTGGCGGCTGATCTCGGCGACGAAGTCCTCGTAGATCTCTTGCTGGACCAACAGGCGCGATCCGGCGACGCAGACCTGACCAGAGTTGCGGAAGATGCCCGCCGCGGAAACCTTGGCCGCTTCGGTCAGATCAGGGGCGTCGGCAAAAACGATGTTCGGGGATTTGCCGCCCAGTTCAAGATAGCAGCGTTTCAGGTTCGACCGCGCCGAATACTCTAGCAGCCGCCGCCCGGTTGTGCCCGACCCGGTAAACACCATGATGTCGACATCCATCGACAGGGCCAGCGCCTCACCCACGACCGAGCCACGTCCGGTCACGACGTTGAACACCCCATCGGGCACTCCGGCTTCTGCGGCAAGCTCGGCAATCTTGAGCAGGCTGAGTGAGGCGCTTTCGGCAGGTTTCAGCACGACGGAATTGCCTGCGGCCAGTGCCGGTGCAATTTTCCAGCTGCCGATCATCAGTGGAAAGTTCCAGGGCACGATGGCCCCGACAACCCCGACCGGAGCGTGATGCACAAGACCCAGAACGTCACCGCTTGTCGGGGCGATTTGTCCGTAGATCTTGTCGATCGCCTCGGCATAATACCGGAAAGTGGCCGCCGCCGAGAGCGCCTCGGCCTTGTAGGCCATGGTGATCTCGGTTCCGTTGTCGCGCACGCCCAGCACGGCCAGTTCAAGCGCGCGGGCTTCGATAAGGTCGGCCAGCTTCAGCAGCACTTTCTTGCGGCCGGCAGGGGCCATGCGCGACCATCGCCCATCCTCGAAAGCACCGCGCGCCGCGCGCACGGCCATGTCGACATCGGCCGGTGTGCCTTCGGCGATCAGCGCCAGAGGTTGGCCGTTGATCGGAGACAGAACCTGATGCCGGGCCCCGGTTTCGCCATCCTGACTGCGGCCGTTTATGAAATGCCCGCGCGGAGCAATGTCCTGCGCACGCAGCGCATCAATCGAGGATTGGTCCATGGGGGTTATCCTTGCTGAGTTGAGTCTTCGTCGAGAACCGGCTGCGGTCTGATACGTTCCTTGTGTTCCTTGATCAGCGAGCGAACGTGCAGCAGAAGGATCCCGAGGATCATGATGAAAAGTATTGCGGCAATCGGCCGGTCGATGAAATCAAGTGGCGACTTCACCCGCGCCATGGCGCTGCGCAGTTTGACTTCCATGATCCCGCCCAGAACCATGCCCAGAATGATCGGAACAATGGGCAGGTTCAGGCGCTTCAGGATCAGCCCGAACACGCCGAACCCGGCGGCAATGGCACAGTCCGTGACTGAGTTGCGCAGGCTGAAAACACCGACAAAGGACAGCGTCAGGATCATGATTCCCAGAAAGCGCGTCGGGATCTGAATGATCTTCAGCAGCAGGTTGGTCGAGAACAAAAGAAAGACCAGAACGATCACGTTGAGCAGGATCAGCGACATGTACAGCGCCATGACAAAATCCATCTGATCGGCAAAAAGCTGCGGCCCGGGGATCACGTTGTGAACGTAGAAGACGGACAGCATCATCGCGGTCAGCGCCTCGCCCGGAATACCCAGCGCCAGCAGTGGAATCATCGCAGCCCCGGGAACGGCATTGTTGGCCGCCTCGGACGCCACCAGACCTTCGGGTGAGCCATCGCCGAATTTGTCCGGCTCCTCAGAGGTTTTCTGTGCGTATGTGTATGACAGGAACTGTGATGTGAATTCGCCTGTACCCGGTATCATGCCCATCAGCACACCCAGCGATGACGAAACCGTCGCGATGCGTTTCAGGCCCAGCAGCTCTTTGAGGCCCGCGAAGATGCTGCCGCGCACATGGGCTTCGCCCGGCGCGTGTTCTTTGTCGACCAGCAACAGCAGCGCCTGACTGATGGCGAACAACCCAAGAACCACCACGATCAGATCGACACCTGACGAAAGCCAGGTTTGGTCAAAGGTGAAACGTTTGGTGTATTTGACGGGTTCCAGACCGACGGTGCTGAGGAAGATGCCGAAGAATGCCAGCATCGCGGCCGAGAAGGTTTGCCCGCGATGGGCCAGGATCACCAGAAGGATGCCCATGAGTGCGGCCAGAAAAATCTCGCGGCTGCCGAAATGCGGGGCAACCCAGGCCAATACGGGTGACAGGATGATCAGACAGAGGATCGAGAAGATGCCGCCGAAAAACGACGCCGAATAGGCCAGCGACAGGGCCCGGTGGCCCTCGCCGCGCTTGGTCATGGGATAGCCGTCATAGGTGGTCAGCGCGTTGACGGCGGTACCGGGCGTGTTGATCAGGATGGCGGGGATTGCGCCGCCATACATGGACGATCCGTAGATGCCCAACAGAAGGGTCAGGCCGACGATGGGCTCGAACGCGAAGGTGGCGGGCAGCAGGATGGCAATTGCGACAGCAGCGCCGACGCCGGGCAACGCGCCGATGATGACCCCGCCCACCGATCCGATGATCAGCGCCACGACGACCTGCCACTGCGCCAGGATTGCAAAGCCGGAAATCAGATTGTCCATCTTGGCCTCACAGGTAGGTCAGCGCAAAGGCGCGCAGCCCGTCGGGCAGGTATTCGTATATCCGACCGGCAGGAATGTTCACCTGAAGCAACGCGCGGAAAACGACTGCCACGACCGCGCCGAAGGCAAGTGCAACGCAAAAAGCGCCGGGCAATCGAAACCCCAATCGTATCGTCAGCAGGGCTGCAAAAAGCATGGTCGATGGCAGGTATCCAAGCCACGGAACCGCCACGACATAGATCAGGAAGTAGGCAACGTATTCGAGGGACATCAACCAGAACGTCACCTCTCGCAACCGTCCGGGAATGCGTGGGGACAGGAAGGAGCCCAGCAAGTGGAGGCCGCTGAACAAAACCATGCCCCAGATCGCGATCTTGGGCCACAGGGCGGGTTGCGCAAACCACTTGGTTCGTTTGACGGCCTGAGTCTCAGCGCCGATCTGGCTGAGAAGGAACAGGGAGAAGCCGAAGAAAAGCAAGGCAAAGACAATATCGCCAGGACGTCGATACCGTCGGAACATGTCTTGCAGCGTCTTTGCTATCATCTTGGCCTCCTGTTTGAATCAAACAGACCCGGCGATGTTCGATCTGGCCGGGCCTGTTTCAGATTATTCGCCCAGAATCTCTTCGATCTTGGCGAAAGAGGCTTTGTCCTGCTCGATCTGAGCATTCGAAGCGTCCGGGTCCTGCCAGTAGATCAGGGCACCCGTTTCCTCAGCCAGCTTTTTGGCCTTGTCCGAGGACAACGCTTTCTGCGCGGCAGCCGAGATCTTTTCACGCGCGTCGGCGGGCGTGTCCTTGTGTACGAACAGCCCGTTCCAAAGGGCCAATGGCAGATCCGGATTGAGTTCCACGATCGTCGGCGTATCCGGAACCAGTGAAATCCGCTCGCCGCCGATGCTGGCAAGGACGTTCATCTGATCAAGGCAGGGAAGGATCAGCTGTAGCGTCGTATTGATGACATCCACGTCGCCTGAGGCCAGCGTGTTGCAATCCAGGGCGTCGAATGCCGCTTCGCTGGCAAAGTCGAACCCGCTGCTGACCGCAGCTGCAAATGTGACCTGAGTGGGGGGCAGAACCGATCCGAAATGGCCAAGCGCCACGTCATTTTCCTTGCCGTAGTCGGCCAGTTCTTCCCAATTTGAAAACGGCGCGTCTTTGCTGGCCGCGATGACGAAGGGATAGGTCAGGAAGATGCCGATTGGATCAAAAGGATTCGGGTTGAGTTCGGGAATTCCGATTTCGGGACCGATGACAGGTACGCCGATGACGAATGAGCCGATGGTGTAGCCATCCGCCGGAGCGGTTGCTACCTCGACCGCGCCGGGGAATGGGCCGCCTCCGCCGCCGGGTTTGTTCACGACAGCGGCAGGCACACCGTACATGGCTTGGAATTCGTCGGCGATCATCCGGGTAAGGACATCTTCCAGATCACCCGGAGGCCAGGGGACGACAAAACTTACTGGCTTTTCAGGGTATTCAGCCAGTGCGGCAGTGGCCGAAGCCGCAAAAGCGGCGGCTGTTAGAAATTTCTTCATTGACACCTCCCGATAGTGGTTCATTATTTGAACCGCGTTAACAATAATAATGTTGCTTTGTTAAGTTAGTTCTGTCAAGTATTACCTGAGCAAGAGGACCACACGCACATGGGTACAGCCCTTAACGCCCTAAAAATGCTGGACTACTTTTCCAATGCCCGCCCGGAGATCGGGCTGAGTCACCTTGCGCGGTTGTCCGGGCTGAACAAAGCAACGGCATTGCGGCACCTGCGCGCGCTCGAGGAGTTCGGGTTGATCGAGCAGAATCCGATGACGAAATCCTATGCGATCGGCCCGGCGGCTTTGCGTTTGGCCGCGCTGCGAGAGATCGCCAGGCCCGGCATTGAGGGCGCGCGCCAAAAGATGCAGGCCGCCATGCAGGTGGTCGGTGAATCCCTGCATCTGTCTTTGCTTGAGAAAACGGGGTTGCAGACGGCGCTTGTGGTGGAAACAACGCTGCACAGTGTCCGTGTCAGTCTGGATCCCAGCGAGATGCTTCCGCTCAATGCGACGGCATCAGGTCTTTGCATGCTCAGTTTCGGGCCGGCTCACCTTTTGGAGCAGCTGGATCAGCACGTGCAGGCACGGTTTACGCAAGCGACGCTTACTGATCCGAAGCTTATCAGGGAACGGGTCGCAAAGATCAGAGTTTCAGGCTGGGCCGACAGCCGTGGCAGTTACGAAGAAGGTGTTTTTGGATATGCCGCGCCGATCTTCGGCATCGATCAGGTCGCATTGGGTACCATCGCGATAGCTGTCCCGGAAACCCGGGCAACCAGCGACCGCCTTCCGGCAATACTGTCCACGCTGCATTCACTTTCGGCTGATCTGACTGCTGGTTTTGGCGGCCAGTTGCCCGACTCCTTTCCAACCGGATTCCACCCGTGACCCAGGGCGGATTCAACACTCGGAGACCCGCGACATGAAAGACTCCAACTTTCTGAAGGAAAACAACGCCCGGTACTTCTGGCACCCGATGGCGCACCCAGCCGACAGCCGGAAGAACCCACCGACCATTCTCAGCGGTGGTGAAGGGGTCAACATCACTGATGTCGATGGCCACACGGCGCTGGACGCCGTGGGGGGGTTGTGGAACGTCAATCTGGGCTATTCCTGTGAACCGGTGAAACAGGCCATAGCGGATCAGCTGAACGCGTTGCCCTATTACTCGACCTTTCGCGGCACCAGCAACGACAAGGCGATCGAGCTGTCCTATGAGCTGGCCCAGTTCTTCGAGGCCGACGGGCTGACCCGTTCATTCTTTACGTCGGGCGGGTCGGATTCGGTCGAAATTGCGCTGAAGCTTGCGCGTCAATATCACAAGGTCCGGGGTGAAGCAGGGCGCACCAAGTTCATCAGCCTGAAGCAGGGTTATCACGGCACCCATTTTGCTGCCGCCTCGGTCAACGGCAACCAGAAATTCCGCGCGGTGTATGAGCCGATGATGCCCGGCTGTTTTCACGTGCCTGCGCCGTGGACCTATCGCAACCCGTTTGACGAAACCGACCCCGAGCGTCTGGCGCAGCTTTGCGTCAAGGCGCTTGAGGCCGAGATCGCTTTTCAGGGTGCAAACACTGTTGCCGCCTTCATTATGGAGCCGGTGCTGGGCGCGGGCGGTGTGATCCCGCCACACAAGAGCTTCATGCCTATGGTGCGCGAGGTCTGTTCGAAACACGGCATCCTGCTGATCTCGGACGAGATCATCACCGCTTTTGGTCGCACCGGCAGCGAAAGCGGTGCGCGGCACTGGGGTGTTCAGCCCGACATCATGACGACGGCCAAGGCGATCACCAACGGGTATTTCCCTTTTGGCGCGGCCATGATTTCCGGTGCGGTCGCAGAGGTGTTTGAAAGTGACACCACGGGCCTGGCATCCGTGGATCAGGGGTACACCTATTCTGGCCATCCGGTCGGGGCGGCCGCGGCCTTGGCCGCCCTGTCCGAGATCAACCGGCTGAGGATCTGGGAAAATGCTGCTGCGCGCGGGGACGAGTTGTTTGCCGGCTTGCAAAAGCTGGCCGACAAGCATGACGCGATCGGGGACGTGCGGGGCGGCGAGGGGCTGATGTGTGCATTGGAACTGGTTTCGGACCGGGCGACCAAGGCACCTGTCGCAAAACACCTGCCGCTTCAGGTTCAGAAAGCCGCATATGAAGATGGCGTGATGGTGCGTGTATCTGGCAACAACATCATTCTGTCGCCGCCGCTGATCGTTACTTCGGAAGATGTGGCCAAAATTCTGTCGGCGCTGGATACCGGTCTTGCCACTTTGTAGGCGGTCAGTAGGCGGTCAACCGACCCCGTCGGAACCTGGCGGGGTCAGACTTTGATGGCTTGCAGCTCCTCGAGCAGATCCAGCAGCTGATCCAGCTTCTCCTTGCCCATCTGCGCTTCGATATTGCTGGAGATCGCAAGTGAAGTGGCCAGGTTTTCCCTGAGGATGGCGCTTCCTGCTTCGGTGATCTTGACCATGGTGCGGCGTTTGTCGTCGCTGTCCTGACGGCGGGTGATCTGGCCGTCGGCCTCCATCGTGCGCAAAATGCGGGTCACGCTGGGCAGCAGCAGGCACGCCTCGTGCGCGATGGTGCTTTGCTCCACTTCGCCCAACTCGTCCAGAACGCGTAGGATGCGCCATTTCTGCTCGGTCAGTTGGATGCCTTGCAGCATATCCCGGATCGGAGCCATGACGGTTTCGCGGGCACGCAGCAACGCGATCGGAAGGGACCGGGCGGTGCTTTTGGAATGGCTTTGAGTGTTCATGCGGCCTTCTAGAACGCCGTTTCGAGAATTGCAAAGATTAACAAAGCAATCTCTTGACAGGGGGTGCATTAAAAACTAAACATGTTAACTAATAAAGGAGAGACCATGCCTCACTTCCACGTCGAATATTCCGGCAATCTTGAAGACAGGATCGACATGGATGGCCTGTGCGAGTGCATTCGGTCAACGGCGGCTGGAATCGAGACCTTTCCCATGCCCGGCATTCGTGTGCGCGCGACACGGGTCGATCATTACGCCATAGCGGACGGCAACCCGGCGCATGGATTCATTGATATCTCGATCCGCCTGCGGGCGGGCCGATCCGCGGATGTCAAAGAGGATGCGACACAGCGCATATTCGAGGCGGTCAAAACATATCTGGCGCCGGTTTTTTCACAGCATTCCATCGCGCTCTCGCTTGAGATGCGTGACATCGACCCCAAGCTGTCGCCCAAGGCCGGTACGATCCGCGACCACCTGTCGGCGACCACGCAGGAGACCTGACGCATGAGCGCACTGGACACAAACATCGAAAAGCTGAACGGCTTTCTGGACCGGTTCCGGGAAACGGGCATCCGCAACCGTATCGCGGGTGAAGACCGGGACGGATCTGCCGGAGTGTTTCAGTCGGTCTCGCCCGTCGATAAATCCGTGATCTGTGATGTTGCCCATGGCACGGCAGATGACATCGACGCGGCAGCCAAGGCCGCCCACGCAGCCTTTGCAGAGTGGCGAGACATGCCCGCCACCCAACGCCGTCGCATCTTGTTGAATGTGGCTGATGCCATTGAAGCGCGCGCCGAGGAAATAGCACTGTGCGAGTGCTGGGACACGGGGCAGACCCTGCGCTTCATGTCAAAGGCAGCTTTGCGCGGGGCTGAGAACTTCCGGTATTTCGCGGATCAGGTGATTCAGGCGCGGGATGGGCAGCACCTGAAGTCTCCGACGCTGATGAATGTGACGACCCGTGTGCCGATTGGCCCGGTTGGCGTGATCACCCCGTGGAACACGCCGTTCATGCTGTCGACATGGAAGATCGCGCCGGCCCTGGCTGCGGGTTGCACGGTGGTTCACAAACCCGCCGAGGATTCCCCTCTGACGGCCCGCCTGCTGGTGGAAATCGCCGAACAGGCAGGGCTGCCCAAAGGTGTGCTGAACACGGTCAACGGGTTCGGACCCGACGCTGGCAAGGCTTTGTGCGAGCATGCGCTGATCAAGGCCATTGCCTTTGTGGGCGAAAGCCGTACCGGCAGTCTGATCGTCAAGCAAGGCGCAGATACCCATAAGCGCAACCATCTGGAACTGGGTGGAAAAAACCCGGTTGTCGTGTTTGATGATGCGGATCTGGACCGTGCTTTGGATGCCGTGATCTTCATGATCTATTCGATCAATGGCGAGCGCTGCACCTCGTCTTCGCGGCTTTTGGTGCAGGACACCATCAAGAAAGACTTCGAAGCCAGATTGATTGAGCGCGTCAACAACATCAAGGTGGGCCACCCCTTGGACCCCGAGACCGAGATCGGGCCGTTGGTGACCGAAGAACACTACAACAAGGTCACGAGCTATTTCGAAATCGCCAAGGAAGATGGCGCAACTGTCGCCGCTGGCGGCGTCACGGTGGGGGATGCGGGCTATTTCGTCCGGCCGACCCTGTTCACCAATGCCACCAACCGGATGCGCATCGCCCGTGAAGAGATATTTGGCCCTGTCCTGACCTCGATCCCGTTCTCGACCGAGGATGAGGCGCTGGAGATCGCCAACGACACGCCGTATGGCCTGACCGGCTATGTCTGGACCAATGATCTGACCCGCGCGCTTCGGTTTACAGACAGGCTGGAGGCTGGAATGATCTGGGTGAATTCCGAGAACGTGCGACACCTGCCCACGCCGTTCGGTGGGGTCAAAGCGTCCGGCATCGGCCGGGATGGCGGCGACTGGAGCTTTGAATTCTATATGGAACAGAAACATATCGGCTTTGCCACCGGTCAGCACAAGATCATGCAGTTGGGTAAATAGATCACGTAGGCCGACCCCGGCTGGGGCAAGCCCATTACACGAGGAGGAATTGCCATGGGAAAGATAGTACAGGCCGCAAAGATCACGCATGTACCCAGCATCTGGATGTCCCACACGATGCCAAAGTACAAGGGCATCCGGCAATCCGCCATTGATGGATATGCACGCCTGCGTCAGGACGCGATCGACCGCGGGGTCGAGACGTTCATCGTTTTCGACACCCATTGGATCACCAATCAAGGGTTTCACCTGAACACGAAGGAACATCACAAGGGCCGGTTCATAAGTCACGAATTGCCGCATATGTTGGCGGATATGGAGTTCGACTATCGCGGCGATCATGAACTTGGGGAAACCATCCTTGACGTTCTGCGCGAACGGGGAGAGCGGGCGCTGGGCCATTCGCACCCCGATATGGGCATGGAATACGGCACCCTCCTGCCGATGCATTTCATCAATGATGGCGTGAATGCCCGGGTTTTGCCGGTGGCGGTCAATCAATTCTCGTCGATTGCGGAAAACCGGGCCTGGGGCGAGGCCATTGCCGAGGGTATCCGACGTTCGGACCGCAATGTATCCATTCTGGCGTCCGGCTCGCTCAGCCACGACTTTACGCCGAATGAACGCTCGGTCGACGGGCTGAATGCCGTGAATGGCGAGTTCAACCGCCAGATGGACATGCGCGTTCTGGAGCTGTGGCAGCAGGGCCGATTTGAAGAGTTTCTGGAAATGCTGCCGGACTATGCAAAAAAATGCACCGGTGAATGCGCCATGAATGACACCGCTTTGCTGTTTGGTGCGTTGGGGTGGGGAAGCTACAAGGGTGAGATCGACATTTACACCCCGTATTTCGGCAGCTCTGGCACCGGTCAGGCCAATGTCAGCTTTTCGGTGTGACGCACGCAACGGAACAAAAGGGTTTGGCGGTGATCCCGTCACAAAGGAAAGTCAGTAGATGAACTGGGACACGTTTTCGTATTGGGGTCAGCACATCTCGAAATGGGCGGCGGATTATCACAGGACACTTGCTGAACGTCCCGTGCGGGCCCAGACCGCGCCGGGGGAAATCGCGGCACAGCTTGTTGCAACGCCACCCGAGACAGGCGAGCCGATGGACGCCATCATGGCCGATTTCGAACGGATCGTGATGCCGGGCATCACCCATTGGCAGCATCCGCGTTTTTTTGCGTATTTCCCGGCCAACGCTGCGCCCCCGTCCATGTTGGCCGAGATGCTGGTGACGACCATCGCGGCCCAATGCATGTTGTGGCAGACCTCGCCTGCCGCGACCGAGGTCGAGGGCGTCATGGTCGACTGGCTACGGCAGGCCCTCGGATTACCCGAGGGTATGACCGGCGTCATACAGGACAGCGCCTCTTCGGCCACCTTGTCGGCGGTACTGACCATGCGGGAACGGGCCACCCGCTTTACCGGCAACCGGGAAGGCCTGAACGCCAAGGGGGCGTTGCGGATCTATTGTTCCGATCAGGTGCATTCGTCGATTGACCGGGCATGCTGGGTTGCCGGGATCGGTCAGGACAATCTGGTCAAGTTGCCCACGCAGGGGCCGAATTTCGGAATTGTCCCCTCGGCGCTTGAGGCCGCCATTCAGAATGACGTCGCCGCCGGACATATCCCGGCCGGGATCGTTGCAATTACCGGTGGCACAGGTGTGGGGGCCTGCGATGATCTGATGGCCGTGGCTGATATTGCCCAAAAATACGACCTCTACACCCATCTCGACGCCGCCTGGGCGGGTTCGGCCATGATCTGCCCCGAATTCCGCAGGGCTTTGTGGCAGGGCGTCGACCGCTATGACAGCATCGTCTTCAACCCGCATAAGTGGATGGGTGCGCAATTCGATTGTGCCATCCAGTTCCTGAGGGACGCCACGCCGCAGCTCGATACGCTGAAAATCGAACCGGAATACCTCAAGACGACCGGAGCCGAGGTGACGAATTACTCGGAGTGGACCATCCCGCTGGGCCGCAGGTTCCGGGCGTTGAAAATCTGGTTCCTGTTGCGGTCATATGGGTTGGAGGGATTGCGCGAACGCATCCGCAACCATGTGGCATGGGCCGGCGAACTGGCGGAAAAGATTGGTGCGATCGAGGGGTTCGAGATCACAACCGGCCCGATCCTCAGCCTGTTTTCCTTCCGCTGCCCGGGGGACGATGCTCAGCAGCAGCGTCTGGTGGACGCGCTGAATGACGATGGCCGGATTTACCTGACGCAGGGCATGTTCGACGGCCGCAAAATCATCCGCTTTCAGGTCGGGCAGTTCGATACCACCCGCGACGACGTGTTGATGGCGGCGGACGTGATCCGGGACGTGTGGGAGGCCATGAAATGAGGTTTGCCACTTTCGTATCGGGCGAAGAACGTTTCTTCGGGGCAATCACCGACGGTGGTGCCATTGCCTTGAACCAGGAATTCCCGGAACACGACAGCCTTTATGAGGTGATCGCGGCCGGGGCGTTTGATCAGCTGGCAGAGGCGGCCGGGGGCAAACCAGTCACCCATCCCGATTTCGCCTATGACATGGTGATGCCGGATGCGCGACGTATCCTTTGCGTCGGGGTGAACTTTCCCGACCGGAACGCGGAGTACAAAGATGGCAGCGCGCAGCCCGAATACATGTCCCTGTTCCCGCGTTTCGCCAGTGGCTTTACCGGCCATGACCGGCCTCTGATCCGCCCGCCGGAAAACCACACGCTGGATTACGAAGGCGAAGTGGCCATCGTGATTGGCAAGGCGGGCCGCCGCATTCCGCAGCAGGACGCGTATGATCACATCGCCGCGCTGACGTTGTGCAATGAAGGTACCATTCGCGACTGGGTTCGGCACGCCAAGTTCAATGTCACACAAGGCAAGAACTGGGACAGCTCCGGGGCCATCGGCCCGTGGCTGGTTCCGTTCACGGATGCGGCTCAGCTGGATGAGGCGCGTCTTCAAACCCGCGTGAATGGCGAGCTGCGGCAGGATGATACGCTGAACCGCATGATGTTCCCGATCCGGCGCGAGATCGAATATATCTCGACTTTCATGACGCTTCTGCCCGGCGATATCATTGTGACCGGTACACCGACCGGGGCGGGTGCGCGGTTCGACCCGCCCAAATACCTGGCGCCCGGTGATGTGGTCGAGGTCTCGGTCGACGGTATCGGTACTCTGCGAAACACGGTCGAGGATGAAAAAGTATGACGCCCGAAGACCATGCGCGCGCGGCCGCTGACCTGTTGCAGGCGGAACGAACGCATGAACAGATTGGCCTGCTCAGCCTGCGCCACCCCGAGATGGGCATGGATGACGCTTACGAGGTGCAGAACGCCATCTGTCGCCAGAAACTGTCGGAAGGGCGCAAGGTGATCGGGTGGAAGATCGGCCTGACTTCGAAAGCCATGCAATACGCTTTGAACATCGACATTCCTGACAGTGGAATTCTGTTTGACGACATGGTGTTTGCACAGGGTGCCACCGTTCCGGCCGGGCGTTTCATCCAGCCCCGGATCGAGGCCGAAATTGCCTTTGTCATGAAATCGGCCATAGGCGGGGAAAACGTGTCCCGCGCAGATATCATCGCGGCGACGGATTACGTCGCGCCGTCCATCGAAATTCTGGATACGCGGATTCAACGGGTGGATCCCGAAACCGGCAAGGCCCGCACGGTGTTTGACACGATCAGTGACAACGCCGCCAATGCCGGTATCGTTTTGGGCAATGATCGCCACAGGGTGGATGCCTTTGATCTGCGATGGGTTGGCGCGCTGACCTTCCGCAATGGCGAGATCGAGGAAACCGGTCTGGGCGCCGGGGTGTTGAACGATCCGGTCGAAAGCGTCGTGTGGCTGGCGCGACGCATGGCGCAATACGGTCAGAGCATCGCGCCGGGCCAGGTTGTTCTGTCCGGCAGCTTCATCCGCCCGGTCGAATGCCCCTCGGGAACGGAAATCCACGCGGATTTCGGGCCGTTCGGCTCAGTCGATATCAATTTCGCCTGAAAGGAGCGCCAATGCCTGCGCCAATCAATACGTTCAAGGCCGCGCTGACGTCGGGAACCCCTTTGATCGGGTGTTGGATCGGCTTGGCCAATGCCTATACCGCCGAGATCGCCGCAACCGCGCAGTTTGACTGGCTGCTGGTCGACGGAGAGCATGCGCCAAACGATCTGCGCTCGATCCTCGAGCAGGTGAGGGTGATTGAAGGATCTGGCAGTACCCCCGTCGCACGCCTGCCGATTGGCGAGACCTGGATGATCAAGCAATATCTTGATGCCGGTGTGCAGAACATTCTGGTGCCGATGGTGGAAAGCGGCGATCAGGCGCGCGAACTGGTGCGGGCCGTGCAGTATCCACCCCGTGGCGTTCGGGGCGTAGGTTCCGCTTTGGCGCGGGCCTCGCGTTTTGCGGCTATCCCGGATTATCTGAAAACGGCGGACGAGCAGATCTGTCTTTTGGTGCAGGTCGAAAACAGGCTTGGGCTGGAGGCGCTGGACGACATCCTGGCGACCGACGTCGATGGGGTGTTCGTCGGCCCGTCGGATCTGGCCGCAGATATGGGCCATATCGGCGATGCCGGGCACCCGGACGTGATCGAGGCCGTTCTTGATGCGATCCGGCGCATCGTTGCGGCAGGCAAACCGGCAGGGATATTGTCGCTGGACCCGGTCATGCAGCGAAAATGCCTGGATCTGGGGGCAACATTCGTGGCCACGGACATCGATGTGACTTTGTTCGCCAAGGCAATCCGGGCCGCTGCTGCTGATGGGCTCAGCCTGCTGCCCGATCAGGTGGCTTCGGGAATCGCACAGACAGGCGCGGCGTCGAAATACCTGCAACAGCTTTGCAAACACTGGTCGCACAAGGCTCGGGTGACATTCGATGAAACGCAAGGCAGCGTGAGCTTTCCGGACGGGAACCGAGTCACCCTTTCGGCAGGCGACACCAGCTTGACCGTAACCGCCGCCACCCGGGCGCGCGGTGATCTGGCCCGATGGCAACAGGTCATCGAGGCTCATCTGGCGCGTTTTGCGTTTCGGGAAGAGTTCCGCATTGATTGGTCAGGATGAGGGAAACACGTTGCGGCCCTGAACCTGCCACTGTGGCAACGGGTCAAGGGCAGGCATACCTGCGTTGGATTTCGAACGGTTTTGCCCGAAAGGCCCCAGCTAGAGCTTGTGGATACCATGGACGGTCAGAGTGCTGACCAGATCGGCATAGTCTTCGCGGGCCTTGGGCCCTGCTCCGCTGTTCCACATGTAATACCAGTTCAGCATCCCAAAAACTGACATCGTGGTGCCGCGCAGCTTGTCCTTGTCATCGTTGAAGGCTGTCGGGGCCAGCTCTTTCAGGATGTCGCGCACAAAATTCACCAATTCCAGCTGATACCCGCGCAGAAGTTTCTGCTGTTCCTCGGTCAACGCGCTCATGCCGCTGATCTGCACTCGGTGTTCGTCATCTGCGCCCTGGTAGGCAAACAGGATTTCGCGCACCGCTTTCCGCAGCTTCTGTTCAGACGTAAGACCGTTCAGATCCACATTGCAGATGCGGTCGCGAAGCTCGCGCAGGTAGGTTTCAAGGATGTCATACAAGATGGCATCCTTGCTGTCGTAATAGTGGTAGATGTTTGCCTTGGAAATCCCGCACTCTTTTGCCAACAGGGTCATCGAGGCGCGATCAAACCCTTGGTCGGCGAACACTTTGGCGGCCGTTTTCAGGATTTGCTTCCGCTTCTGGTCGTGATCTTTGGCGATTGTACGGGCCACGGCTTATTCCTTATCGCGATTGTCGACGACGCGCTTCGCCTTGCCCTGAGAGCGTTCGACGTCGCCGGGGTCACCTACAACAATTTCCGTTGAGACGCCAACGACGTCCTTGATCCGCTTGGTCAGCATCCGTGCCGCGGCCGTCTTGGACAGTTCGTCGGTGGAATCCGGAGACGATTCAACATAAACCCGCATGGCGTCCATGCGGCCGGATTTGTACAGCTCGATCTGATAATAAGGGGCCAGGCCCCCCGTCGCCATGACCTGTTCTTCGATCTGGCTGGGAAAGACGTTGACGCCGCGCAGGATCATCATGTCGTCGCTGCGACCGGTGATCTTGGCCATCCGGCGCATGGATCGTGCTGTCCCCGGCAGCAGGCAGGTCAGATCGCGCGTGCGATAGCGGATCATCGGCAAACCTTCCTTGGTCAGGGTCGTGAACACCAACTCGCCAGTTTCGCCATCGGGCAGGACCTCTCCGGTCGCGGGATCAATGATTTCAGGCAGGAAGTGATCTTCCCAGATCACCGGGCCATCCTTGGTTTCCACGCATTCATTGGCCACCCCGGGCCCCATGATTTCGGACAGGCCATAGATGTCGACCGCATGCATATCAAACGCATCCTCGACTTCGGCGCGCATGGCGTCTGTCCAGGGCTCGGCACCGAACACGCCAACCTTCAGCGAGCTTTCACGCGGGTCGAGCCCCGCCTTGTGGAACTGTTCAAGGATATTGAGCATATAGGAAGGCGTAACCATGATCCCGTCGGGCCGGAAATCGTTGATCAGGTTGACTTGCTTTTCGGTTTGCCCGCCGGACATGGGGACGACGGTCGCGCCAAGCCGCTCGATGCCGTAATGTGCGCCAAGTCCGCCGGTGAACAACCCGTAACCATAGGCATTGTGCACCATGTCCCCCTTGCGCAACCCCGATGCGCGCAGGGACCTTGCGCCCAGATCCGCCCAATTGTCGATGTCGTTTTTCGTGTAGCCCACGACCGTCGGCTTGCCCGTCGTACCGGACGAGGCGTGCAGGCGAATGATCTGGCTACGTGGAACGGCGAACAGGCCGAAGGGATAGTTGTCACGCAGATCATTCTTGTACGTGAACGGAAACTTCGCCAGATCCGAAAGCTGCTGAAGATCGTCGGGATGCACACTGGATTCGTCAAACCGTTGCTTGTACATCGGAACGTTCTCATAGGCGTGGCGAACGGACCATTTGAGGCGTTCAAGCTGCGTCGCGCGGATTTCGTCGATCGAGGCGATCTCGATCGGGTCCAGATCCGCTTTGTTTGGGGAAAGGTCTTCCATCGCGTCACTCCTCCAGTCGCGAAGCTATTCCTGAAAATTCTGCCCGCCGACCGCGCGGGACATTCCGCGAAACTCGGCGATCAGGGTGTTGTCTTGGTTGGTGACGCGGACGTCATAGATGCCACTGCGGCCGGTGACGGCAACCTCTGACGCGGTTGCGGTCAGATGGTCCCCTTTTTTTCCGGGCGCGAGGTAGCTCATCATCGTATGCTGGCCGACGGTTGCCACGTTGCGGCTGTTGCAGGCGAAGGCAAAGGCGCTGTCGGCTAGGGCATGAGTGACGCCCCCGTGGCAAATGCCGTGCCCGTTGCAGTGATGGTCCCCGACTGTCAGGGTCAGAACTGCACGGCCTTCGTCGACTTCGACCAGATCCATCCCGAACCATTTGCTGGCTTGGTCATTCGCCCACATCGCTTCAGCGGATTTCGTGGCACGTTCTTTGGGTGTCATCATCAGCGTCCCTGGAAATTCGGCGCCCGCTTTTCAAGAAAACTGGATACGCCCTCGGCGTAATCCGCGCTTTCCCCGCAGGTCTTCATTGCGTCTGCTTCGATCTCAAGCTGATCCGAGAGGGACGTGGTGGCAGCCGTTTGAATGCACTGTTTTGTCAGCCCGAGCCCGAGGGTGGGGCCGTTTGCCAATTGCGCGGCAAGTGCGCGCGCTTCGGTCATCAATTGATCATCGGCCACCGCCTTCCAGATCAGCCCCCAATCTTCGGCTTGCTTGGCCGGAAGGGGTTGGGCTGTCAGGGCCAGCCCCTTGGCGCGTGCCTCGCCCAACAGGCGCGGCAAGTGCCAACTGCCGCCTGTGTCGGGAATCAGGCCCACCTTGGAAAAGCTCTGAATGAATTTCGCACTTTCCGCGGCCAGAACCATATCACAGGCCAGCGCCAGATTAGCACCCGCCCCGGCGGCTACTCCGTTCACGGCGCAGATCACCGGGATATTCATCGACCGGATCAACCGGACAAGAGGGGCATAGAAACTGCGTACCGTTTTGCTTAAATCCGGCGGGCCATCCATTTTCGACGGGTCGCGATCGCCGAGGTCCTGACCGGCACAAAAGCCTCGTCCGGCACCGGTCAGCAATATCGCGCGGGCCCCGCCGTCGCGCGCGGCTTTCAGCGCCTCCTGAAGCGCCAGGTGCATTTCTTCATTGAACGAGTTCAGCTTGTCCGGGCGGTTCAGGGTGATTTCGGCCCAGTTCCCGTTGTCTTGTACAAGAATCGTATCGCTCATGACTGTCTCATCTGGTCTCGTTTCAACTTAATCATTGCATTAACCGAACGGTTGGTCAATATATAAACCCGAACCGAATCTGAACCGATCAAAGGGATTGCAAATGTCGCAGTCGTCGCTGGTGAGCGTTGAATTTAAGGGCGACGTGGCGTGGGTCACCATTGACAACCCGCCGGTAAACGCGACGTCGACAGGTGTTCGGCAAGGGCTGTCTGACGCGGTTGATGCGGTCAAGGGCGCGCGCGTGGCGGTGCTGTGTTGCGCTGGAAAAACCTTTGTCGCAGGCGGCGACATGTCCGAGTTCGATGCGCCGCCGGTCGAGCCGCACTTGCCCGACGTGGTTCAGAAAATCGAAGACAGCGAGGTTCCGTTCATTGCCTGCATGCATGGCAACGTGCTGGGCGGCGGGTTCGAAATCGCCATGGCCTGTGCGTGGCGGATCGCAGCGCCGGGAACGGGTTTTGGTTTGCCGGAAGTCAATGTGGGCTTGATCCCCGGGGCAGGGGGCACACAACGATTGCCGCGTCTGGTCGGGATGCAGGCTGCAATTGACATGGCCTGTTCGGGCAAAATTCTCAGGGCAGAGACACTGGCCGAGCTTGGCGGCGTCGACCGCGTCGCCGAAGACCCCAGGGCTGCTGTCCTGGAATTGGTTGCCGACCTTCCCGAACGCCCAATACCTGTCAGCCAGCGTGCTGTGGCGGAGTTTGCGCCGGATCTGTTGGAGGCGAGCCGCGAGGCTTTGAAAAAACGCGCCAAGGGTCAGAAATCGCCGTTGGAAAACCTGACGGCGCTTGGTTGGTCGGTTGAGCCATTTGCCACCGCACAACCGAAAGAGCGCGCGCGCCATCTCGAGTTGCGCCAAAGCCCGGAAAGCCGCGCTTTGCGCTACGCTTTTTTTGCTGAACGTGCCGTGTCCAAACCTTCGTTGATCAAAGACGTGGCCGCCCGTGACATAACACGGATCGCCGTTGTCGGAGGTGGGTTGATGGGGGCAGGGATCGCAACTGCGGCCCTGAACGGCGGGCTGTCCGTGACGTTGATCGAGCGAGACGCTGACGCTGCGGCCGCAGCGCACAATCGGGTCGAGGGTCTGCTGCAAGGCGCGGTCAAGAGAGGCAAGATGTCCGAGGCGCAGCTTCGGGATCGCCTTGCTGCGTTTCGTGCGGTGAACAGTTATGCAGACGCTGCGGATGCCGAACTGGCGATCGAGGCCGTCTTTGAAGACCTGTCCGTCAAGCAGCAGGTATTTGACGAGCTGGCAAGGCGTATGAGCAGCGATGCGATTTTGGCCACCAATACGTCCTATCTGGACCCGCGCGAAATTTTCGCGGACGTCGGCAATCAGGCCCGATGCATCGGGCTGCATTTCTTTAGCCCGGCCCATGTCATGAAACTGCTCGAGGTCGTGGTAGCTCCGCAAACCTCTGCTGAAGTGGTCGCAACCGCGGTCGCGCTTGGCAAAAAGCTTCGTAAGGTTTCGGTGCTGTCGGGTATCTGCGATGGGTTCATTGGCAACCGCATGTTGGCCGCTTATCGGCGCGCGGCCGATTATCTGCTGGCAGATGGGGCGCTTCCCTATCAGGTGGACCGTGCAATGCGGGCGTTCGGGATGCCCATGGGGCCTTACGAGCTTCAGGATCTGACCGGTCTTCAAATTGCCTGGGCGAACCGCAAACGCAATGCCGCCAACCGCGACCCGAAGGAACGTTATGTCACCATCGCGGACCAGCTTTGTCAGCGCGAGCGTTTCGGCCAGCGTGTCGGCAAAGGGTGGTACCGCTATGAAGAGGGCAGTCGCGATCCGGTTCGGGACCCCGAAGTTGAGGCATTGATCGAAGCCTATTCCGACCAGCAGGGCATCACCCGCAGGGATTTTTCGAACGAGGAAATCAGTTCGCGGTTGCTGGCGGTCTTGGTCAACGAGGGCGCTTTGATCATTGAAGAGGGGATCGCGGAAAACGCCGAAGCTGTCGATATGGTTCAAATCCATGGATACGGCTTTCCCCGCTGGAGAGGAGGACCGATGAACTATTGCAACGAAATCGGCATCAGCCGGTGCGCCGCAAATATGCTAACCGTAGCGAAAGAAAGTCCCGGTTCGTGGCGCCTCGCGGGCCAGTTGGAAAACAATTAACATGTTGATGGTTACAAAAGTGACCATTAACGCATTCTCGAGTCATGTTTCACAGGGAGGAGACAAAATCATGAAGTTCACCAAGTTGAGCACTCTTTTGGCCTCGGCCGCGCTGGCCGTTTTGGGCACAGTGGCGCTGGCGGCGGATTATACGCTGACGATTTCCAGCTGGGCACCGCCGACCCACGGCATCAACGCGAAGATGTGGCCGAAATTCGTGGAAATGGTCGAAGAAGCCACCGACGGCAAAGTCACTGCTGAACTGAAGCTGGGAATTGCCCCGCCGCCGGCGCAGATGGACCTGATCATGGATGGCGCGGCGGATGCGTCGATCATCTTCCACGGATACCAGCCCGGTCGTTTCGTCACCACCAAGATGATTGAGCTGCCCGGATATGAGGGCTCGGCCGAAGCGGCCTCGGTCGCGTATTGGCGTACATACGACAAGTATCTCAAGGCGGCGGACGAACATCGCGGTGTGAAAGTGATCGCCCTGCACACACACGGCCCGGCACAGCTTCATTCCAGCAGCCCGGTGACCAACCTCAACGAGGTATCGGGCCTCAAGGTGCGTATCCCGGGTGGTGTCGGCGGAGATGTCGGCACCGCGCTGGGCGCAACCGGAATTCAGGTTCCTGCGCCGAAAGTATACGAGACACTCGCGTCGAAAGCTGCTGATGGTGTGGTCATGCCATTTGAATCCCGCAAGGGTTTCAAGCTGACCGAAGTGGCGCAAAACGTATATGAAGTTCCGGGTGGCCTGTATCGCGGGTCATTTGCGTTCATCATGAACGAAGACACTTTTGCGGATCTTCCCGCCGATGTGCAGGCCGCTTTGGAAGAACAGGTCTTCGGCGAACCGCTGAGCCGCGAAATCGGTAAAATCTGGGATGAGATCGACGCGATCGGCCGTGAAGCGACCGAACAGACCGAGGGCAACGCGATCAATGCAGCCTCTGCTGAAGATCTGGAAAAGTTCAATGCGATCGCTGCCGATGTGCGTGCCAAGGTCATCGAAGAAGTCAATGGCACCGGTGTTAATGCGCAAGCCGCTTATGACATGATCGTTAACGAAATGGCTGCCCAGTAACGCAGCCGGGCTGGCGGGGTTGACCCGCCAGCCATCTTCACCCGTTGGGGGCCAATCATGCAATCTATCGTGACCTTCGCGCGTCGCGTCAGTATCATTCCGACGGTGCTGGCCTGTGTGGCGCTGTTCATCCTGATGGTGATGACCTTTTTTGACGTCATCCTGCGCTCAGTCTTCAATGCTCCGATCGAGGCGGCAACCGAACTGACGCGGATTCTGATGGCGATCCTTGTGTTCTCGGTTTTGCCGATGATTTCGGCCGGGAAGGGGCAAATCGCCGTTGACCTGACCGATGGAATTTTTTCCCGCCTGCGGCTGAGCAGGGCGCGCGATGCGATAGTCTATCTGGTGTCCGGCATCATGCTGATCTGGCCGATTCAGCGCGTTTGGGTTCTGGCTGAACGTGCGCGGGATTACGGGGATGTCACCGAATACCTGTCGATCCCCGTCTTCTATGTCGGCTGGTTCATCGCCGCCTTCACCGCAATAACGGCCGTTGCGATGGTCATCACCGGTCTTTTGCACATTTTTGCCCCCCAAACCTTGTCGGAGCACGCCTGATGACTGCCGCACTGATCGGTTTCGCCCTTGTCTTGGTTCTTGTGTTGGTACGTTTGCCCATCGTGTTTGCGATGGGCCTCGTGGGGACGCTTGGGTTCGCATATGAACGCGGTGGCAGCATCCTGTCCGAGCGTGGGCTGAAGGCCGCCATGTCGATGGTGGGTCGCCAGATTACGGACACGGCACAGGACTATGGCCTTTCGGTCGTGCCACTGTTCATCCTCATGGGTCTGTTCGTGAACAAGGGCGGGCTCGCGCGCGAATTATACGCGGTCTCAAACGCCTTCCTGGGCCACTTCCGAGGTGGTATCGCCATGGCGACGGTTGCCGCCTGCGGCGGCTTTTCGGCCATTTGCGGTTCCTCGCTGGCAACGGCAGCGACCATGTCCAAAGTCGCGATGCCCGAGATGCGCCGGTACCGCTACTCGGATGAGTTGTCGACCGCGTCGATTGCAGCGGGGGGCACGCTGGGTATCCTGATCCCACCGTCGGTCATTTTGGTGATCTACGGCCTGCTGACCGAAACATCGATCGGCAAGCTCTTCGTTGCTGGCATCATCCCCGGTGTACTTGGCATCCTCTTCTATCTGTTCGCGGTGCGCTGGACTGTTTGGCGCAGGCCCGAGGCCGGCCCGGCCGGTGAACGCCACGGCTGGGGCGAACGCCTGTCGGCCCTGCGCTCGGTCTGGGCGGTGTTGCTGCTGTTCTTCCTGGTGATAGGCGGCTTGTACGGAGCGTTCGATTTCTACCCCCTGAACCTGACCTTCAGCCCGACCGAAGCCGCCGGTATGGGCGCGATGGGGGCATTCCTGATCGCATTGTCGCGCGGCGGGCTGACCCTTGGATCGACCTTTGAAGTGCTGAAGGAAACCAGTTTCACCGCCGCGGCGCTGTTCTCGGTTCTGATCGGCGCGCAGATCTTTTCGAACTTCATCAACCTGGCCGGTCTGCCCGAAGCGTTGATCGCCCTGGTCACCGCATATGAGGTGGAGCCCTTCGTCGTTATCCTGATGATCCTCGGGATCTACATCATTCTGGGATGCGTCTTTGAATCGCTGTCGATGCTGTTGCTGACGGTTCCGATCTTTTTCCCACTGGTCACGTCATTGGGATATGATCCGATCTGGTTCGGCATCGTTGTCGTCGTCGTGACCGAGATCAGTTTGATCACGCCGCCCGTGGGTCTGAACGTGTTCATTCTGAAAGGCGTGGTCGGGGACGTATCGACCGGAACAATCTTCAAGGGGGTCACACCGTTCTGGGTGGCAGACATCTTCCGTCTGGCTCTGATCGTTCTGGTGCCTTGGCTGGTTCTGGTCCTTCCCGAACAAATGGGAGCGATGGGTCACTGATGTTCTCTTTGACTGCGCTTCCGGACGGGTTTCATACGGATCCCTATCCAACCTACGCCGCGTTGCGCGAAGACACGCCCGTCTGCTGGCAGCCCGATGGTTCGGTGGTCCTGTCGCGGTATGACGACCTGGATCTGGTGTACCGGGATACCGAGCGTTTCATATCGGATAAAAAGGCGGTTTTCGGCCCCAAATACGGTATCGACAGCCCGCTGTACGAACACCATACCACCAGCCTTGTGTTCAATGACCCGCCTCTGCATACCCGCGTCCGCAAGGTCATGGTCGGTGCGATGAACCCACGGGCGCTGGCGCAGATGGAACCGGGCCTGATTGAACTTGTCGATGGGCTGCTGGACGAGATGCAGGCCAAGCGCTCGGTAGAGTTGATCGAGGATTTCGCCGGTGCCATCCCGATCGAGATCATCGGCAACCTGCTTGGCATTCCCAGATCGGAACGTGGCCCTTTGCGGGATTGGTCTTTGGCTATTCTGGGCGCTTTGGAACCTCAATTGACGCCCGAGCAGGAAGAGTGGGGCAACCGGTCGGTATATGATTTCAAGGACTATCTTCGGCATGTCATAGAAGATCGCCGGGCCAATCCCGGAGATCCTGCGACGGATGTCCTGACACGTTTGATGCAGGATGACACCGATGGTGGCTTGACCGAGGTCGAGCTGTACCAGAACTGCATCTTCATTCTGAATGCAGGGCACGAGACCACCACCAACCTGATCGGCAACGCATTGGAACTGTTGGAACGGCACCGCGACAAACGGGCCGAGCTTCTGGCCAATCCGGATCTGATCAACACGGCAGTGGACGAGTTTCTGCGGCTGGAAAGCCCAAATCAGTTTGGCAATCGTCTGACCACCGAAGATGTAATGTTCCACGGTCAGACCATTCCGGCAGGTACGGACATTTACCTGTGTATCGGCGCGGCCAATCGCGATCCGCGGCAGTTTGCACAACCTGATGAGGTTGTATTGGATCGACGTCCCAACAAGCATCACGCCTTTGCCGGAGGGCCCCATACCTGCGTCGGCCTGACCCTGGCGCGTATGGAGGGTCGCGTGGCCGTCGGACGGTTTCTGGCGCGATTCCCGACCTATCGCATCACTGACGGCGCGGAACGGGGCGGCCGCATCCGGTTTCGGGGTTTCGCGCGACTGCCAGCGCAAGTCTGAGATGTTCGGTTTGGGGTGCCAATTCGCCAATTTATTGACCGACCGATCGGTTTATATTATGATTTCGTGGGACGGGCATATGGCCGCGCGAAGATCACACAACAAATGAGGAGACGCTCATGACAATCCAACAGATTTCCAGCTTCGCGGCCGGTGAATGGGTTTCGCCCGGTGCGGGTGCCCGCAATATAACAAGCGCGGTCACCGGCGAGGTGATCGCCACGGCCGGCAACAGCGCGTTGGATGTGCAGGGGATGCTGGACTATGCGCGCAATGTCGGCGGGCCGGCGCTGCGGCAGATGACGTTTCACCAGCGGGCCAAGATGCTCAAGGCGTTGTCCATTCATTTGGGTCAGCACAAGCAGGCAATGTATGACCTGTCTTTCAGCACAGGCGCCACCCAGTCCGACCACTTGATCGACATAGACGGTGGTATCGGCACGATGTTCGTCTTCGCTTCGAAAGGTCGACGCGAGATGCCGGACGGACATGTCTATCTGGACGGTGAGGTCGAGCAGCTGTCGCGCAATGGCACCTTTCTGGGGCAGCACATCTGCACCCCGTTGCACGGGGTGGCGGTTCACATCAACGCGTTCAACTTCCCTGTCTGGGGGATGCTGGAAAAGCTGGCTCCGACCCTTCTGGCAGGCGTTCCGGCCATCGTAAAGCCGGCGACGAACTCGTGCTACGTCACCGAACTATGCGTCCGGCTGATGCTGGATTCCGGCATTTTGCCTGCTGGCGCGGTGCAGCTGGTTTCGGGTGGTCTGGGCGATATGCTGGACCGTCTGACCATGCAGGACGTGGTCAGTTTCACCGGATCCGCGGAAACGGCGTCGAAACTGCGTTCCAACCCGGTGATTCTGGAGAATTCAGTTCGTTTCGTGGCCGAGCAGGATAGTCTGAACTGCTCGATCCTGGGCCCTGATGCCGAGCCCGGAACGCCGGAATTCGATCTTTTTGTCAAAGAAGTCCAGCGCGAGATGACCACGAAGGCTGGGCAGAAATGTACGGCGATCCGCCGGATCATTGCCCCAGAGCCTCAGGTGCAGGCGGTGATCGAAGCCCTGTCCGCGCGGTTGGCAAAAACGGTCATCGGCGACCCAAGGCTGGAAACCACACGCATGGGCGCGCTGGTCTCGAACGGTCAGAAACGCGATGTTCTGGAAAAGGCGGCAATCATCGGGCAGGAAGCCGAGCGTGTTTTCGGCAACCCTGACGATTTTCAGGTTGATGGGGCGGATGCCGAGAAAGGCGCGTTCCTGCCGCCGATGTTGTACCACTGTGCCAATCCGGATGCGGCCCGACGCGTCCATGACACCGAGGCTTTTGGCCCGGTCAGCACGGTGATGGGGTATCGCGATCTTGACCATGCGATCGAACTGGCAAATCGCGGGCAAGGGTCGTTGGTGGCATCGGTCATCACCCGTGACGCGGATGTGGCACGGCACGTTGCCCTGGGGGCCGGGGCCTATCACGGGCGGCTGTATTTCAACAATCGCGACTCGATGAAGGAATCCACCGGCCACGGCTCTCCTCTGCCGCATATGGTTCACGGCGGCCCCGGACGCGCTGGCGGCGGCGAGGAGATGGGCGGTGTGCGTGGCGTGAAGCATTACATGCAGAGGACAGCCATTCAGGGATCGCCCGATCTGCTGACCGCGATCGGGAACAAATGGGTTCCCGGCGCGAACGAGGTCGAAGGGCCAGCCCATCCGTTCACGCGCCGGTTCCACGAGCTGGCGATTGGCGAGACCCTCCACACGGCGCCCCGTACAATCACGATGGAAGACATCGAACACTTTGCCAATTTCACCGGCGATACGTTCTATGCGCATATGGATCAGGCAGCGGCGGAACGGAACCCGTTCTTCCCGGGCCGTGTGGCCCATGGGTATCTGCTTTTGTCATTTGCAGCCGGATTGTTTGTTGAACCGAACGAAGGCCCGGTTCTGGCAAACACGGGTCTTGACGGGTTGCGATTCATGAAGCCCGTCGAGGCGGGTGATACCATCAAGGTGCGGTTGACGGTCAAGGCCAAGACCAAACGGAACGAGGAATACGGCGAAGTCCGCTGGCATGTCACCCTGACCCAGCAGGATGATGAAATGGTTGCGGAATATGAGCTTTTGACGATGGTCGCCTACTAGGCCCGGAACCCATTGAACTTGGCAGGTCAGCGTGTTCACGGTTCGAAAAAAACGAGCGGTGAACATGTCTGATCTCTGGGGTGCGTGCCAGAATTCAGGGATGCAAACAGTGCTGGTTGCCTGCAAGGCACGCCAAGCAGCGCAATCGCGCCTAGATCATGTTCGAAAGGATCAACGGCTGGCGGCGCGTCGCAACCCTGTGCGACCGAGGCTCAAAGGTCCTCTCGCCCGCGTCGCCATCGTCATATGTTGGCTGTGACTCCTCGTCCCCGCGCCCGTTAAACATGCACCTCAACCTGAGTTTGCAGATTGGCCGGGCGTTCCATCAGGGTGGAAAAACGGCGGTCTTCTTTACCGTTCCATAAACAAAACTGGTGTCAATCGAAGCAATCCCACCGATCGGGTGAATTCTGTTTCGAATGAATTCTTCATATGCCTCGAGATCCGATACCAACACCCGCAACTGATAGTCCATCGCCCCGGTTAGCACGTGGCATTCAAGAACTTCGTCGATCATCCGAACGCGTTTTTCGAAATTCTGAACGTCCGTTTCATTGTGCCGCTCCAACCGGATCCGCACAAAAACGGTAATGCCTATGCCGTATGCGGCGGCGTCCACATCTGCGCTGTAACCCTTTATGATCCCGCGCGCTTCGAGGTTCTTGACCCGGCGCAGACACGGCGACGGAGACAGGCTCACCTCGTCGGCAAGGTCCTGGTTCGTCATGCGCCCGTCCTTTTGCAGCGCCCGAATGATCTGTCTGTCTTTATCGTCCATTTCAACCTAAAACTTGGCAGAATCTGCCAATATGGATCGCAGCATTGGTACTATTTGCAAGCAAAAGCCCAAAGTAAAGGTGCAAACTGGCGCCAACTTGAAACAGGAGCTTGCAATGACTCGTTCTACCGGATTTGCCACCCGCGCCATTCACCACGCTTACAATCCTCTGGAAAATGACGGCGCCCTTACCCCACCGCTGCATTTGACGTCCACGTTTGCCTTTGAAACCGCAGAGGCTGGTGGAGAGATGTTTGCCGGGGAACGCGCAGGTCATATCTACAGCCGTATTTCGAACCCCACATGTGACCTTCTGGAACAACGCATTGCCGTGCTTGAAGGGGCCGAGGCCGGACTGGCCCTTTCCAGCGGAATGGGGGCGATCACGGCAGTGCTTTGGACCCTGCTGTCGCCGGGGGGCGAAGTCATCGTAGACAAAACGCTCTATGGCTGCACCTTCGCCTTTATGCGTCATGGTTTGGCGAAATGGGGGGTCACGATCACCCATGTCGACATGACAGACCCAGAGAACCTGAAAGCCGCCGTTTCCGACAAAACCCGCGTTGTCTATTTCGAAACTCCGGCCAATCCGAACATGCGCTTGGTGGACATCGCCGCCAGCGCCGAGATTGCGCATTCGGTCGGAGCAACGGTTGTCGTCGACAACACCTATGCCAGCCCCTATCTGACCCGCCCGATCGAGCACGGGGCGGATATCGTTCTGCATTCTGCCACCAAATATCTCGGCGGTCATGGCGACGTGGTCGCTGGTCTGGTTGTCGGCACCGCCGAACAGATCGCCGAAATCCGCCTGGTCGGAATGAAGGATATGACCGGTGCGGTCATGGCCCCTTTCAACGCGATGCTGATCCTGCGTGGCCTGAAAACACTGAACCTGCGTCTGGATCGTCATTGCGCGTCAGCCAGGGTCGTCGCTGATTTCCTCGAGGCCCATCCCGCCGTCGGCGAGGTTTACTTCCCCGGGCTGAAAAGCTTTGCCCAGCATGATGTCGCGCAGCGGCAAATGTCCCAACCCGGCGCCATGATCGCGTTCGAGATCAAGTCCGGCCTGTCCGGTGGGATCGAATTCATGAATCGTCTGAACATGATCCAGCGCGCGGTGTCCTTGGGCGATGCCGAAACGCTGATCCAGCACCCTGCATCCATGACTCATTCGACCTATACCCCGGAAGAACGGGCCGAGCATGGGATCAGCGATGGTTTGATCCGTTTGTCCGTCGGGCTTGAGGATGTCGAAGATATCCTCGCAGACTTGGAGCAAGCTTTGCCTTATCCTGCCCGCAGCGCCGCCTGAACCCGGAGACCGCCATGCACCTTGATCCCACCCAGTTGAAGATCGTTGAACAACGTCTGTTATGGTTGTCGCATTGGATGATCCACCATGCCAACCACATCCGGCCAAAGGTGGATGGGATCAAGGTTGGTGGCCATCAGGCGTCGTCTGCTTCGATGGTGTCGATCATGACCGCGCTCTATTTTTCGGCCCTGCGCCCTGAAGACCGGGTGGCTGTCAAACCCCATGCCTCGCCGGTTTTCCATGCGATGCAGTATCTCATGGGCAATCAAACGCGCGAGAAGATGGAAAATTTCCGTGGTTTTGGCGGTGTGCAAAGCTATCCCAGCCGGACCAAGGATATCGACGACGTTGATTTTTCCACCGGGTCTGTGGGTTTGGGTGTCGCGATCACCTCGTTTGCCTCGATCATTCAGGATTACATCAAGGCCAAAAGCTGGGGCTCGGATGCTCCGATGGGGCGGATGGTGGCCCTTGTAGGCGACGCAGAATTGGACGAAGGCAATGTGTACGAGGCATTGCAGGAAGGCTGGAAGAACGACCTGCGCAATACGTGGTGGATCATTGACTACAACCGGCAATCCCTGGATGGCATCGTCCGCGAAGGGCTGTTCGAACGGATTGAAAAGATCTTCGATGCGTTCGGTTGGGATGTCGTGCGCGTGAAATATGGGGTTCTGCAACGCGCGGCCTTTGAAGAACCGGGTGGCGATCGCCTGCGCGACTGGATCGATGCGTGCCCCAATCAGGATTATTCGGCTTTGACCTTCATGGGGGGCGCAGTCTGGCGGCAGCGCCTGATGGACGATCTGGGGGATCAGGGGGATGTGACTGCCTTGATTGAACGGCGGACGGACGCAGAGCTGGCGGCGCTGATGGAAAACCTTGGCGGCAATTGCGTCGAGACCATGGCCCGGACATTTGCCGCCATCGATCATGATCGCCCGACCTGTTTCCTGGCCTACACCGTCAAAGGGTGGGGCACCCCCATCGCAGGTCACAAGGACAATCACGGCGGGCTGATGAACAACAGCCAGTTCGCCGCGTGGCAGTCGCATATGGGCGTGCCAGACGGCGAGGAATGGGAGCCGCTTGCGACAGTACAGGACCCCGCCGCATTCAAGGATTTTCTGGCCAGGGCACCGTTCTTTGCCAAGGGTCCGCGCCGCTATTTCGATGACAAGCTGGACGTGCCAAGGATCGAGGTCGACACCAGCCGTGAAATCTCGACCCAGATGGCGTTTGGCAAGATCCTTGACGATCTGTCAAAAGGTGATGGCCCGTTGACCGAACGCATCGTGACAACCTCTCCGGATGTCACCGGCACGACGAACCTGGGGCCTTGGGTGAACAGGCGCAAGCTGTTTGCCCGATCCACGCAAGCCGATGCCTTCATAGAACATCGGATCCCTTCGACGGCGAAATGGGAATTCACGCCGGAAGGGCAGCATATCGAGCTTGGGATCGCCGAAATGAACCTGATGCTGCTTCTGGGAGCGGCGGGTCTGTCGCATTCCCTGTTTGGCAAACGTTTGATCCCGATCGGCACCGTCTATGACCCCTTTGTCAGTCGCGGCCTCGATGCGCTGAACTATGCCTGCTATCAGGATGCACGCTTTATTCTGGTTGGTACGCCGTCGGGCGTGACACTGGCACCTGAAGGCGGAGCGCATCAGTCCGTCGGCACACCGCTGATCGGGATGAGCCAGGACGGGCTGGCTGCATTTGAACCCGCCTTTGCTGATGAACTGGCGGTGATCATGGAATGGGCCTTCGACTATCTGCAACGCGACGGTGAAGGACAACCTGACGAGCGCACATGGTTGCGCGATGAAACCGGCGGTTCCGTCTATCTGCGTCTGACGACCAACCCGATTGAGCAGCCGGGCAAACGCGTGGATGACCAGTTTCGACAGGGTGCCATTGACGGGGCCTATTGGTTGCGAAAACCGGGGCCCAATTGCGAAGTTGTAATCGCCTATCAAGGTGCCGTCGCGCCCGAGGCGATCAAGGCCGCCGGTATGATCGGCGAGGGCCGTCGCGATATCGGCGTTTTGGCCGTGACGTCCGCGGATCGGCTGAATGCCGGTTGGACGGCTGCACAACGCGCGCGGTCGCGCGGCAACCCCGCCGCACTATCCCACATCGAAACCCTGATGTCTGGTCTGCCAGCGCACTGCAATCTGGTCACCGTGATTGACGGGCATCCTGCAACATTGTCGTGGCTGGGCGCTGTGCTCGGTCATCAGACCATTCCGATGGGGGTCGAACATTTTGGCCAGACAGGAACGATCGGTGATCTCTATCGCCACCACTGTATTGATGCCGATGCCATCATCGAAAAAGTGAGTGGTTTGACCCGTGGCAGAGTACTTCTTCGGGCAACAGGGGCTTGAGATTGGGGCAACAAGATCAGGAACGATCCCGCTCGGGCACTTGTTTGACCCATGTCGCATCGACGACGGCCATGTCATCGAAATGATCGGCGCGATTATGCGTGCCCGGTGCATGTTTCCGACGCCCAACAGCAGGCAGCTGCCGGCAAGATGTTGAATTATGTTCCCGCGTTGACCCAGGCTTGACGCGGCCCGGCCCTGGCGGTTGCGTCAGGGTCTGACCTGTCAGGGTGTTCCCTTATGAGGAGCTTTTCGGCGAAAATGCCCGTTTTCCCGTCTATACAACCGGGATGGCAGCCGATAAGGGGCTGTCTTTACCCTTGGATGATCCGCTGATCGCAATTCCGCACAGCGCCTATCACCTGGCCGATACAAAGAACCACCACCGTGAAACAAACCATTGCAGATGCGCTAGCGCGCAAGGGCTATGATACATTGACCCAAGTTCAGCGAGCCGTCACCCAGCCCGAGCTGGAAGGGCGCGACATGCTGGTTTCGGCCCAGACCGGATCAGGGAAGACCATTGGGTTTGGTCTGGCGATAGCGCACAGGGTGCTAGGCGATGAAGAAACGCTCGGCAAACCCGAAGCGCCGTTGGCGCTGGTTGTCGCACCGACCCGCGAGCTGGCACTTCAGGTAAAACGGGAACTTGGCTGGTTGTATTCCGGAGCGGGAGCGTTTCTGGCCTCGTGCGTCGGGGGCATGGACATTCGGGATGAACGTCGCGCGTTGGCCCGAGGCGCACATATCGTTGTGGCCACTCCGGGACGACTTCGCGACCATATCAATCGAGGTTCAATCGATCTGACAGCTATCCGAGCGGTTGTCCTGGACGAAGCGGATGAAATGCTGGATCTGGGGTTCCGCGAGGATCTTGAGTTCATCCTTGATGAAACACCCGCAGATCGTCAGACCTTGTTGTTTTCTGCCACTGTGCCACGCGCAATTGCCAATCTGGCCAAGCGGTATCAGCGCGACGCGGAACGTGTGAGCACGGTCGGCGAACTGACCCAGCATGCGGATATCGAGTATCGGGCCATGACGGTGGCGCCGCGTGATGGTGAAAACGCGATAATCAATGTGCTGCGTTTTTACGAGGCCCCCAATGCCATCGTTTTCTGCAACACCCGAGCAATGGTTTCGCGCCTGACCGCGCGCCTGTCGAACCGGGGGTTTTCGGTCGTGGCCCTGTCAGGTGAGCTGACCCAGAGCGAACGATCCAACGCGTTGCAGGCCATGCGCGATGGACGGGCCCGGGTCTGTGTTGCAACCGATGTCGCGGCCCGCGGCATCGATCTGCCCAACCTTGATCTGGTGGTCCATGCCGAACTGCCCAACAGCCATGAAACACTGCTGCACCGGTCTGGCCGCACGGGTCGCGCTGGGCGCAAGGGCGTCAGTGCCCTGATCGTCGCGCCATCATCGCGCAAAAAGGCAGAGCGCATTCTGAAATTTGCCAAGCTGACAGCAGAATGGGGATCGGCCCCGTCTGCGGATGAGGTGAACGAGCGTGATCAGGCTCGGATGCTGGCATCAGAGGACTGGCAGGTCGAGATCACGGAAAGCGAACGCCCGTCTGTTGAAAAACTGATTGCTCGCTTCACGTCCGAACAAATCGCAGCCGCTTACCTGAGGCAATACAAACTACGCCATTCCGCCCCGGAAGAGCTGTCGGCGGTCGATCAGACCGCCCCAAAGCCACGCGCATCTTTTGGGCCAGGCGTCTGGTTTTCATTGTCCGAAGGGCGCAATCAGAATGCGTCCCCCCGTCATATGCTGCCGATGATCTGCAAGGCGGGCGATCTGACAAAAGACGACATCGGTGCCATCCGGATTGCCGAGGACGTAACTTTTTTCGAAATCAGTGAAGCCAGTGTCGACCGCTTTCTGACCGCCATTGGTCCAGAGATGAAAATCGAAGAAACCAAAGACCTTGTGCGGTTGGACAAAGCACCGGACCTGTCGTCAACCGGTCGGCCCGGTCTCAAAAGAAAGTTCAAAGGCAGACCTACGGGACACAAAAAGGAAAACTCTCCGGCTGAGCGGAAAGCCCACCGCCGCCAATCCAAGCCCGAGGTTCAGCATGCCCAGACCGTGCCCGCGACCGAAACCCGCCGAGCGTCGGATGACGACGCAAAAAGCCAGTTCAGCGCTTCGGGCGCAAAACCGAAAAAGCGCAAGCCCGGCAGCGTCGAGCAAAAGAGGGGTCGCTCCAAACCAGCCGGAGACGCGCCGAAAGGTCCACCGCCGCCAAAGGGCAAGCCAAACAGCAAGAAGAATCGTGCACGCGCGGCGGCCGTCAAATCCGCCAAGGGTGGCAACGCAGTTCCAAAACGTCGCAAACCCGGACCCAAGGGCAGTTGATTTCCGCCACGGGCAGGGTCTGTCCTCTGGGCATTGGCAAGTGACCAGGTGCCGTGGATTTCGGTCGCGGCATACACATGTGCTTAACAGTTGCGTGATTTTTCGGGGTTAGAGCAAACTAAGCTTTGCTCTTCTTGCCATCTCAACCGAATACTGTGGTACAGGACATTCTTTTCGGGGTTTTCATGCGGTTCAGTGTCGGCATTGCTGTATCTATGCTGGTCGCCGTATCCATCGGCGTGTCGACCTTTGTTGTTCATTCGCTGTGGTGGACGACCGCGCGTGACAACAGCCGCATGCTTGCCGCTGAGATCAACAGCCAGATTGCAAACGCGGTCCGCATCGAAGTCGGGGCAACCCTCAGATCCGCCGAAGCCGCATGGTCGGCGGTGCGCACGATCTTTGTACAGAACGTCATCGCAACACGGCAGGCCGATAAACGAGAGTTCGTCTTTCTGTCTCAGTTGCAGGCGCAACCGAATATTTCCTGGATTTTCTTCGGCTGGCCGGATGGCAACTTTTTCGCGTCGCATCGGTTGGGCGACAGCGGACTTGAGATGATAGAGATCGACAAGGATATCCGCGACCGGAACCTGCGGACCGATCGATACATTTTTATTCCCGGGGATATTCAGTTCGAAGAACGGACCTTTGTTCCGACCTCCTATGATCCTCGCGATCATGCCTGGTTCAACAATTTCATGTCCCTGGACACGATGGGATGGATCGAAGCACGCGATCTTCCGGGCAGTGACAAGACCGTATACGCATTTGCGGGGCCGATCGATGTCAACCGGGCGCGGCAGGGTGTCCTTGCGGTCGCAATCGAAACCGACCGTTTGTCACGCTTTCTGGCGACGCTCGAGCCCGGCGAATTCGGAGCCGCCTTTATTCTGGATGCCGATGGCAAAGTAATTGCTGTTCCCGACGCAAAAGCGGACGAAGTTACACCGGCGCGCATGGGCGAGGGTGAGCTGTACGAGGTTGCCAAGATCTCGGGGGAAAAACTGTTGGGCGACCCGGATGGCAAGACTGCGGGCAGTTCGACGAAGCGCGTGGTGATCGATGGCGTCCCTTATGCGGTGGCCCTGACACCTTTGGGTTTTTACGGGTGGCGCGTCGCTACGGTCATTCCTGAGGCGGCCTTTTTGTCTGGCATCGATGCAACCTTGATAAACCTGATCTATATCCTGATCGGGGTCGTGATCGTCTCAACCGCCCTGGCAATCTGGTTGATCCGTCGAATTGTGGCCAATCCTTTGGCGCGCATTGCCGAGGATCTGAGCAAGATCGAACGCTTTGACGTCGAACGCATTCCACGCCGGCCTTCAAACCTGTCCGAGCTTGCCAATCTGTCTGCGGCAACGGCCAGCATGGCCGCAGGGTTGTCCGCGTTCCGAAAATACGTGCCGACCGATCTTGTGAAGATGCTGGTCGCCGAGGGCATCAAAACGCAGCCCGGTGGCGACATGAAGCAGATATCCGTATTGTTTTGCGATGTGACCGGATTCACCGGGTTGTCGGAAAAACTCGGCCCCAAAATCATCCAGTTGATGGAGCCCTTTTTCTCTGCGGCCGCAGCAGCCGTCGCGCGCCATCACGGGACGATCGACAAATTCATGGGTGACGCGGTCATGGCGATCTGGGGGGCACCGCGCAAGGATGCGCTCCATGCCGAAAATGCCTGCCGCGCGGCTCTGGATCTTGTCGCGACCGTGGAAGATGCGGGCATCAAAGACGAGGCCGGAAATTCCCTGCGTGTCAGGATCGGGTTGAACAGCGGTGAAGCTCTGGTTGGCAACATTGGGTCAGAGCAGCGGTTGAACTACACGGCGATCGGTGACGTCGTGAATGTGGCCAGCCGATTGGAAGGGGCCAACAAGGAGTATGGCACGCGTATTCTGATCGGCCCCGAGACCCGGCGCGAAGCAGGCGACGCAATTGTCGTCCGAGAGCTGGACACGCTCGCGGTCTTTGGCCGGACCGAGGAGCTGGTGGTCTATGAGCTGATTGCGATGGCCGACGGTTTTGAAGGATCCCTTGATTGGATCGAGACCTACGAACAAGGTCTTGCGCATTATCGTTCCGGCCGGTTCGAGCAGGCGACAGCTGCGTTTGAGGCCGCGGACAAAATGCGGGGCGGGGACCCTGTGTCCGTCGCCATGAAGCTGCGCGCAACGAAACTTTTGACCAACCCTCCCTCACGGGATTGGCGTGCGGTTACGCATACGGACAAGACGTGAGCGTGCAGGTCATGAGAGCATGCAATCCGCACCCGTGAACAGCCAGGTCTGAGTGCGCGGCAGAGGGTTTCGGGCCGTCGTATCGTTTGCGCAGCGAAGATGAGTATGAATTCTGGAAATCAGGGTGCAATAGCAGAAAAAGCCTTCAAAGATATCCGCAGAAAGACACTGTTGACATTAGATTTTGTATTTTGGATACATTAGACAGAGGGATCGCGACGACCTGTGCTGTCACTGAATGCTCTGGCGACAAAGAGCCATGCGATTGTCTATTAAAGTCTTTTTCTGGGAGAAAATCATGAACCTCAAACTTCTGGCCGCAACGACTGCGATCGCCCTGACGGGTGCCGTGGCGCAGGCAAATACACTTGTATATTGTTCCGAAGGATCACCTGAAGGGTTCGATCCTGCGCTGTACACCGCAGGGACGACCTTTGATGCGTCTTCTCATCCAATCTACAATCGGTTGCTTGAATTTGAAACGGGCACGACCAATGTGGTCCCCGGCCTGGCCGAAAGCGTCGAGGCCAGCGATGATGGTCTGGAATACACTTTCAAGCTGCGTCAGGGCGTCAAGTTCCACTCGAACGACGCGTTCACGCCGACCCGCGACTTCAACGCGGATGACGTGATTTTCACCTTCATGCGTCAGAAAGACGAAAACCACCCTTATCATCAAGTGTCAGGCGGAACCTGGGAATATTTCCAGGGTATGGGGATGCCTGATCTGGTCGAGTCCGTCGAAAAGATCGACGACTACACGGTGAAATTTACCCTGTCCAAGCCCGAAGCACCGTTTGTCGCCAATATGGCGATGGACTTTGCCTCGATCGTGTCGGCGGAATACGCTGCGGCAATGATGGAAGCCGGTACGCCGGAAAAACTGAATACGGCACCCATCGGAACCGGACCTTTCTCGTTCGTGGCTTATCAAAAAGACGCGGTGATCCGTTACGCGGCCAATGATGCGTATTGGAAAGACCCGGCGCAGGTCGAAAACCTGATCTTTGCCATCACACCGGATGCATCTGTGCGCTATCAAAAGCTGAAAGCAGGCGAATGTCATGTGATGCCCTATCCGAACCCTGCCGACATTCAGGCAATGAAGGATGATCCGGACATCAACATGCTGGAACAAGAGGGCCTGAACGTTGGTTATCTGGCCTACAACACCACCATGGCGCCATTCGACAATCCGAAGGTGCGCAAAGCGCTGAACATGGCGATCGACAAGCAGGCGATCATCGACGTGGTCTTCCAGGGTTCGGGCCAGGTGGCCAAGAACCCGATCCCGCCAACCATGTGGGGCTACAACGACGCCATCGTGGACGATCCCTATGATCCCGAAGCGGCCAAGGCGATGCTTGAGGCCGAAGGTGTTTCGGACCTGTCGATGAAAATCTGGGCCATGCCCGTCCAGCGCCCCTACAACCCCAATGCCCGTCGCATGGCCGAATTGATCCAGGCGGATTTCGCCAAGATCGGTGTGGGCGTCGAAATCGTCTCGTACGAATGGGGTGAATACCTGTCTCGGTCGAAAGAACTGAACCGGGACGGTGCCGTTCTGCTGGGCTGGACCGGGGACAATGGCGACCCGGACAACTTCCTGGCGGTATTGCTGGGCTGTGACGGTGTCGAAGCCTCCAACCGGGCGCAATGGTGCCATCAGCCCTTCGAAGACCTGATCCTGAAGGCCAAGCAAAGCACGGATCAGGCCGAGCGGACCAAACTGTATGAAGAAGCGCAGGTTGTGTTCAAAGAGCAGGCTCCGTGGGCAACCATCGCGCATTCGGTCGTTTACATGCCCATGAGCAACAAGGTGCAAGGCTATAAGGTGCACCCTCTGGGCGGTCACATCTTCTATGGTGTGAGCGTCGAATAAACCACCACTCACAAACCGGAGCCACCAGAGTGGTGGCTCCGGCTTTCTTTTTGAGGAGGTCGGGCAGAATGCCGGATTTGTCCGAATACCGCCAATTGGCAATGGATATGTCAGTGGACGCAGTGGCCCTGGTGCCGGGTCCGAATTTCACCCGCGCATTGGGCAAATCCTTCATGAGCCACGAGCGCCCTTTTGTCGTGGTGATTCCGGCCCAGGGTGATCCGGCGGCGATCGTGCCCAATCTGGAACTCGCTTCATGGGATCTGGTCGGATTTGAGGGTGCCGTGTTCGACTGGCGCGATCAGACCGGCTATGACGGCGCCTTTTCCGCGCTGGCAGCGCATAGTCCGATCAGATCGTTGGCCGTCGAAGGTCAGGTGATGCGGTTTTTCGTGTCAGACGCGTTTACCCGCGCAATTCCGGATCTGCGGATTGTGGACGGCGAACGCGAAATCTCAGGCCTTCGCATCATCAAAACCGAAGAAGATATCGCCGCGCTGCAAGCTGCCATCGATATTTCGGAACGCGCGTTGGAGCGTGTGATCGCAGGTGTTCGTGCAGGTCAGACCGAAAAACAGATCGAGCAGGCGCTGATACAGGCGCTTTTTGCGGAAGGTGCCGAGTCGCTGGCCTTTTCCCCCATCGTGGCTGCGGGGGACAACTCGGCACGACCGCACGGCAAGGCGCGCGCCGACTACCGGATCAAGGCAGGCGACGCCTTGCTGTTCGACTTTGGCGCTCGAAAACATGGTTTTGCGGCCGACATCACGCGAACTTTTTTCGTTCAGGACGTCCCGGACGAAGGCCGGGATGTCTACGACACGGTTTTGCGCGCCAACAAAGCCGGGTTCGAAGCCTGCCGCCCCGGCGTGACAGCGCATGACATCGACGACGCCGTCACAGGCGTGCTTGAGACCTCGCCCTTTGCCGATCGTATCCGGACCAAGACAGGTCACGGTCTGGGCCGGGACGTGCATGAGGCGCCGTATATCATGCGCGGCAACCGCCAGAAAATCCTGCCGGGCATGGTCTGGACCAACGAACCCGGTCTGTATGCATTGGACAAGTTCGGCGTTCGCATAGAAGATGATGTTCTTGTCACCGGGGATGGCTGTCGGTCACTGACCCGCTTTCCCAAAGAACTTACAATCATAGGTCGCTGATGCTTGGCTATTTCCTCACCCGTCTTGGCCTGTTTGTTCCGACATTTCTGGGCGTGACGCTAATTTCGTTCATGTTCATCCGGGTGCTGCCCGGCGATCCGATCATCGTGATGGCCGGTGAACGCGGCATGACGGAAGAACGTTATCAGGAAATGGTCGAAAAGCTGGGTTTCGACAAGCCGGTGTTGCAGCAGTATTGGGATTACCTCACCGGAGTGCTTCAAGGTGATCTGGGCGAAAGCTTTGTCACAAGGAAACCCGTATGGGATGAGTTCTTTTCGCTGTTCCCCGCAACGCTGGAGTTGTCCCTGTGCGCCATGATCTTCGCCGTCGCGCTGGGTCTGCCGGCAGGTGTGATCGCGGCGGTGAACCGAGGGAAGTTCTTTGACCGGGCGCTGATGTCCTCGGCGCTGGTCGGGTACTCGATGCCCATCTTCTGGTGGGCGCTGCTGTTGATCATCATATTCTCGGGCAATCTGGGCTGGACGCCGGTCTCGGGTCGGATCGACCTGTTGTATTACTTTCCCAGCGTCACGGGCTTCATGCTGATCGACAGCCTGTTGTCGGGTCAGGAAGGAGCATTCGGATCAGCCGTGCGCCATCTGATCCTGCCGACGATTGTGCTGGGAACGATTCCGCTGGCGGTCATCGCACGCCAGACCCGGTCGGCGATGCTGGAAGTTCTAGGCGAAGATTACATCCGCACCGCGCGCGCCAAGGGTTTGTCACCAACGCGGATCAATGGATTGCACGCGCTGCGAAACGCTTTGATTCCGGTTGTTACGGTGATCGGCCTGTCGGTGGGCACATTGCTGGCGGGGGCCATTCTGACCGAAACCATCTTCAGTTGGCCGGGCATAGGAAAGTGGATGGTCGACAGCATCTTTCGCCGTGACTACCCGGTTGTTCAGGGCGGATTGCTGATGATCGCGGTGATCGTGATGCTGGTGAACCTGCTGGTCGATGTCCTTTATGGCATCATCAACCCCAAAATTCGGAGGCGGTGATGGCCGAACTATCCTCAACCCCGCCCAGAACGGAAGACCGCCCCAGCGCCCTGCGCGAGTTCTGGTACTACTTCAGCGAAAACCGCGGCGCTGTCATCGGGCTTTGGGTTTTTGCAGCCTTTGTGTTTTGTGCAGCCTTTGCGCCCCTTCTGGCCCCCTATGACCCAACCGAACAGTTCCGCGATCATATCCTGCAACCGCCTGCTTGGCAGGAGGGCGGAAGCTGGGCTTTCCCGTTGGGTACCGATCCGCTGGGTCGGGACATGCTGTCGCGCCTGATCATGGGCTCGCGCTATTCCTTCTTTGTCGGAATCGTCGTCGTCTGTGTCGCCGTGTCGGGTGGCGTGATGATTGGCCTGCTGTCGGGCTTTGCTCCCAAATGGGTCGATACGCTGATCATGCGGGTGATGGATATCGTTCTGGCCTTTCCGTCGCTGCTGTTGGCACTGGTGCTGGTGGCCATCCTTGGCCCGTCGCTGACCAACGCGATGATCGCCATCGCCATCGTTTTCCAACCCCACTACGTGCGCCTGACCCGCGCGTCGGTTCTGGCGGAACGCCAGAAGGATTATGTCACGTCGGCGCGCGTGGCCGGTGCTGGCAGGTCACGGTTGATGTTCATCACCGTGCTGCCCAATTGTCTGGCACCCATCATCGTACAGGCGGCGTTGTCCTTTTCGACAGCAATTCTGGATGCGGCTGCCTTGGGCTTTCTGGGCATGGGCGCGCAGCCGCCCACTCCGGAATGGGGCACCATGCTGGCCGAAGCGCGCGAATTCATACTGCGCGCCTGGTGGGTGGTTACTTTCCCCGGTCTGGCGATTCTTGTCACCGTTCTTGCCATCAACCTGATGGGTGATGGCCTGCGTGATGCGCTTGACCCGAAACTGAAACGGAGCTGATGGCATGAGCCTTTTGCAGATCCGCAACCTGACTGTTGAATTCGCCACGGCCTCGGGCAAGTTCCGCGCCGTGGACGGTGTCGATCTGTCGGTCGACAGGGGCGAGCTGATGGCCATCGTCGGCGAAAGCGGCTCGGGCAAGTCGGTGTCGATGCTGGCGCTGATGGGGTTGTTGCCCTGGACCGCGACGATCACCGCTGACGAGATGCGCTTTGAGGGGGTGGATCTGGCCGGGCTTTCGGCCCGTGAGCGCCGCAAGATCATCGGCAAGGACATGGCAATGATCTTTCAGGAGCCGATGTCGTCGCTGAACCCCTGTTTCACGGTGGGATTCCAGATCAAAGAGGCCCTGCGCATCCATCTGGGAATGAACCGCAAGGACCGCCACCAGCGCGCGATTGAACTGTTCGACCAGGTCGGCATCCCGGCTCCGGAAAGCCGCCTGAACACCTTTCCACACCAGATGTCAGGGGGCATGAACCAGCGCGTCATGATCGCGATGGCCATCGCCTGCAAGCCCAAGCTGCTGATTGCGGACGAACCGACCACTGCGCTGGATGTCACCATTCAGGCGCAGATACTCGACCTGCTGGTTCGGTTGCGGGACGAACACGATATGGGCCTTGTGCTGATCACTCATGACATGGGGGTGGTGGCCGAAACCGCCGAACGGGTTCAGGTGCAATATGCCGGACAAAAAGTCGAAGAGCAGCCCGTGCGCGATTTGTTCCGCACGCCGCGTCATCCCTACACATCCGCCCTGCTGAGCGCTTTGCCCGAGCGCGCGACCTCCAAGATCCTCCCGACGATTCCCGGCGTTGTGCCGGGTCAATTCGATCGCCCCGCAGGGTGCTTGTTCAGCCCGCGATGCCGGTTCGCTGATGCAACTTGCGCCGAAATACCGCCGACCCCTCATGCCGATGCCTTCGGCAAGGCACGTTGTCACCACGTTGAAAGAATTGCGGCCGGAGAATTGGCATGACCGACCCCATCGTTCAGGCGAAAGATCTGACCCGGTTTTACACGGTGAAGGGCGGCTTGCTGTCCAAATCAGCGACGGTGAAGGCCCTTTCGGGGGTGGATTTCGAACTGAAACCGGGAAAGACTCTGGCCATCGTCGGAGAGTCCGGCTGTGGCAAGTCAACACTGGCGCGATTGGTCACGATGATTGAAGAGCCGACGTCGGGCAGGCTGACGATTGACGGTGTCGACATTACCCCGTCGCGGTGGAGCAAGATGCGGGAAACGGTGCAAATCGTGTTCCAGGATCCGTATGGATCGCTGAATCCACGTCAACGCATCGGCCAGATCTTGCAGGAACCGCTGATCATCAATCGCCCGGACATGTCCGCCGCAGACCGCGAGGCACAAGCGCGCGACATGATCGAGATGGTGGGATTGCGGCCCGAGCATTATGATCGCTATCCACATATGTTCTCTGGCGGGCAGCGTCAGCGTATCGCCATTGCACGCGCGCTTATGTTGAATCCCAGGGTCCTGGTTCTGGATGAACCGGTTTCGGCACTGGACGTCTCGATCCAGTCACAGATCCTGAACCTGCTTGTGGATTTGCAAGAACGGCTTGACCTCGCCTATCTGTTCATTTCGCATGATCTTTCCGTGGTTCGGCATTTTGCCGACGACGTGATCGTGATGTATCTGGGGCGTGCTGTTGAAAAGGCACCCAAAGAACAGCTGTTCGCCGCGCCGCGCCACCCCTATTCCAAGGCGTTGCTGTCCACGACGCCCCGGGCCGACCCCACGGCCCGAAAAGAACGGATCAAGCTTGAGGGCGAACTGCCGTCGCCGATGAATATTCCAAAAGGTTGCGCCTTTGCGCAAAGATGTTGGCTGGCAACCGATCAGTGCAGGGCAACATTGCCTGATCTGGCCGGAGAAACGCATCAGGTCGCGTGTCTGTACCCCCTGTAATGCAAGCAGGTTTTCGCGTGGTGTGAGACTGTGGCAAACAGGGCGGTCTCGATAGAAGCGACGTTGACTTCTTGTGGCAGAACCACCCAGCCAAGGCGCCAGCGTGGGCGACCAAGCCACATGTTTGTGTCGCTACCGACCAAGATCGCCATATTCGAATCCGCGCGCGAGATAGAACCGTTCGTTTCCCGGGATTGGGCCTGAGCTACCCACATCTCTTGGGCGGCTTGGGCCTGATGATTTCGATGCACGGACGCGCGTGATGAGAATACTCTGCCCCTCTTCCGGACAGGTCTTGCCCGGAGAAGGGAGCCATGTGCCAGGCTGAATGCAGGGGTTACTCTACCACTTCCGCCGAGGGTTCGTGTTTTTTGAATTGCTGATCGAACAGGTTGCGGAAGCTTCCGTTCTTTTTCATCAACTCGTCCAGATTGCCCTGTTCCACGATCGAGCCATCCTGAACCACGATAATCTTATCCGCTTCCAGAACAGTCGAAAGTCGGTGCGCAATGACGACGACGGTCACGTCCTTTGTCAGGGTGTCCAGAGCCTTTTTGACAAGCGATTCCGATTCAGCGTCTAGCGCGCTTGTGGCCTCGTCCAAAAGCAGGATCTCGGAATTTCTCAGTATTGCGCGTGCAATCGCAATTCGCTGTTTCTGACCACCTGACAGGAAGGTTCCGTTTTCACCGACTTGCGTTTCGTACCCTTCCGGCAGGTCCATGATGAACTCGTGCGCATGTGCGGCTTTGGCCGCGGCAATGACCTCTTCCTCGGTTGCGTCAGGGGCCGAGCAGCGCAGGTTGTCCATGATCGAGGTCGAAAACAGGAACGTATCCTGACCGACATAAGAGATTTTTTTTCGCAGGGACGCAAAGCTGACCTCGCGCAGATCCTGGCCATCAATCTCGACGCTGCCCTGATCGGGATCGTAGAACCGCATGATCAGCCCGAATATCGTAGACTTGCCACCGCCCGACTGACCGACGAGCGCGGTGGTCTTGCCGGCCTCGAACGTGATATTCATGTCTTCAATTACAGGTACGGCACCTTGATAGCCGAAAGTCACATCACGCAACGTGACCTGGCCGGGGCCTTCGATCAGGTCATGGGCTTCGGGACTTTCCACCATCGTGTCGTCCTGATCCAGCAGGCCGAACAACATGCTGATACCAACCATGCAGGTTTCGATCTGAACGCGCATTTTCGACAGCCGCTTGGCAGGTTCATAGGCCATCAGCAATGCCGTGATAAAGGACATCAACTGGCCCGCGCTGGGTTGTTCCGTGCCCGCGATTCCCATCGTGCTGACCAAAAGCACACCCGCCACGGCGAGGCCGGCCAGAAACTCCATAAGAGGGCTGGCAATGGACTGCAACTTGGCGATGTCATTCGACCGCTCTTCAACTTTGCGGATGGCGGTGTCCATGCGGTTGATCATCCGGTCTTCGAGTGAGAAGACCTTGATGACCTTGATCCCTGCCGAGGTCTCTTGCAGCACCCGAATAATTTCTGCAAGCGACTTGAATTCGGCCTGCATGATCGTACGTACGCTCTTCAGCAGATAGCGAACACCCAACAGGGCAATCGGACCCACGACGAAGAACAAGACGGATAGAACGGGCTGCTGATACACCATGACCACAATCAGCCCGACCAGAGTCAGGGTGTCGCGGACAAACCCGGTGACTAGCAAATCGATCAGGTTTCTGGCCGCCTGTGCACCATGGGTGGTGCGCATCAAAAGGTCCGACGATTCATTGGTCGAAAAGAACGAGACCCCATGTCTGAGCAGTTTACGGTAAACCTTGTCCTGCTGTTCCGCCACGATCCGATTGCCTGCGCGGGCAAGGAAGATAGCCTGAATATAGGATGCGACCGCCTTGACCAGAAACAGGAGGACAACCCCCAGCGCAATCAAATGTACCCAACCCTGCAAGTCGGGGCTGGTCATGGCATCGACAATGAATTCCATCATATATGCGGAGCCGGCCGTGGTGACCGCCACGGCAATCATTGCCAGAACCGCTATGCCATAAAGCTTGCCTTGCGCGTAAAAGCTTTCACCTACAAGGCGGCCCATATAGCCTGATCGCCACTTGTTCCAGGCGCGCTTTATCATTGCGTTCTCCAAATCGTGAAACTGTGCGCACGCTCAGTTAACCTATATTTTGTCGGGACTAAAGGACAGATGCCAAGCTGCGGCAGAGCGGCCCACCCCGACCGTTTGAGCTGTACGCCCGCTAAATAATGGCTGGTTGACGATCGGACAAGAGTTGGAAAGCGCAAGGACAACCGCGATCTGCCCCTTTGTACGCGCGCAGACAGGGTTGGTGGCGCGACAGGATCCGCAAAAAAAACGCCCTACAACGCAGCCTGTTTTGCCACAAACGAGTCGTGTGTCCAGCATAGATCCGCTGACAGGAGGCTGTAATTCCTGACTTTGGACACGTGTTGATCCGAAACCAGACAGGGGACGAGCACGAGCATCGTATCCGATCCCTGGGGCCGGTTGCGTGAAATCGAAATTCAGCGCTGCAGCCAGGTCTCTCGGGTGTTGCCGTCACCCCTCTTCCTGCAAATACGCGAGAAGGTTAACAATTTCCTCGTCCTTTTTCAGACCGCGAAACTGCATTCGATTGCCCTGAAGATACCCTTTGGGATCCGACAGGAACGCGCTCAGGGTTTCATGGGTCCAGACGATGTCGGAACTTTCCAGCGCTGTCGAATACTTGAATCCCTCTGCCTGACCGGCCTTTGTGCCGAGAATGCCGTGCAGGGATGGGCCAACACCATGGCTGCCTTCTTTCAATTTGTGGCAGGCACTGCATTTGCGAAACACCTTTTTGCCGGCCGTCACGTCCCCCTGAACAGCTGCGGCAGCAACAACCTCTGTGGCTTTCGATGCCGTCGCGGCCTGTTCTTCATCCGCGTAAAAGATTAGCCGGGCGGTAATCGGTACCGTTCGGGTGATGCCGGGCAGGCTTGCCAATTCCATAAGCTTGTCCACGCCGGCGTTGACCCCGGCGTCTTCCGTGCTGAGAAACACCATGTCGTTTGTTGAAACAAGCACTGAGGTCTCGGACAAGCGTGCGACGAACAATTCCGCGTCAAATTCAACTTCCGTGCCGGCCAGCGAAAGCACGGAAGCAGCTTCCAGAGTGGTGGTTTCACCCACGGCCAGCCCTGAAACCTTCGCCATGTCGAATTCGGCCGTCAGGCGCGCAGTGGGTTCTTGGCGGAATACAAATTCGATCATCCGTTCGTTGCGAATATCTATGTTGGTCTCGACCGAGGACAGGTCGATCTCTATTTCGGCCATGCCCTCCTGCGTCACGTGTCCGCTCAGGCTGGTGAAACTGTTGACCTCGCCCACCGCGTTTTTCTTGATCGATCCATAGGCCAGATGCGAGCGATCGGACTCCAGTGTCCAACCCGCTGCCCAAATGGGTGTTGCAACAATTGCCGACGCAAACGTGACTGCCTTCAACAGAAGTTTCATTTCTTTCCTCCGCGGTTTATGTCAGTTTTGGCCCTGCGGGCCGGGTCCGTTTCTGACAAACACACACAGGTCGCGTTTTATTCGATGAGTGCCGAGATGACTTCCGAACAGGCCGTTCGTGACGCCGTACAGATGCACTCAAGACGCGTCTGGCGGTTTGCTCTGGCGTTGTCGGGGGCATCAGATGTGGCGGACGATCTGGTGCAGGCCACATGCCTGCGTGCGCTCGAGCGGCATCATCAGGTAACGTCGCATGATCGTCTGGACAGTTGGCTGATGACGATCTGCCGGTCAATCTGGTTGAACGAAGTGCGGTCTCGTTCCGTCCGGCGGGCACAGGCGCTGTCCGTGACCCCGGAATCGGAACTGGTCGCAACTTTGCCGGATTCAGAAACGAATATTTTTGCGGCTGAAGTGTTTACTCAAGTGATGCAGCTGCCAGAAGCGCAGCGGGAAACGGTCATGCTTGTGTTCGTCGAAGGGTACAGCTACCGCGAAACCGCTGCATTGCTGGACGTTCCCATCGGCACAATCATGAGCCGGCTATCGAATGCCCGGCGGAAACTGAAAACCGTGATGCAGTTTGAGGCGGCAGACGCCGCGCGACGGAGTGGCAAATGACGTTTTCCGACGAGACGCTGTTGGCGTATCTGGAAGGCACGCTGGATGAGGCTCAGAGCCGCGCCATCGAGGCCGCGGTTGAGGATGATGTCGAGCTTGAACGCCGCCTGATGGCGCTGGATCCGTTCGCGCCTGTCGTTCGGCAGGTCTTTGAGACACTGCCCACCGCGGCGCCGAAGGTCGATTTGCCGGAACCCGTGGCCCAAAACACCAATGGCGGGTTTCTGCGCCTTCTGGCCGTGGCCTCGGGCGTCGGGATTGCAGCCGTTGCCCTGACATTCTGGGCAACGCGTCCGGCGGAACTGGGCTGGGCGCAGCAAGCGGCGATCTATCAGTCACTTTATGTGCCCGAGACGATTGTCTCGCTGGACAGTTCCGAGGCATCGCTGGACAAGCAGTTCGCGATGGCCGAGGCAGCACTTGGCAGGTCTCTGAACCGTGAAACGCTGGACTCCCTGCCAGGGCTGGAGTTGAAGCGAGCACAGGTTCTTTCGTTCAAGGGAAAGCCCTTGGTTCAGGTCGTTTTCGCCGATGAGCAGGGTCAACCCTTTGCCTTCTGTGTTATCCGTCAGGGGCCGAACGCCCCGAAGGCAGAGGTCAAACAGGCCGTTCTGAGCGGTTTGGCAACAGCGACCTGGGCGCAGGATGGCTATGGTTACATGCTGTTGGGCAGCTCTCCGCAGACCGATTTGAGTAGCGAACTGGATGTTCTGACCCGAACCTTTGCGGGCTGACGGAATACCCCTTGTGAACCAACGGGAATGCCCGAAGAATGCGGGGTATGACGTCGAAGAAACCCTTGCCCCTTCCTGAAGACGAGGCCGAAAATCTTGGCCCCGCCAGCATCTATGACGGCGATCCGTCCGAAGAGGACGACCTGTGGTTCTTGCCACCGGATGAAGTCGAGGAAGACGAGGGTTTCTTCCTGCCCGGGCCGCGACGCGAACAGCGCCTGCTGTTCGATCCGCGTGATTGGCGGGCTGCGCAGTCCGACCTTTCTGCGGAACTTGCAGATCTGGCCCTGACTTTTGGCGCGCTGGATGAAAGGTTGCGAGCGGGCCCCGAAGGCTGGACGCATCGCTTGGCATTGATGGAGACGTCCGATCTGGGGTGGTGGACCGGAGACCGGATCAGCGTGGATCGATTGGCTTTGTGGACTGGTTTGCGGATCGGCGCGACTCATGATGACGTGCAGGCCCTGTTCCGGGCCGGATGGGCCGTGCGACGCCTGAGTTCGGGCGCGCCGCCTGCTGCCGGCGGTTGGGAACGGGGGCTGACCGCGTTTCTTGACCGACTGGCTCAGGGGGCCGACGCGACCCCGGAATCCATCATTGATCTGGCCGAGGTCATGCAAAATGCCGAAGGGTTGCATCCTGTGACGCAGTCGGCAATTGCGTTTCACGCGTGGCGGGCGTTGTCACAAGGCATCGGACAGGACACGGAAGCAGCCGTCATAGCTGCGCGGCATGCGGCCTCCATGGGGCGCGGCGGTGCGCAGTTCATGCCCTTGGCCTTGTCCGGGCCGCGCGCGCTGCGCGGCTCGGGGGATCCGTCGGAAAAACTGAGCGCATGGATCGGCGGCGCAGGTCAGGCTGCCCTTGCAGCGTTATTGCACCTGGACCGGATCAGCGCGTGGGAGGCGAAAGCCAAAGAGGTCACGCAGGATCTAAGCGGCCGCACCCCACCGCGCCTGATCAATGCATTGACGGCCTGGCCCATGGTATCCGCGCCTTTGGCCGAAGACCTGACCAAGGCTTCCCGCGCCGCGGTACAGCGCAATTTCGACCTGTTCGCGCAGCGGGGTCTGGTTCGCGAGGTCACCGGGCAGGGGCGTTACCGCGTCTGGACGGCGGCGCTGTAATCCATCAGCCAATCGCGAAACATACGCGCTGCCGGGCGCAGCGCCGTGCGGGAGGGATAGACCAGATGATAGGCTTCCTGCCCCGGGCAGGAGAAGTCCGGCAGGCAGGGGACCAAACCGGAAAGCTTCATAATGCGATCTGACGCGGGCGCGCGCGCCAAGGCAATGCCGCATCCTCTGGCGCAGAGCTCGGCCGCCATCACCGAATTGTCGGAAAAAAAATACCGTGCCTGGCCTGCTGGCAGCCGCTGGTGTTCGAACCAATGCGGCCAGCTTGCCCGATGGGTCGAAACTTCGATCAAGGTGAAGTCGAACAAGTCCCTTGCCGTCTCGATCCGGGCAGCAACCTCGGGTGGGGCGATGGGATAGAGATGTTCGCGCATCAACTCGTCACTTTCCGAGCCGAACAGCGCGGGGTTTCCGAACACGATCTGAAGGTCAGTGAACCGATTGGCAAAATCCGACATGACATTGCCGGTCGAAAGCGAAAGGTTGATCTGAGGATGCGCCGCCTGAAAATCGGGAACACCCCCGGCCAGAATGCCATGTGCAAACAGCAGCACCGACTGCACGTAAAGCCTTTGCTCGCGGGTTTCGCCGAACAGACCGGCGGTTGCCGTTTCCAGCATGAGCAAGGATTGCTGTACCGACGGCAGATAGGCGCGCCCGGTCTCGGTCAAAGTGACCGCATGCGCGTGACGGTGAAACAAGGGTGTGCCCAGTCTTGTCTCCAGCGCCTTGACCTGCTGGCTGACGGCGGCAGGCGTCATGTTCAACTGGGTCGCGGCGCGGGCAAAGCTTTCGGTTCGGGCCGCAGCCTCGAATACGCGCAGCCAGTTGAGGGAAGGGACGCGGGTGTTCATTCCGACAGGCTAAGCAGAACTTAGCCTCTCCGGCAAGACAATTAGGTCTGAGCTTTTGATCCCACGCCTTAGGCTTGTGATCAGTGAACAGATGAAATGAGCCTTCTATGTCAGACCCCGCCCTGCCGCCACGAGCCAAGCGCAAGATCTGGAATTACACGCCTCAGCTGCCGATTCAGACCGCGCCCTATTGGGATTGGCCGATGAAACCCCTGGCCGCATTGAAATACCTGCTGCAAAGCTGGAATCCGCTTGCATTGCGAGCGCTGTTGCTGGTCTTTGCGGTCATCACCTGGACCTATCTGACGCCTTCTTTGAGCAGGATCGAGACCTTCGGCTGGGATTGGGTTGCGGAAATCTGGTTCCGCAATTTCTGTATCCTTATGGTGGTTGCAGGCGGCTTGCACCTGGCTCTTTGGAGGTTCCGCACGCAGCAGGACGAATACCGTTATGACATGCGCCCGATGATGAAGGGCGCCAAGGTGTTCACATTCAAAAATCAGGTCTGGGACAACATGTTCTGGACCTTGGGCCCGGCGTTGACGTTCTGGACGTTCTGGGAATGTCTGATCCTGTATTCCTATGCCAATGGCTGGATCACGATGATCACGTTAGACGGCAACCCGATCTGGTTCATCGCCATGACCGTCTTTGTGCCGATCTGGGCCGGGTTCCATTTCTACTGGCTGCACAGGCTGCTGCATGTGGGTGTGCTTTATAAAAAAGTCCACGCTTGGCATCACCGCAACATCAATACCGGTCCTTGGTCGGGGCTTGCGATGCATCCGGTCGAAAGTTTCTTTCTGATGTTCGATACGATGATCTTCTTCCTGCTGCCGTCCCATCCGATCCACGCCATTTTCCTGCTGTTCCATCACGGCATCGGCGCTCCGACCTCTCATGCCGGGTTCGAGCATGTGAAGTTCGGCGACAAGGCCAAGTTTCAGGTCGGGGATTTCTTTCACCAGCTGCATCATCGGTTTTTTGACTGCAACTACGGCACTTGGGAAACGCCTTGGGATGAATGGTTCAAGACGTTCCACGACGGCACCGATGAAGGCAATGACATGGTCAAGGAACGCCGCCGCAAGATCTGGGCCACCGAATAGCCCGTGAAGGCAGATCCCTGCCGGACCCAAGCGGGTCCGGTGGGCGCGTTTGATCCAACAGGTGGTGTGCGTTCAGCGTCCAACGCCGACATAGGTTTCAAAGCCGGATTTCAGCGCCTGTGACTTTGAATAGATATTGCGCAGATCCACCATTCGGGCAGAGTTCATGGAACCGGCCAGCTCGGTCAGGTTCAACGCGCGGAACTCGTTCCACTCTGTCAGCAACACCACAACGTCAGCCCCTTGAACCGCTGCATAGGGATCGTCAAACCATTCGACCCCGGGCAATAATGCATCGCCTTCCGCTTTGCCCTGCGGATCGACGACGCGCACTTTGGCCCCTCCGCCGATCAAAGCGGGAATGATGGACAGTGATGGCGCGTCGCGCATGTCGTCCGTGTTGGGTTTGAAAGTGACACCCAGAACCGCCACCGTCTTGCCGTTAAGGCGGTCGTCGCAGGCGTCGCGGATTTTCTCGATCATCCGCTTCTTGACCTCGTCATTCACCCGAATGACGGTTTCCGTGATCTGCATCGGATATGCATGATCCTGCCCGATCCGCGCCAGCGCGGCGGTATCCTTCGGAAAACAAGAGCCACCATAGCCCGGCCCCGCGTGCAGGAATTTGTTGCCAATTCGTCCGTCCAGACCGATGCCGCGTGAAACTTCCTTGACATCCGCACCGACCTTTTCACACAGGCCCGCGATTTCATTGATGAAGGTGATCTTGGTCGCCAGAAACGCGTTGGCGGCGTATTTGATCATCTCGGCGCTCTCCAGATCGGTGGTCAAGATCGGAAAGTCACGCAGATAAAGCGGACGGTAAATCTCGGCCATCACTTCGGCGGCGCGATCGTTTTCCACACCCACCACGACGCGATCGGGGCGCATGAAGTCATCGATTGCAGCGCCTTCGCGCAGAAATTCAGGGTTCGAGGCCACGTCGAATTCGGCTGCGGGGTTGGCGGCCGCAACGACCTCCTGAACTTTTCTGTTTGTTCCCACCGGCACGGTCGATTTGGTGACGATGACTGTGTAACCGGTAACCGCTTGGGCGATCTCTTCTGCCGCGGCCATCACATAGGTCAAATCCGCGTGGCCGTCCCCTCGTCGGGTCGGAGTTCCGACCGCGATGAAAACCGCATCGGCGCCATCAACTGCCGTCTTCAGATCGGTTGAAAAACTCAGGCGACCGGCAGCAACGTTTTTTGCCATCAGCACATCCAGGCCCGGTTCATAGATCGGCACTTCTCCGGCCTTGAGCATGTCGATCTTTTGCTCAGCCTTGTCGACGCAAATCACGTCATGACCAAAGTCCGAAAAGCATACACCGGACACTAAGCCAACATAACCGGTGCCGATCATTGCAATACGCATCCAAAAATCCTTTTTACCAATTACCACGGACGGCGTGGGCACAATCAAAGAAACTGACGCCGGTTTCAATGGCCGTCAGCACTTGCGTGACGCATCCCATAGATTCTTGCGGATATTGAGGCAATAGAAGCGCAGATGGTGCAAAGCCCTCCGAAATCGCGATCATGTCGGCTTTGTTCAGCGGAACCGACGATCAGGAAGAACTGGTTGGTGTCGAAACTCGGTTGCGCAGAGGGTGCTGTTGAGGGCTGGAATAGCCCCTGCCTTGGGTATTGATGACGCGCGGAAGTGATTGCGCGTTCTCGCCACCAACAAGCTGGCTGGCAAGGGAAAATAGGGGCCGCGTGACATGCCCCGGCAAATGACCGGTCGATCAGCTGTCCATTTCAGCGGCGGCTTGCAACAGCCAGTTCTGAAACAGCCGGACCGGTGGTGAAACGGGTTTTTCCTTGAGACGCATGAAATAGGTCCAGGGACTGTTCAGATCAAACCGGAAAGGCTCGATCAGCAGCCCCCGCTCGACATAGGACCGGGCCAGCGACCGGGGCAGGGCGACGCATCCCAGTGACTTGGCGGCCATTTCCATCGCCAAATTCGAGACATTCGTCCGCAACCCGCCCTTCTGGCTCAGATCGGACAACCCGAAATGCCGCGCCGCGTGCTCCCAATAGGAGGGGCGGCCCAGGATGTGGATCAGCGGTGCATTCTGCAATTGCTTGGGGTCGGTCAGCGGCGCGCCATCGACCAGAAAGCCGGGCGCACAGACCAAGGCCAGCTTTTCGACCCACAAACGTTGGGCGTCCGGCGACACATCGTCGACATGATTGATTGTCAGCGAGATGTCCGAAACATTTGGTTCGACATCAGTCCAGACAGTGCCATGAACCGTCAGATCAATATCGGGATGCACCGCGTTGAAACCACGGATCACATCCGGCAACCAGTTCTCGGCCAGACTGACCGGGCAAGAAACCACCACTTTGCGGGTATGCGACCGCACGATGACCGATTGCGTGGCCGCGTTGATTTCCTGGAGGGCATGGCGCACCGACGGCAGATAGGCCTCGCCCACATCTGTCAGCGACAGGGAACGGGGATGGCGCACGAACAGGGGGCGCTGCAAAAACTCTTCCAACGAGCGGACATGATTGCTGACGGCAGATTGGGTGCAGTTCAGCTCTTCGGCAGCAGCGGTAAAGCTCAGGTGCCTTGCCGCCGCTTCGAACGAGCGAAGAAAGGTCAGGTGTGGAAGATTCATCATGACGGACGTTTCTCAGGCAAGGCACATCGCAAAGAATTAATAAGCCCAGGGCTTGCTGTCTTGCCCATGAGCGACTCACACGTATGGTTCTGCCTCGAAATGTGATCTGGTCCTAGTCACAAATAATCCGGGGCCATTGCCCCATGATTGTTTTCGTGCCGCTATGCGCAAACTCACATAGGCTTTTTCTTGTAACCGGAACCCGAAAGAAAAACCTCGACTGGACACCGTGACAGATACCTTTCAGACCGTTGCAGATTTTGCGCTGAATCGTGCCGCGCAGGATTTTCCCGACACCGCACGCAAGGCAGCAGCGTTGATGCTGCTGGATACGCTGGGGATCACAATAGGATCGGGGCCGATGGAGGCCGGACAGATTGCACGCGAGAGTGCGGTAGCGCTGTTTGGCGCGGGCGATCCGGGGCTGAGCGCGCGCATGCTTTTCGACGGTCGTCGCGTCAGCGTCGCGGGTGCGGCCTATGCAGCGGCCACACAGACCGACAATCTGGACGGCCATGATGGATACAATCCGACCAAAGGCCACATCGGGGTTGTCGTCGTTCCCGCACTGGCGGCACTGGCTGAAACCATTCAAGATTTTTCAGGCCCCGAAGCGCTGGCGGCGGTGATCGTTGGATACGAGGTCGCGGGACGCGCGGGCATTTCGTTGCATGACACCGTCAGCGATTATCACACATCCGGAGCTTGGAACGCGCTTGGCGTGGTGGCCGTGGCGGCGCGCTTGCGCGGTTTGACGGCCGAACAGATGCGGCAGGCCATGGGGATTGCCGAATATCATGGCCCGCGCAGCCAGATGATGCGCGAGATCGCCAATCCCACCATGCTGCATGACGGTTCGGGCTGGGGTGCGTTGGTTGGCATTTCTTCAGCGGTATTGGCCGAGAAAGGCTTTACCGGGGCGCCGGCCATCACCATCGAAGCGGCAGACGTTGCCCCCCATTGGCAAGATCTGGGCGATTTCTGGCAAATGGAGCATCAATATGTCAAACCCTACCCGATCTGCCGTTGGGCCCACGCCGCAATTGATGCCACCCGTGCACTCATGCGTGAAAACGACCTGACTTACCGCGATATTGCCGCGATTCATGTAAACACGTTTCGGGAAAGCGCCTGCCTTTTCCAGGGTATGCCGGATGATACGTCCAAGGCGCAGTATTCGCTGCCATTTGCCGTCGCAACAATGGTTGCGCATGGCCGGATCGGAGTTGAGAACATCACCGGTGCGGGCCTGGCCGACCCGCTGGTCGCCTCGATCGTCGAGCGTATCTCGGTTTCAGAGGCCGCACGCCATTCCGACCGTTTCCCCGAAAGCCGGTTCGCCGATGTCAGCATCACTCTGACCGACGGGCGCATACTCGAATCGGGCGACGTACATGCACGCGGCGGACCCGAGGCACCAATGGATGAGGCAGAAGTGATCGACAAATTCATGGAATTTGCGACACCATCACTGGGTGCATCCCGTGCCGCCGCCATTCGTGATGCGGTTCTGGGGCTGGGCGCGCCAGGTTCGAAATTCTCAGACCTTGGCGCGTTGATCTACGCCCCCGCCGACCAGACGTAAAATCTGCCGAAGCTGCCGTTGAAACGCGTTCCGACCGGCACATCCGCACCCTTGATCCTGATGGCGGCGATGATGCAGGCCCTGCCGCCCGCTGCACAGGTTGAATTGGAGCTGGGAGCAAGTCTGGGTGATCCAAGACCCGCTCGAGGTGAGCTTGCTTTTTTACATTGTCGCCTTGCGCCCTGATCCGGTCAGAGCAGGTCGAACAATCGCCCTGGCAGCGCGTCATGACGCGGCAGGTTCAGCGCCCGCATAAGGCAGAACATCATCGCCTGATTTGAGGTGACGACCGGCTTGCCCAGCGTTGCTTCAATCCGGTCGACCGCCTCGACCGAACGCATGTCGGTGCAGCTGAGAATTATGGCCTGTGCCTGCGGGTGATCGGCCTGACAGGCCAGTTCATAGACCTCGTCCGGGGTCAGCTCTCCCTGACCGTAATTGCCCAGCTTTCGGCCCACATCGGCGCATCGAACGGTCTCGATTCCGTTTTGGGCCATGAAATCCATCGCCTGAGCGTTTATTTCGCCCAGATAGGGTGAGGAAAAGCCGACCTTCGTGGCCCCCAGTGCCTTGATTGCGGCGATCAATGATCCGGCCGCGGTCAGCGACAGCGCACCGGATTCCGATTTGATCTGTTGCGCCAGCTCAGCGTCGAAAGACGGCCCATGGGTCAGGGTGGCCGAGGTGCAGCCGTATAGCACCACATCGGGCCGCACCCCCGAGATCATCCGCAGATCGTGGCTGATATCCGAAGCGCCCAAACCTGCCATTTGATCCGAGCCGGGAATTTCATCCACGTCATAGCCGCCCATGCGCTGGAAATGGATGGTGGTGTTTGGTGGTCGCAGCATCTCCATATCCGGTTCCAGATTGGTGTTGGTGAAGGGCACCAGAACACCGATCTTGGCGGCTGTGCGGGTCTCGGTCATGTCAGCGCTCCTTTCAAGATGTCGCGGGCCTTGTCCATCACCTCGGGTGCACAGATCGTGGCGCGCAAACAGTCCGACAAACCATAGCCGTCCATGCCGCGCATCATCAGGCGCTCCGCCCGCAGGGCCGTGTCGGCGCGCTGTGCCTGCGCGGTCGAGGCAAAGCGGATCAGCACGAAATTGGTGTGGCTTTCCGGTACGCTCAGGCCCAGTTCGCGGCATTCCTGCGCAAACCGGTCCCGAATTTCGGCTGTCCGTGCGACCACGTTGCGCATATGGGCCTGATCGCGCATCGCCGCCGCCGCCGCTGCCTGCGAGGCAATCGCGATATTGTTGGGATTCAAAAGCTTGCGGACCTCGCCCGAGATTTCGCTTGGGAAACAGCCCCAGCCGGCCCGCGCCCCCGCCAGCCCGTAGGCCTTGGAACATGTACGCGTGATCACGGTGTCGCCCCGATCCACCAGCGCAAAGATCTGCGCAGGATCGTTCGTGGCATCGGCAAATTCCGCATAGGCCTGGTCCACCACCAGCAGTGTATCGCCAGGCAGATCCGATCGCAGGCGGAGAATTTCGTCATTCGGGATCAGCGTGCCGGTGGGGTTGCCCGGATTGCAGACGAACACGATGCGGGTGGCAGGTGTGACAGCGGCCAGAAGCGCGTCCACCGATACGGTCAAATCGACCTCGGGCGCTGCCACATATTCGGCCTGTGCCTGTGCTGTGGCCGAGGCGACAAAGGCATAGCCATATTGTGTGCCCAGCACCTGATCGCCCGGCCCGGCAAAGGCGCGGATCAGACAGCCAATCAGTTCCATCGAGCCCGCCCCACATAAAATGCGCGCGGGGTCGAGCCCGTGCACCTCGGCAATGGCTGCGCGCATTTCGGCCCATTCCGGATCGGGATAAAGGGCCAGATCCGCCAGCGCTGCCTGCCCGGCCGCAACGGCGGCGGGGCTTGCGGGAAAGGCGCTTTCGTTCTGCGCCAGTGAAATCGTGCCTGCGCCGTTCGGATCAGCCAGCGCATAAGCGGCCATGGCGCCAACGTAAGGAACCGGTCGGATCATGCGTCACCCCCGTAAATCCTGGCGCCTTGCGCAGTTACCAACCCGCGTTTGATGTCCAGCGCCAGCGCATCCGGGTCGCGTTCGGCGGGGTCGCCAAAGCCGCCGCCGCCCGGTGTATCGAAGATCAGGTAATCACCGTGCTCCACCCGCAATTCTCCTTTACCCGGAATATCGTTTGCACCGTCCCTGAAACGGATGCGACCGGGGGCACCGGGTCTGCCGCCCATACGGCCAAGCGCCGGGTATTTCAGCCGTTCGACCGACAGGAACACGATAAAGGGCGCCCCGTTGGACGAGGTCATCTCGATCCGTTGCCCCAGCCCGCCGCGATACTTGCCCGCGCCGCCGGAATCCGGGCGCAGTTCGCGCCGCCAGATCGTCACGGGTGCGACGCTTTCGGTGATCTCGACCTGACTGCCGTACACGCCGGACGGATAGGCTGTGGCCGATAGACCATCGGCATGAGGTCGCGCGCCGGTTCCGCCATTGTGCACGGGTTCCACCGCGAATTCGCGACCGCCGTCACGGGCCACTTCGGGTGCGTGGCGCATGGGCAGGTCGAACATGCAACTTGCGCCTTCGGCCGGGACCGCATCGGGCAGGGCCTGATGCAGGCAGCCCAGAACCAGATCGGGCGTGACCTGACCCAGGGTATGCCGCATCGCAACCGGCACCGGGCGCTGCGCGTTCAGGATGCAGCCCTTTGGCCCGTCAACGGTAAACGGCTCCAGCGATCCCGCATTGTTGGGAATGTCCGCGCCGACAATGCAGCGCAAGGCAAACGCCGTATAGGCGGTGGCATAGTTCAGCGGCACATTGATGCCCTTGCGCGAACAGCCCGAGGTGCCCGAGAAATCCACATGCATGCCGTCCTTCCTTACGGTCAGGGTGGCGTGCAGTTCCAGCTCATTCTCATAGCCGTCCATCTTCAGAACATTCTTGTAGACACCTTCGGGCACGTCGGCGATGGCCTCCAGCGTGCCGCGGCGCGACGTGTCGATGATGTACGAGCCGAGCGTCCCCAGATCGTCGAGGCCAAATTCCTCCATCATCGACAGCAGCCTTGCAACCCCGGCTTCGCAGCAGGCGATCAGTGCATAGATGTCGCCATCATTGGCGATGGGTTCGCGGCTGTTGGCGCGGATGATGTCCAGCAGCAAAACGTTGGGGGTGCCCTGTTCAACCAGCTTGCAGGGCGGGATCAGCAGGCCTTCGTCATAGATGTCGGAACCTTCGGGGCCCATGCCCAACCCACCCAGATCAACAAGATGCGAGGTGCAGGAGGTAAAGCCCACCACCTTGCCATCCTTGAATGCGGGCATCATCAGCAGAAAATCGTTCAGGTGCCCCGAGGCAAGCCATGGGTCGTTCGTCATGTAGATGTCGCCCGGCTTCATGGTCTGAACCGGGAAAGCCCGGCGCAGGTGCTGCACCGCCTCGGCCATGGTGTTGATGTGCCCCGGCGTGCCGGTCACGGCCTGCGCCAGCATCCGGCCATCGGCGTCAAATATCCCGGCAGAGATGTCGCCGCATTCGCGAACAATCGGGCTGAAGGCGGCGCGGATCAGGGTTTGGCCCTGTTCTTCGACCACGGCCAGCAGACGATTCCACATCACCTGCAATCGGGCAGGCGAAAGATCGTGTGAAAGATCGGACGACATCATGCGCCTCCTTTCTGGTCCTGTACAAGGACGAGGTTTCCCATGGCATCCACATGCGCCGAGAAGTCGGCGGACACGAGCGTGGTTGTCTGCGGCTCGGTGATCAATGCGGGGCCGTGAAGGTGGTCGCCGGGCTTCAGATCCGCTCGGGCAACGAAGGCCGCTGGTTTCGATACACCGTCCACGTCGCAGGTGATCGGACGGGTTTCCGGCGCCGAGATCGTCTTCAACCGGGGCGTTTCAGGAATCGCCGGCACGCCGCTGTCACAGGTCGCGACCCGCACCGCCCAATTGAGAATCTCGATCTGCATCCCCGGCACCGGGCGCGAGAATTGCTTGCGGTATTCCTGTTCGAATGCAGCGGTCAGCGGCTGGATATCTTCGGCGGTCAGGGGGCGGTCGGGAAGGGTGATCTCGATCTCGTGTCCTTGTCCGTGGTAGCGCATGAAAGCAGTGCGCAGCGTCTGGGTCGGGACATCGCCGGCCCCTTGGAAGACGACCTCTCTGGCCTCGGAAATCATGGCCTCGAACAGCGTGTTGATCCCGTTCAGGTCCATGCTGCCCAGCAACGTATAACGCGAGCGGACGATCTCGAAAGACACCGGAGCGAACAGGAAGCCGACAGCCGATCCGACACCGGGATCGGGCGGGATCACGATGCGGCTGACCCCGGCGGAACGCGCGACCCGGCTGGCGTGCAATGGCCCGTTGCCCCCAAACGCTATCATTGTTCGTGGGCCAAGGTCCTTGCCGGATTCCACCGCATGCATCCGACCCGCGCTGGCCATGCTTTCGTCGACGATACGGCTGACGCCATCGGCGGCGCCTACGGCATCCAGATCCAGCTTTGACCCGATCACCCGGTTCAGCGCCCGTTTCGAAGCTTCGGGATCAAGCTGAATATGCCCCTCGGCAAACGTGTCCGGTACGATATATCCCAGTGCAATATCACTGTCCGTCACCGTGGGTTCGGTTCCACCGCGCATGAAGGCGACGGGGCCGGGCTCGGATCCCGCTGATTTTGGCCCCACGGTCAGCCGCCCCAACCGGTCAACCCCGGCAATCGAACCGCCGCCGGCGCCGATCTCGATCATTTCGATGACCGGTATACGTACCGGCATTCCGGACCCTTTGATAAACCGTGCAGCGCGGGCAATCTCGAACTGGCGCGAGGTCTGGGGACGGGCGTTGTCGATCAGGCACAGTTTGGCGGTGGTGCCGCCCACGTCAAAGGACAGAACCTGATCCAGACCGGCGCGGGCGGCGACGCGGGCGGCCAGAATGGCACCACCCGCAGGGCCGGATTCCACCAGCCGGATCGGAAACCGCGCGGCGGTTCGCATGGTGCACATTCCACCACCCGCTGTCATCATCAGGATCGGACAGGTGACGCCCTGAGCCTCGAATTGCCGGACAAACCGGGCCAGATACGTTGCCATCAGTGGCTGGATATAGGCGTTGGCGACTGTCGTGCACAGCCGGTCGAATTCGCGCGCTTCGGGGCTGACATCCGACGAAATCGAGACGGTCAGATCGGGGCGCCTGTCCGCCAGCATATCGCGCAGCCTGCGCTCGTGCTCGGGGTTTGCATATGCGTGCATCAGGCAGATGGCGATGGCTTCCGCTCCGCTGGCGTCGATGTCCTTCAACAGCGCGTCGATGGCTGTGTCTTCCAGCGGTATCAATACCTTGCCATCCGCCGAAACGCGCTCGCGGACCGTCAGCGCTCGCTCACGCGGCACCAGCAGATCAGGTTTTTCCAGATTGATGTCATATTGCGAATAGCGCCGCTCGTAGGCGATTTCCAGAATGTCCCTGAACCCTTCGGTGGTCACGGTTGCCACGACCGCGCCGCGTTTTTCGATCAGCGCGTTGGTGGCCAGCGTGGTGCCGTGAATGAAACCGGTGACTTCGCTCAGACGGTGCCCTGTCTGTTGCATTACGCGCGCTGCGCCTTGTATGGCTCCGTCGGCGGGGTTGTGATGTGTGGTCAGGGTTTTGGTCGAGGCAAGTATCGTCTCTTCGCCAGAGACAAGAACCGTATCCGTGAACGTGCCGCCAATATCGATGGCCAGGCGCAGCGCTTGAGTTGTCATGAGGTTATCCGAAAAATCCGTAGTCACAGCGTGATGCATATGGGCCAGAGGCCCTGAGATCAGGCTGGGATCACAAGGTCACAGCCGGTGGCACGGCGGTCCATGGGACTTGGAAAACAACTCTTCATAAGCAGGTATTCTTGTTCACACCAGCTTGCCGCAACAAGCCGGAAAGCGACACAAAAGCCTGCAAACGACAAAAATCGTCACGCCTGGCCGATTGCGGCGCTTGCGGGTGAGGGTCTTGCCCCCGCGCACATCACCTGTGGTCGTCTGTTGTGTGCGACCCAGCCGATGCGGCGCCCGTGTTCGTGTTGGAAGATGCCCAGGCGGCGCAGATGCGTGGTTCACAAGGGCGATCCTCTGCAAGACCTGTGCGAACCAAATGCCCTGCCCGGAGATAGGCGAGAGAAAGATCAGCGAGCGACCGCAGGGCAAACTCTGCCTCTTGAACGGCCACGATTGAACGGGAAGGGATGGGTTTGGGGCAGCCATGCGACTGCCCCGTTGCCGATCAGGCCTGTTGAGCGGGTGAGTCGTCATCGATGAGGTCGGGCTCGTCCGGTACGATGATACGATGCTCAAGATCCTCTTTGGGGGCGAACACCGGGTAGACGTACAGGAACGCGCCGATGATCAGATAGCCGATGGTTATCCCGTCGAACTGAGGCATCTGTAGCGTGTAGGAATGGATGATGCCGATCGAAGACATCAGCCCACCTGCGACAGCAAACGTGCCGGCCATCCGGAAGCGCCCGTCAATCACATCGGCCACGATGGCACCCCAGACCAGACCGGTGATGATCGCCCCCTGGCTCAGGGCAAGGTGCCCCTCGTAATGGGCCCCTTCCATCAGAAGGGCCGAGGTCAGATCAGGATCTCCCAAGGATGGCAGCCCTTCGACACCGCTGCTGCGCAGCGCGTTCATCAACGATCCCCATTTGACCATCAGGAAGGCCGAGATATGGGGCAGGATCGCGAAGGATACCGCAGCCATGTGCATCGGTTTTACAGCCCAGGCTGTGTTGGTGATCAGGCTGACTGATACAAAGACCAGTACTGGTGCGGCTGCGGCGATCGGGATCAGCCCCGCAAGGAAGGACAGGAACCCCAGAAAGGCGGCGGCGGCAATTACAACGGCCACACCGACAATATACCCCGCATGGGCATCCAGCCGTTTATAGGCCGGATGGCCGATGTAAACGGTTGTCGGGAATGGCGAACCAAACAGAGCGCCCAGCATCGTGCCCGCGCCGTCTGTCACCTGGCAGAGCCCGACAGGGTAATGGTCGCCTGCCGCTTCGGCGGATTCCACGTTGTTCATCGTTTCGATGAAGTTGTAGATCTGCACGGGGATCAGCACCAGGAACAGCTCGGGGTTGGCGAACAGGTATTGCACACCGGCGATCAGATCACCGAAATACGGGATCGGCGGGTAGAACCCGATGCCGCTGACATCAATTTTGGACTCGCCAAGTAAAAGGGCGATCACGGTACCGGCAGCAATCGCGACAAGGCCGGCCGGAACATTGCCCGGCAGGCGGAAACGGCCGATCAACCCCCAGAGGATGAACAGCAGCGACGTGAACCCGATGATGGGGTTCTCGAACACTTCGGCCAGCGGCACAGAACCGATGAAGACCAGGGCAATGCCGCACAGCGTCCCCAGCATTCCCGCACGTGGCGTGATCCTCTTGAGATACGGTCCAACCACCGCTCCCAGAGCCGCGACGATGCCGCCCATGAACCCGGCGCCGATGCCCACTTGCCAGGCTAGCATTGGATCATTTGTCGCCCAATAGATGGGTCCGATCACCCCGAACAGGTAGACGAACATAACTGGCGTCGAGATGCCGTAGGGCAACGCGGTTACGTCTTTGCCCTGCGCGTTTGCCGCCCATTTGGCGAGGTAAGTGTAGACAGCGACACCGGCCAAAATCGCAATGGCGGCGCCGGGAACGATGCGGCCAAAGACGATGTCCGCAGGCATTTGAAACACGAACTGGCAGACCCCGGACAGGATCAGCAAGTTGACGAGGTTGTCGGTAAACAGCGCCCAGAAAGCGCTGAAATCGCTGCGGGTAAACAGCTTGTATTCATAGGTCCTCCCGTCCATGACGGTCTCCTCCTCTGATGTGACCGGTTTGGCCCGACTGGTGTCAGGCCGATCTCCCTTTCCGGTCGTGATGATGGCCCCGCAGGGGTGCCTGGTTTGCCCCGGTCAGGGCGGTCGCGGCAGTTTCAGAGGTCAATTCAGCCATCACTTCGGCCGCCACGAAGGCGGCGATGACGCTGGGCCGCTTGTCGCGGCTACCGCTAGCCCCCATGGGGCATTTCAAATGTTCGATGGACTGTCCGTCACAGTGTTTCTGCGCCCAGTTCCTGAGCTTTATCCGCTTTGTGGCGGAACCGATCATCCCCACATAAGCGGCGTCATTTCGTTCCAGCGCGGCGGTCGTCAGCAGAAAATCCAGCCCGTGATCATGGGTCAGAACGACAAAGGCGCTGCCTGCGGGCGCGCGCCAGATTTCGGCTTCGGGAATCGCGCTGACCCGGGTTTCGACATCTGCGGCGCAAAACGCGATCTCTTCGGGTCTGGTATCGACGAGGATGCAGCGCACCGGCAGATGCTGAAACTGATTGGCCAGGGCACGCCCCACGTGGCCCGCGCCCATGACATAGACATGAGGCAAAGCATCTTCGTTCCGGGCCGCGCGTTCCGTCGCGGCCCATTTGTCGGACGCACGCATGCGGGACAGGTTCAGTTCGACCCGTCCGCCGCAGCATTGCCCGATCTCGGGGCCAAGTGGAACGTCCAGATCCTGATGCAACGCACCGTCACGCAGCATGTCCCGCGCGGTGTTGATGGCGAGGAATTCCAATTGTCCACCGCCTATGGTTCCCCACAACGCCCCGGGCGCGACGAACATTTCTGTCCCCTCATTGCGCGGCGAAGACCCGCGGACTCGGGTCAACGCAACGCGGATCACGCTATGCTGCGCGGACAGAAATTCGTTCAGAGAACCCGGGGCAACCATGGCTCAGGACCCGGCTTGCAGCCGCGCGACGGCCATGAGCACACGTTCGGGCGTGGCCGGCGCGTCAAGGCGGGGGCATTCCCGGTAATCAGCGACCGAGGCAACGGCCATCGACAGGGCCTCGAACACCGAAATTCCCAGCATGAACGGCGGCTCACCGACGGCCTTGGAGCGTTTGATGGTCAGCTCGCGGTTTTCCGACCAATCGGTAAGGTTCACGTTGAAGATGCGCGGGCGGTCTGACGCGAGCGGGATCTTGTATGTCGACGGAGCATGGGTGCGCAGGCGGCCGGCATCGTCCCACCAAAGCTCTTCAGTGGTCAGCCATCCCATACCTTGAATGAATGCGCCTTCGACCTGACCTTTGTCCAGCATAGGGTTCAGCGAACGTCCGACGTCGTGCAGCAGATCCGTCCGATCCACGCGGTATTCACCGGTCAGTGTGTCAATCGCGACCTCTGAACAGGACGCACCATAGGCGAAGTAATAGAACGGGCGGCCTTGTCCTTTGGCCCGGTCCCAGTGGATTTTTGGCGTCTTGTAGAACCCGGCCGCCGACAGTTGCACGCGCGCCAGATAGGCCTGTTTGATGAATGCATCGAAGGCCAGAACGTCTTGGCCGATATGCACCTGATTGGCGTGGAAGACCACTTCCTCTGGCGAGACGTTCCAGGTCTCGGATGCGAACTTCACCAGACGTTCCTTGACCTGTTCGACTGCGTTCAACGCTGCCATGCCATTCAGGTCGGTCCCGCTGGACGCCGCAGTGGCCGAGGTGTTGGGAACTTTTTCAGTCGTCGTCTTGGTGATTTTGATCCGGTTGAAATCGACCTGAAAGGCCTCGGCCACGACCTGAGCAACCTTGGTGTTCAGACCCTGGCCCATTTCGGTGCCACCGTGGTTCAGGTGGATAGACCCGTCGTTGTAGACATGCACCAGCGCACCGGCCTGATTGTACCAGGTCGCGGTAAAGGAAATGCCGAACTTGACCGGTGTCAGCGCGATGCCTTTTTTCAGAACCGGCGATGTCTTGTTGAACGCGATGATGTCCTGACGGCGCTGGCGGTATTCCGAGGTCTCTTCCAGCTCTCCGACCAGCCGGTCGAGAATGCAGTCTTCGACCTCTTGGTGATACGGTGTCACGTTGCGGTCCGTGGTGCCATAGAAATTGGCCTTGCGCACATCCAACGGATCCTGCCCCGTGGCATAGGCGATTTCTTCGATCATCCGTTCCGCCGCGATCACGCCCTGCGGGCCGCCAAACCCACGAAACGCGGTATTCGACACGGTGTTGGTTTTCATCGGGTGACTGTTCAGGCGCACATTCGGATAGAAATAGGCGTTGTCCGCGTGGAAAAGCGCCCGGTCGGTCACAGGGCCGGACAGGTCTGCCGAAAAGCCACAGCGCGCGGCAAAGCTGCCTTCGACCGCCTGAATGCGGCCTTCATCGTCAAAGGCGACATCATAGTCGATCACGAAGTCGTGGCGTTTGCCGGTTGCGGTCATGTCCTGATCCCGGTCGGGGCGGATTTTGACGGCGCGGTTCCACTTTTTGGCAGCCATGGCCGCCACTGCGCAGAACAGGTTCATCTGGCTTTCCTTGCCGCCAAACCCCCCACCCATGCGACGGACGTTGACCACGACCGCATTGGACGGCACCCCAAGGACATGCGCCACCATGTGCTGCGCCTCGGACGGGTGCTGGGTCGAGCAATGCACCACCACGTCGTCGTCTTCGCCGGGAATCGCAAAGGCGATGTGACCTTCAAGGTACATGTGATCCTGACCGCCAACGCTCATGCGGCCTTTGATCCGGTTGGGCGCGGCCGCCTGAGCCGGTGCCACGTCTCCCCGCTCCAGCTTGAGGGGCGCTGTGACATGCGGGTATCCTGCTTTCTGCGCGGTGATCGGGTCCAACGCGTGGGGCAGGGTTTCGTATTCGATATTTGCCCGTTCCGCAGCGCGGCGCGCGATGTCGCGGGTCTCGGCAATCACGGCAAACAACGGCTGGCCGTGGAATTGTATGGCGTCGGTCGGGAAAACCGGTTCGTCGTTCAGGTGGGTCGGGCTGATATCATTGGCCCCCGGCACGTCATCAGCGGTCAGCACACCGACCACGCCGGGCGTTGCCAGAACGTCGCTGAAATCGATACCCAGAAGCTTGGCGTGCGCGACGTCTGAAACGCCGAGATACGCGTGCAGCGCGCCTTGTGGCAGCGCAATGTCGTCCGTGTAGTCGGCCTGCCCTGTGACGTGCTTGACCGCGCTGTCATGGTTTACACTGGTGTGAGCCGATCCAATGATGGAAACGTTGTCTTTCATGGTTTCGTCTCCTGATCAGGCACAAGCCAGTTGAACGGGTGTTTCGGTTTCGCCGTCGTTTTCAAGGAAGAACCGGCGCAGCAGGTTTTGGGCGGTCAGCATCCGATAGTCCGACGATGCGCGCCAATCTGTGAGAGGCGCGAAATCCTCGGCCAGCGCTTCAGCGGCGGCTTCGAAACTTTCGCGTGCCCAGGGTTGGCCGTTCAGCGCCGCCTCAGCTGTCGATGCGCGTTTGGGCGTGGCGGCCATGCCCCCGAATGCGATGCGCACATTGCTGATGATCCCATCTGTGACGCTCATGTGCAGTCCGGCGGCCACGGAAGAAATATCCTCGTCTCGGCGCTTGGAAATCTTGTAAGCCGCGTCCAGATCATTGGGTCGGGGCAGGGGCACGCGGATGCTTTCGACGAATTCGTCGGGCCGGCGGTCCTGCTTGCCATAGTCGATGAAGAAGTCAGCCAGAGGCAGGGTCCGGCGTTCGGAACCGCGCCGCAGAGTGATTTCCGCGCCAAGCGCGATGAGAACCGGGGGCGTGTCCCCGATGGGTGAGCCGTTGGCGATGTTTCCACCGACGGTTCCCATATTCCGCACCTGCCACCCTGCGATGCGATCCCAGTAGGAGGACAGGTGTGGCAGGTGTTCAGACAGAAGGTCCTGGCAATCGGTGTAGCTGGCGCCGGCACCGATCAGGAGGAGGGACCCCTGTCTTTCGACTGTTTTCAGGTCTTCGAGATGACCGGTAAAGATGGCGGGGCCTATGTCGCGCAGGAACTTGGTCACCCACAGGCCCACATCGGTGGCTCCGGCCACGATCATGGCGTTTGGATAAGCTTGCAGGCATTCGGCAAGATCATCGACGCTGGATGGCAGAATGCTCAGGTTGTTTTCGGGTCCGGAGACCACGCGCCGCCCGTCCTTCAGGGCCGCCAGACGCGCGGTCATGGTTTCGCGTTCGGTGTTCAGATGATCAGAGGCCGGGGTGCCGTAGCGGCTGACGGCAATGGCCGCTCGGATGATCGGCTCATAACCGGTGCAGCGGCACAGGTTGCCCTGCAATGCGGTTTCAACCTGCACTTCGGTCGGTTCCGGAGTTTGCATCCAAAGCGCATAGAGGGCCATGACGAAGCCCGGTGTGCAGAACCCGCACTGGCTGCCGTGATGATCGACCATGGCTTGTTGAACCGGGTGCAGCCGACCTTGAGGCCCGGACAAATGTTCAACCGTCACGATATGACAGCCGTCGACAGAGGCAAGAAACCGGATACAGGCATTGACCGGAGCATAGCGCAGGCCCGTGCGCCCAAGCCGTCCGACAAGCACGGTGCACGCGCCGCAGTCGCCTTCGGCGCAGCCTTCCTTCGTTCCTGTCAGTCGGCGTTCCAGGCGCAGGAAATCAAGAAGTGTCTGGCCTGCCGACACGTCTGGGACGGAGACATCCTTGCCATTGAGGACAAATTGGATGTGGGTGCGATGCGTCATGGAATTCTCCCTCTGCCCCTGCCTTCCGGAGGGTGGTCAGAGGAACCATAGGAGCAAAGATTGAGGTGGAAAATCGCCGCAAACGGCAAATACTTTCAACAGATCGTTGAAAAAGATGAGGCCATGCCGCATCCTTTCGCTGCTGGGAGGTTCCAATGTCTTACATCGAAAGTCTGCGTGTTTTTGTCCGAGTGATGGAGCTGGGCAGCATCACCTCTGGCGGGCGTGATCTTCGGCTGACCCCGGCGGTGGCCAGCAAACGGTTGAAAGAGCTTGAAAACCATCTGGGTGTGCGGCTGTTCAACCGAACCACCCGGTCGATGACACCAACCGAAGTGGGGACGGTTTTCTACGATGAAGCCAAGGCGGTCCTGCTGGCGCTTGATCACGCCGAAGCGCGTGTCGCCAGCTTTTCCGACGCGCCTCGGGGGGCGATCCGCATCACCGCGCCTTTGGGTGTCGGGCGCAGAATCGTTGCGCCTCTGGTGCCGGAATTCTCTGACCGCTACCCGGAAACAGAGATTCGCATGCGTCTGTCCGACCGCAAGGTGGACATTCTGGCCGACGGTCTGGATATCGCCTTTTTCATTGGTGAACCCGGCGATTCAACCATGAAACTGCGGAAGTTCGCGGATTGTGATCGTGTTCTGTGCGCTTCGCCCGATTACCTGTCGCAGTTTGGGACGCCCAAAACACCGGATGATTTGCTGCACATGCCCCATAACTGCCTGTTGCTGCGTTATCCAAGGTCTCCGGAATACTATTGGACCCTTCGCACTGACATGGGACCGCGAAAGCTTGAAGTTGGCGGTAAATATGACGCGGATGATGGTGATGTCCTGACCGACTGGGCCTTGGCCGGTCGTGGGATCGTCAACAAGCCGCGCTTTGACGTGCGGGAGTTTCTCGAGGATGGGCGGTTGGTCGAGGTCCTGCCCGAGACGCCCCCCTTGCCAACGATTTTCGGGTGTCTTTATCCGCACAAAAAGCTGCAAGATCCCAAGGTGCGCCTGTTTGTCGAACATATCGCGCAACACAGCAAACGCTTTTTCGCGTAAAGAAAACCGGGCATCACGGCCCGGTTCGCTGTCATGGTTTTGCACGCAGGCGACTATTGGTTTCTGACTTCACGCACCCATGCGATGATGGTTTGGCGTGCCTCTTCATCCATTTGCACTGCCGATGGCGGTGGCATTGCGTGGCTGATCCCGGCTTGCAAATAGATTTGATCGGCGTTGCGGGCGACATCGCCGGGTGTTTCAAGGTAAACTTTCTTCGGGGCCCATTTCATGGTGCCGTACACCGGCTCGCGGGCGTGGCACATCGAGCAATTGCCCAAGACCGTGTCATAGGCATCTTCGAAGCCCGCGGCGGACGCATATTTCTGCTCGTATGGTGTCAGCTCGCGCGCTTCGGCGTCTTCCCATGTCTCGGTGTTTCTCACCGAAGACAGCCAGGCGATCACGACCATTAGCAGAACCGTCACGCCCCAGGTCCAGTGCGGGCCTTTCCCAGTTGCGTGCATCGTGTTGAAATAGTGACGGATGGTGACGCCCGTCAGAAAGATCAGACTGGCGATTATCCAGGAATACTCGGTGCCGAAAGCAAGCGGATAGTGGTTCGACAACATCAGGAACACGACCGGCAAAGTCAGATAGTTGTTGTGCGTGGATCGTACCTTGGCGATCTTGCCGTATTTGGCATCAGGTGTCCGACCGGCCTTGAGGTCTTCGACCACGATCCGTTGGTTCGGCATGATCTGAAAGAACACGTTGGCCGTCATGATCGTCGCAGTGAAGGCGCCAAGATGCAAAAGCGCGGCACGACCGGTGAAGATCTGGTTGTAACCCCAGGACATGATCACCAGGATCACGAACAAAAGCAGCATCAGAACGGTCGGGTGATCGCTCAGCTTGGATTTGCACATCTGGTCGTAGAGCAGCCAACCAATGGTCAGTGATCCGCCGGAAATCAGAATCCCCTGCCACAGCGCCAGGTCCACTTTGGTCGGATCAAGCAGGAACAGCTCGCCACCAACCCAGTATATGATCATGAGCAACGCCGCACCTGACAGCCAGGTCGTGTAACTCTGCCATTTGTGCCAGGTCAGGTGCTCGGGCATGCGCGAGGGCGCAACCAGGTATTTGACGGTGTGGTAGAAGCCGCCGCCATGTACTTCCCATTCTTCGCCGTAGGCCCCGTCCGGCAGGGCTGGGTTCGGCTTGAGCATGAGGTCCAGCGCGATAAAGTAGAATGACGCCCCAATCCACGCCATCGCGGTGATCACATGCAGCCAGCGGACGGAAAAGGCGATCCACTCCCACATCACGGCCAAGTCATACATGGCTTTGCTCCTAAGATTCTTTGCTTCCGGTTACTCTATGCGAGTGTGTTTTGTTCTGGTATTGCTGGTAAAGACCAAGCAGTATCAAAAAATGCAAAAAAATGTCCTACCTTGATAACATCAGAACCTTTGTCCGGGTCTATGAATTGGGCAGCATGTCCGCCGCGGGCCGTGATCTGAGGGTTTCGCCAGCCGTCACGTCGGCGCGTATATCGCAATTGGAAGAGCATCTTGGCGTGCGTTTGTTCCAACGCACGACACGCAGCCTGACCCCCACCGAGCAGGGAAAATCTTTCTATCGTGGCGCGGCAGAGATCCTAGAAGCAGTCGAAAGTGCCGAAGCCCAGATCGTCAATCTTACCGAAAACCTGAAAGGGTCACTCTATGTCGCGGCGCCTTTGGGGGTCGGGCGTCGGTTGATTGCGCCGCAGGTCCCGAAGTTTCTTGCCGAGTACCCCGAGGTGAACGTCCGGCTAAGGCTTACCGACCGAAAGGTTGATCTGACAACCGAAGGTCTGGACCTGGCATTTTTTCTTGGTCAGCCAGAGGACAGCAACCTGCGTATTCGCAAGATCGCGGATGTCGAAAGAGTGCTTTGTGCATCCCCGAAATACATCAAAAAGCGCGGGATGCCCGAAAGCGGGGACGCGTTGATCGCAGATGAGCACGAATGTCTCAATTTGCGGTTCCCGGGCGCGACCGAGTTTCAATGGCTTTTGAGGACCGATGCGGGGCCCAAACGGTTCCGGGTTTCCGGGCGCTACGAGTCAGACGATGGCGATGTGCTGACAGACTGGGCGCTTGGCGGACATGGTATCGCGTTGAAGCCGATTTTTGAGATCGCTCAACATCTCAAGGCCGGGACACTGGTTCCGGTGGCGGAAAAGACGCCGCCAGAACCGATTCAGATGGCATGTCTGTTTACGCACCGCCGTATGCAGGACCCCAAAACGCGGCTTTTCATGGAATTCATAATCGAACGCATCGGATCGTCGATCGCGGCGGCAAATACGGCCCGGTAGGTCGCTCAGCTGCCGCGATAGGTCGAGTACCCGAAGGGCGAAAGCAGCAGAGGCACGTGGTAATGCGAATGTTCGGACATTCCAAACCGGATCGGGATGACGTTCAGAAAGCGCGGGTTTTCAGGTGGTGTGCCGCGGGCATCAAGGTAATCCCCGGCATGGAAGACAAGTTCGTAGTCACCTGTTGAAAACTCTGCTTCGGGCAGAATTTGTTCGTCGGTCCGGCCGTCGTCATTGGTGACCAGAGTTTTCAGCAACTGCCGGTCTGCACCTTCAATGCGGAACAGTTCGATTTTCAATCCTTCGGCGGGGCACCCCCGTGCCGTATCCAGAACATGTGTTGTAAGGTAACCGGTCATTTGCGCTACTCCTCAAGTTATACAGTTACTAGTCTGTTTTCGCATCCAGGAGCAAAGGCAGTCTGTGGGAAGCTGCTTTCTGCATTTTTTGAAAAACATCTTTGATTATCTGGGGTATTGATCAATTCGAGAAGAAGGAAACCGATGTGAAGCCTTATCCACGAGACATGACCGGTTACGGTGGGCAAGTTCCCAAAGCAAACTGGCCGAACGACGCCAAAATCGCCATTCAGATCGTGCTGAATTACGAAGAGGGCGGTGAAAACAACGTTCTGCACGGCGATGCCGCATCCGAAGCGTTTCTGTCCGAGATCACCGGAGCCGCCCCTTGGCCGGGGCAACGGCACTGGAACATGGAATCGATCTATGAATACGGCAGCCGCGCGGGGTTCTGGCGCGTGCATCGCCTTTTGCAGGATCTGCCTGTTACCGTCTACGGCGTTGCAACCGCTTTGGCGCGTGCACCTGCACAGGTTGCGGCGATGAAGCATGCCGGGTGGGAGATCGCCAGCCACGGTTTGAAGTGGATTGAACACAAGGACATGGGCGCAGAAGAAGAACGTTCCCAGATCCGCGAAGCAATCCGCCTGCACACAGAGGTTACAGGTCAGCCGCCCCGTGGTTGGTATACGGGCCGCTGTTCGATGAATACGGTCGAACTGGCCGCCAGGGAAGGCGACTTTGCCTATATCGCCGACAGCTACGCCGACGATCTGCCATATTGGATCAAGGCAGGGGGCAAGGATCAACTGATCATGCCTTATACACTGGACTGCAACGATATGCGCTTTGCAATCCAGGCTGGGTTCACCAATGGGGAACAATTCGAAAGCTATCTGAAAGACAGCTTTGATATACTCTATGCCGAGGGTGAGGCGGGCGCGCCCAAGATGCTCTCGATTGGGTTGCACTGCCGTCTGATCGGTCGCCCGGGTCGTGCCATGGCGCTGAAACGCGCACTTGATTATTTCAGAAACCACGACGGTGTCTGGTTCGCAACGCGCGAGCAGATTGCCGACCACTGGGCCAGGAAACACCCACCGGTGCAACGGCTGACCCCGTCCGAAATGGATCGACCAACCTTCGTGTCGGAATTCGGCGGCGTGTTCGAGCATAGCCCGTGGATTGCCGAAGGTGCGTATGAACTGGAACTGGGCCCGACGCATGACAATGCCGCTGGTGTCCACAACGCGCTGGCGCGTGTGTTCCGTTCCGCCTCGCCCGAGCAGCGCCTTGGCGTTCTGACAGCCCACCCGGACCTGGCGGGCAAGCTGGCCGCCGCCGGCCGCCTGACCAAGGAAAGCACCGCGGAACAGGCCGGTGCGGGTCTGGACATGCTGACCGATGAAGAACGCGCAACGTTCACGGCGTTGAACGAAGCCTACACGACCAAGTTCGGCTTTCCTTTCATCATTGCCGTCAAAGACAACACCAAAGCCAGCATTCTGGAAGCCTTTCGCCGTCGCATCGACAATGACCGCGACAGCGAATTTGCCGAAGCCTGCCGTCAGGTCGAGCGCATTGCCGAATTGCGCCTGATCGAGAAGTTCGCGCAATGACGGCTGCCTTGAAACTCCGCCCCTTGACGTCAGAGGCATTTGCACCTTTCGGCGATGTCATCGAAGCGGCTGGCCAGGTGGACAAGCTTATTAATCAGGGTAAATGCGCCCGCTATCACGACCGGGCCGTGTTGGATTTCCACGATGGGCGCGCGGGTATCAGCGTGTTTCAGTCCGAAGCCTTCAGCCTGCCGATCAAGTTGGAAATGGTTGAACGCCATCCGGATGGCAGCCAAGCTTTTTTGCCTTTGTCGGTCAAGCCATTTGTCGTGGTTGTGGCCCCGGATGAAAACGGAACACCCGGGCGGCCCATCGCCTTCAAAACAGCGCCCGGACAGGGAGTGAATTATCATCGCAACACCTGGCATGGCGTTCTGACCCCGCTTCATGCGCCCGGACTTTTTGCGGTGGTCGACCGAATTGGAGCCGGGCCCAACCTCGAAGAGCATTGGTTCGAGGAGGCGTTTGAAATCACAGAATGAGGCGCGTTGCCGGAAGAGGAGCCGGCTGCGAACCTCAAGGGAGGAAAGACCAAATGTCAGATGCATCCATCGGAACGCCGGAACAACTCCGCGATCCGAATTATACTCCGCCGCTGTTGAAGGCGGTGCCGCTTGGAATTCAGCATGTGCTGGCGATGTTCGTGTCCAACGTCACGCCAGCCATTATCGTTTGCGGCGCGGCCGGTTTCGGCTTTGGCTCGAACAGCCCCGATTTTCCACAGATGATCTACATGATCCAGATGTCGATGTTCTTCGCGGGCGTCGCCACGTTGTTTCAGTCCATTGGTGTGGGTCCTGTTGGTGCCCGGTTGCCCATCGTGCAGGGGACTTCGTTTGCCTTCATCCCGATCATGATCCCGCTGGTGGTTGGAAAGGGCGTCGACGCCATTGCCGTTCTGATGGGCGGTATCGTTGTTGGTGGATTGTTCCACGCATTCCTCGGGTTGTTCATTGGACGTATTCGCTTTGCTCTTCCGCCGCTGGTTACGGGCCTTGTGGTGACCATGATCGGCCTGGCCCTTGTCAAAGTCGGCATCCAATATGCCGCCGGCGGTGTGCCCGCCATAGGTACCGAGGAATATGGCTCGGGTCTGAACTGGTTCATGGCCGGAACCGTAATCGTGGTCACGCTTGGCCTGAAATTCTTTGCCCGGGGCATGTTGTCGGTGTCGGCGGTTCTGATCGGACTGCTGGTCGGATACGCCGTGGCCTTCCTGCTTGGCCAGGTGAATCTGGGCAACGTCGGCAACGTGGCATCCTTTGCTCTGCCGAACCCCTTGCATTTTGGTCTTGAATTCTCGGTCGCGGCCATCATCGGTTTCTGTGCAATGTCCTTTGTTTCTGCCGTTGAAACCGTTGGGGACGTATCCGGTATCACCAAAGGGGGCGCTGGCCGCGAAGCCACCGACAGGGAAATACAGGGCGCGACCTATGCCGATGGTCTTGGTACTGCGATCTCTGGCCTGTTTGGGGCGCTGCCGAACACGTCTTTCAGCCAGAATGTCGGGTTGATTGCCATGACCGGAGTCATGAGCCGCATGGTCGTGACCATCGGCGCGGTTTTCCTGATCGTTTGTGGGCTTATCCCAAAGATCGGGGCGATAATCTCGTCCATTCCGATCGAGGTTCTTGGCGGCGGCGTGATCGTGATGTTTGGCATGGTTGTTGCCGCAGGGGTTTCGATGCTGTCGGACGTGAACTGGAACCGGCGCAACATGGTGATTTTTGCAATCGCCCTGAGCCTTGGGCTGGGTTTGCAGCTGGAACCCGACGCGTTGCAATACTTGCCCGGCACATTGAAGGTTCTGGCGACATCAGGAATCCTGCCCGCCGCCGTCATCGCCATTGTATTGAATCTGGTGCTTCCCGAAGAACTTTCCGACGAAGCGACGGAAGAGGTCTCGGGCGGTATGGCCGGACATGGTCTTGGGTCCATCGAGCAAGACGACCACGTCTGATGCGTTCGACCTGATACACTGATCGCCCTGGAAAAAACATGAAGCGGCGCGCCTTGGCGCGCCGCGTTTCATTTTTTGGTCACCATTTAATGGAGATCTGCTGTCAAAAGCTCTCCGCCCAAAAGGACCGCCGAGACAATGCCCAAGAAGGTGTCGCCGTCTTGCTTCAGAAATCGACCTCGATCGCGACCCCTTTCCGAACGGCAAGGTCAACCACGGACGCGGCGACCGCAAGATCTTGAAGGCCCACCCCCGTGCCATCGAACAGCGTGATCTGATTGTCCGATATCCGGCCCGGATCGGTGCCGTTGATGACCGCGCCAAGCTGCGCCACGTCGCTTTCCTGGATCAGGCCTTCGGCCACCGCGTGCTGCGCTTCGCCGATGCTGACGGATTGCGCGACTTCGTCCGTGAACACGCTTGCCCTGGCCAGAAGGGCGGCTTCGACTTCCTGTTTTCCTTTTGTGTCCGTGCCCATGCAGGCGACATGAGTTCCGGGGCTGACATGGTTCGCCATCAGCGAGGGCGCAAAGGCCGAAGTGATCGAAATGATCACATCCGCCTCAGTCATTTCGTCAAGCTCGACCGCCTGGAACGGAACACCGGCTTCATTCGCGACTTTCTCGATATTCGGCAGCATTTCAGGGTGGTAGTTCCAGCCAATGACTTTTTCAAAGGCGCGCTGCTCCAGTGCCGCGCGCAGCTGAAAGGCTGCCTGGTGGCCCGCGCCTATCATGCCTATGACCTTGGCGTCCCTGCGTGCGAGATGCTTGATCGATACCGATGATGCTGCCGCCGTTCGAAGGGCCGTCAGAAGGTTTCCGCCAACCATCGCAGATGGCTTGCCCGTGTCGGGGTCGAAAAGAAACACGGTGGACTGGTGGTTGATCAGCCCGCGTTTTTCCAGATTGTTCGGCCAATAGCCGCCCGCCTTCAGTCCCAACGTCAGGCCGGCGCGGTCAAACCCCCCTTTGAAGCCGTACAGTGCATCTTCGTGCCCGATGGCTTCACGCACGACAGGGAAGTTGTAGGCGTCGCCGGACGCCATTGCGGCAAAGACCTGTTCGACCGCGTCAAAAGCCGCTTGTCGGGTCATAAGGTCAGCGATCTCACGCTCGGGTACGATCAGCATTTCATTCTCCAATCAAACATTCGTGCGCCCGCGTGCCACCGCCGGAAGGAGAGCATACACGCGGGCGGTTGTCTGGCTGCTTCCGAGCCAGCCCTCCCAAACATAGCAAGTTCGGATCAATAAGCGCGTCCGCGGGCGGATACGGGCCAGACGGTCTCGACCTTGCCGTTGCGAACGCCGACATACCAATCATGTACATTTGCGGTTGGGTCGCAGTGCCCCGGAACCAGCCTGAGCTTGTCGTTGACCTTCAGCACGCCGTTCGGGTCCATGACGACGCCGTGTTCGTCTGAACATTTGATGTACTCGACATCATCTCGGCCGAAGATAACGGGCAGGCCGCTGTCCACCGATTGCGCCTTGAGGCCCGCATCGACGATCGCCTTGTCCGCCTTGGCGTGGCTCATGACGCTGGTCAGGATGAAGAATGCGTTTTCCCACTCGCCTTGATCGATCCGGTTGCCGTCCTTGTCCAGGATCCGGCCATAATCGGCGTCCATGAAGGCGTAGGACCCGCATTGCAGTTCGTTGTACACGCCCGAGTTGGATTCGAAGTAATATGAGCCGGTGCCGCCGCCCGAGACCAATTCGCATTCGATGCCTTCGGCTTTGAGGCCTTTAACCGCGTCTTTTACCATCGAAATTGCGGTGTCGAGCTTTTCCTTGCGCGCCTCATAGCTGTCGAGGTGCTGCATGGCCCCCTGATAGGCCTGAATGCCGGTGAATTTCAGGTTCTCGGCTGCTTCGACCGCTTTGGCGATTTCGATCACGTCGGATGTTGTCGTCACACCGCACCGGCCAGCGCCGCAGTCGATTTCGACGAAGACCTCCAACTGTGTTCCGTGATCCACCGCTGCGCCTGAAAGATCCGCGACATTGTCCAGATCATCGACACAGACGATGATGCGGCTGCCCAGCTTTGGCAGGCTGGCAAGACGGTCGATCTTGGCGGGGTCACGCACCTGGTTCGACACCAGAACGTCCTTGATGCCGCCGCGCACGAACACTTCGGCCTCTGAAACTTTCTGGCAGCAGACGCCCACGGCGCCTCCGATCTTCTCCTGCAACTTGGCCACGTCTACCGATTTGTGCATTTTTCCATGCACGCGGTGGCGCATGCCGTGCGCCTTGGCATAGTCGCCCATCTTCTTGATGTTGCGTTCAAGCGCGTCGAGATCGAGCACAAGAGAGGGGGTCTGGATATCTGCTTCATCCATTCCGGGCTTGGCCGGAATGTCAAAACCTACTTCGAAATTGTCGAGATTGGTCATATCTTTCATTTCCGTATTCCTATGTCGGGATTGATGTTACGCGTTCAGCCAGGGCAGCCTGTCCAGATCGACATTGCCCCCGGTTATGATCACGCCGACCCGCTTGCCTTTGAAAGCGTCCGGGTTTTTCAGGATCGTAGCCAGCGGGACGGCCGAAGATGGTTCCATCACGATCCGAAGGTGTTTCCACGTCAGTTTCATCGCTTCGATGATCTCTTGCTCTGAGGCCGTGTAGATTTCAGAGACATGGTTCGACACGAAATGCCAGGTCAGCTCCTTCAGCGGAACCAGCAGCCCGTCGGCAATCGTCTTGGGTGCGTCATCCGCTATGATGTGGCCGGCCTTGAAGCTGCGATAGGCATCGTCGGCCTGTTCCGGTTCCGCCGCGATGATCGCGGTTTCCGGGGCGAGCGTCGACAGGGTCAGACAGGTGCCGGACACCATGCCGCCGCCGCCGATAGGTGCGACCACCGCGTCCAGACCGTCGGTCTGCTCGATGAACTCGCGCGAGCAGGTGCCTTGCCCGGCAATCACGCGCGGATCATTGTAGGGGTGGACAAAATCCCCGCCCGTGGCGACCTGAACCTCGGCAAAGGTCGCTTCGCGCGACGAGGTGGAGGGCTCACATTCCGTGATCTTCCCACCATAGCGCCGCACCGTGTCTTTCTTGGCCTGCGGCGCTGTGCGTGGCATGACGACGTTGCACGGTATGCCCCGCTTCATCGCCGCATAGGACAGGCACGAGGCGTGGTTGCCCGAAGAATGGGTTGCAACGCCTCTCTTGGCCTGATCGTCATCAAGGCCAAACACGGCGTTTGCAGCGCCGCGAACCTTGAAGGCGCCCGGTTCCTGAAAGTTTTCACATTTGAAGAACAGCTGTGCACCGCTCAGCTCGTTCAGAAAGTCCGAAGTACGTATCGATGTGCGGCGGATGAAAGGTTCAATCCGATCATGTGCCGCCAGCACGTCCTCGTAGGTCGGGATATACATGTTGCAGTCCTTCATCATGCGGCGTCCTTTTGAACGGCGCCCGAATGACCGCGATAATATTCCTGCGCAGCCGCCACGCCCGAGCCCAACTGGATGTTCAGGCCCAGGTCGACCATGCACATTTCAGCGGTGGCAATCCCGGACAGGGCCATGACATCCGTCAGGCTTCCCAGATGCCCGATGCGGAATACCTTGCCCGCGACTTCGCCAAGGCCGACACCGAAGGCAACGCCGTATTTTTCGGCCGCGTGCGTTACAATATCGGTGGCGTTGAAACCGTTTGGCGTACGGATCGCGCTGACGGTGTCAGAATATACCGAAGGGTTCGCCGCGCACAGGTCCAGCCCCCAGGCGCCCACGGCGGCACGTACGCCTTCGGCAATACGGTGATGCCGGCCAAAGACGTTTTCCAAACCTTCACCCAGCAGCATGTCACAAGCCTGATTGAGGCCATTCATCAAGCCAACCGCAGGTGTGTAGGGGTATGCGCTGTTGGCATAGCCTTTCGCCATGTCGTGCACGTCAAAGAAGGTGCGGGGCAGGGTCCCTGTGCTGGTCGCGTCCATTGCCCGCTGGCTGAACCCGACGATGGCAAGGCCCGCAGGCAACATGAATCCTTTCTGCGAGCCCGTGACGGCCACATCAACGCCCCATTCGTCAAAACGGAAATCCATGGATCCGATGGATGAAACACCATCGACGAACAGCATTGCGGGGTGCCCGGCAACATTCAGAGCCTTGCGTACAGCGGCAATATCCGATTTCACACCGGTCGCCGTTTCGTTGTGCGTGGCAAGAACAGCCTTGATTTCGTGGCTTGTGTCGGCGGTCAGGATCTCTTCGTAACGATCGGCTGGCAGACCTTCGCCCCAAGGGGTTTCGACGATCTCGACGTTCAGACCGTGGCGCTGGCACATATCGATCCAGCGATGGCTGAACATGCCGTTGCGCGCCGCCAGAACCTTGTCACCGGCCGACAGGGTGTTGGTCAGCGCGGTCTCCCAGCCTCCTGTTCCGGTCGACGGGAAGATGAAGACTTCGGCGCTGTTGCTTTTCAGGACTTTCTGAACACCCGCGCGCGCTGGATGTAGGATTTGCCCGAACAGTGGCGAACGGTGGTCGATCGTAGGCATGTCGCAGGCCTTGCGCAGGCTTTCCGGGATGTTGGTCGGGCCCGGAATGAAAACGGGATTTTGAAAGCTCATGGGTGGTCTCCTTCCGTCGTTGACCACACAATAAGTTCTAGCCGCTCTGCCCGATATATTTTTGAAAAAGACTTTCAAAACACCACGTTTTGAATTTAATTTATAATTGTCAGTGTGTTATATTTTTCATATCATGAATTAGTCTTTCACGAATGATCAAAGGGTTTTTATGGATTCTCAAGACAATACTCGCGAAGTCCGCAGAAAAGCCCGTGGAAGACCACGGGGGTGGGACGACAAGACAGCGCAAAACACGATCAAATCTCTGGACCGTGCGATGGAAGTTTTGGAGTATTTGAGTGAAGCGCAGGGCAAGGCGTTGACCGCGCTGTCCGACGAAATGGGCCAGTCGCCCGCCACAGTTTACCGAATTCTCGTTACGCTTGAGGGCAGGGGACTTGTCGAGTTCGATCATGACGAGCAGGTCTGGCACATCGGTCCTCGTGCGTTCGTAATCGGCTCGCGCTTCCTGCGTCGCACCAGCCTTGTGGACCGGGCCCGACCCGTGATGCGAAAGCTGATGGAGGCCACTGGCGAGACCGCAAACCTGGGGGTCGAAAAAGAAGGAATGGTGCTGTTCCTGAGCCAAGTGGAAACCCATGCCAGCATCCGGGCGTTTTTCCCTCCGGGCACGCTGTCTCCGATGCATGCATCGGGCATCGGGAAAGCTCTGTTGGCATATATGGATGAAGATCGGCTGGATCGGCTGTTGGCCAAGACGGAACTGCGGGCCTTTACGGACCGGTCGATTACCAGCCCGGCCGCGCTGAAAGAAGATCTTGCCAAGGTCAGGGCACAGGGCTTCTCGATAGACAACGAAGAAAAAAACGCGGGTATGCGATGTATCGCTGCGCCGGTTTTCGACATCAACCGAGAGGCTGTAGCCGGGATCTCGGTATCCGGACCGACAAGCCGCGTCAGCGAAGCCGAAATCGCGCGCCTAAGCCGCCCGGTCATCAAGGCGGCGCGTCAGTTAACTCTGGCCATCGGCGGGACTATTTCTGCGCCGCTGTCCTGAGGCGCCGGTGCTGCGGATAAGCCGCTGGCCCCGGCCGCAATGCCATATGACGGTTCACGTCTTTGTACAGCAGGTAACGGAACTTACCCGGCCCGCCTGCATAGCAGGCCTGCGGGCAGAACGCTCGCAACCACATGTAATCGCCGGCCTCGACCTCTACCCAATCATTGTTCAGCCTGTAGACGGCCTTTCCCTCGAGAACATACAGACCATGTTCCATCACATGTGTTTCAAGGAAAGGAATGACGGCGCCGGGCTCGAAAGTCACAAGGGTCACGTGCATATCGTGCCGCAGGTCACTTGGATCGACAAAGCGCGTCGTGGCCCATTTGCCGTCGGTTCCGGGCATCGGCGTCGGCGTGATCTCATTTTCGTTGAGAACCAGAACGTCCGGGCGGTCAAGCCCTTCCACCGCTTCATAAGCCTTTCGAATCCAATGGAAGCGCAGGGTCTCACCACCTCGGTTTCGTAAGGTCCAGTTGCATTCAGCGGGCAGGTAGGCATAGCCGCCGGGAGTCAGCTCGTAGGTCGTGCCGTCGGCCGTCAAGGTCGCTGTGCCTTCGACCACGAACAAAACGCCTTCGGCTTCGGGATCGGTCTCGGGCCGGTCAGAGCCACCGCCGGGCTGAACCTCCATGATGTATTGCGAAAAGGTTTCAGCAAAGCCGCTTAGCGGGCGTGATATCACCCATAAGCGGGTGTCGTCCCAAAACGGCAGAAAACTGGTCACGATATCCCGCATCGTTCCCTTTGGGATCACTGCATACGCGTCAGTAAATACGGCGCGGTCAGTCAGCAATTGCTCCTGACCAGGATGCCCACCGTGTGGCGAATAATACTTGGCGGTCATGCATGCTCCTGAAAAATGTCATATGCCTGAAATATGCGCCGAAGGATCGGGGCGGACCACCCGCAAAAAGTTGACAGCTCTATTCGTGAAGATTTGAAAAATCAGTATTTGGCCGTCGGTAAGCGCGCGCAGCATTGGCATCATGCGCGCGCTGCGCAGCCGGTCGGATCAACGAGGATTGGGTCAGCGTTGCACCGGTCCGACCCCGGACAGATCCGGGGCAATCCGTATCATCTGCGACAGGTCAGGTTTCAGTCCTGCGCTTTTACCGGAAATCATCCCAAGCGGAACGCTTGTCGCTGCGGCGAGTGCATCCTGAACGGGGATCTCTGCTTGTTCCGTCAGAACCCGCACCGCTTTTGTCAGGCACAAGTCGGCCCCGGCCAGAGTGCCGTCCTCCAAAGTCAGCCTGCCGTTTTCCCGCCGGATGCGGCGTCCTTCCAACTGAAACTCGGTCAGTGACGTTCCGGCGACCGCCATTGCATCGCTGACAAGGAAAATCCGCCCTGGTCCGCGCTTGGCGGCCCAGGCAATCCGCATCGTATCGGGATGAACATGGATGCCATCCGCGATCAAGCCCGCCGATAACGATCCGCAGGATAGCGCCGCGCCGACCAGCCCCGGTTCACGACTGCCAAGCTGGCTCATCGCATTGAACAGATGCGTTGCGCACTGCGCCCCGGCCCTTGAAAACGCCTGGCAGGTTTCAAAAGGCGCGTCCGTATGCCCCAGAGAAACGATGACCCCCGCGCGCTTCAATGCTTCAACCTGTTGCAGAGTTGTGCTTTCGGGCGCCAGCGTGACCATCAATGCAGGCAGGTGTTTTGCAGCGTCGATCAGAATTTCCAGATCGGTTTGCTGCATCGGGCGGATCAGGGCGGCATCATGTGCACCCTTGCGTCGCACAGACAGGTGCGGACCTTCCAGATGCAGGCCCGCAATGCCGGGAACACCCGTCTGAACGGCCTGGATGGCGGCATCAATCGCGGCCCGGGTTTTCTCGGCCGTGTCCGTGATCAGGGTTGGCAGGATGCGAGTGGCACCCAGCGCGCGATGAGCGCTGGCGATTTGGGTCAGCGTGTGAACCGATGGATCGTCGTTGAACATCACGCCCCCGCCGCCGTTCACCTGCAAGTCCGCATAGCCGGGGCTGAGGATGTCGCCATGCAGATCCTCGATCTGGTCATCCTGTGCGATCTGGGCCGCAGGCAGCAACGCATCCAGCACACCGTTTCTGAACCGTGCGGCGTATCCTTCACGCAATTCAGTGCCATCGAAGATCGGGCCGCCCGCAAAGGTAACAGTAGAGCTGGTCATACCGTTTCCGTCACTTTTTTCAGATGGCGTGGTGTGTCCGGGTCGATCCCGCGTTGTGTGGCCACCTTTTCCACCATTCCGTAAAACGCAGCGATTGTCGGTATCGGGTCCGTCATCCAATGCGACGTCCGGACATGGGGCAGTTCCGTGGCGTGTTTCACGCGGCCGGTTGTGGCGAAAACCACAGCGCCTTTGGACGCTAGTGCGTCCGCAACTTCGGCCAGATTGTCCTCTGCTGCATCCCCGGACGACAGGGCAAGCACGGGAAAGCCCTGATCCACGATGGAAACCGGGCCGTGCAGAACCTCGGCCGCCGAATAGCTTTCTGCGTGGATCTGGCAAGTTTCCTTGAATTTCAACGCGGCTTCGTTGGAGATTGCCAAAGACAGGCCCCGGCCCAAGGTAAACAAAGAACGCCCATCCACCGCGTCCGCCACGGCGCTCCAGTCGCAGGCGATTGCCGTCGACAAACTGTCCGGCAGCCCATGGATTGCGCGTAACAGGTGATCATCGCGCTTCACCTGCGCAATCAGCCACAGCCCGGCGACCAGAGACGTCACGAATGTCTTTGTCGCCGCGACGCTCAGTTCGGGGCCCGCGTGAATGGGCAGCGTTGCCGCAGCCGCCTCGGCCAGGGCAGAGGCAGGGTTGTTCGTGATCGCAACCGAGTAAGCCCCGCCGGATGTGAGCGACTGCGTGAGCTGCACGATATCCGGGCTCTGACCGGATTGTGAGACTGAGATGCAGATTGCATCCTCGCAACGCATGTCGACCCCGTAGATGGATTTCACCGACGGTCCGACCGAAGCCATCGGCAAACCAAGCAACAGTTCCGAGGCATATTTCAGAAAGCTGCACGCATGATCCGAGGATCCGCGCGCCACCGAGATCAGGAATCGCGGGTCGCGGGCCCGGATCTCGTCGGCGGTTTGCGCGATCAAATCTGCACCTTCGGTCAGAAGGCGGTCTACGGCGTCGGGAATCTCATCGATCTCGCGCCGCATCTGAGTGGTTGTGTCAGGCATTTTCCCAGGCTTTCAGTTTGACAGGCGCAGCTCGGCCACAAAGTCATAGGCGTCACCGCGGTAGATCGAGCGGGTCAATTCAGCGACCCGCCCGCTTTGCAGATATGAGGTGCGTTGAATCCGAAGCCCGGCCGTACCTTCCGCAACATCCAGAAGCTCTGCTTCGGGCGGTTCAAGGTTGATGGCCGAGATTTTCTGGATCGCGCGCACTGGTCGCAGACCAGATTGTTCAAGAACAGAGTAAAGCGACCCCGTCACTTCGGTGGGGTTCGGCAGGATATCGAGCGGAAGGGCCGCTTTTTCCAACGCCATCGGGCGTCCTCCTGCCTCTCGCAGGCGGTAGATACGCGCGACCTGTTCATTTGTCGACAAGCCCAATGCCATCATTTCTTCCGGGGATGGCAGGAAAATCCCACGCTCCAGCCATGTCGAGGTCGTCTTGAGCCCGCGCCGCTCCATGTCTTCGGTAAACGATGTCAGATGGGACAGCGATTGTTCAACCTTCGCTACGGGTTCGCGAACAAAAGACCCAGACCCCTGCCGTTGCTCGATTGCACCTTTGCGCACCAGTTCATGAATGGCCTTGCGCACGGTCACACGGGACAGGTCGGTGATCTCGGCAATTTCTCTTTCAGGGGGCAGCGAACTGTTGGGGGGCAGGATGCCGTCCTTGATCCCTTGTTCAAGGCGTTGACGGAGCTGTACATAGCGCGGGCCCGAGCTGTGCCCCAACCATCCTTCGGGCCGCAGGAAATCAGCTATGTTCATGTTCGATTTCCTCCAGATACGCCTGTGCCAATGCAAGTGCGCCGGACAGTGGATCGCCCGCGGGCTGGACCAGAGCAGATTGCATGTCCGCAGGCAGGTACGGCGCGTAAAGGGGGCCGATTCCGCCGGTCAGACAAACGGGCAGGCCAACGTTCCAGCCCATTTTCTTCATCACGTCGATCAGATAGCCCGCACCGTCCCGCAGGATGGATACGGCCAAGTCGTCCCCGCGATTGGAAAGCTCGGTAACAAGCGGGGCGAGGGCGCCAAAGTCCGATGGCGTCATGTCAGCGGCGGCCCGTACAATTCCTGCGGCATCGCCAAATCGAGACAGCAGATCCTGCGCCAATGCCGAAGGGCCGGTCGTGCCGTCCGTTTGCTCCAGCGTCTTGGCCAGCGCCCGTTTGCCAACCCATTGCGCGGAAGCCTGATCGCCCAGAACAGGGCCCCACCCGCCGGCAAACTTCATCGTGCCACCCCTTTGCATGGCGACAAAAGAACCGGTACCGCAATGTGCAACAAACCCGTCCATCGCCCCCAATGCGCCACGCAAAGCTGCTGCGCGATCATCTTCGATCCGGACGTGCCGAAATGGCAATGCCGTCGCAAGTTTCCGGGCAATCGCGTCATCTGTTATCCCGGCCAGGCCCAGATAGGCGGCGGCTTGCGCAAGTTCCTCGGGCGAACGGCCCGTCTGAACGGCCAGAGCTTCCAGACCGCGCCGCAGCTCGATGCAGGCGGCCTCGAAATTCGTGGACACGTTTGCCGCGCCGACTTCGACCCTGTGTGTCTCGCCATCAACAAAAGCGGCGACGCGGCAGCGCGTTCCACCTCCGTCGGCGGCCAGGAGCATGGGTTTTGATGACTTTACCATATAAAGACCTTTATAATACCTTTTGCGTGTTTTGAAGTCCTAATTGTGACCAAAGCGGCGAATTTCATGCTATTTTGGCCAAAAATATAGAAAAAAATAAATGGTAGACTAATGGTATTTAAAAGGTATGATATCGAGAGTTCTTGGGGGAGAATCACTTGATTACGCCTGCAACAGAGCAATTGCATCAGGATGCGCATGGGCTTGATACCCGTCCGCTGGCCGAAGTGGCCGGCCTGCTGGCGCGGTCGCAGGTGTCAGCGGCGACGGCAGTGCTTGATGCGCTTGGCCCGATTTGCAGCGGGGCGACCGCCATGGCCCAGACGATCCGGTCGGGCGGCAAGCTTCGATATCTTGCGGCGGGGTCTTCCGGCCTCATGGCGGCCTCGGACGCGCTGGAGCTTGGCGGAACCTTCTCCATCCCGTTGCAGCAGATCCGCATTCATATGGCGGGTGGAATGCCGACCACGGCAGACATGCCGGGGGATGTAGAGGACGCTGTTGATGGGCTGGCGCAAGAGCTGTCGGATATGGTTGCCAATGATACGCTCATCGCGGTCTCGGCCAGCGGCACCACGCCTTATACCGTCGCCGCCGCAAAACTGGCGCGCGACCGGGGGACGCCCGTGATCGGGATTGCAAACAACGCGGGTTCGCAATTGTTGCAACTGGCGGACCATGCGGTTCTGCTTGCGACCCCTCCGGAATTGATCTCGGGCTCAACCCGGATGGGGGCCGGTACTGCGCAGAAAATAGCCCTCAACACGTTGTCGACGCTGATGGCCATCGAGCTTGGGCATATTCAGGATGGCATGATGATCAATCTGCGGGCGGACAATGACAAACTGCGCGCACGCGCCAACGGAATCGTGTGCCAGCTTACCGGCGTATCACCTGAACGTGCTGATGATGCCCTGAGGGCCGCGAATGGGAACCTGAAATGCGCGGCACTTGTCGCCGCAGGTGCCGTATCGGCAGAGGATGCACAAAAGCGACTGGCTGAAACGAATGGCCGTCTGCGTCATGCGATGAACCGGCTGAATGAAGATAACGAACATAGCAACCTGGGAGAAACCAAATGAAACGCAAAGTTCTGAGCCTGGCTCTGATGAGCACGGCGCTGGTCACAAGCGCCTATGCGCAAGACGCCACGCTGACGATCGAAAGCTGGCGCAACGATGACCTCGCTCTCTGGCAGGAAAAGATCATCCCTGCATTCGAGGCGGCCAATCCAGGTATCAAAGTTGTTTTCTCGCCTTCAGCCCCGGCGGAGTACAACGCGGTTCTGAACTCGAAGCTGGAAGCCGGATCCGCCGGTGATCTGATCACCTGCCGCCCGTTCGATGCTTCTCTGGCGCTGTACGAAGCGGGCCATCTGACCGACCTGTCCGATCTGGATGCGATGGACAATTTCTCGGACGTAGCCAAATCGGCGTGGCAGACAGACGATGGGTCGGCCAGCTTTTGTGTTCCGATGGCATCGGTGATCCACGGTTTCATCTACAACAAGGATGCGTTCAACGAACTGGGTCTGGAGGTTCCGACCACCGAGGCAGAATTCTTTGAAGTGTTGGACAAGATCAAGGAAGACGGCACCTATATTCCGATGGCAATGGGCACCAATGACCAGTGGGAAGCCGCAACGATGGGCTATAACAATATCGGCCCGAACTATTGGAAAGGTGAAGAAGGCCGTCTGGCATTGATCCGGGGCGAGCAGAAACTGACCGACCCTCAGTGGGTCGCGCCCTTTGCCACTTTGGCGAAATGGGCCGACTATCTGGGTGACGGATATGAGGCGCAGACCTATCCCGACAGCCAGAACCTGTTCACTTTGGGCCGCGCTGCAATTTACCCGGCGGGCAGCTGGGAGATTGCAGGTTTCAACACGCAGGCAGATTTTGAGATGGGCGCCTTCAAGCCGCCGGTCCAAAATGCCAGTGACACCTGCTATATCTCGGACCATACAGATATCGGCATCGGTCTGAACGCTGCCAGTGAAAACCAGGAGGCTGCCCGCACGTTCCTGGCTTGGGTCGCAAGCCCGGAATTCGCCAGCATTTTCGGCAATGCGGTTCCCGGTTTCTTCCCTTTGTCCAATACTCCGGTTGAACTGGAAGATCCCCTTGCCAAGGAAATCGTCGGATGGCGGGATGAGTGCGAGAGCACCATCCGTTCGACCTATCAGATCCTGTCACGTGGCACGCCCAACCTCGAAAACGAGACCTGGGGTGCATCCGTTGCAGCCATCAAGGGCACCGAAAGCCCCGAGGCTTTGGGCAAGAAACTGCAAGACGGGCTGGCCAGCTGGTACGCACCGCATCAGTAAGACCTGAACCACTCTCACCGGACGCGGCCCGTCGCGTCCGGCACCTTTTCCCCGGAGATCCCCATGCAGACCCGCCGCATACGCTGGCACATCGCCGTTTTTCTTGCACCTGCGGTGCTGGTTTACACGGCGGTGATGATCCTGCCCTTGTTCAACACGCTCCGCCTTGCGCTGTTTACCGAAGTCGATCAGGCGCGTGTGTATGTGGGGTTGGAGAATTTCCGAACCTTGTTCCTTGATCCGCTCTGGTCCGCGCAATTCTGGAATGCGCTGGGCAACAACTTCTGGTTCTTCCTGATCCACATGCTAGTGCAGAACCCCATCGGCATCGCTTTGGCCGCGATCCTGTCACACCCGAGGCTGCGCTTTGCCGCACTCTACCGGTCGGCCATTTTCATTCCGACGATCCTGAGCTTCGTGATCGTGGGTTTTGCCTGGAAACTGATCCTGTCTCCGCTTTGGGGGATTGCGCCCTCGATGTTGGACGCGGTTGGCTTGAAATCCCTGTTCGCGCCTTGGCTGGGCAAGGAAGAATACGCGCTGACAACTCTGGCGCTTGTCTCGGTCTGGCAATTTGTCGGCATCCCGATGATGCTGATCTATGCGGCCCTTCTGTCGATCCCCGAAGAAATTCTTGAAGCCGGAGAGATCGACGGGATCACAGGAGCTTCGGCTTTCTGGAAAATAAAACTGCCGCTGATCCTGCCCTCGATCGGGATCATCTCGATCCTCACATTCGTGGGCAATTTCAACGCGTTTGACCTGATCTATGTCTCTCAAGGCGCGCTGGCGGGGCCGGATTTTTCCACCGACATCCTGGGCACTTTCATGTACCGCACGTTCTTTGGCTTCCAGCTGCAACTGGGTGATCCGTATATGGGGTCCGCCATTGCCGGCGCCATGTTCGCCATCATCCTTGTGGGTGTCTGCGTTTACCTTTTCGGCATCCAGACCCGGATGCGCCGGTATCAGTTGTGAGGGCTCTGCAATGAACAAGGCACGCTCGAATCCACTGAATACCGCCGCAATGCATGGTGCGCTAATCCTTTACACTCTGATCGCCCTGTTCCCGGTTTTCGTGATCATCATCAACAGCTTCAAAACGCGCCGTGCCATCTTTCGCGAGCCGCTTGCCTTGCCTGATGCCGAAAGCTTTTCCTTGATCGGCTACCAGACGGTGATGAAGCAGGGGGATTTCTTTCTCTACTTTCAGAACTCGCTGATCGTCACCGTGGTTTCACTGGCCTTTATCCTTCTGTTCGGCGCCATGGCCGCCTTTGCCCTCAGCGAATACCGGTTCAAGGGCAACATGTTGATGGGGCTCTATCTGGCGCTTGGGATCATGATTCCGATCCGCATCGGCACCGTGGCAATCCTGGAGATGATGGTCGCCACAGGGCTTGTGAACACGCTCTGGGCCCTGATCTTCGTCTATACGGCACAGGGTTTGCCGCTGGCGGTGTTCATCCTGTCCGAGTTCATGCGCCAGGTCAGTGATGACCTGAAGAATGCAGGGCGCATCGATGGGCTTTCGGAATACACGATCTTTTTCCGGTTGGTGCTGCCTCTGGTCCGGCCTGCCATGGCAACCGTCGCCGTGTTCAACATGATCCCGATCTGGAACGATCTCTGGTTCCCCTTGATCCTGGCACCCGCTGAAGAGACCAAAACCCTGACGTTGGGCAGCCAGGTCTTCATTGGCCAGTTCGTGACCGACTGGAACGCGGTTCTGTCCGCGCTCAGCATGGCGATCCTGCCGGTTCTGGTGCTCTACGTCATCTTCTCGCGCCAGCTGATCCGCGGTATCACTTCAGGAGCTGTCAAATGACCCGGGTTCTGATCGCTGGTCTTGGCAACATGGGCCTGAGTCATGCCTTGGCCCATCATCGCCACCCCGACGCACGGATCGTGGGGCTGGTCAACCGCACAGGTCAAGTAGACCATCCAGACCTGTCAGGCTATCCGGCCTATTCGGATTTTCAGGCGGCACTGGCCGAGACAAACCCCGATCTGGTCGTCGTCGCAACCTATTCCGACAGCCACGCAGATTTTGCCTGCGCCGCAATGGAAGCAGGTGCGCATGTCTTTGTTGAAAAACCACTGGCCACGACGGTTGCGGACGCCAGACGCGTGGTCGCAAAAGCAGTGGAAACCGGCCGGAAACTGGTGATCGGATATATTCTGCGGCACCACCCGTCATGGATGCGACTGATCTCGGAGGCGCGCGATCTCGGCGGGCCCTATGTCTTCCGTCTGAACCTGAACCAACAAAGCAGCGGGGCCGAATGGGAAACCCACAAGGCCTTGATGCAGACGACATCGCCTATCGTCGATTGCGGCGTGCATTACGTCGATGTGATGTGCCAGATCACCGATTCCGATCCCGTCCGCGTGCATGGCATGGGCCTGCGCCTGAGTGATGAGATTGCCGAAGACATGTATAATTACGGCCAGTTTCAGGTGATTTTCGAAGACGGCTCGGTCGGGTGGTACGAGGCCGGCTGGGGCCCGATGATGTCCGAGACCGCCTTTTTCGTGAAAGATATCGTGTCACCCAATGGATCGGTTTCAATCACGGATGGCAACAAGGGCGCATCCGCGGATATCGACGGCCACACCAAGGTTGGCGGCCTTCTGGTCCACCGCCCTGACGGCGACCGGATAATCGAGATGCCGGATGAGCCCGGCCATCAGCAACTCTGCGATGCCGAGCAAGCCTATATGCTGCGCGCCATCGCCGAAGATATCGATCTGACCCGCCACATGAACGATGCCGTGCAATCGCTGGCCATCTGCCTGGCCGCTGATGAAAGCATCCGTACCGGCCAACCCATATCGCTGAAAGAGGCACGCACATGACCGCCCTGACGCTGCAAAACGTGAATAAATCCTTCGGCACCGTCGAGGTCTTAAAGGATATCAACATCGACGTTGACGAGGGTGAATTCGTCGTCTTCGTCGGCCCCTCGGGCTGTGGCAAATCCACCCTTCTTCGTGTCATCGCGGGGCTCGAGGATGTGACGTCGGGCGAAGTGCGCATCGGCGGAGAACTCATGAATCTCACCCCGCCTTCGAAACGCGGTATCGCGATGGTGTTCCAGAGTTACGCTCTCTATCCCCACTTGAACGTGCGCAAGAACATGTCATTGGCGCTGAAACAGGAGGGCCAGAGCAGGCAGGTCATTGACGAGCGTGTCGAAAGGGCAAGCAAGATGCTGAACCTTGAACCTTACCTTGACCGGTACCCTTCCGAACTGTCCGGTGGTCAGCGCCAGCGCGTCGCCATCGGTCGTGCCATCGTCCGGGAACCAAAGCTGTTTCTGTTCGACGAGCCTCTGTCCAATCTCGATGCGGCTCTGCGTATGAATACACGGTTGGAAATTGCGAACCTGCACCGTCAGCTTGACGCTTCGATGATCTACGTGACCCATGACCAGACCGAGGCAATGACTCTTGCCGATAAAATCGTCGTTCTGCGCGACGGGCGTGTGGAACAGGTCGGCAGCCCGATGGAGCTTTACAACAATCCTGCCAACCAGTTCGTGGCCGGTTTTCTTGGGGCGCCGTCGATGAATTTCTTTCCTGCCAGCATGATCGGCGAAAGCGCAGACATTACAACGGGTATCCGGCCGGAAGACCTGTTTTTGTCTGACGACGGTCCGGTGGTCGCAAACGTCACCCATGTCGAGCATTTGGGCGGTGACACCAACGTGATTGCCATGATGCAGGATCACCAGATCACCGCGCGCCTGTTCGGGCAGCATCAGGTTGAAGCCGGTCAGAGCATCCGATTTGGATATTCTCCGGGCAGGGTCTATCGCTTCGACGCACAGGGTGCGCGTCTCGCGTGACACTCACTGACGCAGGGCTCTGGGGGCCGAAGTCAGCCGAGTTTTCGATGCAGCGCCGCCTAAACACCACCGGCTATTCTGGTGTTTCGGGTGAACATGACAGGCCCAGATGATGCGACCGCGCGGAAATCGGCCGCGCGACCTGCCAAAGCGCGATAGAACTGGCGCAATCCGGGTTCGATATCTGCGGCAAGTTCTTCGCAATGCTGACACATGCGCAGGATGTCGCCCTGAGGCTTTCGGGTTCTCAATGCTGCGATCAACTTACCGTGCCGTGCAACGAGTTCCTGGAATGCGTCGGTCTTCCGCAAAACGGAATCTCCAACCAGAACAAAAACGGGCTCTGGGTTGGCTTTGCCTTTCAGGTCAACATGGCCTGCCTGCAAAAATGCCAGGTCATCTCGACCGGCTTGATACACCGCGTCTGAAACGACAATGTCATACTCGACCGTTCGACAGCATTGTTCGATCCGTGCCGAAACATTCACGACATCTCCGATAACCGTATAGTTGAACCGTTTTTGCGATCCGATGTTGCCGACGCAGGCCTGTCCCGTGGCGATTCCGGTTGCCAGCGCTATCGGCTTTCGGTTCCGCATGATCTCGGATGCATTGAACTGTGCCAGGGCACGCCGCATCCTGAGCGCGGCAAGCCCTGCGCGGCATGGATGGTCCGCGACGGGTAAAGGCGCGTTCCAGAAGGCCATGATGGCGTCACCGATGAACTTGTCGATCGTGCCACGCTCATGCAGGATCTGATCTCCAAGCTTGGAAAACAGCGCGTTCAGCAAGGATACAAGTTCCGTTGCCGACGCCGACTCGGACAGAGCGGTAAATCCCCGGATATCCGAAAACATCACGGTGATTTCCTGACTTTCTCCGCCCAATTGCAGCTGGTGGCCCGAATTCTCCATTTCATCAAGGATTTCCGGGGCCACGTAATGTGAAAAGACTTTTCGAATTTGGCGCTTTTCGCGCTCGGTCGAAACAAACAGATACCCCGCCAGCAGACCGAAATTTGCGATGCCTCCAATCAGGGGAAAAGTGGCATCGAACAGGATGGATTGGTTCTGAAAAACCAGCCAGCTGATGGCCAGAACGGCTGCGGCGGCTATGCCACCGGCGATGAAGGATGCGATGGCACCAAAACTGGACATGACGGCAATCACCACAAGCCCCAGAAACGCAAAGGCAAGCAGTTCCTGTGCTGCGGTCACGTCAGACCGGCTGAGCATATCACCGGTCAGAATCTGTTCGATCATCTGGGCATGAATAGAAACACCGGGGACGCTTTCGCCAAGTGCTGTCTGGTGAATATCGAACAAACCGGCAGCGGAGGTTCCGATCAGGATAATTCTTCCTTCGATTTCGGATCGCAGCCCGGGGTCTTCAGTACCTTCCAGGACATCCCTGGCTGAAATGTAAAGGTCGGGGCTGTCCCGCCGGTACTTCAGCCAAAGCTCGCCATTCTCGGTTGTCGGTAAACGGTATCCGGCGATTTCGACGGCCAGCATGATGCCAGCCTCGTCAGGCGCGCCTTCCACGAAAATGCTGGTCTCACCCAGGGCGACCCTGAGGGCTTCGACGGCAAGGCTTGGCAGCGGACCGTCCGGACCGTTCCAGAGAACCGGCGCCCGTCTTACGATGCCGGTTCCTCCGATGGGCGAGACATTGACCCCGCCGACACCCGCCGCCGCCCGATCCAATGGTGGCGCGATCGGCGTCCAATGCGGAACCGAGATCAGCCCCTCGGCGGGGCTTTCCCCGAATTCAATGATTCCGGCCTTGGCCGCAATGGGCTCACCTTTGGCCGACAATCGCGCGGCCACGCCCAGCACCACGGGCCAGTAGGCCATTTCCATCCCAAGCAAGACATCGTTGTCCAGCTTTTCGGCATGGCGTTCCACAGTCAGTACGCCCGCCAGCGATGGATCATTCAGAAGGCGGGACGGCGAATACCGGTCAGGTTCAGCAAACAGCATGTCGAACGCAATCGTCGCGGCGCCGTAGTCACCCAGATTTTGAACCAACTGCGCAACCAAAGTGCGGGGCCAGGGCCATTGTCCAAAGCTGGCGAGCGAGGCCTCATCGATATCCACGACGCGAACGGGGAGTTCGGGATTGAACTCCCGCGGCGACAGTCTTTGCAAAACGTCGAAATAGATCAGGCGCGTCATTCGAACCGGGTACGGATCCCACGCCCGGATGAAGCAACCCAAAAGGATCAGCCCCAGCCCCACGAGGCGGAAGGCCCATCGCCCGTTCCTGGATTTCCGCAGCTTGTCGCTCACACCATCCTCCAGACAAATGGAACTGGAACTGCGTATTCAACGGCAATTCCCGAGCAATTACGGATCAGTTTCTTCCCGCTCTGGGTCGTTCCGTTCGGGCTCGTCAGGTTCCGGTTCTTCCCGTTCGGGCTCGTCAGGTTCCGGTTCTTCCCGTTCGGGTTCCTCATGATCCGGTTCTTCCCGTTCAGGTTCTTCCTGCTCTGGTTCTTCGCGTTCGGGTTCCGCATGGTCCGGCTCTTCTCTTTCCGGTTCATTGTTCGCGGAAGGCGAAGGCCCAGGGCCCGTATTCTGCGCTTCACGTTGCTGAGGAGGGTCCCTACGGGCTTCCGACCGGTCTGTCTCGATGCGCCGTATGGGCGCTCCATCACCTGAACACCCTTCAACCCGTACCTGCAAAGGGGGCAGCAGCCCTTCCTGGGACTGAACGAATGGAAACCCGCTCTTCAGCGCTTGTTCGTATTGTGCCTGATCGGCAGGCCGTCCAACTCCTCCGTCTCCGCTTGTTGCGAACATGCTGCATTGACGTCCCGAAGACCTGCACGCGCCCTGACTGCCGCACATGCGGACCGTACCTTGCAGGACAAGCATCGCGCTTTGTTTTTCCGACACGATCCACATGTCGAAGGTGGTGCCGCGCACGGCCATTGTCGCCGACGGAGTCCTGATAGAGTAGGCTCTCTTTCGGCTTTTCCCGGAAATAAACCGAAAACTGCCACCCAAGGCCTGAACGGCAAAGCTCTTGGCTTTGCGGTTATTTCGCAGCATGGACACATCCAGCACCATGCGTGCATTGGGGCCGATGGCAATCTTGGTGTCATCCACAAAAACGATTTGGATTACGCCAGTCTGATCAGTGCTGAGCGCGTCGCCGGACGCAACCTCCATTCCTGAATAAACGGGTTGTGCTTTTCCCGCGCGAACGACTTGGGCGCCTTGTTTGACGCTGATGATTTTTCCAATGTTGGCGATCGTCTGCGACGGTATGGTCACGAAGACGCAAAGAACCAGTATAATCTTTAACAACGACAAACTCGAACCCCTTCCCCCAACGGGTTTTGACGCACGGAAACCGCGCTGCGCTCGACGCTTGCCCCTCAAAAAACACGTTATTATCATTCATATGCATTAAAAACATAGACAAATATGCATTGTTTTACGTGCTCTTAGCAAGAATTATGTGAAAACGACGTTCCAAATCCGCTTTGGGGGCGCTTCCGCAAAGCCTTGATCGGGCGCAGTTTCGAACCTTTTGTTGCGGGCCAAGCACCTGTTTGGAAAAAGGGTGATTTTTTGAATTTGACGCGACATCAGCTTGCTGGTTGTCCAGATGCGCGGAACAGCTTTGGGCACAGTTGAAATTCTGATTGCGCACCGTATGTCTTGCCGTGAAAATACGTATATCAACACGCGCTGACGACCCTTTTACTTTGCTACCCTTCGCGGCACTTTAATGTGACATGTCCCTCGGGTAGAAACGCAGATGGGCAAGCTGACGGTCGCTGCCCGATTGTTCCAGCGCTGCAACACGGAGTCTGCTCATGCTGTTTCGTCGCATTATCGTCGCGGCCATGTTTTCTGGCTGTTTGCTGTCCACAGCGTCTGCGCAATCCGATTCCGCTGCACGGCTTTTTGTGGAACTGAACTCGGCCGAGGATGTCGCCAGCGCGTGCAGGTTGACGTTTCTGGTCAAGAATGAAACCGGGCAGCCGATCGACGGTGCCGTGTTCGAAACCGTCATTTTCGACACCGAAGGTGGTGTGTTGAACCTTTCACTTTTCGATTTTCGCGATTTGCCCGCCGACCGGCCCCGGGTGCGCCAGTTCGACCTTCCCAACAGAACATGTGACACAGTTGGACAAGCCTTGATCAACGGCGCGAACTCCTGCGTCGTGGATGGATCCGAAAGTGACATATGCGACAGCACCCTTACGCTGAGCAGCAGGGTGGAAATGGAGTTGTTGGGATGAGTCCTGTAACCGCACTTCGTGAGATTTTTGACCTCGGTGGGCCGGTCGTTGCGATATTGATCGCCATGTCGGTTTTGACGCTGGCGGTCACCCTCTACAAACTCTGGCAATTTGCAGCCTGCGGTGTCGGGCGGCACAAGGTTCTGTCTGAAGCTCTGGCAGCCTGGGACGCAGGAGATCACAGTGCCGCGCGCGCAAGGCTGGCGGACAGCAGCAGCTATCTTGCCCCTATTGTGGGCGCGGCGATGAACGCATCTGGTGTTCCAGGGGCCGATGACCGGCTGGATGCCGAAGCGGGTCTGGCGCTTGCCGGGCTGGAACGTGGGTTTCGCTTGCTGGACACCGTGGCGCAGTTGGCGCCTTTGCTGGGTCTTTTTGGTACGGTTCTGGGTATGATCAGTGCTTTCCAAAGCTTGCAAACCGCTGGATCATCGGTTGATCCGTCACTTTTGGCAGGCGGGATCTGGGTGGCCCTGATCACCACGGCTGTGGGTCTGGCCGTTGCGATGCCGACGTCGATGGTTTTGTCCTGGCTTGAAAGCCGAACCGCACGCGAGCGTGTTTTTGCGGACAAGGCTTTGCGTACGGTTCTGGTTCCCGGTCATTCCATCCAAAGCACGGAAGCGGCGGCACAGGTCCTGGTCGCCCCAGAACATGCGTAACACTGCACCTTTTGTGCGGCGGCGCATGTCGATGACGCCCCTTATCGACGTGATCTTTCTGCTTTTGCTGTTTTTCATGCTGTCCTCAACGTTTTCGCGGTTCAGCGAGATCGAGTTGAGCAGCGCCGCCACAGGCGGGAATGCCGACGCTGCACCGCCCGAGCGCCTTTTCGTGCAACTTGGCCCCACACGTGTTGTCCTGAACGGTCAACCCCTGTCGCTCGAGGAATTGTTCGATCAGGTCCAAACCGGTCAGGTGCTGGTAAGCCTTGATCCCGGGACAACGGCGCAACGTCTTGTGGACCTGCTTGTCCCATTGCGCGGGCGCGAAGGTTTGACGGTCAGGGTGTTGGAGTGAGGCAATGATCCGTTACATCCGACCCGGTCGAAATCGTGATTCCACCATTCCGCTGATCAACGTCGTCTTTCTGATCCTGATCTTTTTTCTGATTACGGGTACGATTGCACCGCCATTGGATCCCGATCTGGATCTGGTGAATACTGCGGATCTTGACGGCCGCGAGCCGCCGGATGCGCTTGTTCTTCATCGGGACGGGACATTGAGTTTTCGGGGCAATCCGATCGAGGCTGAAGCTTTCATGGCCGCGCATGAATCGGGTCCCGTGCGGATCGTTCCGGACAGGAATGCGCCGGCCTCTCGATTGATGGAGATCACCAGCAGTTTGCGCCGGTTGGGTGCGCCAACGGTTTTTCTGGTGACCGAACAGGCCCTCGAATGATCAGGCGGTCCGTTTTTGTTGCAATCATTGCAATTTCAATTTCCGTACTGGTGCATCTGATCGGCCTGATTGTCACGGTGCCAGAGTTGTCAGAACCGGCTTCCGGGGAAAGTGGTACCGACACGATCGAACTCAGCAACGCGTTCGAAGAGCTGGCCGATACCAGGATCGAACCCGTACCGCCCGCGCCGGATGAACCGCCAACCCCTCCGGTGGAACCGCCAACCCAGCCGCAGGAGGCGGAAATTCCGACAAGTGATGCCCGCGTGGCCTCGCCGAATCCGCAAGAGACGTTCACGCCCGACACCGGGAAATCAACGATAATCCAGCCGAGGGCGCCGGATGAGGTTGTCGTGGACCCTGTAGACCAGAACCTGGAGGACGAAGGCGAAGCCGCTGAAGCTGAAGGCGCTGCGTCGGCAAGGCCCGAAGCGTTGGCCGAAACACCCGAGGTGCCGAAGGAAGAGGCGGTTGCTCCGGTTGAGCCTTCTTCTGCCGAAGAACCGGTGTCCGAGGAACAACAACAGATCGCCGCGTTACCGGTCGAGGTGGCTCCGGTTGTTCCGGAAAACACGTCCCCACTTGAACCTGTAATACCAGAAGAAGCGTCGGAACCTCTGGATGACGACGCCGAACTGACCGTACCCGATGCAAGCGTGGACGGATCCGAACAGGCCGTGGCCACGTCATTGCGGCCTCGCCTTCCAGACCGACGCCCGCAACCCACTCTGCGGGGTGCGTTGGATCCGTCAAGTAACTTTGACGCTTTGAGATTTCCGGAACAGACGATTGAATCACCTCTGGCGACGTATCAAAGAGAGGGTGTCGACGCCTTCCGACAAAACCGGGGCGGCACCCGTTCAGGCGGGCGGGGGCCGGGAAACTCGGACACCACGAACTATGCGGGTCAGGTTCTTGTTCATCTGAACAGGGCGCCAATCGTTTACGTTGCCGGTCGTGGCTATGCGCGGGTGTTTTTCCAGATTGACCCGGATGGTTCATTAGCTTGGGTTGATGTCGTCGAAAGCTCTGGCTCGCCGGAAATAGAGCGCGCAGCCAAAGAACAGGTTCGAACCGCCGCACCTTTCCCACGCCCGCCTGGGGGCGTCAGCCGGAAGCTTTCATTTTACTATCAGATAAGATGATCCGACGGGTCTTGTCAGGTGAACACGATTAGCGGTCTCCCTAAGGGCTTTCGCCGAATTCCCTGATTGCGCGGGTTTGCAGCTCTCAGATTAAAAAAACCCTTTGGCCAATAGAATGTGATATAAGAAAATGGGAATATAATAATGGCGCGATGAAATTCGCCCTCACAGCTGAGTATTCCTGAACTGGGAGGTCACTTTGTTTCGGAAATCTGCTTGCATAATCTCACTCGTATTGGTCCCTGCTGTTGTTGGTGCCGACGCCGTACCCAGCGAAGATGCTGCCGAGGGATTGTTTTCTGATCAGCCCTATTCCCCTTACGCCCAACGCACATTTCCTGAACGCCCATTATGGGGGGACACTCACCTTCACACCGGGCTTTCGCTGGATGCGGGTGCTTTCGGGAACACCTTGCTGCCGGATGAGGCATGGCGTTTCGCCAAGGGTGAGCAGGTCATTTCTTCAACAGGTCAGCCTGTAAGACTGTCACGACCATTGGATTGGATGGTTCTCACGGATCACACGGACCTGATGGGGTTCGCGCCGGATTTGCAGGCTGGCAAGCCGGGCGTTCTTTCTGATCCGAAAGGACTGGAGTGGTACGAGGGGTACAAGGCCGGCGGGGAAGAAGCCGGTAAAGCGGCTTTCGACATCATCACCAATTTTTCGCAAATGACACTGCCGGAAATCCTGTTGGAATCCTACAGCCCCGGCGCCGATGCATTTGCCTTTACCTGGGAAAGCATCGTTCTGGCGGCAGAGCGGCACAATGACCCCGGCACCTTTACCGCTTTCATCGGTTTTGAATGGACCTCGGTACCGAAAGGGTTCAACTTGCACCGCAATGTCATGCTGCGCGATGGGCCAATCAGGGCGCTTCAAATGGTGCCGCCGGTCACGCAGCCGCCTTACGGTGATACGGATCCAAAGGCGCTTTACGCCTGGCTTGAAGAGTATCAGGAAAAAACGGGGGGGCGTGCAGTTGCCTTTGCCCATAACGGGAACCTGTCGAATGGGTGGATGTTCCCAACCGAAGACACGTATCACGGCGGCAAGGTTGACGAGGAATATGTCGCGGCCCGCGCAAAATGGGAGCCCCATTACGAAGTCACCCAGATAAAGGGCGACGGTGAAGCGCATCCTTTCCTGAGCCCGGATGACGAATTTGCCGATTACGAGAACTGGGACGTCGGCAATCTGGACATAACCGAGTTGAAAACCGATGACATGCTGGCCGGAGAATACGCCCGAGAGGCATTGAAACGCGGACTGATGCTGGAAGAAAAGTTTGGCGTGAACCCCTATAAATTCGGCATGGGGGGTGCGACGGACAGCCATACCTCTCTGGCCACGGCCGAAGAAGACAATTTCTTTGGAAAATCCGTCAGCGTCGAGCCCTCAGCCTCGCGTATCAAACATCCGTTCATAGCCAATGACCTTGGTGAAATTCCCGGCGATTTGCTTGTCGCCTCCGGATACACGGCCGTCTGGGCCACCGAGAATACGCGCGCGGCGATCTTTGACGCGTTCAAGCGCCGCGAAACCTATGCAACGACCGGGCCAAGGATCGGTCTACGGTTCTTTGGCGGATGGGATTTCAGTGAAGCAGACGTTGAAACTCGTTTCCTTGCCAATGTTGGCTATACCAAAGGCGTGCCAATGGGTTCGGACCTGCGCCCGCGCGAGGGCGAGGCTGCGCCAAGCTTCCTGATCGCCGCTTTGCGCGACCCGGTTGGTGCCAATCTGGACCGTGTTCAAGTGATAAAGGGATGGCTCGACTCCGAAGGTGCCTTGCAGGAAAAGGTCTACGACGTCGCATGGTCGGATAACCGCGAGGTCGATCAAAACGGCAAAGTCCCTGCGGTTGGAAACACTGTGGACGTGGAGACTGCCAGCTGGACCAACACAATCGGAACGGCCGAACTTGTCACCGTATGGTCAGACCCGGATTTCGATCCGAATGCACGCGCGTTTTACTACGTCCGCGCCATCGAAATTCCAACGCCGCGTTGGATCCTGTACGACAAGTTGAGATACGGTATCGAAATGCCCGAGGATGCAGTGCTTACGCATCAGGAACGCGCCTATTCGTCCCCGATCTGGTACACCCCGGCAGAGTGATCCGTTCTGCGATTGGAACACAAGCCGAGTTAATGACCTTACCTCGGTGCGTCCTCCGCGTTACTGTAACACGCGGAGGGCATCATCATGCAAAACCCGACCCGATGACGCCAACATCTGAACAAACAATCTGGCCACGTTTCACGCAGGAGGCTTGATGCGAGTACTTAAAGAACCTCTGCTCCATTTTTTTTTGATTGGAGCGGCAATTTTTGTTTGGTTCCATATTGTAGCACCGGAAAGCGAGAGCGTTGAAGATCTTGAGAAAATAACACTCGACGAGGATGACGTGGCGCTTTTGTCCGCTCGTTTCGAAGCGCAGTGGAAACGCCCTCCAAGCGATTCGGAACTGAAGGCTTTGGTCGACGCATCCATTCGTGAAGAGGTTCTGGTCAGGGAGGCAAGACAACTTGGTCTGGATCGCGGAGATCCCTTGATAAGGACCCGGCTGAGCCAAAAAATGGATTATCTGACCGAAGCCATTGCCACTTCCATCGTTCCGAATGACGAAGATCTGGAGGTTTTTCTTCAGGAAAACGCGGAACGCTATGCAACGCCTGTCATGGTGGCCTTTAATCAGGTCTTTCTTGGAGAGGAGCCCGGAGAGGCCGAAATCGAGAAAGCACTGGCCACCCTGCGCGCCAAGCAGGAAATCTCCGAACTGGGCGGTTCGACCTTGCTGCCGGCGTCAATGCCTTTGTCCGCGACGCGGGTTGTCGAGTCGGTCTTTGGAGGAGGGTTTTCGCAAAGCATCACAGAGGTCGAAACAGGTCAGTGGACGGGTCCGATCCGGTCAGGTTACGGTATCCACCTTGTCGAGGTCGTTGCTGTCGAGCCCAGCCGAACACCTCCTTTGGCTGAAATCCACGACGCGGTGCTGCGGGATTGGCGCCGCGCGATGAGTGAAGACTTGGCGCAAGCGCAATATCAGTCTCTGGCCGAAAAATACGAGATTGTGGCCCCCGATCTTTCAGGCCCAGCCAAATGAGAGCTTTGATCTGCTTCCTGCTTGCGCTGCTGTTTGTGTGGCCTGCAAATTTCGCTGCTGCGCACGCGCTTGATCCGGGATTTCTGGAAATTCGTCAAATTGCCTCTGACACCTGGAGCGTTCATTGGCGAAAGCCCGACGTGAATGGCCAACCGATGGCGATTGACGCAATTTTGCCAGATGGCTGCACTCCGGCGCGTGGCCCGGATCCCATATCCGACGGTCGAGGGTGGGTTTCGTCCTGGGTCGTCGAATGCCAGGCGGGTATCGCGGGCCAACCCATTGCCATCGAGGGCCTTGAGACTCAAAGAAACGATGTGCTGGCGCGTGTGCATCCCGTTGATGCTCAACCTTCTACCCTTCGTTTTACACCGGATATCAATGCCCAAATCATACCTTCTGAACAGTCGACATGGTCAGTGTTTGCCGCATATTCCCGGTTGGGTTTTGAACACATATTGGAAGGTTGGGATCACCTTCTGTTTGTCTTCGCGCTGTTTGTTTTGGTCCGCGACCCATGGAAACTTGTCGGAGCCGTAACAGCGTTCACACTTGCGCATTCAATAACCTTGGCGCTGGCAACGATGGGCGTTTTGAATGTTCCCGGACCACCGGTCGAGGCCGTTATCGCACTGTCCATCGTTTTTCTGGCGATGGAGATCGTCAAAGGCGGCGAAGAACGGTTCCGGCTTTCAAAGCAGAAACCCTGGATCGTATGCTTCGGGTTTGGGCTTTTGCACGGCCTTGGTTTTGCAGGGGCATTGGCAGATATCGGGTTGCCCCCTGACGATATTCCCGCGGCATTGCTGGCCTTCAACCTCGGTGTCGAAGCCGGGCAACTGAGTTTTATTGCGGCTTTGGCTCTTCTGATGGCGACCTGGCGGCTGATCGCGCTTCCGGTTGGCAAACATGCCACGGTTTTGACCGCCTATGGCATCGGGTCAGTGTCAATGTACTGGCTGATAGAACGCGTAAGCGGTTTTTGAACCGCAGCGAAGTCGCGAGAGTTGAGCAAGATTTTGTGGATCATGACGGCGCATGACCCTGAAAAGTAATACGGCCCGGGCCTGACCTGCTGAGCTTTCGCGCGGTTTCGGATTTGCTTCGATGAAAGGCCATGGTCACAAACAGCACAAAGCCCAGTGTTTTCAATCGACAGTTGCTGATGGCAATTCGCCGAAACACTTTTTGTAATCTTGTGAGAACTGCCCGATATGCCAAAAGCCGTATCGGTTTGCGGCGTCAGAAATCGACAGATCTTTGCCTTGTTCTGCAAGCAGGCTTCGAACCCTGTTAAGGCGGAGCCTTGTGTAATAGGCCTTTGGGCCGATACCGAATTTTTCGTTGAACGCGCGTTCCAATGTGCGCAATGACACGCTGATATCCCCGCAGATCTCGCTGATGGGGACGTTTTCGTCCGGGGTCGCCGTCATCCGATCAATGGCCGCAGCAAGTGCCAGCGCTTTTCGGTTTATCCGCGGCTCCCTGCGATCCGCCCCGCCCCCCAAAGCGATCCGCAGTATCTCTTCGATCAAATGGGTTTCGCCCTGTTCTGACGAATTCGGGTTCGCCAACAAAGTCTGAATGTCGTTCAAAAGCGCAGCCGAGCGATCAGGTGGCGTTGCAGGCAACAAAAATGCCCCGAATTCTGTATCAGAGACTGCGATCCCCAGCTTCTCGCCTATTTTCATCGCATTCTCAGTTTCAACGGTCATCGTATATCCGCCGAACCCGCTGTCGCTGATACAGTCGAACTCATCGCCGCTGCCGAAGGACAGAAACGGTGGCGTTTCGATGCTGGTACCGTTCCAGTCCGTCAGTCTTGAATGGGTAGGGATGCCAAATGTGATGTGCCCCTTCGGAGACGCGCCGATCTGGTGCACACGCCGCGAGAAACCAAACTTCATAACGGAAATCAGTGGGCCGGATCTGACCTTGAAATCCGCCTGCATTTCGCCGTCTTCGATCTGACGGAAATCCATATCCCATTTGGATATTGCGGCGATTTGGTTCGGATCACGGAAAGTGGCCGCAAAAAACCGGGGCGCTTCGGGCGGGGCCAAGTCTGGTTTTGTCGATTTTTTGATGCGGTGCAAAATATCTCCCCTGTAGTTTGCATGAAAAGCTTAGTCGAAACATAGGAATATGTTCAAATGAAATTGCCCGATCCGCTTGCCGCGCCCAAACGTGGTCGCCCTCCGCTTCCGAAAGCAGAACTGCGGTCGGAACGGATCGTGACCCTTCTTACACCCTCACAGCGTCACAGGCTTACGCGTCTTGCGGATTCAACCGGTCAGACACTGTCCACTATCGCCCATGATCTTATCGCACAGGGTCTGGAGCGAGAAGAAAACCCAAGGAAAAAGGATACCTAAAAATGGATCTCAAGTTGTTTTTGCTGGGTTCTCTGGCGATCAGCGCACCTGCCCACGCGCAGGATGCACCCATTGCGCATGATTCCGAGTTTTATATCCTTCAGGCCCAGAACAAGGATGCCTGGGAACAGGACGATTCCGCCGTTGATCAGGCTCTCGCGGCATTTCGAGACGAGAACGGTGGCAACCCCCCGAACATCATCAGTATTCTGGTCGATGACATCGGTTTTGGGGATATGGGTATCCCAGAATTGAACGCGGTACGCGGCATCAGCACCCCAAACATCAACGATTTTTCTGACGAAGCGATGCGCATGGTGCGCATGTATACCGAGCCATCCTGCACCCCGACACGTGTGGCCCAGACGACCGGTCGTCTGCCGGTTCGGATCGGAATGGGTGATACTACCGTCGACATCGCCGGTTTCGGTTTGCCCGGAGAGGAAGTAACGCTTGCCGAGGTTCTGAAGGCCGAAGGATATGCAACCTCGCATGTCGGGAAGTGGCACATGGGTGACATTGCCGAGAGCTGGGCAATGAACCAGGGGTTCGACTATGCGCAGCACGCCGTTCATCAACAGGGCCAGTTGACGATTTTCAATGACGATGCAATCCGCGAGCAGGTTTCGGTTGGTATCGCAGATTTTGTCGACGATTACACGATCGACGACTGGTTCCGCCCCGATGCATCGGCCATGGCCACGGTGATCGAAGGAAATGCCGGCGGACCTGTTCGTGAGATCCGAATGGAGCCGGGTGAGCGTTGGAACGCAGCCAAATATGATGAGATGAACCAAGCATTTCAGGACAAAACCCTGAGTGAACTGGACCGCTTGGCCGGCGGTACTGAGCCTTTCTTCCTACAGTACTGGCCGATGATCCCGCTGGACAACACGCGGGCCGGGCGTGACGGGCCGGAAAGCGTCAATGGAGGTCTGTACGCCGACAAACTGCAAGAGCTGGACACGTATTTGGGCGAAATCTTCACGCGCATGGACGAGCTTGGCGTGGCGGATAATACGATTGTCGTGTTGATGGGCGACAACGGCCATTTCACCAAGTATTCACCGGCATCCGGTTTTACGCCAATGGTCTTTCGCGGAGGCAAAGGCGATACGACCGAGGGCGGGGTTCGGGTGGACGCTTTCATAAGGTGGCCGGGTCTGATTGAACCAGACAGCATGATCAACAACATTATTCATGTGTCTGATCTTTATACGACGCTGGCTCGGTTCGGCGGTGCGGTTCAGCATATTCCCCGGGACCGGTTGATTGATGGCGTGGATCAATCAGCCTCGATCCTGTTTCAAGATGAAAGCAAAGGTCGGCGTGATCACGTGATCATCTATTCGGTGAGTACCCCAAAGGCGGTCGTCAAGGACAAGCTGAAGCTCAACCTGCCCGGGCCGGGGCAAAACGCGATCATTGCTGATTTCTTTGATGTGATGCGCGACACGCATGAAAAGTACCCGGTTTCGACCGAAGTTGGTGCTTGGGGCGGGCAGGAGTTCGTCCGCATACTGGGACGCCACATGGCGAGAAAAGAGCTGTTCCCCGATACTGGCCCCGCCACAGGTATGCCTTATGAAGGAATAGAAAACCTGCGGCCGGAAACGCAACAGGCAGTCGAGGCTTTCATGGTCAAACGATCTGCGGCGCAACAATGAAACAGGGCCGCGCGCGTCAACAGAAATGCGCGGCCGCGAAATCGACACGCAAATAGGGCAAGCGTTGGCGTACGTCGTGGCCGCATCCGAAACCAATATTGCGCCCCGCTGGTATCAGCAGCTCTGCGCAATGGAGTAAACATATGCTTATTGTCTTGGGTCTCTATTTCGGAGTGATCTGGGTGGTGTTTTCCAAGCTGGGGCTGCTTCCATGGAACCGGTTCTGGAAATCTGTCGTCTATGGGGGGGCCGCAATCATTGCTCTGGTTGTAATCGGAGCCCTCAACCACACCACACCGACAGGGCCTGTTTCGGTGCAAGGCGTTGCCACCAACATTGCCCCCAATGTGTCAGGTACCGTCGTTGAGGTTTCGGTCCGCCCCAACGAACGGGTCGCGAAAGGGGATCCGCTGTTCCGGATTGACGATACACCCTTTCGGATCGAAGTCGCCCGGCTGACAGCCAGTCTTGAAACTGCGCGTTCTGCGGCAGATCAGTTACAGTCCGACCTGGCAGCGGCGGAAGCCGACATTGAATCCCTCACCGCGCAATTGACCTTTGGCGTCCAGCGCCGTGACGACATTGTCGATCTTGAAAAGCGGGGGGCATCGACGACCTTCCAGTTGCAGGAAGCCGTGTCTGCCATCGATCAACTGTCCGCAAGCCTGCGCGCGGCCGAGGCGCGCAAAGCCGGTCTGGAGCGGCGGATTGCCGCCAAGATCGACGGCATCGATGCCGGCGTGGTAGAGGCTGAGCAGGCTTTGGCGCAGGCGCTTTGGAATCTGGAACAAACAGTCGTGCGCGCACCGGAAGACGGCTTTGTCACCGCCGTTTCTCTGCGTCCCGGAAATCGTGTATCTATCGCACAGGGGGCGATCTCTTTTGTTGTCCCCGATGACCGCCATCTGATCGCAAGTTTGCCCCAATCAAGTCGCATGAACGTTTCCGTCGGCGACCAGATCCGCCTTGCGCTGCGAATCCAGCCGGGCGGCGAAATACCTGGGACCGTCATATCGTTGCCCGTAGGAACGGCAGAGGGCGTTGTTGACTCGCGCACGGGCCTTCCTTCACTGCGCGATCTGGCTGGCGTGTCCAGCTATCCGGTGCTGATCGAAGTTCCGGACCAGATCAATATCGAAGATTTTCCATTCGGGACTTCTGGCACGGCACTGGTAATTACGGGCAAGGCGGGCGCAATCAGTGTGTTGGCGGAAGTCCTGTTCTGGATCACCAAAAAGCTGAATTACATCTGAAACATTGGAGGGACGAGATGAAAACAGAACTAGCAATGAAAGGCGCGGGTTTGGCCTTGGTTGCGGCGTTTGGCACAACCGCTTCCGCGCAGCAAAGCGATTGGTCCTATGAAGCGACGATTTACCTTTTCATGCCTGAAACGGAAACGTCTATCGAAACCCCGTCAGGAACATTGGACGGCACGTTGAGTTTTTCTGACGCTCTGAGCAACCTGGATTTCGCCTTTATGGGCGCGTTTGCGGCATCCAATGGGCGTTGGAGCCTGCTGGCTGACTACAATTATACAAATTTATCCTTCAGCAACAGTGGTCTCGGTCCGTCTGGATCCACTCTCGACACATCATTCACCACCCAGTTCCTAAGTGGGTACGTGGCCTATCGGGTCTATGAAGATCCTTCCGTTCAACTGGACATTGCCGGTGGTTTCAGATGGTTCAGCACCGAAACCAATTTCACACTAACGTCTGGTTCGGCACCTGGGCGCACGACCGTTGTTGACGACGATTGGGTAGACCCGGTCATTGGCGCAAGAATACGTTACGTTTTTTCTGACAAATGGACGGGAACCGGGTTCGTTGATTATGGCGGCTTCCGCAGTGACAGCGAAACGTGGCAGGTTCTGTTGACGGCAGATTATGCCATCAATGACAGATGGGTCATCCGTGGCGGATATCGCTATATCGCCTTCGACCATGAGATCGGCGGCAATGATTTCGAGTTCCATCAATCCGGGCCGGTGATTGGGGCGACCTACCGATTCTGATTGATTGTAAACGAATATTGTCTTCGGCTTCGACTTGGTACAAGACGTCAGTCGGGGAGGCGTGCATGTTTGGTCGGTGCAAACCTCCTTTTTTTCAAGTTGTTTGCTGCGTTCCGCGAGCAGGAGTTCCAGCAACCATCCTGCTTTTCGGCGTGATGAAGGGCTGCAAATCTGGTGGCGCGGGTAAAAGCGGGATGGGTCGCAACCGGTCTGCTGCCGGATTGGCCGCCTGATCCAGTATCCAGGCGGCCCTGCCTGTCAGAACCAGCGACCAATGGCTGTGACGGATGGCGCCAAGGCTGCCGCATCCGAGATCGCCGAGAAGACAATGAATGTCGATTGGGACGACGAAGGTGTATCAAACCCGGTAAATCGGGTTGCAACGCCTCCAGTGCCGTTCAGGTTCGGGGGCGTCGAAAAGTCAGCCGGAAAATCCCAGGTTATTGGGCTGCTTTTGAAAAGAGCACCCTCAGCAGTCGTACAGGCCACGGGCGCAAGCATGGCCGTACAGATCTGAGTGCCGTCGGCAAACCGCACATAATCTCCGTTGGCGTTGCTGCCGCGCTCAATGACAGCGCCGGTCGGAACACCTGAGTTTTCGGTCACTGTTCCAAGAAGGTTTCCAGGCCCGTATCCATAGTCGGCGCGCATCAGTCGGCCCGAAGTCGTATCGCTGGCATCGGCCTGAACAGCTGCCCCCGACACGGTTCCGGCTACGGGATCAAAGGTCATCGCTTCAGTCCAATTGCCGCCGTCAGGAGACACTTTGATGGAAAATCCGGTTGTGCCAGACAGTCCCATTTCCGCGTGACCCGTCCAGTTCGATTGGAACAACAGCGACGCGGTATCACCTGCGCTGGCTTTGTTGATCTTCAGCTGATGCCCGCCGCCTTCGTGGCTCAGCAAGGTCGCCGGGCTGCGAACGGACAAACGGTTCGTACTGTCTGAATTGGTCGCAACCCCGACTCCGTCCAGGTTCTGAGTACTGACAGGCAGGGGGGCCCAGGCTGTTCCTGTCCAGTATTTCAGATCTCCGGCCGCTTCATCCCAGGCGCGCCAGCCAATGTCGGGGGTCACGAAATGCCAGGCGTTGTCCAGCCAGGCGGCAAGTTCACCGGCATGTCCTGTCCAGTCCCCGGTCGGGTTGGCGCCAAGGGCATGAACTTCGCCTTGCTCGGGGACAACAGGAGGTGTCGCGGAATCTGTTGACCGTACCGAGAGTTGCACGACCAGATCGAGCTGTCTCAGGGCTTCGTTGTGGGTAACGTGTTTTTGCGCTTGTGCCGGTTGCAGCAAGGGCAGGTTCAATCGGGGGGATGTTTGTGACACGGGGGGTCCTCCTGTGGCGTCGGTCCGAAGCTTCGGTTGCGCGCTACCCTGCCGCAAAGCGCGTCAATCCTGTCTGACCGGGCCGACCGCCCAGGGAAGATTTTGGTAAGATTCTGATGTCTGCGGGGAACCCGCCGATGGGTGTTCCCGTGCAGAGCAATGCCCGGGAATCAATCGCGGGCGTAAATGTCTTCGTATCGGATGATGTCGTCTTCACCCAGATAGGTGCCAGTCTGTACTTCGATCAAAACCATGGGAACTTTCCCGGGGTTTTCCATTCGGTGTGTCGCTCCCAGTGGGATATAGACGGATTGGTTTTCGGTTACCAAACGCTCCTGATCATCGATGGTGACCTTGGCCGTGCCTTCAACCACGATCCAATGCTCGGAACGATGATGGTGAGATTGCAGGCTGAGCGACGCGCCAGGATGCACATGGATGCGTTTGACCTAAAATCTGTCTCCGATCACAAGGCTTTCGAACCAGCCCCACGGACGATGATCCACCGGCAGGGATTCTTCCTGCTTCGCCCCCTTGGCCTTCAGCGCTGCAACGGCCTGTTTCACGTCCTGTGCCTTGTCCATGCTCGCGACCAGAACCGCATCGGGCATCGCAACGGCGATTACGTTTTCAAGACCCATTGCCACGACTTCTTGCGCCGGCGACTCGGACCGTATCAGTGCATTGCGGCAGTCGATTGCCGTTACTTCTCCGTTGGTCGCAACACTGTCTTCATCGGGGTTCGACAGCTCTTGAACCGCGGTCCAGCTTCCGACATCGGACCAGCCAGCGGAATAAGGCACCACGCTCAGGTTCAGGGCCTTTTCCATCACTGCGTAGTCTATTGAAATGTCTTCCACACCCGCCCATGCCGCTGGGTCCAGTCGAAGAAATCCCAAATCCGTTTTTGCCTCTGCAACGGCCTTTTGAACCGGCGGGATCAGTTCGCTCGCGTGCTGTTCAAAAGCTGCCAGGATATCGCGAACTGCAAACAGGAAGATCCCCGAGTTCCAAAGATAGCTGCCATCTGACAACATCGCCTCGGCCGTTTTTCGGTCAGGTTTTTCCACAAAACGATCCAATGGGACAGCCTCATGGGTCGTATCCGGCGGATGGCGGAGTTTGAGATAGCCGTATCCGGTTTCCGGGTGCGTTGGAGTGATGCCGAAAGTTACCAGATCGCGCCGTTCACTTATTGCCCGTACGCCTTCGGCGACGGCTTGATGAAAGGCGCCCATGTCCGGAACCACGTGATCAGACGGCGCCACCAGCATGATGCCATCCGGATCACGCGCCGCCAGATACAAGGCTGCGGCAAGAACAGCGGGGGCGGTGTTTCGACCTTCGGGCTCGATCAGAATTGGACCGGCGTCAATTCCGACGGCCACCAATTGTTCCGGGACAATAAAGCGAAAAGCCTCGTTGGTCAGAACAAGTGGCTTTGCATACGGTGCCTGAGAAGGGCCGAGCATCCGTTCCGCGCAATTCTGCAACAGGCTTGTTTCGCCGACCAGAGGAACGAATTGCTTGGGATAGCTTTTGCATCACAGGGGCCACAAACGTGTTCCCGAATCACCGCAAAGAATGACGGGGTAGACTGTACTGGTCATGCACGTGCCTTTGAATTGCGGGTGACTGACGGTATTGCCATGTTTTTAGTCAAGTAAAACAACCTGTGGCTACTGAGCAGCTTTCCCCGTGGCGACAATGTCATTCAGATATTGGCTCAGATCATCGCGCAGGTCTTCGCGGGCAAGAGCAAAAGCAACGGTGGCTTGCAGAAAGCCTGATTTTGAACCGCAATCAAAACGCTGACCGTCGAATTTATAGCCGTAGGCCGGCACTCCCGCGGCAATGTCCTGGGCGATGGCGTCGGTCAGCTGGATTTCACCGCCGCTTCCGGTTTTTTTTGCGTTGAGGTTGTTCAAAACGGACGGCCGAAGCACATACCGACCGATGACCGCCAGATTGGATGGTGCTTCCGATGGGTCAGGCTTTTCAACCATTCCTCGGGTAGGGACGACAGACCCGATATTGTCGCCAACATCGAGCACGCCGTAGGAACTTGTCTTTTCTTTTGGAACTTCCATCGCCGCGACCATGTTGCCACCGGTGTCTTCGTAGGCCTCGATCATCTGTTGCAGACAGGGTTTGTCGGCGGCGATGACGTCGTCAGGCAGCATGACGGCAAATGGTTCATCGCCGATCAGCCGTCGGGCGCACCAGACCGCGTGTCCCAGCCCCAGAGCTTTGTGCTGGCGGATATAAGCTATCGCGCCGCTTTCCATATTCGTTTTGTTCAGCACATCCAGAAGTTTGTTTTTGCCTTTGGCTTTCAGCTCCTGCTCCAGCACCAGGTTGTGGTCGAAATAATCTTCCAGCGCGGATTTGCCGCGTGACGTTACAAAAATAAACTCCTTGATCCCGGCGGCACGGGCCTCGTCAATTGCGTATTGCACCAATGGACGATCCACCAGCGTCATGATCTCTTTCGGAACGGATTTGGTTGCTGGCAAAAAACGCGTTCCCATGCCCGCTACTGGAAAAACCGCTTTGGTAACTTTGCGTGTCATGGTGCCTCTCAATTATCAAGTTTTGCCAGCAGAGCAGGAAATGTCCGGAATGTCCTCATAGGCTGCAATACCCTGTCAATCAATGATGCCTGATGGATCAGGCTGCTATCAGTCAAATCGTGCCACCTTGCCAAGGAGGAGTCAAAAGCCCGGTCTGATGCGGTATCAATACAATACTTGTGCACAAGGTGCTTGGATCATTGGCTGACTGCACGGCGTAGAGCGGGACACATCACCGCCGGTCCATTACGAAAAATTCATAGGCTTGTTCTTCGCGGCTTGTCTTGCAGCTCATGGCGTTCCCTGAACCGACCCGACCGGGTTGCCGCGCCGCGTATCATGTTATTTTTGCGTGGTTTTCCGACGCGGAAAACCGCAACCCGCCCAAAGTCGCCCACAACCCTCTTTTCGGAAGCAAACGGCTTGAAGGACAAGCCGCGTCAAAGGGTGCAGACGGACAGAGTATCTTCCTTGGCAAAAGGGCGGCTGACCGCCTTGTTCAACGCATCCGAGTTTTTGATTTGCCCTTTCAAATTCTGTTCTCGAATGGGCAACAATTGTCACGCGGTTCCATAGATAGGTTCTGGGAACGCCTGATTGTTGCACATTGGATCGATGAGCAGGCCGGATGTCAGAGTCGGCTGGACACCTTGGTTTGCCTCACGGGGCCAGGCTTGTTTTCATCAGCGCATCCGGAAAGCAGGTCTGTTCGATGCCCACGGTCTCTTGCCATCGACCTATCGAACGACGCGTTTTGAACCCCGGCAGTCCATCGACTCCTCCGACATCATGTCCTTTTTGTTCCAACGCCTGCTGCATCTTGGCAATATCGGATCTGTACAGCCCGCCGACCTTTCCCCAAGCGCCATTGAAATCGCCGATTCCGTATTGAATACGGTCGCCAACATGGCCGACAAACAAGGCATACAGGTCGCTTTTGTTGTATTCCTTTAGAACGTAGAAGTTTGGCGTAACCAGAAAAGCCGGACCATGTCGTCCTGCGGGCATCATCAAATACCCGTCACCACGCAGCTCATGGGCCGGAAAGGGGTTGCCCGAGACGCGACGTACACCCATCTCAACCCAGTCCTGAATAGGTCGCCCCTGATCAGGGCCTTCCAAAGCGCAAGAGACATTTTGGGGTACGAAAACCTCGAATCCCCAGTCCCGTGCAGGAACCCAGCCGTGCTTCATGAGGTAGTTTCCGATTGAAGCAATCGTATCTTCGGGTGACCCCCAAATATCAGCCGCCCCGTCGCCGTTGCCGTCGACAGCATAAGACAAGTAGTTGGACGGCAGGAACTGAGGCTGACCCAAAGCGCCAGCCCAACTGCTTTTCATTTGCCGGGCGGGCTGGTGCCCTGCCTCTGCGATTTGCAGGGCGGCAACAAGTTCGGTTGTGAAATAGTCTGCACGGGTGCTCATAAAGGCCTTGGTCGACAGTACCCTGAAAGCATCATGCCGGATCGGAACCTGTCCGTATCCGCTCTCTCTTCCCCAGATCGCCAGAATAATGCGGGCAGGAACGCCGGTTTCGGCTTCGACCGCCGCCAGAGTTGCGGTATGGCGCCGTGCCATTCTACGTCCTGCCGATGTTGCGCCTTGTACCGACCCCGGATTGAAATAGCGACCGGGTGAGCCAAACTCGGCCTGTTTCTGGACCTTGGGAGTTATGCGCGTGCTTCCCGGTGGCACCAGATCCGGCAATTTCCAGTCAAGGGTCACGTCAGAGAGGGCTTGTCGCATCGTCTCTCGTGTCACACCTTTGGCCTTTGCCCGGGGCCAAACGGTTTCCTGCAACCACGACTGAAACTGGCGTTCGATCGCCGCACGATCCTGCGCCAACGAGGGCTGAAAGAGCAGGATCAACCCGAAGGAGAATACCAGAATACGCATCTTCATTTTGTCTGTCCCGGTTGGGATTGCAAGTCAATGGGAAGATACCGCGCATCCTTGGTTCTATATACCCGAAGTTGAATCGGGTTAGACTTGGGCAATTTGTGGTTTGAAAAACTCTTGAGAAAATTCACGCACTTGTCGATAGTCGAATGATATTTTGTTTGAGGAAAGGGCAGTCAGTTGTGGCACAAGTAAAAATGCCCAATCAAGTCCCTCGGCTCGCGATGGCGTTGATCCTGTTTGTGTCGATGCCGCACATGGTTTCCGCCAGCGACAGTTTCATGGATCCGCAAGGACCCATTGCCGCCATCCAGAAAACGCATCTGCTGCGGGCGACCGCTTTGATCATGGTGGCTGTTATCCCTGTCCTGATACTGGTGCCGTTGATCGCGTTTCGTTATCGACGCCGAAGGAACAGTCACGCGGCCTACCGACCGGATTGGGATTTTTCCGCAAAACTGGAATTTCTCATGTGGGGTGTGCCCGTTGTCATTGTGGCGCTCCTGTCGTTCTACCTTTGGAAGGCCACCCATCGGCTTGATCCGTATACGTCGACATTTGGCGAAGACCCGGCCTTGCGCGTGCAGGTTGTCGGGCTGGATTGGAAGTGGCTGTTCATCTACCCCGATCTTGGTATCGCCAGTGTGGGCGAGTTCGGCATTCCCACCAAAAGGCAAGTGGCCATGACGCTGACCACCGATACCGTCATGCAATCCTTCATGATCCCTGCGCTGGCGGGCCAGATTTACGCGATGCCGGGAATGACCACCCAACTGCATCTGGTCGCAGACGTCCCCGAGGTCATGCAAGGCGAGAACACGCAGTACAACGGGCGGGGTTTTACCAAGCAGAAATTTCGTACCGTTGCCATGAACAGTGATGAATTTGAAAGCTGGGCCCGGAAAGTCCGCGAAAATGGTATCCGACTGGACCCGGAAACGTATCAGATGCTCGCGATGCGGACAGACAGGGATGAGGTGCAGGCAGCGCTGGGCACCGACAAGATGCCAAAGGACGCGCTGTACTTCACGATGGAACAAGATTTGTTTCAAACGATCCTGCACCGCTATCACAGCGGCAAAGCGCTGCCGGTGGATCAACAGCCGGGAACGGCATCCTTCGGGCAGGAGGTGCAGCAATGACGCCGTCCTATTCAGGATTCCTCGGCCGCCTCGACTGGGATGCGCTTCCGATCACAGGGTTGATCCAGAACCCGAACGCGAATGAGATCGTTGCCAACGCCGCGGCCGCAATCGTCTTGGTTGGCGTTGTCGTCGTGGTCGGCTTGCTCAGCTGGTTTCGGTTGTGGACGCCCCTTTGGCGCGATTGGCTGACCAGTGTTGATCACAAGAAGATAGGGATCATGTATGTCGTCTTTGCCATCGTCATGCTGGCGCGCGGCGTGTTGGAAGGCGTTGTCATGCGCGCGCAGCAGGCTGCCGGCCCGGGCGACGGGTTCCTGGAAGCCGAACATTTCGCCGAGCTGTTCAGTACCCATGGCACGATCATGATTTTCTTCGTCGCGGTGCCCTTTGTCTTTGGCATCGCGAACTATGTCGTCCCGCTGATGATCGGGGCGCGGGATGTGGCGTTCCCACGCTTGAACCAGATCAGTCTGGGCCTGACGGTGTCCTCCGGCATGATGCTTATGGTTTCGCTGGTCGTGGGGCGGTTCTCGACCGGTGGCTGGACGGCCTACCCACCGTATACCGGCGCCGCTTTCAATCCGGGAGTTGGGCCGGACTATTGGATCTGGGCGATCGTTGTTTCGGGTGTCGGCACGACGCTTACCGGTATCAATTTTGCCGTTACGATCTACAAGATGCGCGCGCCGGGCATGACCTTCATGCGGTTGCCGATGTATTGCTGGACCATCATATGCAGTTCGATCCTGATCGTCTTTGCCATGCCGCCGTTGGGCGTCGCGGCGCTTTTGCTGGCTGCGGACCGCTATTTGGACTTCCACTTTTTCACTAATGACCTCGGCGGCAACATGATGAACTACGCCAATCTGTTCTGGCTGTTCGGCCACCCCGAGGTTTACCTGCTGGTTCTGCCCGCTTACGGCATCTACTCCGAAGTTTTTGCGACTTTTTCGGCCAAGAGGCTCTACGGCTACAACTCGCTCGTCATCGCTACGATGTCTATCGCGGTTTTGTCGTTTACCGTCTGGCTGCACCACTTCTTCACCATGGGGCAGAGCGCCCTGATCAACACCGTTTTTGGCATCGCAACCATGCTGATCGCCATTCCCACCGGTGTAAAAGTCTATGACTGGATGGCGACTTTGTGGCGGGGGCGCATCCGATTCTCGGTGCCGATGCTGTATGGATTGGCATTTTTGATGTTGTTCGTGATTGGTGGCCTGAGCGGGGTGATCCTGGCCAATCCGACCGTGGATTATCAGGTACACAATACACTGTTCCTGGTGGCCCACTTTCACAACGTACTGTTGCCGGGTGTGCTGTTTGGACTTTTGGCCGCCTATAACTACTGGTTCCCCAAGGCATTCGGATTTCGCCTGAACGAATTCTGGGGCCGCGTGACTGTCGCCCTCTGGACCATAGGGTTTTTGCTGACCTTCATGCCGCTTTATTTCGTCGGGCTGATGGGGATGCCGCGCCGTTCTTTCAGCTATGATGACCCATCTTTCCATCCCTTCATGATGGTGGCGATCGTCGGGGCGCTGGTGATTACCTGCGCGTTGCTCTCGGTTCTGATCCAACTTTGGGTCAGCATCCGCGACCGCGAAAAGACCCGCGTACCCGTTGGAGATCCATGGGATGGGCGGACGTTGGAATGGTCTATATCGTCGCCGCCGCCGCCGTACAACTTTGCGATCATCCCAACCGTTACGGACCGGGATGATTTTGCGGCAGCAAAGGAAAAGGGGGCAGCCTACCCAACGCCCGACGCCTATGAAGATATCGATTTGCCGCGCAATACAGGCATTGGTTTCGTTCTGTGTGTCATGAGTGGTATCTGGATGTTCGCGCTGGTCTGGTGGATCTGGTGGTTGGCTGCATTGATGACGGTTCTGATGATCCTGGCGGTGATCGTATGGACGTTCGACGACAGTACCGAGCTGACCATACCGGCGGAAGAAGTGCGCAAGGATCACGAAGCCTGGCTCGCACTGGTTCACGGTGAAAAGGCGGTGGATCGCGATTTCGAGACGTCTCCGGAAAATCGCGGCCTCGCCCGCCCCGATCTGGAGGCGGCGACATGAAGCGCGCGCCCACCCACAGCTATCCGGGTATCAACCTGGGGGAACGTCACGCGAGTGCTCACAAGGCGACCGAGGTCGTCACCTTCGGGTTCTGGGTCTTTTTGATGAGCGACCTGGTCTATTTCGGCCTGATGTTTGCGATTTACATCACGATGATCGATGCACAGGCCGGTGGTCCCGGCCCGCACGAGCTGTTTGATCTCAAAAGCGTCTTTGCGCAGACGCTCATCCTGTTGACAAGCAGCCTGACGGTTGGCCTTGCCATGCTGGCGCTGAAATACAATCTGCCGCGCGCTCGCATTGTCTTGTGGTTTGGCGTCACGCTTTTTCTGGGCATCAGTTTCCTGGTGCTGGAGGTGCGTGATTTCATGTCCATGGCGGAACAAGGTGGCATTCCGCAGCGCAGCGGTTTCTTGTCGGCCTTCTTCGGACTTGTTCCGCTGCATGGTCTGCATGTCGCCGCGGGGTGCCTGTGGCTGATCGTTCTGGGTATTCAGCTGCGCGTGAAAGGGATGACGGACGTCATTATCTCGCGTGTGGTGCGGTTGGCGCTGTTCTGGCATTTTCTGGACCTGATCTGGATCGGGATCATTACCATCGTTTATTTCGGAGGTCTGACCTATGGATAAACGCTCTGAAATGCACCGTCGCGAGCGTCGGCGCTATGTGATCGGATACGGTGGTTCGCTGCTGTTGACTTTTGCGACCTTCGGCGTGGCCCATCTGTTTGGGATCGAAACCCCCGGTGTTTACCTGACAATTGGATTGTTGGGTCTGGCCCAACTTGTTCTGCAACTTGTTTATTTCCTGCACATCGATCGCCGGCGCAGCAGCCGCGAAGACCTGCATCTGGTTCTGTTTTCCACGATGGTTCTGTTGATCATGATTTTTGGAACGGTCTGGGTGCTGGGCAATCTGGCAATTCGAATGCACATGCATGTGATGTGATGCGCATGGGTCGTGCGCAGAAAGGGATACGAAAATGAAGCCACTCAAAATCGCAGCCGTGGCTTTGATACTTGCAGCAATTGCAGTCGGTCTTGTTCTGTTCTGGAGGCACGAAGAGCGCTACCCGTCCACTCAGGATGCATATCTGGGCGCGAACATCATCTATGTCGCTGCGCAGGTGACAGGGCAGGTGGACGATGTACATGTGATCGAAAACCAGCCCGTGAAAAACGGCGATCTGCTTTTCACGATCGACGACACTCAATTCAAGGCTTCGGTGGATGCAGCCAAAGCCAATCTGGACAGTGCGATACAACAGGCCAAATCCTATTCCACACAGATTGCCGCGGCTGAGGCTTCGGTGGACAGCGCCCAATCGGCCTACGATACTGCATTGAAGAGTTTTGAACGTGCGAAAGCCCTGTTTGCATCAGGCGATGTCGCACAGGCATCGCTGGATCAGACGGCCTCGGATTTCGCCCAAGCCTCTGCAAGGTTGACGACCAGCCAGTCCAGCCTTTTGGCACTGAAAAGTGGGTTGCAGGCGAAACAGGATGATATCCTGTCTGCGCGGGCACAGCTTGAAATAGCAGAAACCAACCTTGCCTGGACCAAGATCCATGCCGCAGCCGACGGATGGATCGCCAATCTGACCCTTCGCCCCGGATCCTCGGTGTCCGCCAATGCCCCACAATTTTCGATTGTCGAATCGTCCGATTGGTGGGTGGACGCGAACTTCAAAGAGACCGCATTGGCGCGCATTCGTCCGGGTCAGCCGGTCACGATACGTGTCGATATGCTCCCTGGGACGACGCTCACAGGTAAGGTGGCGTCGATCGGGCGAGGGTCCGGGGACACGTTTTCCTTGTTGCCCTCGGAAAACGCGAGCGGGAATTGGGTCAAGGTCACCCGGCGATTTCCAGTTCGGATCGAGCTTGACCCGACCGATGCGCCCTTGCGTGTCGGAGGCAGCAGCAAAGTTGTCGTAGATACAACAGGCCCGGTGGACGGCAAATGACCCCTGCGGCGTCCGGCCATGTGAACATGGTGATCGTGATCGCCGTTGTTCTCAGCGCCATTCTGGAAGTCCTGGACAGTACGATCGTCAATGTGGCGTTGCCGCATATCCAGGCCGCATTCGGGGCGACCACGGATCAGGCGACATGGATTCTGACCAGCTATATCGTTTCCGCGGTGGTCATCATGCCGTTGACAGGGTTCGTCGCCCGACGCGTGGGCCGACGACGGTTGATCCTGACGGCGGTGACTGGTTTTGCCGTCATGTCGATGATGTGCGGCATGTCCTGGAGCCTTGAGGTCATCGTTGCCTTTCGGCTGGCTCAGGGCATGTTCGGCGCCTTCCTGATCCCCTTGTCCCAGTCCATTCTGTTTGATGCCTTCCCGCGGGAAAAGCGCGGACAGGCAATGGCCATCTTCGGTCTGGGCGTCGTGGTGGCGCCGGTTCTGGGGCCAACGGTCGGTGCGATCCTGACCGAATATTTTTCCTGGCGGATGGTCTTCTTCGTCAATCTTCCCGTGGCGGCCCTTGCACTGCTTCTGCTGGCCGGAGAATTGCCGGAGGACAAAACCGAGGAGGTTCAGATCGACTGGAAAGGCCTTGCTCTGCTGGCTCTTGGAATCGGGTGCCTGCAATTCGTTCTGGATCAAGGCGAGACACTGGATTGGATGTCATCCCGCGTCATCCAGGTGGCCGTGATCGCAGCAGTTATCGGGGCGTTTGGTTTCATTTTTCACGCGTTGACTTCGCGCAATTCGGTTGTGGACCTGCGTCTGTTCGCAGACCGAAACTTTGCCTTGTGCAATCTGATCATCGCGGGTTTTGCCGTGTCTCTGTTCGGGGGCATCGCGATTTTGCCGACGCTTGTTCAAAGCCTGCTGGATTTCCCTGTCATCGCGTCGGGCCATCTGTTCATTCCGCGTGGCCTGACCGCAGGGCTGTCCATGGTTCTGACCGGCGCAGTTCTGGTAAACCGCTTTGATCCGCGCCTGCTGGCGGGCATCGGTCTGTTGCTGACGGCGATCGGGAATTTCATGATGGGGGCCATCAACCTCAATGCCGGTTTTTGGGAGCTCGCATGGCCGGGGGCCATCAGCGGCCTCGGTATGGGTCTTGTGTTCGTGCCCATATCGATACTGGCTTTCGAGAGCATCAGCAAAGGCCGGCAGGATGAAGCCTCTGGTCTGTTCAACGTGACAAGGCAATTGGGATCGTCGGTTGGCATCTCGCTGGTCGGCACCTGGGTTGTACGCGGGTTGCAGACCAATACGGCGGTGCTCAGCCAGAATGTGACGCCCTACAACCCCGCGGCCCAGGCGTATCTGAGCCCGCTTGGCCTTGCGCCGGACAGCGCTGAAGGTGCTGCCATTCTGGGCCAGGAAATCATGAAGCAGGCCGAGATGATTTCCTATTTGACCGTATTCAACAATCTGGGTCTGCTTGCCTTGGCGACAATTCCATTGCTTTTCTTTTGTCGTGCTCCGAAGCCCGGGTCACATGTTGCCGCTCATGTGCATTAGCGCGTCAAGGTCAGCCCAAGCCACAGGGCGAACCAGCACAGCGCCAGGCTGATCAGGATATTGCCAGCTGCCAGAACCAGAGTCCGCTCGCGCCGAAGTTCAAGAGATTGATAGGCAAAGCTGGAAAACGTGGTGAACCCGCCGCAGAATCCAAAGACCAGCCGTCTTTGATCCTCGGGGATGTCGACAGGGCCGCCCAGATAGCCGATCCAGATCCCCAGCAGCAGGCTGCCCACTACATTGACGATCAACGTCGAAAAGGGCAAATCGTGCCGCACTTTCAAAGCCAGCCAATGACGTAGGACCGCCCCCAGGCCTCCGCCCAGTCCGAACATCGCATGAAGATAGAGGTCATTCATGACGGTGACCTCTCGGAATGAAAATGGTTGCCCAGCTTCTCTCCGACCAGCGCCGCGCCAATGCCAAAAGCGATTTCCAACCCGACAGCAAGCGGCACGGCCCAAAGATCACTTTCGGCAATACGTTCCAGATCAGCTACGAAAGACGAAAAGGTGGACAACCCACCACAAAACCCGACCGCGCCCAGATGCAGCACGTGCGCGTGCACCTTGTGACGTATTGAATACAGCCACCCCAACACGAAACAGGCCGCCACGTTGATGCCGAAGGTCGACGTGAGGAAGCTGAGGCCGGGGATTTCCAGCGCGAATACTTCGCGCAACAACGAACCCAGCGCCCCTCCGACAAAGACGGCGAGGAACATAAGGCTCTTTCGGTCGCGCCGGGGTTGGGAATGCGTCTTTGTCAAGTGAATGCCTGTTGTCTTCTGGTATGCGTGGCATATCCACTGGCGACACCCTGTTCAACTGTTGAGCCGCCGTAACGCGTTTTCACGTTTTCGTCTTCGGGCGGATTAATTCCCGCGAAAGCTTGCAATTGAAATTCAATCTGTTTCACGTTGAGTGCTGTTGGAACGCGCAACGACCGGTCGAAAACACGAGGAGACAGGAACATGATTGTACGCAGGATCTACTATTTTCTGAGCTATGTCTGCCTGCCGCTCGTGTTGCTGTTGGGGTTCTTCTGGCCGCCCGTACATTGGCTTTTGGTTATCCTGGTGCCCTACGCGGTCATCGGTCTCTATGACATTCTGACTACCAAGCACAATGTGCTGAACAACTATCCGGTTCTGGGGCATTTCCGGTACATGCTTGAATTCGTCAGCCCGGAAATTCGACAGTATTTCGTTGAAACCAACGAAAGCGGCCGACCTTACAACCGGATCGTACGCGGGCTGGTCTATTCCCGCGCCAAGGGCCAGATGGATACGCAGGCCTTCGGAACGCAATACGACATAAACGAGGTTGGATATCACCGCGCAAATCATTCGCTTGCGCCCAAACATGTGGACAAAAGCGAAGATCGCGTCATGTTGGGCGGGCCACAATGCACGAAGCCGTACAGCGCCTCGCGTCTCAATGTTTCTGCCATGAGCTTCGGCGCGCTGAGCGCCAACGCCATCCGCGCGCTGAACGGCGGGGCAAAAGACGGAGGCTTTGCCCACAATACCGGTGAAGGCGGGTTGTCTCCTCACCACCTGACCGAAGGCGGCGACATCATCTGGCAGATCGGGACGGGCTATTTTGGGTGTCGAACGGCGGAAGGCGGGTTTGACAAGGACAAGTTTGCCGAAAGGGCCACAAAGGATGTGGTCAAGGCAATTGAGATCAAATTGTCCCAAGGTGCCAAGCCTGCGCATGGGGGCGTTCTGCCCGCTGCCAAGGTCGATGCCGAAATTGCCGAAATCCGCGGGGTGCCCGAGCATCAGGATGTGATTTCCCCCCCAACTCACAGTGCTTTTGACGGGCCCTCGGGGTTGATGCATTTTGTTCAACATTTGCGCGAAATGTCCGGCGGTAAACCTGTCGGCTTCAAATTGTGTATTGGCAACCCGTCCGAATTCATGTCGATCTGCAAGGCCATGCTCGAGACAGGGATTTTGCCGGACTTCATCACCATTGATGGATCGGAAGGGGGAACGGGCGCGGCTCCGGTCGAGTTCACCAACCGTCTGGGCATGCCCCTGAACGAGGCGCTGATTTTCGTAAACAATTGCCTGCGTGGCGTTGGGCTGCGCGACAAGATCCGTATCATTTGTGCGGGCAAAGTGGCGACCGGATACGACATGGTCGAGAAATTCGCGCTTGGTGCGGATATGTGCAATGCGGCACGGGCGATGATGTTTGCGGTGGGCTGCATTCAGGCCTTGCATTGCAACACCAACCGTTGTCCGTCCGGGGTCGCCACCCAGGATCCGGTTCGCGGACGCGCGGTGAACATCCCGCAAAAGCGGCGGCGTGTGCACCGGTATCACGACGCAACACTGGAAAGTTTCCGCGAACTCTTGGGTGCGATGGGAAAGGAAAAAGTGTCCGAGCTGCATCCGCGCGACATTTTGCGGCGCACGGCGGACGAGCATGAGCGCACCTATGGCGAGCTTTACACCTATCTGGAGGATGGTGCGTTGCTGGCAGATGTGGTTCCCGAGGAATTCGCGGCGGATTGGGAACGCGCTTCGGCATCTCGTTTCTGAGACCCGATCCGTCACAAACAACCGTTTACCCAGAACAGGCGTGAGCGAACTGCGCCCGCGCTCACCGTTTTGTCATGTGGATCAACTCAACTGGGGTTCGATCTGGGATTGTTGGCCACATGCGTGTTGATCCTGCGAATGCTCCATTCAACGGAATCCCGCATCGCGCGTCCCAAGGCCAAATCAAACGCTTTGATCAGATCTGATGTCTGGTCGCTTGCGGCAACGACATTTTCCTGAAACGAATTCGAAGCGATGATCTTGTCGTCGTATTCATCGATGACCTTGATGTTCATGCGCACTTCAATACGGATTTTGTCTCCGTTCTCGGGGTCCGCGACAACGATGCCCTGAAACTCGCGCAGGTCCGGTGCGATCACGTAATCAGCGCGCAGACCAACCGTTGACCGTCCGACGGCAGCGACTTTGCCAGAGTTCTCAAAGCTTTCGATCAACAGCGTCTGAACGATCAGGGGTGCGCGATCCACCCATCGCGCCCGTGGCAAATACTGAACCTGAAACGGGGTGGGCTGAATGGCGATCTGATCCGTGTTCACCGCGGCGGTTGCCGTTGGTTCTTCAACAACGATCTGTTTCTGTATTCGCGGCAGCGCTGACGAAAACGTGCTTTTGGGTGTCAACAGATACAGATCGTTGGGTTTCGCGGCTTGTTTCAAAGTGCCCAACCCGGCACATCCACCGACCAATGCAAACGTCAGAATTGCAATTGCAGGCTTGATCATTGACGGAACTCCGATGCTTGGGTGCCCAGCAGAAACCGCGCAGGATCACGTTCGACCTTGTCCACCAGACGGTCGAGGCTGATTACCAGGCGTTGGGATTCTTCGACGAAGCGGATAAATTGCGGCAGACCCACGCGCAGGAAGTCTGACACCTGCCGGCGGTTGGTCTGAACGATGCCGTCTATTGTCCCCAGCAGCTCTGAGGCAGAGTTCGACGCGCTCAGAACATCGTCTGAAATCTGATCGATCTTACCGGTGATGTTCGAAACTGTTTCGGTGACCTGGTTGGCCGCCTTCCGGATATCTTCCGCAACGGGCGCCACGTCTTCTTCCATGACGCGGTTGGCTGACTCAAAGGCCGTTTCCGCCGAAGACAGCGCACCCTTGGCCGTGTCCATTGCGGATGTGATCGAACCAAGTGTCGTGTTGGCGTTCAAAACGGTCTCGTTCACGATCCCCAAAGTGACGCTGCCCTCATCCGACAAGTGGGTCAACCGTTCGGCCAGTTGCGACCCGCGTTCGATGAAAGGTCGAACGTCCTGCTGCAAGATGCGGTCTGCCGTTTCGATCGTCGTTTTCGCTTCGTCCAGCGCGGCCCTGGCTGACTCGGACGCGGACTTGACCGAATTGAGCGTCTCCGTGCCGGTCTTGAGGGTTGTATCCGCCGTTTCGATCAAAGGGTCCAGACGTTTTGAAAATTCACCGATATCCTTGGCTGCACTGCCAATGTCGCTGGCCACGGATTCAAAGCTTGTCAATGTTTTGTCCAGCCGACCGGTCGCAGAGGCAAGGTTGTCCAGAATGCTGCTCACGGCTTGCCGGTTCTTGTCGTCGACGACCTTGTTCAGGCTTTCCAGAAGTGTAACGGCCTCGTCCAGCACTTTTGGTGCGCCTTCAAACAAGGACTGGATGGTGCTGCGCTTGCTTTTGATCACGCTGTCCTGCGGCAGTCTTTTGGCAGTTGGTGACCCGCCGGTAAGTTCAACGTAACCGACGCCGGTAACACCCAGCGATTGAAGCTGGGCGATCGTTTCTTCGGTGATCGGAATATCTGCATCCACTTCTATTCGCACCCGAACCTTGGAGGGATCGTCCTCGTCCAGGTTCAAAGAGATCACCTGCCCAACAGGAAGGCCGTTGAAATTCACCCCGCCCGCCGCCGAAAGCCCCGAGACGTTATCGAACAATACATCGTAATAAGCGTATTGGCGGGTCACTTCGAATTTCGCCAACCACAGGAAAAAGCCGAAAACGCCCAACAGCCCCGCAAGGGTGAACGCGCCGATCAGGATGTAATTTGCTCTGGTTTCCATCGCCTTTACCTGTCCTGACCCTTCTGTTGCGCCGCGCGGGCGCGGGGCCCTGTGAAATATTCCTGCACCCAAGGATGATCCACTTTGGTCATATCCTCAATCGGACCTTCAACCAGCACGCGTTTTTCTGCAAGCACTGCAATTCGGTCACAGATGGCGTAAAGGCTGTCCAGATCATGGGTGACCATGAAAACAGTCAACCCAAGTGCCTGCTGCAATTCGCCGATCAGTTCATCATATGCAGCCGCGCCAATCGGGTCCAATCCGGCGGTCGGCTCATCCAGAAAAACGATTTCGGGATCAAGCGCCAGCGCCCGTGCCAGGGCGGCGCGCTTTCGCATGCCGCCCGACAGTTCCGATGGAAACTTGCCGCAACTCAGCTGGGGCAGACCCACAAGGCTGATCTTCAACGCACCCAGCGATTCCATCAGTTTTTCACTGATGCCCGTATGTTCTCGAAGTGGGGCCATCACGTTTTGCAATACGGTCAGCGATGAAAACAGCGCACCGTCCTGAAAGGCCACGCCCCAGCGGCGTTCGATCCTGCGGCGTTCCTCTTCGGGGCCGTTCAGGACATCCACTCCCAGCACTTCTATACTGCCAGCAGCAGGTTTGTTCAGACCCACAATTGTACGAAGCAAGACGGATTTTCCGGTTCCGGACCCGCCTACGATGCCCAGAACCTCACCGCGCCAGACATCAAGGTTCAGATCGTCATGAACCACCTGCGTTCCGAATTGGTTCCTGAGACCGCGAACGCTGATCACGGCGTCACGCCGCGATGTGGTCTGTTCCGTTTCGTGTTGCGTGCCGTCGTTCATGTCAGATTCCGATTTCGGAAAAGAAAATCGAAAACAATGCGTCGATTGCAATCACCATGAAAATGGATTGCACAACCGATGCGGTTGTACGCTGCCCCACACTCTGGGCCGACCCTTTGACCTGCAAGGCCTGCCAGCATGCTATGACCCCGATGACCAGCGCAAAGAACGGTGCCTTGATCAACCCAACTGCAAGTTGCCAGACGTCGGTGTTTTCCTTCAAACGGGTGACAAACATGCCCGGGCTTACGCCCAGATCGATCCAGCTCATCAGCGCGCCGCCGAACAGGCCGGCCATATCTGCGACAAACCCAAGAATGGGCAGCATGATGAGCAACGCCAAAACACGTGGAATGACAAGAACCTCGATCGGGTCAAGGCCCAGCGTCCGCATGGCGTCGATCTCTTCCTGTACTTTCATCGAACCGATCGAGGCCGTGAATGCCGAACCCGAGCGACCGGCAACAATAATCGCGGTCAGCAAAATTCCCAGCTCTCGCAGAATCGAGATCGAAATCAGTTCGACCACAAAGATCTCGGCCCCGAACTGTTTCAATTGTGTCGCACCCTGAAAGGCCAGCACGACACCGATCAGAAAACCCATCAGGGCCACGATGGGAAGGGCTTTGACCCCGGTCTCCTCCATATGAGTGACAAGGGCCGCTTTGCGCAGGCGCCACGGCATGACCAGGGTCCGAAACAAGCGGTGCAGGGTAAGGCCCAGAAATTCGAGGATCGACAGGGTATCCTTCCAGGCTCCGAATGTGCCCTGACCCACATGAGCGACCCAGTCCAGAAAACCGCGAGGGTCCTCGAGCTTGCCGGGTTTGTCCGGGATGCTGCGTGTCACCGTGTCTATCAGTGTCGCATGTGCGGGTTTCACGCCTTGAAACTCCAGCGTGGCACCGTTTGACGTGAACCTCCGGCCTAGGTCCGCAACCAGCCAGGCCCCGCCCGTATCCAGTGCTTCTATGCCGGACAGATCAAAAACGACCTTGCCCCCACAAGGTTGGACCGCAGCAAAATCATGCTCCACGGTTTGCAGGGATTGCGTGAGCAACTCACCAGATATGCGCACTTGATTGCCGCTGGCGTCGCGCTCTGATGTGATCGTTGGCTGCGTCATGGTGCCATGTGAAGTAAAACATTCAATGCCTGCAATGACTTTGTGCCCATTGACCCGGTTTTTGCCGCAAAGGATGGCCTTGGCGTCACGCCGGACCATGAGCAGGAGCTAGCATAACTAGAGACATTTCCGTTACTTTTCGCGGCTCAAGTCAGGCCGGAAAAGAAAACGCAGGGCTGTTCGACTAATCGGTTGCGCGAAAAACGGAAGCGGGACACATTCCGCTGCGGAACCCTGGGTGCGGAATTCGGAGAAGTCGGTATGCATCACGCCAAGAACGTTCTGTTCATCATCATCGATCAATTGAGGGCAGATTGCCTGAACGGCGCTCTGGCCGAGCACGTGCAGCTACCGAACCTACGGGCTTTCATGGACGAGGCGGTAAGTTTTACGCGCCACTTCTCTGTCACCAATCCCTGTGGGCCATCCCGCGCATCGATTTTGACCGGCCAGTACGCGATGAACCATCGTTCCGTGCGAAATGGAACTCCGCTGCGTCATGATACGCCGAACATCGCCACGGAAATGCGAAAGGCGGGTTATATGCCGATGCTGTTCGGGTACACCGATACGTCTGCCGATCCCCGAGTCCATGATCCCAACGACCCCGTGCTCAAATCTTACGAACAATCGATGAACGGGTTCCTTGAAGTTGTCGAAATGCGCCTGGAAGAGTCATACCCTTGGCGATCATATTTGATGAAAAATGGTTATACGTTCGATACATATTGGGATGTTTACAAACCTGTCTCACCGGATGGTCAAACGCCCAAGCTGAACGACCCGGCGATGTATCGGGCAGAACACAGCGACACAGCCTTCCTGACCGATGCGTTTCTGGACGGGATTGCACCTCATCAAGGCGAGGGATGGTTTGCTCATCTGACTTACATCCGTCCGCATCCTCCTTTGGTTGCGCCTGCCCCGTATAACGACATGTACGATCCGGCGGAAATCCCTTTGCCGAAACGCCTGCCGAGCGAAGCCGCTGAGAAGGCGCTGCATCCGTTTTTCGGGCCAAAGCTGGACGCCTACACGGCAGAAAAGTTTGTTCATGGCTTTGCTGACGTTGAGCCAACGGATGAAAACATTCGCACTTTGCGCGCCGTTTATCTGGGATTGGCGACTGAGGTCGATCACCATATCGGGCGCGTCGTTCAGTATCTCAAGGACAGCGGGCAATACGACGATACCATGCTGGTCATTACGGCTGATCATGGCGAAATGTTGGGCGACAGGTACAGCTGGGGCAAAATGACTGTGTACGACGCGGCCTATCACACACCGTTGATGATACGCCTTCCGGGGAACGAGGCCATGGCCGGCGCGAAAGTGACCGTTCCTACCGAGTCGATTGATGTCACGCCGACTATCCTTGATTGGATTGGGCAGACTGTTCCAAACGCCATGGATGGCAGGTCTTTGCTGCCCTTGTTGCACGGCGACATTCCTGATGATTGGCGCAGCTATTCCTTCAGCGAGCTGGATTTCTCGGAACCCGAAGAACCGACCCTCTGGCAACGGAGGTTGGGAACGAGCAACAGTGATTCCTGTCTGGGAATATTGCGGGACGAACGATTCACGTTGATCGAATTTGCAGCTGACCTGGCGCCGATGCTGTTTGATCACCAGGGACAGGGAGAATTCGAAAACCTTGCGGAAAACCCCGCGTTTGCGGCTGATCTTGCCCGGTTGGGCAGACAGATGCTGCGCCATCGGATGCGAAACATGGATCATACCTTGTCGTTGCACTCCATCACGTCCGAAGGCGCGAAGTCCCGTTCCAGATATTAGGATCACGGCACGCTTTCGCGTTCTTTTCAGTCGGATCAGGCAAGTTGCATGAGACGTTTTGTCGTGCATCAATTCCACTACCGGCGCATCAATTCTGATGGTACCCATGGGGCGTGGAGAAGACGAACCTGGACATTACCGAACAGCGCATAAAGGCGATGACGACTGCCGGACTGAATCTCATCGGTCAGGCGCTTTCGATCTATGACAGCAACCTGAAACTGGTGCTGAGCAATCGTCGGTTCAAAGAAATGTTCGACCTGCCGGACGAGCTGGTCGAACGCGGAGCCTTGTTTCGGGATACCATCCATTTTCTCGCCAGCCGTGGCGAATACGGTGACGACGAAAGTGTGGACGAAATGGTCAACCTGCGCGTCGAGCAGGCTTTGGCTTTCGAGCCCCATTACATGGAACGCGTAAGGCCCAATGGGCAGGTTATCTCGATAGAGGGCGCGCCGTTGCCACAGGGCGGATGGGTCGCGGTCTACACTGACATTACCGGCACCCGGCGTGCCGAAAACCTGCTGCGGGCGCGATCAGAAGAACTGTCGGAACAATTGCTCGGCCACGCCGAAGAACTGTCTGCAACCAACCGAAAGCTTGCGGCCACGATCAAGGCATTGGAAGAGGCCAAACGCGAGCTGACCGAAATCGAAGCCCGCACACGCATGATGACCGAAATGATGCCGGCTCATATCGCGCATTTGGACAGCACTGGTCGATATGACTACTCCAACCGCCGTTTGAGCGCGGTTCTGCCCGGACGTCCGTCCGAGATTCTTGGGCTTCACATATCCGAAGCGCTTGGTGCCGCCGCGTATCGGCGGGTCAAAGCGCATCTGGCAAAAGCCTATGACGGAGAAACCTCCGTATTCGAGTTCAACGAGGATCAGGATTCCCGACGCATCCGCGTTTCGTTCACGCCGGATGACGCCGGTGGCGTCTATGTAATGTCGGTTGATATCACCGAAGAAACGCAGGCGCGCGTCGTTTTGCAGCAAACGCGCCGCCGGGCTATGGCCGCCCAAATGACCAGTGGATTGGCTCATGACTTCTCCAACTTGCTGACGATCATCCTTGGGATGCAGTCCAAACTGAACAAAATGGACCTGTCGGATGAAGCACATGAGCTGGTTGCCGCGACACAGCAAACGGCGCGTCGGGGTGGGCAATTGCTGAACCGGATTGCGGACATGACCGGGAACCGAACGCCACATCCTCAGGCCACGGACATGAAGGCGCTGTTGGAAGACCTGAGAATATTGGCTTCGCCTTCTTTGCCGCGCGGCGTCGGTTTGTCGGTGGTCAACACTTTGCCCGACCGGGCTTTGATGTTGGACCCGGGAATGGTGCAGGATGCGTTGCTGAACCTGGTGTTGAATGCGCGGGATGCCTGCGGCAGTTCGGGCCAGATTACAATCAGCGCGCATACCATCGGAGAAATTTGGGTTGAAATCACCGTATCGGACACTGGCCCAGGCTTTACGCTAGAGGCGCTGGAAAAGGCGCTGAACCCGTTCTTTACCACCAAGGGAAGCGACGGGTCGGGGCTTGGACTGCCCATGGTGTATGACACTGTCAAGCTGGCCGGGGGCGATCTGAACCTCAAGAACACGCCATCGGGCGCATCCGTCGTTTTGCGGTTGCCCTATCGGCCAGCTCCGCCCGTGCAAGGCGGTTTGGTGCTTCTGGTCGAAGACAGCGAAGATTTGCGGGGGCAGTTTCGGGATATGCTGGTAGAGCTGGGCTTCGCCGTCATCGAGGCCAATTCGGTAGATGAGGCGCTGGCGTTGATAGACAGCGTTGAAGACATTTCTCTTGTCCTGTCCGATATCCGTCTCGAAGGAAGTGGTACCGGTCTGGATATTTTGCGGCAGGTGAAGCCGGGATTGCCATGTATCCTTATGACATCGCTGCCCAGTTCGGACCCGTTGTACCAGCGCGCCCTTGCGTTGGCCCCGGTGTTGCGTAAACCGTTTTCGCAGGCTCAATTGTCAGCCCTGATCCAAACCGAGGCCGCCTGATGACGCAACCGCTGGTTACCATCCTCGACGACGAACCCGAAATCCGACGCATCCTGACGGACGCTTTGGAGGATGCCGGTTTCCGTACGCAGAGTTTTTCCCGCGCGCGAGAATTCGAGGCTGCGCTCAACCGTGTGACGCCCGATGTCTGTCTGGTCGACCTGTCATTGCCGGATACGGATGGGCTGGCGTTGGTTCATCGTCTGGCGTTGGAACAAGGCGCGGCCGTGATCATCATTTCGGGGCGCGCGCAGGTGCAGGACCGTGTTACGGGGCTGGAACTTGGGGCAGACGATTATATTACAAAACCGTTTGACCCTGCGGAAGTCGTGGCGCGGATCAGGGCAAGATTAAGAACACCCCGCACTCAGACCTCTCATTCGGACACGGCGGAATTCAACGGCTGGACCGCACATTTTGACCGATACGTCCTTGAAAGTGAATCAGGTGACGAAACGCCGTTCAGCCATGCAGAGGGGGAAGTCCTGCGGCTGTTTCTGGAAAGCCCCAAGCGGCTGATCAGCAGGGGACAAATGCAGGAGTCCCTGGGCGGCGCAGCCGGAGACAGTTTTGACAGGGCGATGGATGTTCGGATTTCCAGGTTGCGTACCAAGCTGGGAGAGGATCCCAAGAACCCGCGGTTGATCAAGACGATCTATGGGGCGGGTTATATATTCTTGGGTGATGTCGGTTGGAAGTAGACGCAGATCCAACCGGCCGAGACTTGGTCAGATGAGTTGTTTTCCATGTCTGTTTGACCCTTTCGAGCCTTCCGTGCTGAAGCTGCTGACACCGAGATTTCCGTATCGGAAGTGACACATCTGTCCCCAATTGCCCCATCGCTCATTCGCGCAATGCCTGATCCTTTATCTTCACAACCGGTTGCAGAATATAATCCAGCACTGTTTTGCGACCAGACAGAATGTCCACTTCGGCGATCATTCCAGGTATGATTTCGACCGCTATGCCATTTCCATCAAGCATGGTGCTTTTGGTTCGGATCTCGACCACAAAGACCTCTTCGTCATTCCGCTCTGATCGTGTGACCGTGTCTGCACCGATGCGGATGATTTCACCATCCAGCGCCCCGTATCGTGCAAAATCATAAGCCGTGATTTTGACCTTCACAGGCTGACCAGCGTGCAAAAACGCGATATCCTCAGGCTTTACATAGGCTTCAACCAGCAATGTGTCGTCCAGCGGCACGATTTCAACAAGGTCCTCTCCACTGCGGGCGAGACCGCCGATGGTTGAGCGATGAATCCGGTTTACAATGCCGCGTACCGGAGACCGAACCTGTGCCCTTGACGCCCGGTCGCGCAAAGCGGGCAGGGCGGATTGCAAGGCAGCCAGCTCGGCAGTGGCAAGCGCCAGATCCGTCAGCGCGGCGCTGCGAAACCGGCTTCGCACCGCTTGAATCCGATCGTCGATTTCGTCCAAGCCCGTTTGCAACCTGTTGGTCACAGCTTCTGCCCGCACCTTGCGACCGCGCCATTCGGCTTCACTCCGCCGCAACGCAAGCAATGTTGTTGCAGGCTCCATTTGACGCTCGACCAGCGGCGCCATGATGGCCCTCTCTTCGGCCAGGACCAGCAGGGTTTCTTCTGCCATCACTTGATCGACCAGGCCTTCCTCAAACTCTCGCTGTTTTTGCTGACGCTGACGCTCCAGGATGGCTATTTCTGCCTCCAACTCAGCCTGCCGGCCTTGGTACAGTGCAGTTTCGGATTGCACGACGGTAGGCGCGCCGTTGATCAGTTGAACATCGAAATCCAGTTGTGTCCCATCAATTTCGGACCGAAGACGTTGGATGCGCGTCATCAGCCCGAACGCGCGTTGCTGTTCCTGACTGAGCTGACTGTCAATTTGGGTTGTTTCCAGTTCCATCAGCAGTGAACCTTTTTCGACCAGTTGGCCTTCGCGTACGTGCAATGACTGCAATACGCCGGGCTCGGTGGCTTCGATCAGCTGGATGTCTCCGGAAGGCACGATCCGGCCGTCCACGCGCGTGACATCGTCCAGTTCGGTCAGATGCGCCCACAATAGCGCGGCGATCAGGCAGAGCAGAATCACCAAAAGCAGCAAGGAACTCCGAACAGGAGAGCGTCCCTGCATCTCACGCGCCAGGGTGGCCAGATCAGGATGCTGCGACATTCAGGTGCCTCCCTGTCCGACGAACATGTTGCGTCAGCATGCTTTTGGGGCCATCCGCCGCGATTTTCCCGTGTTCAAGGATGATGACTCTGTCAACAAGCTCCAACAGGCTGGTTCTGTGTGTAATGACAACCATGGTGGACTCTGCCGTGCATTCTTTCAGACGTTGGATAACCTGGGCTTCGGTTTTGACATCCATCGCGCTTGTTGGTTCATCCAGCAGGAGAACCGGCGGACGGCCTATGAGTGCCCTTGCCAGGGCAATGGCTTGCCGCTGTCCGCCAGAGAGGCCTTCGCCGCGTTCCGCGAGTTGAAGATCGTAACCCCCGGGATGGTTGGCCACGAAATCCTCAACCCCGGCGGCGCGGCCTGCTTCGATCAGTTCGTGATCTTTTGGCCGGATTGCGCCACTTGCGATATTGTCCCGGACTGATCCGGAAAAGAGCCATATGTCCTGCAGGACGGATCCGATATTGCGTCGCAGATCACCAGGATCGATCTGGCGGATATCAAGGCCTTCGAATGTGACAGATCCTACACGCGGCGCGTACAATCCAAGCAAAAGACGTGCGATGGTGCTTTTCCCGCAGCCAATCTGACCCAGGATCGCCACCTTTTCACCCGGTTTGATCGTGAATGAAACGCCTCGCAGGGTATCTTCCCCCTGATCAGGGTAGGAAAAATACACGTTGTTGAAGGCGATCGCCCCTTTGAAATGGGGCCGGTTCACCCATGTTCGGCCTTGTGGGCGTTCGCTTTCCGCCATCATCAACGCGTTGAGGTTTCGGTATGCACTTCGGGCTTGGTTAAGCCTTGTCAAGGTCTGCGCCAGCTGCCCTAAAGGCGCCAGCGCCCGCCCTGTCAGCATCACCGAGGCAACCAAAGCGCCCATGCTGGTCTGACCGTCTGTGATCAGAAAAACACCATAAAATACGATCAACACCTGTGCCGCTTGTTGCGTAAAACCGGTGAGGTTGAGAGCAAATTGTGTAACGGCCCGGCTCTGAGCACCGTGCGAGGATTGCCGTTCTATCGCCTGCTCCCATCGGGAACGCATTTGCCGGCCCGCGGCCGTTGTCTTTATCGTTTCAAGGCCCGAGACAGCTTCTACGAGGACCGATTGTTTGGATTGCCCGTCAGACAGGCTCTTTTCTGCCATGCGGGACAGAAGCGGCTGTACGGCCAAACCTGTCAGCAGAACCACAGGCACGGCCAGAGCCGGGACCAATGCCAGTTGTCCGCCGACCAGGTAAATCACAAATATGAACAACCCGATGAACGGCAGATCCACGACTGCAACAAGCGTTGCGGACGTGAAGAACTCGCGCAGGGTCTCGAATTCACGGATGGTACTGGTCATGGCGCCGGTGGAACCCGCGCGTGACTTCATCTGGATGTTCAGAACGTGGTCGAAAATTCGCCGCCCCATGAACAAGTCGGCTTTTTGCCCGGCCTTGTCGATGAACGCTGCCCGCAGCAATTTCAGCGCGAAGTCAAATAGCAGCGCAAGAGCCACGCCCGCCGTCAAGGCAATGAGCGATTCGGTTGCCTCATTGGGCAACACGCGATCATAGACAACCATGATGAAAACTGAGGTCGACAAGCCAAGAAGGTTTGCCAGTGCCGCAGCGAGAGCAACCTGTATGTAAGTCCATCGATTGGCGGACAGCGCCGCGCGAAACCAATGACCTCGGTAAGCCGTGTGACCGGTGTCCAATTCATCTGTATGATTTCGCCGAAACAAGACCGCGAAACCGGTGTAGGACTTGGCCAGCTGTTCTTCTGAAACCTCACCGATTCCTTCACCAAGTTCCGGGTCATAGACCAGCAAGGCACCGTTTTTTGCGCGACCGTGGTACACAACCGCCTTGTTTTCGGACATCAGCAACAAGGCCGGAGCCAATGGTTCGTCAAAACTCGCGATGTGCCGCGCGCCATAGCCCGCCTGTAGACCTGTGTTTTCCGCCACCGAGAGGATGTCACGAACAGTCAGATCCCCGTCCGAACCGGTCTGCGACGCCTGGATCGTTGCAAGGGTCAAAGGGCGTTCAAGCGTCGCGGCGATATTCAGAAGGCAGGCTTCGTAGCATGTCAAACGAGCGCGGTCCTGCATTGATTTCAACGTGCTCATTTCACCTCGTTCCAATTGCCAAGCGAAATTCCGAGCAGGTCCAGAATGTCTCCGGTAAGGCTCAGTGCCGCGTAGTTGGTCAGAAAATAACTCTGTTCGGCCAGAATCAGGCGTTCTTGCGCATTTACGTAATCGCGTTGAGCGTCCAGGATTTCGATCAGGCTGCGGCGCCCGATCGAGAACTGTGCGCGGGATGCAGCAACACTGTCGGCATTGGCACTTGCCGCAATACGGGCCGCGCGCAGCCGTTCTGCGCCTGCTTTTTGATCGGATCGAATAAAGCCCAGCTCCCGCATGATTTCGCGAACCAATTGCTCTCTGGCGAACTCCGCTTCTTTCACTTTGGCTTCTGCTGCTGCGATGGCGGCGCGGCGTTGGCCGGTGCTGTCCAGCTCGTAGTTGAAAGAAAGATCCACGCCAAAATTCGCATCCCGAGTGTCATCCTGGTTGGCAAATGCGGCGACCCGAACGTTCGGTTTGCGCCGTGCCTGCGCGGCCGACCATTCGGCTTTGGCTGCCAGCAAGCCAGCATCCGCCCGGCGGATCTGAGGGCTGTTCATCACGATCTGGCCATCACTTTTGTTCAGCGGTGGAGCTGGTACAGGCGGGGGCAATGAGCCGGGAAAAGTCCCGAACACTTCTCGAAACCGCGCTTCGGCCCGATCAGTTCGTGATCGTGCGTCAGCCAGTCTTGTGCGTGCATCTGCCATTCTGGACTGCGCGGTCAGAACATCAGCATTCGAACCGGCGCCGCCCGCTGTGCGATCCGAAATCTGGCGCACCAGTTCTTCATGAACCGAAACATTGTCAGCCGCGATGCGGAGTAACTTTCTTTGATCAATGACAAGGACATAGGTCTCGATGGCGGCCAGCGCCGTGGCCGATGCCGTCTGAATTTGATCGCCCCGTGTTTCCAGAACACGTGCCCGGGCTGCTGTCAGATCCCCCGAGGCAGCCCCGCCGTCATAAACCAATTGGGAAATTCTCAGATAGGGTGAAACATCTGCAATATCCGATTCGACCCGTTCGGACCGAGCATTTATTCCCAACGATATCTGCGGAAGAAAGGCGCCTTCAGCCGCATCTTGATTGGCTGATGCGATATCCATCCTGGTATTGCTTTGCGCCAGTGTCGGGCTTGTTTCTACCGCCTGGCGCACGCGTTGCCCGAATGCACTACTGCTGAGCTTTGCCGATGGCTTTGCTGCCCCGGCACCGGTGGTTCCGGGTGCAAAAGACACTGCCACTGGAGTCAAATCAGGAAGGGGCGTGCAGGCGGACAACGGTATTGCGAGCAGAGCGAACGCAACCCAGGACAAAACTGCTTTACAGGAACGCATGATGACCCTCCTGCCTGCAATGGTCCATGGCTTCTTCTTTCTGTTGCGCCGCAACCAACGCGTCCAAGAACCCTGAAACACCGGTGGTCTGTTGTGTCAGAGAAGTATCAGCTTCCCGATGCGCGCGGGCATGTGCGTGTGTCAGCCAGATACTGTGGGTCAGCGAAATCTGATGAGCGTGAATCAGTCGCAACCCCCCATTCGAAGTAAGCAGTGACAAGTGCGCGCGGGGAATTTTCTCCAGGGCGTTCTGCGTGACGCCAAAATGCCCGCTCGGAAACTCAACTCCCTGAAAAGTGGTCAGTGAACCAAACAATCCCATGTCAGCAAGAACACGACACAGATGCGTTGTGTGTTTCATCGACTCTTTCAGGGCGCGAAAGAAAGCTGCGACTTTTTTCAGTTCCGGCGCAAGTTGACCTGATTTGTCGAAGAATACCTCGTCTTCCGGATTGTCAGTGATAAGCCCCGCCGTTTCGTCGACAAGCAATTCGTCACGGCCGTTACCATCCGGTTCAGTCAGTCGTGGCCGGAACGGAGCACAGCGCAAGACGCATGGCACATAAGTCGCGAGCCATTTGCCATGTGCTGACACAAATGGCGTAGGCTGGTCCGGTTGCACGGACAATACAGCCACTGGATAAAACCCGTGTTCAGATTTCCGAAAAGTGATTGGAAATGTGGCGGCGGCCTGAAGAATTTCTAGTTCGACCACAGGGCAATCTGCCATAGTCCGTGCGAAATCGAACGAGGTGAACCGCCTCCAGAACCGATGACCATGTCGTCCAAGACTGACCTGAGTTAAGCCATTCTGTGCCATAACCGCCTCATGATGTTGAATTACGTCTGTATGTGCGCCGGTCTGGATCAGGCCGTTGCCCCGGTCGGGTCGGTGTGCAGGATGTTATCTGCGGTCAGGCCGCTCAGATCGCTCAGGTCTTGGAACGTGGCCACGGTTTCAACGCTGGCATCGTTCGCCGCCTGGAAATCTACCTTGACCAGAACACTGTCTGTTCCGTCGGTTGCCATCAAGTAAAGCTCATCGCCCGCCATGACTCCGGCAAGACTCTCGACAGCGGCTTCGATTGTGCTGAGGTTGAGGTCGGTGAGTACCGTGCTGAGGCCGACAAATCCGGTGTTCGTGCCCAACGTGTCTCCGGTGGAAAGCAATTCGAATCCGGTGCCATCACCGCGAAACGTATTGGTGTCCAGCCCGTGGAACATCAGTGCGTCGGTTACATCCGCAGCCGGGCCAATCGTAAAGCCAGTCACACTGTCTGTACCATTGCTGGCCGGGTCGGCCTCGAAGACGACGATGTCTCGCCCTGCTGCAGAAACATCAATGGTATCGTCGCCGTCACCGCCGCGCGTGATGGTGTCCGTATTCGCAGCGGTGAGCGTGTCATCACCATTGGTGCCAAACTGCACTGTCGTCGGCCCGCCATCAGACGTTTTGATTGTCAGCTCAATAGGCTGGCTGGAGTCCTGGATCGTCATCGTGAAGGTGACAAGCGGCTGAGAAAGATCTGTAAAGGTTGTCGCGGCGCCGGCAAAATTCATCGCGCCCCCGGCGCCCGGGCTGGCCAAGAACAAATCGAAGGCGTTGTTTCCCGAAACCGACGCCGTGTTGAATGTGACAACCGAAGGGTCAAATCCAAGCTCTGCCGTCAAAGCCAGACCGCCAGAGATATCGCGGTCGGCTTCGGCATAGATTGCGAATGTTACAGTAGATCCCGAGCGCCCAACTTCAGAGATCACATAGGCGGCGGGTTCGTGCGCAACGGCCTGCTCGGAAACCGGCAGCGGATCTGGTCCACCCGCAACTGTCGCCTGCGCGGAAAAGACAAGGTCATCACCTGCCTCCACTGCCGAAAAGTTGGACGCCGCGACAGCCAGCGACCAGGATCCGTCTGCGGCCACCGTTGCAGATCCGACCGAACTGCCGTTTAACGTGACATCCACCGACTGGCCGATTGACAATCCGGTCGATGACCCGCCGAGAGTAATTCCGGAAGCTTTGGCATCGGCAAGACCAATCGAATTGTTGACCCCGACATCGTTCAACGTCAACAGGGGGCGAAAATCTGTGGAAAGTGAGCTGTTCGCCGCGGCCGAGCTGTTTCCGGCCAGATCGTCAACAGTGGCGGAAATGGTATAGCTCGTTCCGTCAGAGAGCATTCCAAGATCACTTGCTGGAACGGTAACTGCCCACGAACCATTTGATGCAACGCCTGTATTGGTTTGCCCGCCGAATGTGACCGAAACGGTCTGGCCATCTTCAGCCGTGGTCGTGCCTGAGATTGCAAGATCCACGCCCCTCTCGGTCACGTCCAACACGGCACCCACAGGCAGACTGTTTATGGTTATCGAAGGTGCTGTGAAGTCAGTGGCAAAGCTTGTCGTGGTTTGATTGTTGTTTCCCGCCGCGTCCGAGATCGACGCATTGACATTGTAAGTCTCGTTGTCTTGCAGGGCAGACAAATCTGTCGCGGTTGCCGTATAGGTCCAAGTACCCCCGGTTACCGTTGCCGTTCCGGTGACGTCCGTAGTGCCGTCAGCGCGCGTGATTTCAACGGTAACAACGGTTCCGTCCGGCGCATCGGACGTTCCTGACACCGTCAGGTCGGTTCCTTGTTCAGCGGCGTTCATGACGGCCCCGTCGGATACGGTTGAAATTCCGATCGTCGGTGGCGTGAAATCGGTGGTAAAGCTGTTGTTCGCTTGCAGAGCCGGATTCCCGGCAGCGTCCGAGACATCCGCGGTTACGGTGACGGTCGACGCGTCAGATAGACCTGTCAGATCCGAAGCAGGTACAGTTACGCTCCAATTGCCGCCGGAAACCGTTGCGCTATAGGACTGCCCGTTCAGACTGACGGTTACGATTTGTCCGTCTTCAGCTGTCGTACTGCCCGAGATGGAAAGATCCGTGGCCCGCTCGGCTGCATTCATGACAGCTCCGTCCGAGAAACTGTCGATGCTGAGCGTCGGCGCGGTCACATCCTTGGAAAAAGTCACTGCGGCCTGCGGTGCCGTAACGCCACTGGCGTCGTCGACATCTGCGGTAACCGAGAAGTTGCCTCCATCCGACAAGGACGCCAGATCCCCAGCTGGCACAGTCACGTTCCAAGCCCCGCCGGATACTGTTCCGGAATATGTTTGACCATCGAGGGTTACGGTAACTTGCTGACCATCTTCAACGTTTGAGGTCAGCCCGCTGATGGTCAAGTCGGATCCGGCTTCGGTTGCGTTCAGTACGGAACCAACAGGAAGCGGTGTTATCGAAATGGAAGGGCCGGTCAGGTCCACGGGAACCGATACAAGAAGCGGCACTGCCGGATTGCCCGACACATCCTCGACGGCTACCAGAACAGATGCAGGTACTCCGGTGGAAAGGCTGCTCAGATCGGAATTGGGGATCGTTACACTCCAGCTTCCGCCAGAAGCGGTACCTGTATGCACTTGTCCGTTGAACGTGACGATGATGGTCTGACCATCCTCTGCCGTGGTGGAACCGGTCAAGGCCAGGTCGCCGGCGACGTCGATCAGTTCTATCGAGCCGCCAGCCACGGGATCCAGAGAAACAGTTGGTGCAGTGAAATCAGTATCAAAGCTTCCGCTCGCCGGTTGCGCGGGATTTCCCGCCGCGTCGGCAGCATCCGCGGTAACGGCAATCGTCGCGCCATCAGGAAGGGCCGAGAGGTCTGCCGCCGGAACGGTGACGCTCCATTGTCCGTTGGATACCGTGCCCGAATAGTTTTGCCCGTTCATAGAGACGGTAACGGTCTGCCCGTCTTCCGCATCGGTTGTTCCGGTGACCGTCAGATCCGTTGCCTGTTCGATCGCATTCAAAACAGCGCCATCGGAAAACCCGGTGATCGACAGGGTTGGCGGAATTGTATCAATGTCGAACTTGACGGATTCGCTGGACAGTTCCGTGCCTGAATCGTCCAGATGCCTGACTGTCACCGTAGAGACGCCTTGCGGAAGCGCATTTGCTTCGGCCGACGTAAGAGAAATGCTCCAACCGCCGTCATCGTTGGGTGTTACGGTTTTGACCAGCGAACCTATCGTGACCTCGACTGTCGATGTTCCTTCGGGTGCGGCGGCATTGGTAATGGCACTGTTCAATGCCGTTGCCTGAAGTTCGGCCAGGTTCAGGCTGGTATAGCTCGGTTCCGGTTGGGGTTGGGGTTTAGGCGCTGGCGCGACAGGTTCCGGGGAATCGCCGCCGCCGCCACCTCCTCCGCCCGCAGCGGCAGCTGCACCGGCCAGCCCGAGGCCGCCCAGTGCAGCCCCGGCGCCGCTGATTCCGCCAGCTGCAACGCCGGCTTCAGCTGCGCTGAACTGGGCGATTTCAGCAACCGCCGCTTCCGCGATCATGATTGCGCCGCTGTCCAGGACCTGCACGTTTTCCGCCGCCACGATCATCGTCCGACCGTCAGCCATTTTCAGAAGAACATCGCCGTTTTTCAGCAGCTTGGCGGAGCGCACACCCGGAATGGTCTCTGCGAACTGGAAGGCGTAAAGCTCTTCGATGGTTGCTTGTGACAAGGCAGGCAACGCCATCAACGTGGACATGAGGCCGCCAGCCGCGCCGCGACCCGCCCAACGACCAAGCTTACCATTGATCCATTGTTGAACTTGAGATTTGCGATCTCCGTCCGTTGAGTCAGCCGCCGGACGATTGTTGGCCTCAGGTGCTTTGGTCATCTTGCCCTCGCATGTGGTGTCCGCGATCATCGGAACAGGAAAGGATGTGGTGTTTGGCGTTTTGCTCATCTGTCTTTCCCATTTGTTGCCGTAGCGATCGGACCTGAAAAAATTGAGTTAAACTGAAACCGAACTTCTCGTTTTCACCACAATTCTGCTTCGGTTTCGGTCTGCTCATCTGGTCATCTTGCCGTAACTGCCAGGGGTGGCGCGGGAGGTGATGGCTGTGATGCTTCAGTTCGAAAGTGTAGTGGCAACGGGGAGCACGGCGCTCGATTCAGGTATCGGCGATACGGCTTTAAAAACGCTTAACGGGAATACGTATCTCTACACGGTGTCCGGCCCGGGTGGCGGCGTCGCGGTCTGGCGGCTGGTCGACGGTGCCCTGCCGCAGCTGGTTGATACCGAGTATTACAGCGGTTCGATCACCTTTCAGGTGGGGCGCAGTGCCACGCCGATAACGCTGGCGGGAACCGAGCAGATCGCGCTTGACATCAATACTGCCACGGGCCTAGTCGGGTATGACGTGAACGCGGACGGAACGATCGGTAACCTGAAGGAAACGGGCGTACTCAACGGAGGCGGAGATATCTCGGCCATCGTGCAGTTTTCACTTGGCTCTTCGGATGTCCTTGCGATGGCGCATGAGGATACCGGCAATATCGGAACCTACCATGTGAACGCGAACGGGACGCTCGGTCTTGCGGGTTTGATTGCCGGCACGGCGGATGCCATGCAGACGTTGCGGTCGGGTTCGGAAACTTTTCTGATCTCAAGTGACGCGGCAACAAACGCTGTTTCGACATATCGCATCGATTCCGGCACCGGCACGTTAACCGAGATCAACAATGATTCGGCGCTCGGAACCCTAGGTGTTTCTACTCCAACGGATGTCGAGACCGTGGAGGCATACGGTAAATCCTGGGTCGTGGTGGCGGGGTCCGGCAGCAACTCTCTCAGTGTTCTTCAATTGAACAGCGATGGAAGTTTGAAGGCGACGGACCATGTGCTTGATACACTTCACACGCGGTTTGAATCGGTTCAGGATCTGGCGGTCATAGACGTGAACGGCCGGGTCTTTGTGGTTGCAGGCGGCGGCGATGATGGCCTGTCTCTATTCACTCTGACACCCGAAGGTCAACTTGTTCATATGGACAGTTTCGCGGATACGCTGGCCAGCGGGTTGCAGAATGTCGAATCGCTGGCGGTTGCACATGTGGGCGACGAGCTGCAAATTCTCGTGACGTCACAACAGGATGCCGGGGTGAACGTCCTGACGGTCCCGGTCGATGATCTGGGTGTGGTGCGCAAGGGGTTCGGTACCGTGAACGGAAGCGCGTCGGACGATATCCTCAGCGGCGGTATTCTGGACACGACCCTGTTGGGAGGTGCCGGAGACGACATTCTCATCGCGGGGAAGGGTGCGACGACGATGTCGGGTGGTGCAGGGGCCGACATCTTCGTGATGCAATCCGGTAGTGGTCTGACCACAATAACTGATTTTCAGGCGGGCTTGGATCGTCTGGATATGTTCGACTACCTGCTGTTGCGGTCGCCTCAGCAACTAACCTTTACCAGCACGGCAAACGGGGCTCAGATCGAATATCGTGGCGAGGTCGTGCAGGTCCAATCCGCCTCGGGCGGCGCTTTGACAAGCACGGATATCTTTGGCGCAGGCTTCGCCGGACCGGATCACATCCCGGTAGATTTCGGGGACCTGGGCGGGCAGACACCGGGCAGCTCTGGTGGATTGGTCGGGCAGATTACGGTGGACAGCGAGGCTGCGAATCCGGGGCTGACGGATGCGGAAATCCGGTTCACGCCGGACGGCGGGGGCACGGTATCCGCCACCGCAGATGATCAGGGGCGGTTCGATCTGGAATTGCCCGATGGCACCTTTCCCGGAGTGCTGGACATCACCAAACACTATTCCACGGCAAGCGGAAAGATTGACGCGCTGGACGCCTTGCAAGTGTTGCGCATCTCGGTTGGTCTCGACCCGACATGGGGTCCCGCGACCGCGGAAAACCTGATAGCCGCAGACGTCAACAGGGATGGCACCGTAAACGCCCTGGATGCGCTTGCAATTTTGCAAGTCGCCGTCGGGCAGCCCACGGCCCATGACCCTGAATGGGTCTTTCTGGATGAGAACGCGGACCTTTCCGGGATTACCAAGGACAATGTAACCTATCAGACGGGTGTCGACGTCGTGGCGGTGGATGGGGTCATCAACGTGGACATGACCTCCATCTTGTTGGGAAATCTCGAAGCGGCCTGAGCGCCGAAAGATATCTCGGCCAAAGCAGGCTTGTACCTTTTCAAGCAGTAAGGTGCGGATCGGCTTTTGCGGCCAAATTGACACGTCCCAGCCTCAGCGCTCGAATACCGCCCCATGTCGCGGTGCTTTTGGTTTCGACCCAAGCGTTGGCGCGCCTGCGGCTTCACTATCTGTTCCATCCCTGTGTTTTCATGCAGAGATGGTCCAATAATTTCAATGAATTCTACCAGAATCGCAACTTGCCTGCGATAATCGCCCGACCTTCGGAACCGATAAGCCGCTCAAATTGCTGATCGGACAACATAGGTCTTGGCGTCGGTGGAGCAAATGTGACATAGCAGGCCGAGACATCAACACATAGATGAAAATTAGTAACAATGGAAATATTGGCGCTTTCCATTCCGGAAGTGAAACTGATCACCCCGAAGCGTTTTGGCGATCATCGCGGGTTCTTTGAGGAAACCTACAATGCCGACAGTTTTGCGGCACAAGGGATTCATACGCAATTCGTTCAGGACAATCATTCCCTTTCGAGCACGGTGAACACGGTACGCGGATTGCATTTTCAGGCCCCGCCAAGGGCGCAGGCCAAGCTGGTGCGCTGCGGTCGTGGGCGGCTGTTTGATGTCGCGGTCGATATCCGCAAAGGCTCGCCCACTTATGGCCGCTGGGTCGGTGAAGAACTGAGTTTCGAGAACGGGCGGATGCTGTTGGTTCCTGCGGGGTTCGCGCATGGCTTCGTGACGTTGGGGCCGGAGACCGAGATCGTCTACAAGTGTTCTGACACTTACGCGCCGGAAACTGAAGGCGCGGTTCGTTGGGACGATCCCGATATCGGCATTGAATGGCCACAGAGCAATTCTGAACCCCAGCTGTCCGAGAAAGATCGGATCGCACCACTTCTGCGCGAAATTGAATCTCCTTTCGTATTCGAGGACACACAATGAAAATTCTGGTTACGGGCGGGGCGGGCTTTATCGGGTCTGCCGTTATCCGTCGTGCGATTGCCGATGGGCATTCGGTCGTCAATGTCGATGCCCTGACCTACGCGGCCTGTCTGGACAATGTTGCCTCTGTCGTGGATGCGCCGGGATACGTTTTTGAACATGCGGATATCCGGGATGCCGCCGCCATGTCGGCGATACTGGACAAGCACCAGCCAGACGCGATCATGCATCTGGCCGCTGAAAGCCATGTTGACCGTTCGATCGATGGCCCGGCCGCGTTCATCGACACGAACCTGACCGGTACCTATGTATTGCTGGAAGCCGCACGCGCCTATTGGGTGGGTGCCGGCCGGCCCGAGCATTTCCGGTTTCATCACATATCAACCGACGAGGTTTTTGGGTCCTTGGGAAAAACCGGGTTTTTCACCGAAGACAGCCCATACCAGCCGAACTCACCCTATTCGGCCTCGAAAGCAGGATCGGATCATCTCGTGCGGGCGTGGCGTGAAACATACGGCCTGCCAGTGGTTCTTACAAATTGCTCCAACAACTACGGCCCTTACCAGTTTCCGGAAAAGCTGATCCCCGTGGTCATCCTCAGCGCGCTGGCGGGCAAACCGATCCCGATTTACGGGAAAGGCGACAACATTCGCGACTGGCTGCATGTCGATGACCATGCCGAAGCCCTGTTGCTGGTGCTCGAAAAGGGTGAACTGGGCCGCAGCTACAACATCGGTGGCGAGAATGAGATGACCAATCTTGATCTTGTCAGAATGCTGTGTTCGATTCTGGATCGCCTCAAGCCGGGTGAAACGCCCTATGCGGATTTGATCACGTTCGTCGCTGACCGCCCCGGTCACGATCAGCGTTATGCCATCGATCCGACCCGGATTCGCACCGAACTGAACTGGCGTCCCTCCTACACGCCTGAAACCGGGCTGGAACAGACGGTTCAGTGGTATCTGGACAACAGCGCATGGTTGAACGCCTTGCAGGCCCGCAGTGGCGTGGGCGAGCGGCTGGGTGTTGCCAAATGAAGGCGCTGGTGTTCGGCCACGGGGGGCAGGTGGCGACCGAGTTGCGGCGTCGCGGACAGGCGCATGGTGTCTTGGTTGAAGCTCTGGATCGCGCCGCGGCGGACCTGTCTGACCCGTCGCAATGTGCAGACGCCATCCGGCATACGGATGCGGACGTGATCATCAATGCGGCCGCCTATACGGCGGTGGACAAGGCCGAAGAAGAAAGCGACCTGGCGCAACGGATCAACGGAGATTCACCCGGTGCAATGGCGCGTGCCGCCGCGGCCCGCGACCTGCCTTTTCTGCATATTTCCACGGATTACGTTTTTGACGGCTCTGGTACGACCCCCTGGAACACCGATGACCCCACCGGGCCCTTGGGGGCCTATGGTCGAACCAAGCTGGACGGCGAACACCAGATCGCAGAGGCTGGCGGCCACTATGCCATTTTGCGCACAAGCTGGGTGTTTTCGGCCCACGGAAAGAACTTTGCAAAGACCATTCTCCGACTGGCAGAGACCCGTGACAAGCTGACCATCGTCGCAGATCAGATCGGTGGGCCAACACCTGCTGCCGACATCGCCGAAACCTTGCTGAAAATGGCCAAGGCCGGCCTCGAAGCCAAAGGGGGGGTGTTTCACTATTCCGGTGCACCCGATGCCAGCTGGGCGGATTTCGCCCGTGAAATTGTTTCTCAATCCGGCTTGTCGGTCGAAATCGAGGATATTCCAACCGAGGCTTACCCAACGCCGGCGCCCAGGCCGCTGAACTCACGTATGGACTGTTCGCGGCTGGAAAATGTGTTCGGAATCCAGAGACCCGACTGGAAAGCCGGACTGGCCGAGATATTGAGCGAGTTGAAGTCAGCGACCAGCTGAACCTTGAAAGGACAGATTATGCAGCGCAAAGGCATTATTCTTGCCGGTGGGTCCGGAACCCGGCTTTACCCGATCACCATGGCGATATCGAAGCAATTGCTGCCGATCTACGACAAACCGATGATCTTTTATCCGCTGAGTGTTTTGATGCTGTCGCAGATCCGCGAAATCGCGATCATCACCACCCCCCAGGATCAGGATCAGTTTCAGCGCCTGTTGGGGGATGGCAGTCAATACGGGTTGTCCTTGACCTGGATCGTGCAACCGTCTCCTGACGGTCTGGCCCAGGCTTATACTCTGGCCGAGGATTTTCTGGACGGTGCCCCGTCAGCGTTGATTCTGGGTGACAACATCTTCTTCGGACATGGCCTTCCGGACCTGCTGCTCGAGGCGGATCAACTGAAGCGCGGCGGTACGGTTTTTGCGTACCGGGTCGCTGACCCAGAACGCTACGGCGTTGTGGATTTCCAAGGGAACAAAGCCCGCGCGATCGTCGAAAAGCCCAAGGTGCCTCCGTCGAATTACGCGGTGACGGGTCTTTATTTTCTGGATGGCGATGCTCCGGCCCGCGCGCATGAGGTCAAACCGTCTGATCGCGGCGAGCTGGAAATCACGTCGCTGCTGGAGATGTATCTGGACGAAGGTTTGCTGGATGTGCAGACCATGGGGCGCGGTTTTGCCTGGCTGGATACCGGTACGCATGGGTCTTTGCTGGATGCGGGAAATTTCGTGCGCACGATCACGGAACGTCAGGGAATGCAGACCGGCAGCCTGGATGAAATCGCATGGGCAAATGGCTGGATCGACGACGAGGCTCTTGAGGCGCGCGCGCGCCTGTTCGCCAAGTCCACTTACGGCACCTATCTGAAAGGGCTTCTGAGCTAGGCCGCGACCTGTCTCATGGTTACGTGTTCAGGCTGGAATTGCGTGGGCTGCAAACTGTTTCACGCTTTGTGATCAAGGTCTGAACGGGGCTGGTCGGGCATTCCGGCCATGCCAAACGCCGCGCAAGAAGGCCCATTGTTTGGCGCGTTTTCTCGCTGAAAACAACACAGCTGGAGACAGCACTTGCAGCAGCGCCGATGCCAGGGCCCGACCGAAGGCCATCGGGACTTCATGCTTGCGGGCGACGTAAACGCGCGATTGCCCCATATACCAGCCCTTCAGGCCAGCGATAGCTGGGCTTCCCGGCGAGGATTTGCCTCTGGCGTGGCGCATCTGAGCGTTGTGAACGTAGTACAGTGGCCCGCAAACGGCTTTGAGCCGCAGGCTCAGATCATCGTCCTCATGATACAGAAAGATTTCTGGATCAAACCCGCCGACCGCTTCGAACGCTTCGCGGGGACCAGGAAGGCGGCGCCGACGAGGACCGGCAATTCAAAGTCGGAATCGGCTGTTTTCCTGGGCAGTGTTTCATTTCGGGGAATGATTACACTGTATCGCCTGAAACGAGGTGCCCCCTTCCGGTCCAGAATTGCAGGGTTGAAGGCTGACGCATCCGGATGATTGTCGGCCCCCTTTTGCAACGCGTCCAATGCTCCGGGCAGCAAATGGGAATCCGGGTTCAGAAATAATAGCAGGTCCGTTGTTGCCTTGGCGGCACTAAGGTTGCGTGCGCGGCCAAACCCGATGTTGTCGGGGCTTTCGATCAGAGTTGCGCCATGTGTCTCGGCCATTTGCCGAACCGCTTCTATTTCATCCGAGCCATTGTCGACCGAAATTGTCGGCACGCCCTCTGGGATGGAATTCAGCATCTTCGGCAGTACACCACTGCTGTAGTAACAAACGCTTATGATCGTAATCTGTGACAATCCTGCCTGCCGTACCTGTGGAATGGGCATAATCGTTACTTCCTCGCAAACACAGTTAGGTTCCAGACTCATTGATTTACAGCCAGAACAATACGGTAGCCGCGAGCGCGATGGCTGAGAGAAAGACCTTCGGGCACCTGTCGTAACGAGTAGCGACACGGCGCCAGTCTTTCAGGCGACCGAACATGATTTCAATTCTATTTCGTCGTTTGTAGCGGCGCTTGTCGTACCGGGCAGGCTTGTCGCGTGATTTCCGGCCCGGGATGCAGGTCTTTATGCCTTTGTCCATCAGGGCTTCGCGGAACCAATCCGCATCATAACCGCGATCACCAAGCAACCAATCAGCCGATGGCAGGCTGTTCACCAGAGCCCTGGCGCCCGTGTAATCGCTCACCTGCCCAGCGGAAATGAAGAAGCGTATCGGGCGCCCGAGACGATCGGTAATGGCATGCAACTTCGTATTCATACCGCCCTTGGTTCGCCCGATCAGCCTGCCGCGTCCCCCTTTTTCAACCGCAGGCTTGAGGCCGTGCGGTGCGCTTTGAGGTAGGTCGCGTCAATCATGATAGTCTTGTGATCGGTCCCCTCTGCAGCCAGCCCGGACATGATCCGAGCAAACACGCCCATATCGCTCCACCGCTTCCAACGGTTGTATAGCGTCTTTGGTGGTCCGTATTCGCGAGGGGCATCAGACCACCGCAACCCATTGCGGTTAATGAAGATAATCCCGCTCAGAACACGCCGGTCGTCAACCCTCGGCTTGCCATGGCTCTTCGGAAAGTAGGGCTGGAGACGCTCCATGTGTTCGTCAGTCAGCCAGAATAGATTGCTCATGATACACCTCTGAAACTCAGGGGCTTGAATCATGCAACCGACATAGCGGCATCGAATTTAATGGGTCCAGAGCCTAGGGTCAACCCCGGTTCCAGTACGACGGATCCGGGCTGCTGAATAAGGTCTGTGATCTTTTGCATTGAGCGACGCCAATCTGAGAAACGATTGAATTGGTTTTTCACCGGTGAAGCGAAAGCAAGAAACCGATCATCAAGCGCAGCCAAATGGCAAAGCCGCGTTAAGGGATGCAAAGCCTTTTTTGATCGGAGCGGCAAGATTGTCCGTCATCGAATGAAGTGTTCCGATTGAGCTGACGGCGTTTAGGACGGCCTGGCTCATTGATTGCGATCTTACGCGGCGCTCCCGAGATTGAGCAAGCGTCGCTGTTTCAGTGTTCTTTCCTTGATGGTTCTCCTTTCCTTCAGAATGCCGTCGCTGCGACCGAAGTAGACATCGGCCGGTGTCAGATTGCCGAGACTCTCTTGATAGCGGCGGTGATTGTAGTGGTCGACGAAGGCTCTGATCGCTTCCTCGAGTGCGCCCGGTAGGTAATAGTTCTCCAACAGGATGCGGTTCTTGAGCGTTTGGTGCCACCGCTCGATCTTGCCCTGGGTCTGCGGATGATTTGATGCCCCTCGAACGTGGTCCATTCCTTGATCTTGGAGCCAATCCGCCAGGTCACCAGAGATGTATGATGAGCCGTTGTCGCTGAGTAGCCTCGGTTCATGTCGGACGGTCGCCTACGAACAGCCTGATGCCTCCAACGCCAGTTCCAGAGTGTCAGTAACATCGTAGGCCTTCATGGTTGTGCAATGCTTTCATGCCACGATGTAACGACTGAAGTCGCCCAGGATCGTCGAGAGAAAAAACCAACCCCAGCCAGTCACCTTCAGGTAGGTGAAGTCGGTCTGCCAAAGTTGGTTCGGTCTCGTGGTCTTGTCATGGAACTCGTCGGCTGCCTTGATCACGCTGAACGCCGGCCCAGTAATCAGATCCTGCTCCTTTAGGATACGATAGACCGAAGGCTCTAACACAAAGTACTTTTTCGTGTCTGTAAAGCGGAATGCCAGCTCGCGGGGCGATAGTTTCGGCTCATCAAGAGCGAGGTCAACGACGGCCTTCCGGATCTCGTCAGGGATGCGGTTCCAGACCCGGCCGGGGTGTGGACGGCGATCTTCAAGCCCGGCTTCACCAAACGCCTCATAGCGGGCACACCAGCGGTAGAACCTGGTTTTCGAAATGCTCAGCCTCGACAGCGTCATCTTCGTTGGCAAGTGGGACTGCTCGACAAGTCGGATGATCTCGAGCTTCTCCGTTGCGAGGTATCTCATACGTCGTCGTTCCCATCACCGAGCATACTTTTTTTGAGTAGGCGGTTTCCAGGGCAAGGTTGGTAATGGCCTCCTTCAGGGCCGACGCCTCGGCCCACAGCTCCTTCACTTCGGGGCTCGTCGCTTGCCTGGCTGTGTCGCCTGCCAGCCGCTTGTTTCCGGCCTCCAGGAACTCTTTCGACCAGGAATAGTACGGGCTCGTGGCAATCCCCTCGTGACGGCAAAGCGCGGCGATGCTCTCCTCGCCGCGCAAACCCTCCAGCACAATGCGGATCTTCTTCTCCGCAGAATGGTGCTTGCGTGTCTTGCGGCGAATGTCCTTGACGACCTGTTCAGCTGTAGGTTTGTCGGTTCCAGCTTTCCGTCTCATCTTCACTCCTAAACGGTTCAGATGAGCCAGAAACCTTCCGTTATGCAAATCCTCCAATCAGGCCCACAGGTCCTGATGTCAGATACTATTTGCTGACCGCAGCGTCGAAACTCAGCCCACCTTTGTTGCCACGTACGGCAAGGCGGTTCAGAAATTCGGCCAAGAAAAGAGACCCCAAAAGGGGTTGGGAAAAACCGGGGCAATCCAACAGGCAGGGTTTTGAAGCCATCGGTCGGGCCGACGAGTTCAAACCCTTCGACCCGCCTGCTAAAGCTGAAGAGGCACAAAGCTGGGGCGAGCCGGACCTGTATCTCATAGCTGCCCAGACTTTCGATATCGGCGACCCCGAGAAACTGGGTTTTGACGCTGCTATGGAGTTCCCGCCGCATCAGGTAAAGCGCACCGACATCACGGATGAGATGGGGATCTACAATCCAGAGTTCACAGGAGCCGTTCTGGATTACCGGGCCGTGGTCGAGGCAGAGCTTCAAAAGCCGGAACCCCGGTACAAGCTGTTTCGGTCCTCCACGCTCTCATGGGACAATACCGCGCGCAATCAGGATGCCCCCCGGATTATGGGGCGGTTCGCGATCGATGCCTACAAGCGCTGGACGGAACATTTGTGCCGCCAGGTTCGTGCGCAGGAAAAATACAGTGCCGACGAAAAAATCGTTTTCGTAAACGCGTGGAACGAGTGGGCAGAGGGGACTCATCTGGAGCCTGACCGAAGATATGGCTTTGCCTATCTTCAGGCGACCTATGACGCGTTACCCAAGAAATCTGCAAGTCAGATCAACACGTGACGCGTCCGACCTTGAGGTTTCGCGGACCTGACAGTTGGCGCCTCTGATATCCTGTCGTCACATGGTACCCGGGGTTCCGTATCAATTCTGATCGACCCTAAGATGCTGTTCCGTATCGTTCGCTCTGACGGTGCGACTTGCGATTTGGTCGAATATCCATTGTACGGCTTCGTCGCCGTCGGACCGGATATGCCGAAAAAGGCGAAGTTCGATCGGAGGCACTTCAACCGGCAGCCTCAACATGCGCAGCCCCATTTCACGCGCACTGCACTCGGTCAGCGTGGCAACCATATCTGTCTTGTGCAGAATATCCCGGATGTTCAGATAGCTTTGCATCTGAAGCCCGAGTTTGCGCCGCGCGCCCAGTTTGCGCAGAACGATGTCGACCGGACTCGCCCCCTGAGGTCGTGAGGAAACATGCAGATGTGTCAGCTGAAGATAACGCTCCAGCGTCAATGGGCCCGAACCCAGCGGGTGGTCGGGTCGCATGGCACAGACATAGCGGTCCTTCATGATGGTTCGGCTGATCAGATCCGAACTGTCCGGCATCGGAATGTCCGACGCGATATCGATCGTGCCCTGCTGCAACGCCTTGCGCGTATCCCGGCGGGGAATGCGCACGAGGCTGAGTTCGACCTGGGGTGCCGTGCGTTGAAACCCGGACAAAAGCCCGGGCAGGATGATGAGGCTGTGAAGATCGACCAAACTGACCCGGAACAGCCGTTTGCTGGTGAACGGGTCGAACCGTTCACCCTGCGCCGATGCGGCTTGCAACTGGTGAAGAGCGGCTGAGATCCTGTCCGAAATGCTCTCTGCCAGCGCCGTGGGCTGCATCCCCGTGCCGGTCTTCACGAAAAGCGGGTCGTTCAGTGTCTTGCGCAACCGGGTCAGGGCGTTGCTGACGGCCGGTTGCGTGATCGACAGGCGTTCGGCAACGCGGGTCAGATTTCGTTCGGTGTAGATGGCGTCAAAAATAACGAAAAGGTTCAGGTCGATCTTGTTGAGCTTGGTCGTCATGTCATTCACCAGATTTATGCTGACGATCATGCAAGTAAATTTCACAAATGTCATTGGGGGCGGTAAGCTTAATCGTATCCCGGCGGAATACGGAGTTTCATGCATGACCTCATCCGGCCTCGAACTCGATACCGAGCGGCTTTCGACATATTTGGGGCGCCATATCGAAGGCTTCGCCGGCCCATTGTCCTATCGCAAGTTTTCGGGCGGGCAGTCGAACCCAACCTATCTGCTGAAGGCCGGTGGTTCGAAATACGTGCTGCGCCGCAAACCGCCAGGTGGCCTGCTGCCTTCGGCCCATGCCGTGGATCGGGAATATCGTGTTCTCAAGGCACTTCATGGCACTGCGGTTCCGGTCGCCAAACCTTACGTGCTGTGTGAGGACACGGATGTCATCGGTTCCATGTTCTATGTCATGAGCTTCCAGGAAGGCCGGATTTTCTGGAATCCGGCGCTGCCCGAGTTGAACGTGGCCGACCATCATCCGGTTTTCGACGAAATGATCCGGGTTCTGGCCGCGCTGCATTCGGTTGACACAGGCGCCGTCGGCCTGTCGGACTTCGGCAAGCCGGGAAACTATTTCCAACGCCAGTACAGCCGCTGGACCAAACAGTATCGCGCCGCAGAAACAAGTACCCTTCCCGAGATGGAACAGCTTATGGGCTGGCTGTCGCGCAACCTGCCCGATGGTGACGGTTCGGTCAGTCTGATCCACGGTGACTTTCGCATAGACAATTTTATCTTCGCTTCGGATGCCCCGCAGATCGCCGCGGTTCTGGATTGGGAACTGTCGACGCTGGGCCATCCGATGGCTGATCTGGGCTATTTCTGTGTGTGTCTCAGATTGCCGCCCACCGGTCTGATCCGAGGGCTGCAAGGGCTGGATCGCGCTGCTTTGAACATCCCTTCCGAAGCTGAGATGATCGAGCGGTATTGTTCGCTGCGTGACCTGCCGGAGATCGAAAACTGGACTTTCTATCTGGCGTTTTCCTTTTTCCGGATGGCTGCGATTGCACAGGGTGTTTACAGCCGTGCGCTGGCGGGAAACGCATCGAACGAGAACGCAATGGCGTTCAAGGGGCTGGTGGCCCCTCTGGCGCAAATGGCGCTCGACGAAATCGCTGCTGCAACGCACTGAAGAGGATCACAATGGATTTTGCTCTATCGCCACGCGCCACGGAAATGCACGACCGGCTGAAAGCCTTCATGGAGGCGCATATCTATCCACGCATTCGCGACCACAAAGAGGAAATAGAAGCCGGCAATTTCCCCGTTTCGTTCATGGAAGACCTCAAGTCGCTGGCCCGCGCCGAAGGGCTTTGGAACATGTTCCTGCCCTCTTTGCGGGATGATGAGCCCGGAACGCGGCTCAGCAATCTTGATTACGCGCCCCTGGCCGAGCTGATGGGTCAGGTGAGCTGGTCTTCGGAAGTCTTCAACTGCAACGCGCCGGATACCGGGAACATGGAGTTGCTGCACATGTTCGCCACGCCCGAGCAGCGCGAAGACTGGTTGGTGCCGCTGTTGAACGGCAAGATCCGCTCGGCCTTTGCCATGACCGAACCCGACGTGGCCAGTTCGGACGCGACCAACATAACGACATCCATCCGGCGCGAGGGTGACGAATACGTCATCAATGGCCGCAAGTGGTTCATCACCAATGCGTGCCACCCCAAAACCAGACTGTTCATCGTCATGGGCAAAACCGACCCGAACGCCGATCGCCATAAACAGCAAAGCATGATCATCGTTCCAAGGAATACGCCCGGTTTGGAGATCGTGCGCAATCCGACGATCCTGAACATGCACGATCCCGAAGGCCATGCTGAACTGGTGTTCAGGGACGTGCGCGTCCCGGTCGGCAATCTGCTGGGCGAAGAAGGCAGCGGTTTTGCACTGGCTCAGGCGCGGCTTGGGCCGGGGCGAATTCACCATTGCATGCGCTCGATCGGGGCGGCGGAAATGGCACTGAACCTGATGGTGGAACGTGCCCAGGAACGGAAGACCTTTGGCAAGAAACTCTCGGAACAAGGCGTGATCCGTGAATGGATCGCCAAATCCCGGTTGGAAATTGAACAGGCGCGGCTGTTGACCCTGAAGGCGGCCTGGAAAATAGATCAGGTGGGGGCGAAAAAGGCCTTCCGCGAAATTTCCCTGATCAAGGTCGTGGCGCCCCAGGTACATGCAAAGGTTACGGATCGTGCAATGCAGGTCTTTGGCGCAATGGGCATGACGCCCGACACGCCATTGGCCGACAGTTACACTTGGGCCCGGGCGTTGCGCTATGCGGATGGACCGGATGAGGTCCATCTTCAGGCTATTGCCAAACAGGAGTTGAAGAATTCCAACTATGGGATGTCGGCGCAGTGGCTGACGCCGCCTCTGCGCTAGGTCAGGGCAGGGATGGCATCACCGGACTTTCCCTGAGATCTGCAAGCCGAGTTGCCCAGTTTTCCTGGGATCCGGATACGCGGCCTGCCGCGCTATGTTCCGGCGGCAAGCAAGTCACTCGCCTTTTCTCCGATCATGATCGCGGGGGCGTTTGTGTTGCCGCTGACGATTTCCGGCATGATCGAACAATCCGCGACCCGCAGGTTTCCGATGCCGCGCACCTTTAGCGCGGGGTCAACGACTGCGGTTTCATTCGTACCCATCGCGCAGGTCCCTGTTGGGTGATAGATCGAAACGGAATTCGACCTGACCCAGTCCAGCGTGCCCTCGTAATCGTCGGTCGAAAGTTGTGACGTCGGGCGGAACTCTTCGGAAATCTTCGATGCCAGCGGATTGTGCTGTGCGATTCTGCGGGCGATGTTCACGCCGTCAACGATGGTTCGGCAATCCGTTTCCGTCGACAGATAGTTCGGAATGATCTTTACATGCTGTGATGGGTCCGGGCCGTTCAGATGCAGTTCACCCCTGCTTTCCGGCCGCAGCTGGCACACGGACATGGTAAAGGCGGAAAACGGGTGCACGCCTTCGCCGGGGCTGTCGGCGGACCAAGGCTGTACATGGAATTGAATGTCGGGTGTTTCCACGTCCGGGCGCGTTTTCATGAATCCGGTCGCAAGGCTGGCCGCCATGGTCATCGGACCGGCGCGGAACAAAGCGTATTTGAGCGCGATACGGGCCTGGTTGATCAGGCTGCGCACCTCGTCATTCAATGTGGGCTCATTGCATTTGAAAACGAGACGGGCCTGCAAGTGATCCTGTAGTCTTTTGCCGACATTGGGCAAGGCATGGACCGGATCGATGCCGTTTTTCTTCAGGTGGTCCGGGTCGCCGATACCCGACAGCATAAGAATCTGAGGAGAGTTGATTGCACCACCGGACAGGATGATTTCGCGTCGTACCTTCAGGGTTTTCTCATTGCCTGCGCGATCCCGATAGACAAGTCCGGTCGCCTGTTTCCCATCCAGCGTTATGCGTGTCACCAATGCGTTCGTGATGATGTTCAGGTTTTGTCGGTTTCGAATGGGTTTCAGATACGCCACGGCCGAGCTGCACCTGCGCCCATTGCGGGTGGTCAGCTGAAAATACCCTACGCCTTCCTGATCTGCGCCGTTGTAATCCGGATTGAACGGGTATCCGGCGGCTTGCGCTGCCGCGACCCATGCGTCGCAGATCGGTCGCTGAATGCGCATGTTTGACACCGACAGCGGCCCACCGACACCGTGATACGGGTCTTCGCCGCGTTCTTGATCTTCGCTGCGTTTGAACAGAGGCAGCACATCTTCCCAGCCCCAGCCGACATTCCCCATCTGGCGCCAGCGGTCATAATCTTCCTTTTGGCCGCGCACATAGAGCAGACCGTTCAGAGAGGATGAGCCGCCCAGCACCTTGCCGCGTGGCCAGTCGATCGAGCGCCCGTTCAGGCCCGGATCGGGCTCGGTCCTGTAACACCAGTCCACCGAAGGGTTGTGCATGGTTTTGAAATAGCCAACCGGGATGTGGATCCAGGGATTGGTGTCGCGGCCGCCAGCCTCCAACAACGCGACGGTCGTGTTGGGGTCGGCGCTGAGCCGATTGGCGATGACACAGCCCGAAGACCCCGCGCCAACTACCGCATAATCCACTTCCATGACCGCCTCCTTCCAACGTCGTTGAAAAAAACTCTATGCAAGATGCACGAAATATACTAGCCTTTTTTGATACAAAACGTCTCAATAATTGCGAACAGGGAGGTAAGCAATGGAGATTGGTCGGAAACTGAGTGGTATTTCTCGGCGGGATTTTTTCCGGGTGGCAGGGCGCTACGGCATGAGCTCGACGCTGCTTGCAGCAGGAGGGTTTGGCGGGGCAATGAGCCTGGCCAATCTGGCGCAAGCGGCGGAATCCACGTATGAAAAACGCTTTTCGAAAGAACCGAAGCACACGTTGAAATTTGGTGCGTCGGGCTTCAACACCCGCAACCTGCTGATCGAGCGCGCCGGCGCCATCGAGTTTGCACGCGATCTGGAAGAGCGCACGGATGGCGAGATTCGGATCGAGTTCATCGGCGACAACCAGATCTGCGGACAACTCAGCTGTGTTGAAAAAACCCAGCAGGGAATCGTCGATATCTACGCAGCCTCGACCCAGAATTCGGCCGGCGGTGCGCCTTATCTGAACGTCCTGGACTATGCCTATATGTTCCCCAGCCGGGCGGCGCAGTATCATTTCTTTTACAGCCCCGCCAGCCAGCGCATCCTGCGCGACCCGCTTGAAAAGCGTCACGGGCTGAAATTCCTGTTCACCCATTGTGAATTGCGTGGTCTGCAAATGGGCTCGACCTTTGCCGACAAGCCGACCGTCACCAAGCTGGAAGAGTTGTTCGGCACCAAGAACCGCGTGACCGGTACGCAGCTGGGTCGGATCGCGATGCAACTGCTGAACCTGAACCCTGTTCCGGTGGCATGGGAAGAGACGCTGGATGCGCTCAAGACCGGTCTGATCGACGGTGCGGAAACCTGGGCCTCGGCGGTGGCATATGCGAACATGGCACCTGTGGTCTCGCAATCGGTGAACCTGAAGTTCTTCTGCGGTACCGAACACACTTCGATGTCTGCCAAAGTGTTCGACGGGCTGGGCGGTGAATTGCAGGATGCCGTGATGGAGTCTTCCTACTTCACACAGGCGTTGATCCAAGGTGCGAACGAGGCGGCACTACTGAACACTGTCGGATTCTCGGATCCGCAATTGCCGCAAACCATTTTTGCGGAAAACGGCGTGCGCCCGGCCTTCCTGCCGGAGGACCAGATCAAGCTGGCCGAAGAAATGTGCGCTCCGAACTACAACCCCGAGCCGTGGGCGCAGTGGCGCGAGCGGCTGAACAAATGGGCCGGTGGCATCGACACATACCAGGAGATCTACGACATCGCGCGCGAGATCCCAGCGGACACGCTGCCGGAAAATGTCGAGCCGCGCCGCTGGTGGAAGGGCGAGGCCTGATTAGACTGCCAGAACCGGCCCGAACGGGCCGGTTCAATCAATACCCACTGGGAGGACGGGCTTCATGTCACTTTGGGCAGATATTGGCGCAATATTCAGCGCTTTTCTCAGCCAGGATTCTTTCGAGATTCAACTTGCTCTGGAATCCGACGCCGCTTGGATCGTTGGTGCGGTCGTTGCCGCGATCGGGGGTTTGCTGGTCATGCTGATCTATCGCAAGGTGCCGTTGATCGAACGTCATCTGGAACGGTCGGTCATGGTGTATTCCTATCTTGCCATCGCGCTGATCATTTTCTGGGGCGTGATCGACCGGTTTGTCTTCAATGATCAGGAACCCTGGTCCACGACCATTCCTCCGCTTCTTTTCATGGTGATGGCCTGGTTTGGAGCGTCCTACAACGTACGCCTGCGCACGCACCTGAGTTTCAGTGAATTCCGCACCGCCATGCCCCGCGGCGGGCAACTGGCCTGCCTGTTTCTTGACGCGGTGCTGTGGTTCATCTTTGCGGTGATCGTCATCGTGACCACCTCGCGACTGGTGGCGCTTTCGGCCTCGAACTTTCAGATCGTTCTGGGCACGGACAATATCATGCAGTGGTGGTTCCTGCTGGCTGCTCCATTGTCATTCTTCTTGATGGTCGGTCGCGTGTTTCAGAACCTCGCCGATGATTTGCACAACTGGAAAACAGGCGAGCCGCTGATCAAGCAGGCCGTGATCGGGGCAGACTGATGACAGACGGAACACTTGTTACACTGATCTCGCTGGGGGTCACCTTTCTGTTCATGCTGGGCGTGCCGGTGCTGCTGGTCATCGGTTACTGGGTCATTGGATGTTCCTTTGTCCTTGGTCTGACGCTGGACAATATGGGGGCCGAACTGCTGAACGTCTTCAACAAGGGCTTCGCCCTGTTGGCGATGCCGCTGTTCATCCTGACCGGAGACCTGATCAACAAATCCGGTATCGCGCGACGGCTCAGTGATTTTGCCTATGCCTGTTTGGGCTGGATACGCGGCGGACTTGCAATGGCGTCGCTGGGGGCCTGCGGGCTGTTTGCGGCGATTTCGGGGTCGAACTCGGCCACGACGGCGACCATCGGGTCGATGCTGCACCCCGAGATGGTAAAGGGCGGCTATGACGAACGGTTCAGCGCCGCGACCGCTGCTGCGGGCGGTACTGTCGGTATCATCATTCCCCCTTCGATCATCTTCATCGTCTATGGCTTTCTGATGAACCTGCCGATTTCCGAATTGTTCGTGGCCGGAATTTTGCCCGGTGCGCTGATGGTCATAGGGATGCAACTGGCATGCTGGATCATCTGCCGCATGAACGGGTGGGGCTATCTGATCCCGCTGCAATTGAACCGGGTGCTGAAAACCGCCTTTGGTGCCTGGCTTGGCTTTTTCGCCATCGGTCTTGTGCTCTGGGGCATTTATACCGGCAAGTTCTCACCGACAGAGGCCGCCGGCGTGACCGTGGGCTTTTGTGTCATCGCGGGGCTGGTCAGCTACCCGATCAACCGCATCATGGGGGCCCGGAACGATATACCGCCAACCGAAAAGAGCTTCGCTGAAATGTTCGTGGTCGAAGGGTTCACGATCCCAGAGATCCCCTCAATCGTCATCAGGTCTGCCCAGATTACGGGTATCCTGGCCCCGTTGATCGCAATTTCGGTGGTGATGCAGCAGATCCTGTCCCTGCTTGGCGCACAGGAAACAATCGGAAACTTCGTGACCTCCATGGGGGGGTACCATGCGGTTTTGTTCACATCGATGGTGATCGTCTTCTTTTCGGGTATGGTGCTGGAAAGCCTTCCGGTCACCATCATCCTGGCCCCGATCCTTGCGCCAATCGCAGCCTCGGTTGGAATTGATCCAATCCATTTCTCGGTCATCTTCCTGGTCGGGGCGTCCATCGGGTTTATCACGCCACCATACGGGCTTAACCTGTATGTCGCTTCAGGCGTGACAGGCGTGCCGTATTTCCGGTTGCTGCGCTATACGGTGCCTTACTTGGTGTCCCTGCTATCCGTCTGGATATTGGTGTCGCTGGTCCCCGAACTGGCCTTGATCCTTCTGCCAAATAACTAGAATGTTGAAGGATGGCCGAGACTGATACTAAAGACAGAGAAACTCAGATTCCCACCAACCTGCGCCTGTTGCTGATCCTTGAAGAGGTGGCACGGCGCGGCGTTGCGGTCAAACCCTCGGATCTGATCGATGCATTGGGATTGGCCAAACCCACAATCCATCGTTTGCTGCAAACGGCAGAGGCAGAAGGGTTCCTGCAACGCGATCTTGACGGACGGTCCTATGGTCCGGGCAGAAGACTGCGGCTGTTGTCCGTGAATACCATGTCCGCCGAGCATCTGCGGACCGCGCGTCTCGCCATCCTGCGCGGCGTGGCCGACGAAGTGGGCGAAACATGCAATCTGGCCATCCCGGATCGCGAAGGCATGATCTATCTTGACCGGGTGGAAACAGAATGGCCGTTGCGGATTCAATTGCCGATCGGAACCCAGGTGCCGTTCCACTGCACGGCCAGTGGCAAGATGTACCTTTCCACCTTGCGCCCCAAAACTCTGAACGGGTTTCTGTCAGCCGGAAAGCTGAAGGAGCAGACCGCCCGTTCTTTAACAGAGCCGAAGGCCCTGCTGAGTGAAATCAAGATCACGGCCGAGCGGGGATTTTCCACCGACGACGAAGAATTCATGGCGGGCATGGTGGCGATCGCCGTGCCGGTGCAGGACGCGCAGGGCAGGCTGGTTGCCACGCTTTCAGTTCATGCCCCGACGCAACGGCATGATGTCGGCAGTCTGAAGTCATTTCTCGACACTTTGCGCCGGGGTGCAGAAAAACTGTCGCAGCTGTTGAGCGAGTAAGTGGCGCACCGGGATAATCGGCAATCGAAAAACATTAGGGTTGTGTTGTCAGGCCCGGACTGTGTTACAAAGCTTCGTGATCGCCGAATGCCTGCCGAGATCGACCGTGACCTGACAACTCGGGCGATTGGTTTTGCTCAGTTTCCCCAGGCGAGATTGAACGGTGGGTTACGTCCTCACAAATATAGAAAACCCATGATCAGGCCGACAGTCATTCGTGGCCGTGATTTCTTGGATGCCGAAAACCCAATGCGGGGTTTGTTTGTTTTCCAATAGATCGTCGGGGTACGCCAATAGGTGTCGTACCTAAGCGCCCAGCATCTCAAGAACGGCGTCGCGTTCTGACAGGACAAGCAACAAGGCAAGATCGCCCGGCTCAAGTTGTTTCAGAATCCTGGCAGCGGCCTGAGAAGGGGATTGGGCCCTTTGGATCTGATCAGCGTTGTATCCGTGCTTCAAGGCCGTCCCTCCGATCAGGTCCGGGATTTCTCCCAACGCCCGGCCTCTCAGATAGCCTTCCAGTTCGGCTGCAACGATTACGTCAGGTTGGAATTTCAATGCCGTCGCGGTGACGTCCCGAATGTCCTGATCCGATCTGTCGCCCGCATGGCTGAGCATGATAAAGCGACGTTTTGCCGGAAGTCCTGACAGCGCATCGCACACGGCAGAGATTGAGTGCGGGTTATGTGCGAAATCTACAAAAACACGGGCGTCATGATAGTTGAACTCGTTGCAGCGCCCCGGATTGTCCTTTGCATCGGGTTTGAAACCGGCCAATCCATCCCGCACTGCCTGAAGGGGTAGGTCCAGCGCCAGAGCAAGGCACATGGCGGCCAAGGCGTTCAGGGTGTTGTATTTCGCCGCCCCGCCCATGGTCACGGGCACGTTTGACACGGCAATCACCGTCTTTTCGGAAGTGCCATCGAAAAACACGATATTTTCCTGCTGCACATAGGCGCAGCATTTGTTGGAATCGCGCGCCTCACGGATCAGATCCGCTTGTGCATCCAAGGAAAACCACCAGATATTTGCCGACGTGTTTTTTGCCTCGGCACGGACATACGCATCATCAGCGTTCAGAACCAGCACACCACCATCGGTAAGTGTGCGATGCACGGCGAATTTCGCCTGTGCCAGTTCCGGCACGGTATTGACGCCGTACTGTCCCAAATGGTCATTCGCAACATTTGTGACCGCGGCCGCCGAGGCCGCACGCGTTGGCAGGCCACGGCGCAGAATACCCCCGCGGGCCACTTCAAGGCAGGCGATCTCAAGGCGCTTGTCGCGCAGCAGCATCCGGCCGCCACCCGGGCCCGAGTAATCGCCTCGGTCAAGAATGTCGTTGCCGACCCGCACAAACTCGGTCGAGGTCAGCCCTGCAACTTTGCCAGATGCCCGCGCGATCGCCTCAAGCAACCGGGTCGTGGTGGTCTTGCCATTGGTGCCGGTGATGAACGCAACTGGAATGTTGTGAAGGCTGGACCAGTCCACATCACCAGGGACGGGCAGGGCATCAACCGGCCAGACCTGACTACCTGTACCGTGCCCGATTGAAACCTCATCGTCGTCGCACAGAATATCCACGCCATGCGCCTCGGCCGCAGCGATCAGGTCGATCAGGCGGGGATTGGCTTCTTTGGCCATAACAGCTTTGACATCGGCCACGATTTGATCAAAGTCACCGGGAGTTGCATCCAACAACTCGGCGGCACAGAAGTGCCACGCCGTCTGCACCGCGAAGATCGCCGAATACAGCTGATCCATTGGTGCGGAAATCGCCAGATTTACACCGCCAGTGAATGTGCGATGGGTCAAATCCTGATCCGTCCATCCCAGCGCGTCCAGCACTCGGCGGGCGTTTTTTTCCCACAGGGCCGAGACCGTGGATGGATCAATTCCGGTGAAAAATACATCCATCACCGCGCCGGGTTTGTTCCATAACAGGCCAGGCCCCGTCAGACGCCGGGCGTCGTCGGCCTGAATATGATCAGCGGTCGCACTTATTATGGTCAGCGCGGTTTCAAGCTCTTCAATCCGGTCCATTCCGGTGCCCTCGCTCAGTCCGCGTCTTCGCTGTTTTCACGCGCCAGGCGCACACCGCGCTCGTCCCTGATCAAATTCTGATCGTTTTCGAACATGTCCTCGAAGGATGTGTCGACGGCCGTGGTCTTTGGTACAGCCTCGGCATCTGGGGTTGCACCGTCAGAGCTGAAATAGATGATCTGTTTCCAGCAGCGCGTAGTGTCGTCGCCGAAGATTACCAACAGATCCCCCGGTGCCGCTTGTTGCAGCCCGGCATTTACGGCCTCGACTTCATCCGGGATAACCGTAATGGATGCGTCGTCAACGCCATTGTCGATCAGTGCCTGACGCATCATCCGCGGTACTTCATCATGTCCTCGGCCTCTGCGGCGGTCATCGGCCTTGCAGATGAAATGGTCAAAATGCCCGGCCAGCGCGGCAGCTCCGTCGATGATATCTTCATCGCGCCGGTCGCCGGGCATGGCAACGACACACAATCGGCGACCTTTGATCTCCAATTGATCCGCCAACGCGGCCATCGCTTTGAGAGCGGCGGGGTTGTGGCCGTAATCCAGGATGACCTTGAACGGATGTTCGTCATAGACGTTCATGCGCCCCGGCGCCTGGAAATAGCTGGTATCGAAGGTGCGTAACCCATGCCGGATGTTGTCCAGATCGACCCCGAAGCTGTAGGCCATGGCGGCAGCAAACATGGCGTTTTGAACGTTGAAGATCGCTTTGCCTTCCAGTGCGGCGGGGATCAGATGCGACCACAGGACCGGAATGTGAAGTCCGTTGTCATAGATCGTCAGCATGTCTCCATTCATGCCTTTTTCCAGAACAATGGCCTTTCCACCCGCCTTGATATGTTCCTTGACCAGGCTGTGGCCGGGGTTGGTCGTGACGTAGAAAATCTGATCCGCCCCGGCGTAGTCAGCCATTTTCAGACAATTTATGTCATCAGCATTCAGAACCGCCGTATCCGTCGCGCTTTCCACCACCACGCGTTTCACCACGGCCAGTTCCTCGACTGTGTTTATGCCGCCAAGACCAAGATGGTCGGCCGAAACGTTAAGGCATGCCGCCACGTTCGAGCGCTGGTATCCCAGACCAGACCGCACAAGCCCGCCGCGCGCGGTTTCCATCACGGCAAAATCAACCATCGGGTCGCGCAAGACGATCTGCGCGGATTTTGGCCCGGTCATGTCACCCTTGACGCTCAGCTTACCATCGACATAGACCCCGTCGGTCGAGGTCATGCCAACGGTTTTGCCGCTGGTCTTCATAATATGGCCCAGCATTCGGGACGTCGTCGTCTTGCCGTTGGTGCCGGTGATCGCGGCGATCGGAATGCGGGTTTCCTCATTGGCTGGAAACAGCATGTCGATCACTTTGCCGGCTACATCGCGCGGTTGTCCTTCGGATGGCGCCACATGCATGCGGAAACCGGGTGCTGCGTTCACTTCGACAATGGCACCGCCGATGTCTTTGTAGGATTTGGTGATGTCGTCGATCAGGAAATCGACGCCGCCAACATCCAGCCCAACCGCCATTATGGCTCGTTCCGCCATGTCGCGGTTGTCGGGATGGACCACATCTGTCAGGTCGATCGCAGTGCCGCCGGTCGAAAGGTTTGCCGTCGAACGCAGATAGAAAATTTCACCGTCCGGCAAGACGGTCTCTTCGGTTACGCCTGCGGCATCCATAAGGCGCATGGCCTGAGTATCGATCTCGAGCATGGTCAGCACTTTTTCATGCCCGATGCCCCGGCGCGGGTCTTCGTTCACGATATCGACCAACTCGGCAATCGTGTGCGTGCCATCACCGACCACATGGCCTGGAACCCGTTTGGCCACCGCAACAAGCTTGTTGTCCACCACAAGCATCCGGTGATCGAACCCGGTGACAAAGCTCTCCACCAGAATGGCGCGGCTGCGGGAATGTTCCTTTGCTTCGGCGAAGCCAGCCTCGACCTCTTCATCCGAGTTCAAATTGATCGAAACGCCCCGCCCATGATTGGCGTTCAATGGTTTGACGACCACCGGATGGCCAATGCGCGCCGCAGCACGCACAGCTTCGCGGGCGGAATAGACCATGCGCTGCTGTGGAACCGGCAGGCCAAGATCGTTCAGCAGGTTGTGGGTATCTTCCTTATCGCAGGAAATCTCGACCGAGATATGTTTGGTCTCGGATGTAATCGTCGCCTGAATGCGTTTCTGGTATTTGCCGTGCCCGAATTGCACCAGCGAGCCAGAGTTGAGTCTGATCCAGGGAATGTCGCGTTCTTGCGCCGCCTTGACCAGCGACCCGGTCGACGGGCCGAATTCCTTGCGCTGCGCGCGCAGAACAAAGCTGCGCAGTTCGTCGTCCCAGTTAAAGTCCGGGTCGAAATCGTAATCCACCAGATCTTTCAGGGATTGAGGCAACAGATTCATCAGCAACCGCATTGCCAGCTTCCCTGCGTCCAGCCCAACGTCGCGCTGACGGTATTCATACACCATGTTGTACTGGCCCGGCTCACCTGTGCCGCGTGTCCGGCCAAAGGTCACGTCAGTGCCCGCTACGTTCTGAACCTCGATGGCACAATGTTCCAGAACGTGACCAAGCCACGTGCCTTCGTCTTCACGCAGACGGCGGATGAAACCTCCGGGTTCGCGGTAGGAACAGCCATGCTCCGCAAGGCCAGGAAGCGCTTCGATCAGCGCGTCGATAAACTCGGAACCAATTTTTGCCGATGGCCACTCTTCCAGAATACCCAGGTCGATGACGTGGCGAATAACGGGGAAACTTGCCCAGACATTCGGGCCGACAAAGACATTGGTCGAGATTATTTTCATGAGGCTCCCCGTTGGTTAGCTTTTATTCCCCCCGTTTGCGGCCTCTTCCCCGGACAAATCCGGCAAGGTGCAGAACGCCAGATGCTCATCCGGCGGAAAAGCCTGGCGAGCCGTCAGGTCATAACGGCACCCTTCACCCAGAACGTCAAGCCGAAGTCCCAGGAGGCTAAGCGCTTCGCCCCGCCGGGCATCCCACATTGATGAATGAGTCAACTGGCTGGCATCCACGACAGTAACCGAGCCGCTGCCGATGACTTCAAAGACATTGTCGGGCCCAATGAAGGCGGCCGTATCTTCGTCAATTCCCAAACCAATCAAAAATGGGTTGAAAGATGAAGCCGTTAGCAGGCGACCCAGACGGTTACGCTGGGTGAAATGCTGATCGATGATGACGGCATTGGTCAGGCCCATACCTGGTGCAAGTGTAATGTTGCCTTCCGCCGGGGCCGAGTTGCTGCTGCCACCGGCAACCATGTGTTCAGACATGATCGAAGCACCCGCCGAAGTTCCGGCAACCGGAACACCGGCTGCATTCCGCCGGCGGATTTTTTGGGCGACCAGAGTTCCCCCAAGAATCGCTGACAGGCGCAACTGGTTTCCACCTGTCATGAAAACTCCGGTCGCTCGATCAAGCATCTCGACATACTCGGGGTTGTCGCAATCCGCCCTGCGCGAGATAGGCAGGAACTCTACTTTGCCCGCACCCAGTTCGGAAAAGATACGGTTATAATCGGGCCCGGTTTCTTCCAGCATCGAGGCTGTCGGGATCACGACGATGTCGGCATCGCTGCCGCCAGAAAGCTCAACGAACTTGCGATGGATCTGCATTTCCTTGACGCGATCTTCGCCGCCCCCGATCGGGATAATGAACCCGCGTGGGGTCTCTGCATCAATGGGTGCAGGGCACATGTCTTAACTACCTTCCGGTGCTGAAGCGGGCAGTCATCGGGGACCGCGCGGACGCTTTGAACTGTTCATGCATGCCACGTCGGGCTATCGGGCTTTAGCGGACATGCTGCTACCCCCCGGCCATCACATGCCGTACAGCAAGGTTTTCGTCAAGAACCACCAGATCGCCGTCCATTTCCGCCTTCAGGCGCCCATTGCGATACGGTTCTAGCACATCGGTCACGTTTGAGGTGAATGGCGCACGCGCATCGAACAGGGACATTCCCCGATCTATGAGGTTGCTCTACGTCAGGGATGGCCTCCTGCCGAAACGCGTCGGATGGCTATCATGGAAACGATACGCGCGTTGCCGCCGCTCTTGCGACAGTCACGACAACCCGTCTGCATCGAAATGACCACCGCAGCGTCTACATCGAAACCCGCAGCCTGAACATTGCTTTTACATATAGGTAAAAACAAACACCCGGGACTGGGCGCCCCGGGTGGTGTATTTGCGGGCCTTTCAAGCTTTTGCCCGACAACTATCCAGCGACACTCAGATGTCGAACTTGACACCTTGGGCCAGTGGAAGCTCGGCCGAGTAATTCACGGTGTTGGTCTGTCGGCGCATATAGGCTTTCCACGCGTCCGAACCGCTTTCGCGCCCGCCGCCGGTTTCCTTCTCTCCGCCAAAGGCGCCGCCGATCTCTGCCCCTGAAGGCCCGATATTGACGTTGGCAATACCGCAATCGGATCCGGCTGCGGACAGGAACTGCTCGGCCTCGCGCATGTTCAGGGTAAACACGCAGGATGAAAGGCCTTGCGGTACGTCATTCTGAAGCTCTACCGCGTCGTCGAAATCGTCATAGCCCATGACGTATAGGATCGGCGCAAAGGTTTCGGTTTTCACGGTCGCGGTCTGACCCGGCATTTCGACAATCGCAGGTTCCATGTATACGCCTGCCGGAACGCCTTCGGTAACGCGGTTGCCGCCGAACACCGAACCGCCTTCCGCTTCGGCCGCTTTCAAGGCGGCGGTCATCGCCGCGCCCGCCGCTTCGTCCACAAGCGGCCCAACCAACGTGCCCTCTGTCAGAGGATTGCCGATGGGCAGACCCGAATAGGCCTTTTTCAGACGGCTCACCAGTTCTTCGCGGATCGAGTTGTGCACGATCAGGCGACGCAGCGTGGTGCAGCGTTGACCGGCGGTGCCAACTGCCGAAAAGACAATCGCGCGCACGGCCATCTCCAAATCAGCCGACGGGCCGACGATCATTGCGTTGTTGCCACCCAGTTCCAGAATGCACTTGCCAAAGCGCTGTGCGACGATGGGGGCAACAGCGCGGCCCATGCGGGTCGATCCCGTGGCCGAGATCACCGGAACATCTTCACTGGCCACCAGTCTTTCTCCCAGATCGGCGCCACCGATAAGCGTTTGCAGCAGACCGTCCGGCGCATCGCCAAATCGGGCCAGGGCGCATTCGAAAATCTTTTGACAGGCCAGCGCCGTCAGCGGGGTTTTTTCGGACGGTTTCCAGATCACCGGATCACCGCATACGAGGGCCAGAGCAGCATTCCATGACCAAACCGCGACAGGGAAATTGAACGCGGAAATCACACCAACCGGGCCAGCAGGATGCCAGGTTTCCATCATCCGGTGGCCTGGACGTTCGGACGCGATGGTCAGACCATAAAGCTGACGCGAGAGGCCGACAGCAAAGTCACAGATGTCGATCATCTCCTGCACTTCGCCCAGACCTTCCGAGGTGATCTTGCCTGCTTCCCAACTGACCAGAGCACCCAGATCATCCTTGGCCGCGCGCAGCTCTTCACCCAACAGGCGGATCAGTTCACCCCGGCGCGGGGCGGGCACCACGCGCCATTCCCTGAACGCGGCCTTTGCACGGGAAAAGATGGCGTCCATGTCCGAGATCGGCGTCTCGTGCACTTCGGCCAGCAGGCTTCCGTCAATCGGCGACGTGACCCTGAGCGTGCCGCCTTTGAGTTGGGCCTCGGTCAGATCCAGGTTTGCAAGCGTGGTTTGGGCTGTCATTACGATGTCTTTCATATCTCAGGCCGCCTTGTTCTGTTCGGTGACGTCGCCAGCGCGATACAGCTGGCCAAACTCAGTGTTGAGGAAATCGTCCAGCTTGACCTGTTCCTGCCGGACAAAGCCTTTCGAGGGCAGCGCTCCGATCCGCATCAGATCGACCACCCCCAGCACGCCTGCGGCGGTCGTGACCTGAATGGCGCTCCAGACCTGTCCATTGATGGTGCGGGCAAAGGATTTGTTGATCAGGGACTTTTCGCGCAGCACGCCATCAATGACGCCTTTTGCTGTGCAATATACCAGCACCACGTCCTGATCGGTGCGGGGCAGGGCGGCCTCGAATATCTCTTTCAGCAGGTCGCGGCGGCGTTCCAGTCCCAGATCGTTCAAAAGCAGCTTCAGGATATCGCAATGACCCGGATAGCGGATCGAGCGATAGGACACATCCCGCGCCTTGCCTTCCAGCGTTTCCGGCAACGTGCCCAGACCGCCCGAAGTATTGAAGCATTCGTATTCCACGCCGTCATGGCCCAGAATCTCGTAGTTCTCCAACGGCGCGGTCTTGACCAGCCTGCCGTTCACGATGGCATCGCATGGATTGCAATATTCGTTGATCAACCCGTCGGTGGACCAGGTCAGGTTGTATTTCAGCGCGTTGGTCGGATAAAGCGGCAATGCCCCCACCCGCATGTGCAGGCTGTCAACCTCGTCAAACTCCGCCGCCAGCGAAGCTCCGGCGATGCCGACAAAACCTGGCGCCAGACCGCATTGCGGCATAAACGCAGTTGCGCTGTCCCCGGCCAGTTCACGTACCGCATTCGTGGCCGCAACATCTTCGGTCAGGTCGAAATAATGCGCGCCCGCCGCTTTGGACGCTTTGGCGATCGAAGGGGTCAAGAAGAACGGCGCCGCCGAGATGACTGCGTCGAAACCGGTCAGTTCCCGGGCCAGCCCGTCCGCGTCATTGGCATCGATCTGTCTGGTTCCAATGCCCATCTTCGAGATATCACCAAGCGCTTTTAGATCGTGATCAGCGACCGTCACAGAGTAATTCGGCGACCCTTTCAACAGGGTTGCAATCATCTGTCCGATCTTTCCAGCGCCGACAACGCACACATTCCAGGACATAAAGATCTCCGCTGTTTCCCATCCTGTTCCAAGCGTGACGCGCATCCACGACAATTCATAGGTGCCAATTTGACGAATTGATGTTGGTGGTCGTCATATTGTCGGAAGAAGAGATATTTTATCGGATTCGCAATTGCCGCCCATGTGTCGCGACAGGTCCTGCCACGTGCCAACGTGGCCCTTGGCCGATTGCGTCGTGACCTTTTGTCTTGTGGCGCCGGACACTTGGGAAGCGCCACGTTCTTGAGCGATTCCAAGAGCTTGTGTTCTGACTTCCGGGCGCAACGGTCCGGTGATCTTGCAAGGCGACTGATCCGCTTCCATCCGGGCCTCGGTGCGCTTCCAACTATGCGTCACACGCGGAATTTTGAGCGATATTTCTCGTTTGCGACATGGCTTGGTCAAATCGAACAACTTCTTGGCATTGCTCGGCCGCATGGTACGCGCAGCGGTCGCCGGAGAAGGCTGTGAAGCTCGGTCGTGGCCGCCATGTCGCGTGTTGAACAAGGGCAGGTGTTGCATTGATCGCGTTATGTCCCAAGCCTGAAAACTCAGCCTGTTCCGGGAAGGGCGTTGTGACCTCTTGCCTGCACGCCGCTTCGCACCAAACACACCAAACACCCCGGGAGGGTCACAACGAATGACTGCAAGCCCGCTCGATCATATTCGTGTCCTCGATTTTGGCCAATACCTGGCTGGGCCACTGGTTGGCATGATGCTTGCTGATTTGGGGGCAGAGGTGATCCGCATCGACCCGCCCGGTGGCCCGCGATTGAAGGAACCGGCCACAGACATGCTGTCACGCGGCAAAACCGCCGTGACGATCGACCTCAAATCGGACGCGGGTTTGAAGGTCACACGCGAACTGGTGGCACGGGCTGACGTGGTGATCGAGAACTTCCGGCCCGGCGTGATGGAGAGGCTGGGCCTCGGTCCGAAAGCTCTGCGCGACATAAATCCGCGCATCGTGTCGTTGTCATTGCCGGGGTTTGCCTCAAATGATCCCGCGCTGGCCGATCTTCCGGCGTGGGAAGCCGTGATCGCGGCCCGTACCGGGCAATTCACGGATATGGGGCTGAACCGGCGCCTGATGGGCATCAACCCATCCTTTTCACCTTTGACGCTGGCATCCGCCTATGGCGCTTCATTCGGCGCGATGGCCGTGCAGTTCGCTTTGGCTGCACGTGACCGAAACGGAGGCGATCACATCGAGGTGCCTGTGGCTTCGGCTTTGCTGGAAGGGTTGGTGTATAACTGTGAGCAGATTGAGGACTATCCCGAACGCTACAAGTCCCCTCGCGAAGTGGAACTTGACAGGCGCGCAGCCGAAGGCTTGCCAACGGATCTGAGCTTTGCGGAACTGGAAGAGTTCCTGGACCCTTTCTATCGAACTTATACCTGCGCCGACGGGCGCGGGTTCTATGTGGTGGCGGGCAGTGTGAAAACACATCCCCGGCGGGTGTTGGAGACGCTTGGCCTCAAAAACCTTGCCGATCAATTGCCGGACTTCGACGCCTATCTCGATACCGCAGACTGGCCGGATGAATGGTCGCTGCGCAACTACCCCGTCGGAGCAAGGGATCGCGCGCGTATATCCGAGGCGATGAAAAAGGCGTTTCTGACAAGGCCCTCTCATGAGTGGGAAGCCCTTTTCGGGTCTGCCAAGGCGCCCGGAACGGCGCAACGGTTCAGCAAGGAATGGCTGGCCGATCCGCACGCTTTGGCCTCGGGTCTGGTGTTGGAGGTCGAAGACCCGCGTCATGGGAACATGAAGCAGATGGGAAATGTTGCGTGGCTTGCGGATGATGGCGCTGCGCTGGTCAAAAAACCGGGCCCCGATCCCGATGACGCGCCCGTTTCAGCGATCCTTGCCGAACCGCCGCGCAGCGGACCGCCAGCCGCGAGCGGCCAGGGCTGGCTGGAGGGGCTGAAGGTGCTGGACCTGACCAACGTGATCGCCGGTCCGACGATCGGGTCCACGCTGGCGCGATTTGGCGCTCAGGTGACTTCCGTTCAGCCGGCCGAGCCATCAGTCGATCCGTGGAGCACCGTGGTTTTCGGCTTGCACGCACACTGTGGAAAACAAAGCGTTTTGCTGAACCTGAGCTCGGATGACGGGAAGCGGGCGTTGCGACGGCTCATCGACTCCTCGGATACCATCACCATGAACGGCACGGATGAGCAGCGCGATGCCCTGGGGTTGAGCGCGGAAGAGCTGGCGGCGATCAACCCCCACCTCATACTGGTGCAACTCGATGCCTTTGGCGGTCCTGCGCGCGGACCCAAATCGGACCATCTGGGGTATGACGACCTGGCGCAGGCCGCGACAGGGGTCATGGTGCGTTTTGGCGGTGGCATGGCCACGCCCGAAGAGCATGTGCATTTCGGTACGATTGACGTTCTGACCGGCTACTGCGCATGTGTTGCGCTTGGTGCGGCCCTGCTGAGATTGCAGAAAACCGGCAAAGGCGGGATTGCGCGGGCTGCGTTGGCGGCGGCCGGCAACCTCATTCAGGCGCAGTTGATGTATGATTTCGAAGGCCGCGCGCCCTTTGACGAACCAGCCGGGCGCGCAGCTATGGGCTGGGGACCATTCTACCATTGTTACCGCGCGGCGGACGGGTGGATGTTCTTTGCCGCACCCGCCGAACAACGCGAAGCCCTGCGCCGTGTCTCGGACCTCGCCAGCGTGGCCGATATACCGGAGAAGGAATTGCCGGATGCGCTTGCGGATCATTTTGCAAGGCAACCTGTTGAATACTGGCAAAAGGCGTTTTCCGGTTCTTCCAGCACCGTCATGCCTCTGGGATCGTTGCATGACACGCGCGACGCCGTGTTGCAGCCGGAAAGTGCCGGGAATATCGACCTGATGCGGGGAACGTTCAGCGTCATTCGGCATGACATGCCTCCTAGGGGCCGGTGGTGCGATCTGGTTGCCCCAAATGCCGTGCGACCCGAACGCGCCCGGATCGTCATTCCCGGACCGATGCCGAAATACGGCGCGGATACACGCAGCATTCTGCGAAACGTCGGTTATGCAGATGAGGATATCGACGCGATGATCTTTGCTGGATCGGCCGCCGAAAGCTGGTCAGTAAAGTACCTGCCCGAGTAGTCGACCAGCCACAGACGGTTCGGAAATCAAGAAGATACGCCATCCGCCGCCGCAGGCACGGGGTCCCGGGCCTGGCGACGGGTGGCATCCGTCGTGATAAGCTTTGGGCTGACACCCGCGCGACTTGCACAGAATATTCTACCGCTTTGCCACAGTTTTTTTTGCATGTCTTGCGGCAAGAACCGTCCTAGGGTCGGCAATGCACAGCTTTGCATACACAACGAAACAAGAACCACTGACCATGAGCCAAATATCAGAGAGCCTGCTGAACCAAATCCGCAGCCGCTTTGCCCAGATCGATCATTGCCCCGAACAGGGTGAGCGGATCTTTTTCGAGAATGCCGGAGGCGCACTGACATTGAATTCAGTGTTGGAAAGTTCGGTTCGTTACGCCGCCATCCCGGACAACCAGGGGCGCGACAATCCGGGGTCCCATGCGCTGGTCGCCACGATCAACGCGGCCAAGGCGGATATGCGGGATTTCATGAACGCACCCGGCGGGCAGTTCTTTGTCGGTGAAAGCGGTACAGAGCTGTTGTTCCGGCTGATCATGAATGCCTGTCTGGGAACGGGTCCGGGCGTTGTGCTGGGATCCACATTGGAACACCCGGCGACGCGATCGGCCTGTGATCGTTGGGCCCGCATTTCCGGGCAAACCTACGTTTTGGTGCCCCATGATGACGCCACCGGTACCGTCTCGGCCGAAGCCTATGCCGCGGCCGTGACACCGGATACCAAAGTGGCGACGATCCTGCATACCTCGCCGGTGACGGGAATGGGCGTTGACGTCGCTGCCGTCTCTCAGACCATCCGCGCCGTGGCTCCGGATTGTTTCATCATCGTCGATGGCATTCAGCACGCAGCGCATGGCCGGATCGATCTGACCGCTTATGACGTCGATGGTTATGTGATTTCGCCCTACAAGGTGTTTTCGCGTCATGGCTACGGCGTGGCGTGGATCTCTGATCGCTTGACCGCGCTGGAGCACAACGCCTTGCTGGATGGTCCCGCGGACAACTGGGAAATGGGCACGCGCGACACCGGAGCTTATGCCACGATGTCCGACGTCGTATCCTATTTCGAATGGCTGGGCAGTCAGGTCAGCGATGCCGAAGACCGGCGCGGTAAGTTTCTGGCGGCGGGTGATGCGATCCATGCGCAGGAAAAGGCGCTGACCGATGCGATGATCCACGGCACCGGCAACCTGAGCGGCCTGGCCGAGATGGAAAAAGTCACCATTCTGGGCGGGGCCGACAATCCGGCACGAGAAGGTCTGGTATCGCTGCGTGTCGAAGGCGTGGCCTCGTCCGAGGTCGTCAAACGGCTGAACGAACACGGTATCCGCACGCATCTGCGCAAGGCGGACCACTATTCCGGCAATATCCTGACACCGCTTGGCTATGATGCCTGTGTACGGGTCTCAATGTGTCACTACAACTCGATCGGCGAAGTCGCCAAATTCCTTGCCGTCATGAAAGAAATCGCCGCCTGAGCCGCGCCATATCCAAGGACATTCCCTCATGAAAACCCATGCACAAGCTGTTGTCATCGGCGGCGGCCTTGCCGGTACGTCGATCCTGTATCACCTTGCCAAACTCGGCTGGACGGACTCGATACTGCTGGAACGCGACGAGTTGACCAGCGGGTCGACCTGGCACGCGGCGGCCAACATCCACGGTCTGCATGACAACAACAACATCACCCGCATCCAGCACTATACGATGAACCTGTACAAAGAGCTGGAGAAGGAAACCGGCCAAAGCTGCGGGGTGTTCCAGCCCGGATCGCTCTATCTGGCCCAGACCGAAGAGCGCGAGCAACAGTTGCGCCTGCAAGAGGCGAAGGCCCGGTTTTATGGGCTGAATTTCCACGAGGTCAGCCGGGAAGAGGCCAAAGAGCTGCACCCGCTGGCGCAGTTCGAGGACATCCGCTGCATCATGTACGAACCTGATGGCGGCAATGTGGACCCGTCCGGCGTGCCGCATGCCTATGCCGCCGGGGCCCGTGCGATGGGGGCCACCATCGAACGGTTCTGCCCGGTGATCGCCACGGAACAGCAACCCGATGGCAGTTGGATCGTTCGTACGCCCAAGGGTGACATTCACGCCCAATGGGTGGTCAACGCCGCGGGCCTCTGGGGGCGAGAGGTGGCGGCGCTGGCAGGCTTGACCCTGCCGCTGCAACCGACCGAACATCAGTATTTCGTGACCGAAAGCATCGACGAAGTGGCCAGTCTGGGCCGCCGTCTGCCGTCAATCGCCGACCGGGACGGCGAATATTACTTCCGACAAGAGGGCAACGGCCTGCTGATCGGGGCCTACGAGAAAGACATGAAGTTCTGGGCCGAAGACGGCACGCCGCTTGACTTTGCGCATGATCTGTTCCCCGACGATCTGGACCGGATCATGGAAAACGTGATCCGCGCCACCGAACGTGTGCCGGTTGCCGCCACAGCCGGAGTAAAACGGGTGATCAACGGCCCGATGATCTGGTCGCCCGATGCCAACATGCTGTGGGGGCCGGTGCCCGAGCTGAAGAACTATTTCCTCTGCGGCGGCCTGATCCCCGGTTTCTCGCAATCCGGCGGGCTGGGGCTGCTGGCGGCGCAATGGATGATCGAGGGTGAGCCGCAATATGACATGTTCGCCTGGGATCTCGCCCGCTTTGGCGACTGGGCCGACAAAAAGTTCACCAAGGCCCGGGTCGAAGACGCATATACGCATCGGTTCAAAATCCACTTCCCGAATGAAGAACGCAGTGCAGGCCGCCCGGCCCGTGTGCGCCCTGCCTTCGAGATGCAGAAACAGATGGGCTGTGTCTTTGGTCTCAACTGTGGTTGGGAACACCCGCTTTGGTTTGCCGATGAACCCGGCACCGAAGAGACCACTGGCTTCACCCGCCAGAACTGGTTTGATCCGGTCGGGCGCGAGGTTCAGATGCTGCGCGACAGCGTGGGCGTGATCGATATCTCGAACTTCGCCAATTACGTGATCAAGGGGCCTGGTGCCTATGACTGGTTGGACCGACTGGTGGCCAATCGCGTGCCGACCGAAATTGGGCGCAGCTGCCTGACGCCGCTGATCTCGGTGCGCGGCGGCGTGGCGGGTGACTTTACCATCACCAAGCTGGCCGAAGACGAATACATGATGATCGGCTCCGGCATGGCCGAACGCTATCATCAGCGCTTCTTTCAAATGGTGGAATTGCCCGAGGGCACAGCTTTTGAAGTCGCAACGGACCGCGTTGCGGGGTTCAACTTCGCCGGCCCGAAATCTCGCGAGGCTCTGGCGCGCCTGACCAATGCTGACCTTTCCAACGAAGGATTCCGCTTCATGCGGTCCCGGAAGATCACCGTTGCAGGTGTTGATTGCGTGGCCATCCGGGTCAGCTTTACCGGCGATCTGGGTTGGGAACTGCACTGCGCCGAAACCGATCAGGTCGCGCTTTACTCTGCGTTGCTTGAAGCCGCCAAAGACTGCGGTGGCGGCCCCGTGGGCGGGCGAGCGCTTGGGTCGCTGCGCATCGAAAAGGGTTATGGATCCTGGGGGCGGGAATATTCCCAGGAATACTGGCCGCAAGAGGTCGGGCTGACGGGTCTGATCAAGCTGGACAAGGATTTCCTGCACAAAGACGCCTATCTGTCCATCAAGGACAAAGCTCCGCGCGAGGTCCTGTCCATCTTTGAACTGGACGTGACCGAGGATGCCGACGCCACCGGCAGTGAGCCGATCTTTACACCTGATGGTGTGCCTGTCGGCCGTGTCACATCGGGGGCGTACGGGTATTCAGTCGGGAAATCTCTGGCATTGGGTTTCCGCAACCCCGAGGTGGCGCAGCCGGGGGATGAAGTGGTGATCCAGGTGATTGGCAAACCGCATAAGGCTCGGGTGCTGGCAGAGGCGCCGTTCGATCCTCTGGGCGGCAGGCTGCGCGGCTGAAACAACCGGCCCGCCCGATCAAGCTCGTCCCGTGGCCACAGATCTCATCCGCGATCTGTGGCTATGGGATGTGCAATTTGCTTTCGGGCCGTTCGACAGGGTCCGCCTCGGTTTCGGGATGCCACTGTTTCGCGGCCGGTGCGCAAACCTTCAGACAATCAACCGCGCGCGCTGCGATCTGATCCGCGATTTCGGTTATGTTGACGGGGTTCAAATAGAAGGCAGGCACGGGGGGCAGGATGATGGCTCCCATTTCTGCGGCCGCCGTCATATTGCGCAAATGCGCCAGTGTCAGCGGCGCTTCTCGTGCCAGCAGTACCAGTGGGCGTCGTTCCTTGAGCTGAACGCCGGCCGCGCGTGTCAACAGGTTGTCGTCCAGGCCATGCGCGATCGCACCCAGTGAGCGCATGGAACAGGGCGCGACGATCATCCCGGATACCGGTACCGAACCGGACGCAATACTGGCCCCGATATCGGCGGGCGCGTGATGACGGGTTGCCGACTGCCGCAGTTCCTTCAGGGCATCCGGGCCGCATTCCTGCGCAAGCGTCAGACGGGCGGCTGGACTGACGACAAGGTCGATTTCGATATCCGCCGATGTCAGATGCCGTGCGACCGCAAGGCTCAGAACCGCACCGGAAGCGCCTGACACGCCTAAGACTACTCGGGTTTTCGTCATGTTCTCACCTCTGGCATCAATCTGTCTATCAGGTCTTCCGCAAATGCGTGATCAACCTTTTCGGTGCGCATGACCGTCCCCCATTCCCGCCCTGTTTCACTGCCTGTTTTTGTCGTGGCGTCGATGCCAAGCTTTCCGGCCAGACCAGGTTCGGGTGAGGCGAAATCCAGATAATCCATGGGTGTCCTGTCCAGGATCATCACATCACGGCCCGGGTCCATTCGCGTGGCAAGTGCCCAGGCGATATCGTCCCAGTTTCGGGGGTCGATATCGGCATCTACCGCAACGATCATCTTCGTATAGCTGAATTGCGGCAGCATCCCCCAAAGCGCCATCATCACACGCCGGGCCTGGCCCGGATATCGCTTGTCGATGGCGACGATGGCGATGCGATAGGAACAGGCGGCAGGCGGCAGCCAAAGGTCGTGTATTTCGGGGATCTGAGCGCGAATGGTCGGCAAAGCCAGGCAATTGAACACTTCGCCAATGATGGCAGGTTCGTCAGGCGGGCGTCCGGTATAGGTCGACAGATACAGCGGCGCCTCGCAATGGGTCACGGCCGTGACATGCATCACCGGAAACGGCTCGGCGGGATTGTAGTACCCGGTGTGATCCCCAAACGGCCCTTCGGGTGCTGTCTCGCTTGGCGACACCCAGCCTTCCAAAACGATCTCGGCATCTGCCGGTACAAGCAGAGGGACGGATTTGGCCGGAACCAACCGCGGCCGGTTCTGGTTCAGGGCCCCGGCAAATGTCAGCTCAGACACCATTTCGGGCAGCGGCAGAGCCGCCGACAACAGGGTCGCGGGGTTTGCGCCCAGAACAATTGCGACCGGCATCGTTTCGCCATGCTGCGCCCAACTGCGATGATGAGCGGCCCCGCCGCGATGTGGCAACCAGCGCATGATCAGACGGTTCCGGTCCAGCACCTGAACGCGATAGACGCCGGCATTGTAGGTCTGTGCTGCGTCGGGTTCGCTGCCACGGGGCCGGGTGATGACCACAGGCCAGGTGATCAGGGGTCCCGCGTCCCGGGGCCAGTGTGTCTGGATCGGCAGCGCAGAAAGATCAACGTCGGCTTTGCAGTGGCAAACCTGCTGAACAGCGGCGGTTTTGACCTGCTTCGGCCGCGTGGACAATGCGGCCTTCAGCATCGGCCACCGGGACAGCGCATCCCGCAACCCGCCCGGCGGTGTCGGGGCCCGAAGCGCGGCCAGAAACGCGCCCAGATCATCCAGCCCATCGGAAGAAACGCCCAGTCCGGCGGCGACGCGTTCCGAAGTTCCGAACAGGTTCACCACAACCGGTATGTCGCACTGCCCCGAGGGCACGCCCGTCGGTGTGTCGAATTGCAACACGGGCCCATTGGCCTCTAACACGGCGCGGTGGACAGCGGTCATTTGATGGCGCACGGAAACCGGTTCGGCGATGCGCCTGAACTGCCCGATTTCTTCACACCATTTCAGAAAATGTCGAAGGCTGGGATATGGCGGCAGAGTGCGAATGGGTTTGCTCCGGCGGTGGTGCCCACCCTCTAGCAGCGAAAGAGACCGGTCGAATTGACAACCGTCAAGTCCTGGGCGCCGGGGCGGCTTTAGGAAGGCTGCACCGGTTCACTTTGTTGAGACAGCAGGAGGTCTGTTTGTCCGATCCCCGAAATCCGATACCGCGTTGCCCTGCCGCTTTGGCCGCGGCCCTGCGGTTTGTTCCGCTTGCACCTTTGTCGCTGTCACTGACGGCGTTTTCCCGCAAAATAACCAGGAAACACCCCGACCTGCTCAACCGGCTCGGTGAGTACAGCCGGGCAGCCTTTGTGCTTGATCCAACGGATCTGCCGGTTGTCCTTCTGCTCGAACCGAATGGTGGCACGCCGAGAATAAGACTGAGCCGAGGACGCGTGGCTGGGGCTGCGCGAATATCCGGCCCGCTGGCCGCGCTGCTGGGGCTGGTGCATGGTGCGTTTGACGGGGATGCCCTGTTCTTTTCACGCGATCTGGTGATCGAGGGCGACACAGCCGCGGCACTGGCGCTGCGCAACGCAATTGACGACGCAGAGCTGGACCTCGCGCACGAGGCCGCAACCCTTTCCGGCCCGCTTGCACGCCCGCTGAAGCAGATCATCGCCTTTGCAGAGCGTCGGACCGGCCTGTGCCTGACCCGACCCGAGGACGCGATCCTATGGTAATGGAAATCGTTTGCCCGGCGGGAACGCCCGCGGCCCTGCGTGCAGCTGTCAAGGCCGGGGCCCACACGGTCTATTGTGGGTTCAATGATGAAACCAATGCGCGGAACTTTCCGGGGCTCAACTTTGACCGCGCTGAAATGCGGGCCGGAGTTTCCTTTGCCCATGATCACGGATCGAAGGTGTTGGTTGCAATCAATACTTTCCCGCAGGCGGGCAATGAAGGGATCTGGAAACAAGCGGTGGCGGATGCCGAAACCTGCGGTGCAGATGCTGTCATTCTCGCCGATCTGGGCTTGCTGGACTACGCCGCGCGACACCATCCCGGATTGCGCAGGCACCTGTCCGTGCAGGCCGCGGCGGCCAATGCTGACGTGATCAATTTCTATGCCGAAACCTTCGGTGTGAAACGGGTGGTCTTGCCTCGCGTTTTGTCCGTGCCGGAAATTGCCGCGATCAACTCTGAAACCGGCGTCGAAACCGAAGTGTTTGTGTTCGGTGGTCTTTGCGTCATGGCCGAGGGGCGATGCTCGCTGTCCTCTTATGCCACCGGGTTGTCGCCAAACATGAACGGTGTCTGCTCTCCTGCCAGCCATGTGCAGTATCAAGAAGAACAGGGCGCGTTGAACGCGCGCCTTGGCGGTTACCTGATCCACCGGGTCGAACGGGATGAGCCCGCACCTTATCCGACTTTGTGCAAAGGGTGTTTTTCCGCAGGTGAAAAAACCGGGCACCTGTTCGAGGATCCCGTCAGCCTGAACGCAGAACGGCTGATCCCGCAATTGCAAAAGGCAGGTGTGACGGCCTTGAAGATCGAAGGGCGCCAACGGTCCAAATCCTATGTCGCACAGGTCGTTCGGAATTTTCGCGCTGCGGTCGATGCGTTGGAGTCAGGCCAGCCGATGCCTGAAGGAATGCTGGCGCGATTGTCCGAAGGGCAGGCCATGACGACCGGCGCTTACAAAAAGACGTGGAGGTGATCCGATGGAACTGACAGTAGGCCCGAACCAGTTCTTCTGGCCCGCCGAAACCTGGGCTGCGTTTTACGATGATCTGGCCCGATCCCCCGTCGACCGCGTCGTGCTTGGGGAACTGGTCTGTTCCAAGCGCTTGCCGTTTTACCAGGGTCGTATCCCCGAGGCGATTTCCCGATTGGTCGAAGCGGGCAAAGAGGTTGCACTGACAAGCCTGGCCCTTGTGACCCTGAAACGCGAGCGCAAACTGACGGCTGAGCTTGCAGAAATGGGCGTCATGGTCGAGATCAACGATCTGACCGCGCTGGCGCATTTGCCCGGCACCTGCACGTTTGCCGTTGGCCCGTTGGTAAATGTCTACAACGAAGGCACTTTGAGATGGTTGGCATCTCGGGGTGCGCGCCGGGTTTGTCTTCCGCCGGAACTGCCCATCGCTTCGGTCAAAACGTTGGCGCAAGCCGCATCGGACTTGGGTGTCGCGATCGAAATATGGGGGCATGGCAGATTGCCGCTGGCTATTTCTGGGCGCTGTTACCACGCACGATTGCATGGGCGCAGCAAGGACAATTGCCAGTTTGCCTGCGAAGACGATCCCGACGGGTTGGACGTTTTGACCGGCGACGGCAAGCCTTTTATGGCCATGAACGGTGTGCAGACCCTGTCAGACAGCCATGCCTGTACGGACCATCAGATCGACCTTCTGAAACAGGCTGGCATCTCGGCGTTGCGTCTGTCGCCGCAATCTGGCGGATTCCGTCAGCTGTGCGAACTGTATCGAAAACGTATCGACGGTGATCTTCCCCAAGGAGAAGTGGAGCGCGCCCTGCGTGGCGCTGATCCTGATATTCGGTTGAGCGACGGATTTCTGACGGGGTCCTGCGGTGCAGAATGGTCCGGTGCTTCAAAGGCGGCTTCGATCTCGGTTTGATCGCGGCATCGGCACGACGTCCGTCGCGCCGGACACGAATGAAACAGCCTATGCTTTGAACCCTTGGGATGAGTCCGGGCTTGTCCGGGATTCTTCCTCTTGAACCCAGGTTTCGGCCTGCAAGACCCCGGGTTGCCCGGTGCCGATAATCCCCACGACCTGCACATCGCCGGTGTCGGTGGGCGCGGCCACCTGAACGCGCCGGATCAATGCGAAAAGGGCGACCGCAATACCGATAGCCGCCAGAAGAAACGGAAGACCGCGCCCGCCGAACAATGAGATAGAGTTCGGCCCCAGCATGGTTCCCACCAGCAGGCCGACATTCAGCAGCAGCACCATCGTGCCACTGGCGGGAACGATCTGAGACAGCTTGAGCTGATCATTGGCATGCGCCGTCAGGATCGAATACGCGGGATACAGCCCGATTGCGATCAGTACAAAACCATAGACGATATGAGACGACGACGTATCGATGGCCATCCAAAGACTGGACAAGGTCGTAACGACACCCAGCCCGATGACGACATAGCGTCTGTCGGTGTGATCCGACAGCCAGCCTACGGGGTATTGCACCACCGCACCGGCGATCAGCGCCGCCACCAGCGCCCCTGACGCCTGCGCCGTCGTAAAGCCGTTTTGCAACGCATAAAGCGGCAACGAGATATAGGACGCGGCGACACCGATGCTGACCAGAACGATTCCGATGACTGCGATGGGCGAAACCTTGTAAAGCACAGGAACCGACATGCGTTCCGGCGCGGCATACTCCGGCGCCTTGTTGCCCGACAGAAGAAGCGGCACGATCGAAAGCGAAATCAGGATGGAAACAAGCCCGAACAGCAGGTTCCCGGTAGGGTCGGGAAAGCCTACTAAGGCGGTGCCAAGCGCCGGGCCGGCAAGCTGGATAATGAAATACAGCGACAGAACCTGAGCGCGCATGTTGTTCTCGGATTTCGCGTTCAGCCAGCTTTCGGTGATGACGTAAAGCCCCGGGTAACAAAACCCGCCCAACAGACGCATCACGCTCCAGCTGATCGCGTCGCTGGTCAGCAGATGCACGATGGCCGCAATCGAAACCAGCGAGGCGAGGGCCGAAAATGCCCGAATATGCCCGACATTTTCGACCAGCCTCGGGGCAAGTGCCGTCCCCGCAAGCGCGCCTAAAGGATAGCTTGCCTGCATGACGGAAATCGTGAAGTCACTAAAGCCCAGACTGGCCCCCCGGATCGTCAGCAGCGTCGCCAACAGACCGTTGGCAACCATCAGCATGAACATCCCCAGAAACAGTGCCCAGTTTTCGTTTAACGCGCGTATCATAGCGAACCGCTACTGATGCGGGGCAAGCCTGTATACAACTCCTACGACATCGGGATGTCGTTTGATGGAACTTCTCCGTCGCAGGCCACCATGTCGGATTCAACCGTCCCAAGGCCCACTGCAACTGGGCTTTGGGTTGAGCTACACGTCGCCTTGCATGATCCGGGTATAGATATCGGGATCCGTCACGCCTTCGGAACCGATCGTCAAAACCCGAGACTGCGGCGTCAATCCAAGCTTCTGGAAAAGCTCGGGGTTGTTGGCTGCTTCGATCAATGCAGCCAATCCGGCAACGCCGCTCTCTCCGGCTTCGATCGCCGGATCACTGCCATGCGGACGCGCCAGCCGACGGACGGTGGGCGGTATCAGCTGATCGTCGATTGTCAGAAAGTCCGAGGCCTCGCTGTGCAAAACCTCCCACGCCATCGGAGACGGCACCCCGCAGGACAAACCCGCCATGATGGTCTCTTCATCGATATCTACGGACGCGGCTTGCCCCTGCCTTGCGCTTTCGAACAAACACGCCGCCAGATGCGGTTCCACGACCACGACGCGCGGCGCGGCATCACCCCAGGCCTGACGCAAAGCTGCCGCAACCGCCGCGGCAAGCCCTCCAACTCCACCTTGCAGAAAGACATGCGTTGGTGCCGCGTCCATTGCATCCACGACTTCCTTGACCATGATGCCATAGCCCGACATCACGTCGCGCGGCGGGTCGGTGTAGCCTGGCCAGGATGTGTCCGAAACCACGAACCAGCCGTTCTCGTCGGCTTCCCGCCGACACTGATCCACCGAGGCGTCATAGTCTCCATCGATGCGCACGACGTCGGCCCCGAGTTCGCGCATGGCCTGCGCGCGACCTTCACTGACTTCGGCGTGAATGTAGATCCGGCAAGGCGCGCCGAACCGCTTGCACCCCCACGCAAGCGACCGACCGTGGTTTCCATCGGTCGCCGAAACAAGCGTGATACTGGTAACCATGTCGGCGCAGCGGCCAGTACGGATATCTTCCAATGACACGTCCTGACCGGTCCGGCGCGATATTTCACGTTGCAGAACGCGCAAGGCGGCAAAGGCCCCCCCCAAGGCCTTGAAACTGCCAAGCCCAAACCGGGGACCTTCATCTTTGTAGCGAACTTCCGCGACGCCGATCTCGGCTGCCAACGCGGGCAAAGAATGCAGAGGCGTTGGCGCATACCCCTCCCATTGGGTGATTTCCCTTGCTGCGCGATCGAAATACTGTTGTGTCAAAACGGTTTCGGCAGCGGGGCCGAAGCTCGGCCTGCCTGCCTGATGGACGATGATTTCTGTCATGGTCGTGTATCCTGTCAGGGGGTCAGCGGCAGGCGCTGCCGCACCAGCTCTGCCCAGAGTTCTGCACCCAGCGGAAGCAGTTCGTCGTTGAAATCGTAATCAGCCGAGTGCAGCGGACGGCCATTTGATCCTTCGGTTCCGTTGCCGATAAGCAGGAAACACCCCGGCACAACGGCGGCAAATTCGGCAAAATCTTCCGAGAAAGACATGGCTGTGCGGTCTCCGTCCACCTCAAGGCCCATGGCCGAAGCCGCTGCAACGACATGCGATGCGGCATCGGCATCATTGTTCGCCTCGATGAATGCGGTGCGGAAATCCACACTCACCTCGACGCCATGGCTTTCGGCCACACCGGCTGCGATCTGGCGCATGCTGCGCTCGATCAACTTGCGGTCTTCTGGTGACATGGCCCGTGCGTCCCCTTTCAGAACAGTGCGCCCCGGAAGCACATTGCGCTGCCCGTCGGTGATGAACTCGGTCACTGACACCACGGCGCCGGATGAAGGTGCAAGTTTGCGTGAAACGATGGTTTGCAGGGCCAATACCAGTTCCGACGCAGGCGTGATCGTTTCGCGCCCGACATGCGGCATCGAGGCATGACCGCCTTGACCGGAAAGCGTGATTTCAAACAGGCTTTCACTGCAACAGATCACTCCGGCGCGGGTGGAAACCCGCCCGACAGGCTCACCCGGAAGATTGTGCGCGCCGTAAACCTCATCAATCGGGAAGGTCCGCAAAACCCCTTCATCGATCATCGCCCTTGCCCCAAGCCCATGCTCTTCGTTGGGCTGGAACAGAAAGACGACCGTGCCGTCAAACGCCGGATCCTTGGCCAGCAATTCGGCGGCCCCAAGCAGCATCACCGTATGGCCATCATGGCCGCAGGCATGCATGACACCTGTGTTCTGCGACTTGTGCGCAAACGTGTTGACCTCGGTGATCGGCAACGCGTCGAAATCCGCGCGCAGCCCGATGGCGCGATTGCCGTTGCCCGCCTTCAAGACGCCCACGACACCGACCCCTTCAAACACCTCGATGCCCAAGGCTCGCAGATGCCCGGCAATCCGGGCCTTGGTCCAGACTTCCTGAAACCCAAGCTCGGGGTTGCGATGAAACTCGTGGCGCAACGCACGCAGGCGTTCTGTCAATGCTGTCACGGCAAAACTTCCCCTTCGACGTGTTGCTTCACATGTTTGAAACAAGTTTATTGCAAATGACCTGAAAAAAGGGCTCTAGTTGGTGGCTAACCATGCAAGTTTCTTTCACATGACGCAATTGGATGACTTTGACCGCGCGATCCTGCGGATTCTGCAACAAGACAACAAAACCACGCAGCACAAGATTGGCGAGGCGGTAAACCTGTCCGCACCCTCGGTGCAGCGCCGCATCCGCCGGATGGAGGCCGAGGGCGTGATACGAGCCAATGTGGCCGTCGTCGACCCGGCGGCCGTAGGTCTTCAGCTTACCATCTTCGTTGAAATTGAACTGGTCAGCGAAACCCCGGACGAGATTGATGCCGTCAAGAAATCCCTGCTGAATGCTCAGGAAGTCCAGCAATGCTTTTACGTGACCGGAGAGGTTGATTTCATGGTTGTCGTGGTCGTCGAAAGCATGGCGGTTTACGAAGATTTCACCCGCAGGATGTTCTTTGAAAACGGAAATATTCGAAAGTTCAGAACCTTCGTTTCCATGGATACCATCAAATCCGGAAGCGCTTTGGGGTTCTGACTGGCACATGGTGCAACGACAGACCCGTCCAGACATGTCCGCGCAGGCCTGGACCATTCGGTTGGGCTGACAGAACTGCAAAGGCAAGTCCCGCCACGGGTCTCAGCGCCGCTGTTCCAACGTGTTTTCAACTACATTCCATTGCGCGGAATGACATGCGCTTTCTCTTCTTCAAAGATCAGCTCCTCTCCTGACCATGCCTTCAGGCGCGAGATCAAATGAAACTCGGTGGCCGTTGCCCGTTGTTCGGAATAGGTCCAGATCCTGTTCTTCTGCGTCAGATGTTTCAGCTGATTGGGTTGCAGCAGCACATCGCATGACCACCCGTCCTTTTTTGAAACCATTTACGTCAGCCGACCAACTTCGCTGTCCTGCATCGGGCATGCAAAAAAGCAGCGTTTCGGCAGTGTCGGGTGGCATATGGCGCTCCGATATAGGGGCGAGCGGAGGAGCTCTTGGCCGATTGAAAGCAGAATGGGAAATCTCCGTAAAACGCCTTGTGAACCAGGGCCGCGATGTTTCACCAAATGCGTTGGCCGAAGAGTGCAAGACAGGAAAGAAAAAGCATCGGTGAAAACGTCCTGTCCGCAAGGCGCTGGCAACCGCTTGTCACGTCTCCGAGCACCGGACATAAGCGTGCTATTAGGCTGAAAGCCCCCACGCAGCAGGCTGGCAATAATTCGATGATTGAAGGTCCGGGCTGGCGGTTGGCGTCGTTTCGCTCTATCGCCCAACCGGAACATACTCATCGAAACAGGAGACAGCAGTCGTGACCATCACTCGGATCGAGACCGGCAAACGCATGAGCCGCATCGTCAAACATAACGGAACCGCCTATCTGTGCGGTCAGGTTTCCGATGCCGCAACCGTTGCGGATCAAACCCGTGACATCCTTGCCAAGATCGAGGACCTTCTGGCCAAGGCTGGCAGCGACAAGACGCGCATCCTGCAATGTGTGATCTGGCTGTCGGACATGGCCGACTTTGCCGAAATGAACGCGGTCTGGGATGCCTGGGTGCCAGAGGGCCACGCCCCGGCCCGTGCTTGTGGCGAGGCGAAACTGGCTCGTGATGTTCTCAAGGTCGAAATGATCGTTACCGCAGCCTGCGATTGATCCGCGCGGCCTCGCGCCGTGTGCTAATTTCAGGTACGGCGGGTTTGGGCCTGGGAAACAAGACGCCCTGTCCGCGTTCCTATTGTACCTGAGAATGTACCTTTACCAGAGTTTCCAGAAACAGCTTGGCCACGCGTGTTGGCGCAGGTTGTTTTCTGGCCACGGCCGCGAAACGGGTTCTGTATTTGATCTCTTTTGGCAGGACCTTTTTCATAAGCCCCTGTTCGACAAATTCCTGCGCCAGATGATCGGGAAGAAACCCAAGGTAGCGACCTGACAGTATCAGAATGACAAGGGCTTGTTCGTTCTGCACTTTGGCCGCACGTCGAAACCCCAGTTGTTGACCAACGATGAGATTTGGAGAGTTCACATTCAGGCCGGCATAGTTGAACTTGCGAAGAACACTCAGCTTCAATTCTGGATCCGACCGGTCAAACAGGGGGTGTTCCTGCCCACAGTACAAGAACATGTTTTCCCCGTAGAGCGGTGTGTAATCCAGGCTTGCCGATGGTCGGTGCAAAGCGATGATGCCGACATCCAGATGCCCGGTGATGACCATTGTCTCAATCACGTTTGGGGGTTCCAGCGACAGCTCAATGTGAACCGCCGGTGCGGCCTCATTGAACTTGTGAATGGTGCGGGCAAGTTGGGCTTCGGGGTTGGTTGTACATTGATCGAACAAAGCCACGCGAATACTGCCGGCCAGTTGTTGTTTGACTTCGTTGACCTCGGTTCTGAACTGCGCCACGGAAATAAGCAGGTCTTCTGCCGCCGCCAGCACCTTCTCGCCGTCTTCCGTCAGTGAAAACCCTGACGGCCCTCGGTTGCACAGCTTCAGGCCAAGCCTCAGTTCCAGATCAGACAAGTGTTTTGAGATCGTCGATTTTCCAATGTTCAGCTCGATCTCGGCGGCAGTGATACCACCACTTTCTGCGACGGTTTTGAACACGCGCAGCAGACGGATGTCCGTGTCGCCGATCCGGGTATCAAGTTTGTTCTGACTCATATCGTATGTTTGAGATTAATGAAACCTTTCGCGCAAATATTAACAACGACGAAACCATTTTGGCAAGTTAGCTTCGTGTCGCCGAGGTAGAATCGGACTGGCCTATTTCTCCCCAGGTCAGCGCGCACCTCGAAACACGACAAATGGGAGGAAATCCATGTCATTTATCAAAAAGCTTGGCACTTTCAGCGCAACCGTTTCCGTTGCCGCACTGATGGTTGCAGGCACGGCCGAGGCGAAGAATTTCAAGATCGCTGTCGGCGACAGCGCGGGCAGCGCTCAAGAGGCGCTGGGGCTCGCTTTCGTGAAAGCGCTCGAAGAAAAATCAGGTGGTGAGCACACCGCGACACTGTTCCTGAACGGTCAGCTCGGTTCCGAGCAGGACACCGTGAACGAGGCCGCCATCGGCACGCTGGACATGTCACTGCTGGCAATCAACAACATCACGCCATTCTCGCCGTCGGTCGGCGTTTTCACTCTGCCCTATGTCATTCTCAGCTTGGAAGATGCCGAAAAATTGACCCAGGGTCCAATCGGTCAGGAACTGATCGAAAACACCATCCGTGATGCCGGCGTCCGCATCATCGGCTGGACGTATACCGGTTTCCGCCGTCTGACGAACTCGAAAAAGCCGGTCAAATCGGTTGCGGATTTGCAGGACCTGATCATTCGCGTTCCAAAAAACGAAATCATGATCGAAACCTACAAGGCATGGGGCATCAACCCGACCCCGATGGCCTGGTCGGAAACCTTCACCGGCCTGCAGACCAAAGTGGTTGACGGTCAGGACAACCCTTACCTGACGATCAATGCGATGAAGTTCTACGAGGTTCAGGACCACGTCACTAACCTGCGTTACATCTTCTCGATCGAACCGCTGATCATCTCGGAAGCCGTGTTCCAGGACCTGTCCGAAGAGGAACAGCAAATGATCCTGGAAGCAGGGCAGGAAGCCACTCAGGTCTCGGCCCAGTTCCTGCGGGACTCAGAAGCCGCCATCAAGGAAGAGCTGACGGCCAAGGGGATGGAAATCATCGACCCCGAGAACGACGAAGCCGAGTTCATTCAACTGGCGACCGAAGCTGTCTGGCCGCAATTCTACGAGTCCATTGGTGGTGTCGAGAAACTGAATGCAGTTCTCGAAGCCATCGGCCGCGAGCCGGTCCAGCAATAATCGTCGCACGGCGATACCGGGAAGAGCGCTGCGGCGCTCTTCTCATTTCAGGGAGGAGTGAAACCACATGTTCTGGAAATTTCTGGACAACATAGAAAGTGTCATCTGCCGGATCCTCTTATCCGGCTTCGTCTGCCTTTTGTTCGTGCAGATCATCGCGCGCGAAGTCTTCGGCTTTTCGATCAGCTGGATCGAAGAGCTCTCGGTCTACATGTTCGTCTGGTTCGTCTATTTCGGCGCAAGTTACGCCGCTCTGAAAGGTGCGCATAACCGCGTGACATTCCAGTTCAAGTTCCTGCCCGAAGGGTCGATCAAGTACATCGAAGCCTTCGCCGATCTCTTCTGGCTCTTCTTCAATGTCTACTTCCTGTATCTGGCGACGGATTTTGTCTTCAACAAGATGAACAAGTTCTGGAAGTCCCAGACCCTGGGTATCGAGATGAAGTACATCTACATGGTGCTGCCCATCGCGTTTGCGCTGATGACCGTCCGCATCATTCAGGTGAATTACCGCCGCCTTATCAAGGGCGAGGATATTCACGATCCTGATCAGATCGACCTCGACGAAATCAAAGCTGCGACTGAAGCAGCAAAGAAATCCTAAGGGCAGGGGGATAAACCATGGAATCCGAAATCGTCACAATCCTGTTTGGGTCTTTCCTGTTTCTGCTGCTCATTGGCGCGCCGATCACGGTGGCGCTGGGTGTGGCGTCGCTGGTCTCATTCCTTTACCTGGACGAGAACCCGATCAAATTCGTGCAAATCGCCTTTACCTCGGTGGGTGCTTTCCCCCTGATGGCGTTGCCTGCCTTCATTCTTGCCGGGGCCCTGATGGAGGCCGCCGGTATCTCGAAACGCCTGATCAATGTTGCTGAAAGCCTGGCCGGTCCTTTCACCGGCGGTATTTCGGCTGCGACGGTCATGGCATGTCTGTTCTTCGGCGCCATTTCGGGCTCGGGCCCGGCAACAACCGCGGCCGTTGGGATGCTGATGATCCCTGCGATGATCGACCGCGGCTATGAGCGCGGCTATGCCTCGGCGATCACTGCGTCCTCTGGCGGCCTTGGGATTATCATTCCTCCCTCTATCCCGATGGTGATCTTCGGCATTGCCGCGCTCGGTATGGCGCCGCCGCCGGAAGCCGTGGAAAAGTTCGGTACGTTCCAGTCGGTTTCAATCTCGAAACTGTTCATCGCCGGATTCGTCCCGGCCTTCCTGATCGCTACCAGCCTGCTGATCCTGAACTTCTTCATGTCGAAAAAGCGCGGCTACAAAGGCGTTTCCGAAGGTTGGTCGATCCGTCACGTGGGCTGCGAAATGTATCGCGGTTTCTGGTCGCTGATGGCGCCGCTGGTGATCCTGGGCGGTATCTATACCGGGTTCTTCACCCCGACCGAGGCGGCAATCGTAGCAATCTTCTACACCCTGTTCGTGGGCGTGGTTATCTACCGCGAACTGACCTGGCAGTCGCTGTTCCAGTCGCTCGAGGCCACCACCTGGCTGACTGGGCGTGTTCTGCTGATCCTGTTCACCGCGACGGTGTTTGGCCGACTGCTGGTGGAAAACCAGATCCCGGCGATCATCGCGGATTCGATGCTCAGCTTCACGGACAACCTCTATGTCATCTGGACGCTGATCATCTTCTTCCTGCTGTTCGTCGGCATGTTCATGGAGACGCTGGCCACCATCCTGATCCTGGTTCCTGTGATGCTGCCGGTGGCCTATTCGGTGGGTATCGACCCGATCCACTTTGGCGTGGTGATGGTCTGCACGCTGGGTATCGGTTTCCAAACGCCGCCGCTGGGCGAAAACCTGTTCATCGCGTCAGGTATCTCGAACATCACGATCGAACAGATCTCGTTGCGTGCGCTGCCCTTTGCAGCCGCCAACACGATCGCGATCTTCATCATCGCCTTCTTCCCTGAACTGTCGCTGTGGCTTCCACGGCTGTTCGGCTACTGACCCGAAAGGATGACGACATGAAACAACTGGTCACAAACATCCTCTTTGCCACTGACCTGTCCGAAAACTCGGGTCACGCCATGCGCCATGCCGCCAGCATCGCGCAGGCCACGGGGGCCGAAATTCACGTGCTGCATGTGAATGAGCCACTGTCGGACGATGCCAAGATCACGATGGAGATCTTCATCCTGAATGAAGAGACCCGCAAAACCGCCGCTGCGCGCCGTCACGAGATGGTGCGCAAGGTTCTGGCCGAACGGCAAGCCAAGTTCTGGGCTCAGTTCGATGGTGACGATGAGAGAATTCGCGATCAGGTCACTTCGGTCGAGGTCACAGATGGCCACCCGGCCGAAGTGATCCTGCGCCGCTCGGTCGAACTGGGCTGTGATCTGATCGTGCTGGGCGCGCATGATCACGGCTTTTCGCATACGTTTCTGGGCACCGTCGCAAAGCGTGTTTTGCGGCGTTCCAAGATACCGACACTGATCGTTCCGAACCCGGACGAAACGTAACAACCCCACTGACAAGGAAGTACAAAATGAGCAAAACCCTGACCGCGCAGGACCTGGCGGACACGTTCGACGCGTTCAACCGCCACGACATCGACGGCGTGATGACCCACTTCGCCGACGACTGCGTGTTCTACACCGTGGCCGGTGACGAGAAATACGGCAACAAGATTGAAGGAGCAGAGGCCATCTCCGCCGCGTTTTCAGGCGTCTGGGCAGGCATGAAGGACGCCCATTGGGATCACCGCGGCCACTTTGTCCACGGTGATCGCGCCGTGTCGGAATGGACGTTTTCGGGAACCGATGCAGACGGCATGCGGATCGAAGCGGAAGGTGCAGATCTGTTTACCCTGCGTGACGGGAAAATCGTCGTAAAACAGGCGCTTCGCAAAACGCGCCCCATGTTCAAGGCCTGATCCGCCGCACTACGCGCAGCTTCGGAGAAAAACAAGAATGGTGGACAACAGCATCCCGCGTCATTGGCCCAAGGCCAGCTATGACCCGAAATATGACCCCATCATCGATGCGGGTCCCGGTCACAATCGCGACCACGCGCCCACATACTGGATCGGAACGGCCGGTACGCCCCCGGCCGATGATGGTCCGGTGTCCAGCGATATGGATGCCGATGTGGTGGTGATCGGGTCGGGTTATACCGGCCTGTCCACCGCCATTCACCTTGCCAAAGAACACGGAATCCAGGCGGTTGTTCTTGAAGCGAATACCGTGGCCTGGGGATGCTCGACGCGCAATGGCGGGCAGGCCCAGATCTCATCCGGGCGGCTGAAACGGTCGCAATGGATTCAGCGCTGGGGCACGGATGTGGCCAAGGGTATGCATGCCGAAGTCACCGAAGCTTTCGAGTTGTTCAACGATCTCATCGCGTCTGATGACATCGACTGCGAACCGCAGCCGGGTGGCCATTACTATATTGCCCACCGTGAAAAGGTCATGCCGTCCCTCAAGAAAGAGAGCAAGCTGCTGAACGACGTGTTCGGCTATGGCTCGCGCGTCATTTCCCGGGACGAACTGCATGAAAACCACGTGCGCGACATGGAAGCCGCAGGCGCGATGTGGGAGCCGGACGGAACGTGCATCCACGCCGGCAAGCTGGCTTTTGGCTATGTCAACATGGCGCGCAGGCTGGGTGCGAAAATCCATACCGGCAGCCCGGTCATGGGGTGGCAAACCAAGGACAGAGTGCATCATCTGCGGACGCCGGGCGGTATTGTGCGCGCGAAATCGGTGGCCTTGGCAACGGCCGGTTATACACCCCCGGGGCTCAACAACCGCACCAGGCACCGCTTGATGCCGATCCTGTCAAATTCGATGGTAACTCGGCCTCTGACCCGGGCCGAGTTGGACGAATGCGGTATTCAGACCAGATCCCCCCTGACCGACACGCGCACGCTGCGCCACTATTACCGCCTGTTGCCGGACAATCGGTTGCAGATCGGCAGCCGCAGTGCAGTGACAGGGCGTGATGCCGAGAACGGCAAACATCTGGACTTGCTGAAGAAGGGACTTGCCCGCAAGTTCCCGGCGCTCGAGGATATCAACCTCGACTACTCCTGGTGGGGCTGGGTTGATGTCAGCCACGACATGATGCCGCGCATTTTTCGGCCCGATCCAGATCAGAGCGTGTTCTATGCCATGGGCTACGGCGGCAACGGCGTCATGTATTCGGCCCAGGCCGGACGACGCATGGCGCAGTTGGTTGCCGGCAAAAAGGACAAGGCGTTTGAACTGCCGATCTTCACCTCGCCATTGCCGAGCCACGGCATCCTGACGCCTTTCCGCCGACTGGGACAGCGTATGGCGTATGTCGGCTACTACCTCAAAGACGAAATACTGTAACTCACAGGGGCTTCGGCGCCCTGAAAAGACAAGGAAGCACTCAGATGAAGATGACGACGGAAGAGGCGTTTGTTAAGGTTTTGCAGATGCACGGGATTGAGCATGCGTTCGGGATCATTGGATCCGCGATGATGCCGATCTCGGACTTGTTCCCGAAGGCCGGGATCATGTTCTGGGACTGCGCGCATGAAGGCAGCGCGGGGATGATGGCGGATGGCTACACCCGCGCCACCGGCAAGATGTCGATGATGATCGCGCAGAACGGCCCCGGCATCACCAACTTCGTGACCGCCGTAAAAACCGCCTATTGGAACCACACGCCGCTGCTGCTGGTCACGCCGCAGGCGGCGAACAAGACCATCGGTCAGGGCGGTTTCCAGGAAGTCGAGCAGA